>NZ_MVHH01000005.1 GCF_002086515.1 Mycolicibacter arupensis
CCCACCGAAGCCAGAACCTGCGCCCGCCGATTTACACCGAAATCTGGACGCCACCGGATCAACGCTGTGTAGAGCGACAGCCCGACGGTCAGGATCGCCGCTTCACCGCTGCTGGCCAGAGTCACTTCGTGCATGCGGTGAGCCTACGGGGGAACGGAACGTGTCTCGCCCGGTCGTAACTCGTTGTCGGGGTGGGCCGGCGAGTCGTTCGATACCTGCGTGTTCAGCGAAAGCACATGCACTGCGACGGTCGCACCACCGTCTCACCGGTGATACGCTGGTCGCATGTAGCGCAGGACGAAGTCGAGCGCAGTGCCCGTCAGCAGCACCTGCAGCAGGCCGAGGCCGACTTTGATGTACTTCCTTTCGACGCTGATTGCGCGCGAGCCTTTGGCAGTGTGGCGGCGACACTCCGCGCATCGGGGCGCAAGCCGGCGGCGCGCGCGTATGACGCGCTTATCGCGGCCAGCGCGATCGCGCACGCGTTGCCGCTCTACACGTGTAACGCGGCCGACTTCGCAGGAATCCCGCGGCTCGAGCTCCGGTCCGTCACCATCCTGGTCACGTGTAGGGCAGTTGCGGTACGGCGCCAGAGACTCGCGGTACCAGCCTCTCAGGTGGGGAAATCGGCGCTGCGAGAGAGCGTTTCGTTCGCCCGGATGTCAACTAGATTATTCTCCAGCGTATCGATCACGGCATCGTACCCGCTGTTGCCCAGGACCAGTCGACGGGGTGGTGGGTCCTGCGCCATCGCCGCGATCACCGCGCGGGCGCCGCGACGCGGATCGCCGGGCTGCGCACCGTCCATCCCGATGAAGGTGGCACGAACCCTTTCGAGCATGTCGTGGTAGTCGGGGATCGGCTCGTTGACGGGTTCGTTGGCGAATCCGGTGTAGGCGTTGGTGCGGAACGCTCCCGGTTCGACGGTCAACACGGAGATCCCGTGTGGAGCGACCTCGTCGCGCAGCGCGTCGCTGACGGCTTCGATCGCGAACTTCGTCGCACTGTAGTAGCCGAACCCGGGCGCTGATACAAGCCCGGCCACCGAGGACACGTTGACGATCCACCCTTTTCCGCGGGACCGCATCCCCGGGAGCACTGCACGCGTCACGGACAGCACCGCGAAGAAGTTCAGCTCGAACATCGCCCACAACGCGGATTCGTCCATTCCCTCGATCGATCCGTACCAGCCGCGGCCGGCGTTGTTGACCAGCACGTCGATGCCACCGAAGTGGTCCTCTGCGGCGCGCACCGCACGCTGCACCTGCGCAGCATCGGTGAGTTCCAGTGGCGCGACGAGAACGCGATCGCCGTACTGCTCTGCCCACGCCGCCAGCTCCTGCGGACGCCGGGACGTCAGTACCACGCGGTCACCGATCTCAAGTGCCGCTTCTGCGAACGCCATTCCGAAGTTGCCGGGGGTGCCTCCGGTGATGAACCAACGCCGAGTCATGGCTCGATCACCACCCGGCTGATCATTGTGCCGTCGAGGGTGAAGCGGTAGTGCAGGTCGGCGACCCCGCCCGGGAAGTCGCCCTCCAGGTGTTGTCCGATGTCGACGCCTGAGGCAGTCATCGTCGCACCGGTGAACTCGGTCGTGTAGGTGTACTCCGCGGCCGCGACGGCCACCCAGGCCCCGATCTCGTCATGTCCCTCGTAGTCGTGGCCTTCGTCGGTCACCACCGCATCGGTGCTGAGTGTGGCCAGCGCTTGATTCGCATCGTGGGCATCGAGTGCGGTCATAAACGTTCTGACGGTCTTGGGGAGTGCATCCCAATCTGTGGTGTTGGTCATTGCCCCATGATGAAAGTTCCCGTAGGGGGAAGGTCAACCCCCGGTTCGACTCGCGTCGCGATGTTGACCTTGCCCTTGGGGGAGGCTTGAGGATAGCCGTGTTTTGTCACGTGGGCGACGAAGAGCAGAGGAGTTCGCCATGGGTGCACAGGTCTCGATCGGTGACTTCGCAGTGATGACCAGTTTGAGTCGGAAGGCGCTACGCCACTACCACGACATCGGCTTTCTCGAACCCCTGCAGCGGATATCGCTTCTACGACACCGGCCAGGTCGATCACGCCCACCACCGCGCCGCGATGAACGACCCACACCAGCGGTTCGGCACATGCGTATTCATCAGGTGAAAGCGGCGTACATTACCTGACATAATGTACGTTATCGGCGTTGGGCGATATCCGCTGGAAAGGGTCGGTTCAGATCTATATCGTCGATCTCTTCGCCACGCAGGCGGAGTCACACCCCGGAGTTCACCATGGCCAGTCATCACCCGTCTCGGTCCTGGCGCGGTTGTCCGATGTGCAAACCGCACAAGCGCCGCGGCGCTGGCCGTGCCGCCTAGGATCCCGTGCCGGTACGCTGCCGCCTTGGCTACGGCCGCCGTTATTCACGACGCGACGACGGACGTGACTGACTCGGAGTCACCCCTTCCTCGCTCCCGCCCTGGCCTGTCAATACGTCACAGTGACGAAATAGGGTGGTTGTACCGGATGGGCCATGCGACTCGAAATCAACTCTGGCAGTTGCGAATCAGGCCAGAGGTGGCACCGCGCTACCCAGGGTGCGCATCGCCTGTGCCAGCCGCCGGTGACGATGGGCGAAGAAGTACCGCAAGATGGTGCCCACCAGTGCGCTCCATCCCGGGATGAGTCCCAACGGCCCCCGTGGCGCGACGGTGATCTCGTCCGTAACGATGGTCTTCTCGCCGGCGGAGTCGTTGCCGGGCTCCAAGGTGCGCTGGTGCACCCAGATGCGCATGCCCGTCATGCGGGACTCTTCACGGAACATTCGGCCCGGTTCGATCCTGGCGATGGTGATGTCATCGACCCCGGCCGGGATGAACCCGAAAAGCAGAATGTAGCTGCGGCCGATCCGTGTTCCGGGTGTCACAGTGCCGATCGAGCGGCCACGGAAGCTGCGCGGCATGGTCATCGCAAGAAAGGGACCCATCTCATCATTGATCCCGTCTTGCGACGTGACCCGCTGCCATACCGCGTCCGCCGAGCCATCGACCACACTGGTCGTGCGGATCACCTGTTCATCGGTGCGATCCGATTTCATGTCGTTCCTTCGTCGGCTTGGTTGGTCTGGATCGCGCCGGCGATCGGCGGCGGCCAGTAGCCCGTTGTCGTTGTTAGGATCACCTCAATACTGGGATGAATCCCCCGGTTTGACTACTCGCATTTCGCCAGGAGTTTCCCTATCGCACCACCAGACCGGTACCGACCCCGTAAGCAGCCGAAACAGGACCGCGCCAAGGAGACTCGGCAACGGGTGCTCGATGCTGCTGCTCAGGTTTTCTCCGAGTACGGGTATTCGGCGAGTACCACCAACCGCATCGCTGAATATGCAAGGTTGTCCATCGGCTCGCTGTATCAGTATTTTCCCAACAAGGACGCGATTCTGCGCGCCTTGATGGAGCAGCACGTCGAGGCCGGCATGACACTGCTCGCGCAACGCATCGCCGACGGTCTGCCTGGCCGGCTGGATGCCACACTCCGAATCGTCGTCCGCGCCGCGATCGAGAACCACAGTCACGACCCGGGGCTACATCGCGTGCTGTTCGAGGAAGCGCCGCGGTCCCCTGCCTTCCTTGACCGCCTGCACAGCCTCGAAGACATGGCAGTCGCCTCGACGGCACAACTGCTCGCTCAATACTCCGAAGTGAACGTCAACGATTCCGCCACTGCCGCACTAGTCATCGTTGTCACGATCGAATCGCTCGTCCACCGGCTCATCGCGACGCCTGCGCCCGTCCCGGCGGCTGTGGTCGAGGACGTCATCGTCACGATGCTGTGCGGTTATCTCACCGGCAGCGCCGGGTAATGCCGCTTACGACCGCCAGTCTGAGCGCCCGGCCACTACCGCGGCGGTGGCGGTGCTACGGGTTGGCAGGCATTGACCGCGGGGTTCCACCAGTTACCCGGACCGCAGTTCGGCGGTGCGGTGGGCTGGCATTCGTTGGTACCCGGATTCCACCAGTTACCCGGACCGCAATCGGGCGGTTGAGCCGAGGCGACCACGGGCGCAACCGTTGTCGCGTACGCCACCGGCGCTAACGCCACAGCCGCGGCAAATGCCATGCGAAGAGCGAACATAGCCAGACCTCCTAGGGAAGTGCCCAGACCCCCTCTGTGGGAGCCGCTCTTTTAGCACTACCCCATTCGGCGGTCTGACAATCACACGCTGTTGGAGTTCTACTCCGGCCAGCGCCGAGTTCAGTTCTGCACGTGGCGAATCAGTTGTGCCCAGGTTTCGCGCAGCGATGCGACGACGTCCTCTGACTCCTGCGGATGCAGCCCGTTGAAATTCTTGGCCGGAATCGACAGTTCGATGTCGTCGGGCACCTGCGCGCCGGCTATCGCCAGTGTCTTGCGGGCATCGGCGTGCGCCCAGGCCGCGCCATAGCGGCCCAATGCCGTACCGATCACCGCCGCGGGTTTGCCGATCAAGGCGCTCTCGCCGTACGGGCGTGAGAGCCAATCGAACGCGTTCTTGACCACCCCGGGCAGCCCGCCGTTGTACTCGGGAGTCACCACCAACAGCGCGGCACTGTCAGCCGCCGCGGTGCGCAGCGCCTGAACGGCTTCGAGCGGCGTCGCGGTATCGATGTCCTCGTTGTAGTGCGGTAGCTCGCCCAACTGGTCGAACAACGTCGCTTCGACATGCTCGGGCGCAGAGGCAATGGCAGTATGGGCGAGCTGACGATTCAGCGAGCCCGATCGCAAACTGCCGACGAGGACGAGAACCCTGATGGTGGACTGGTCGTGAGTCACTGCTCGAAGCGCATTCTGGGTTGGCCTTCTGGTCTGAGTCGGTCTGAGTTGATCGTGATGATAGTGCGCTCAGCTCCGACGGACAGATCGTGCGGCTACAGCGACTGCAGTACATAGAGGGCGCCGGTTGCGGTGGCAATCGCACCGAGCGCGATGCGCAACACAGCCTCCGGCAGCCGGGGACCTAATCGCACGCCCAGATAGCCACCGACCAGGCCACCGGCACCCGCGACGAGTCCGATGCTCCAGTCCGGTGCGATCGGCAATCCGGTGGTGGTCGCCGCAAGGATCAGGTAGGCGCTGGCACCGACTAGCGAGGTGATGAACGTGCAGACCAGTGCCGCCGGCGCGACGATAGGCAGCGGCGTGCCTCGGTGTACCAGGATGGGGCTGAGCAGAGATCCGCCGCCGATGCCGTAGATTCCGCCGACGACGCCGACGCCGAACGCGAGGGCGATGGTGGCCCTGCGAGTCGGCGGAATCGCGGATGCGTGAGCGTGCCGGTGACGTCGGCCGTGGATCAGCGAGATGCCCAGCGGCACAAGGATCCCAGCTATCAACAGGCGGAACACCTGGATGCCGGGAATCAGAAATGCCCGGATACAGGCGCCTAACACGACCCCTGGCAGCGTGCCGATCAGCAAGACCGCGGTCAGTGGGCTGCGCAATGGAGCCTGGCTGCGGTAGCGGGCCAAGGCTCCCGGTATCGCAACGATATTGAACAGCAAGTTGGTGGGCGTGACAGCCGGGCTGGGCACCCCCAGCACACTCACCTGAAGGGGCAGCAGGAATACCGCCCCGGACACCCCAATCGGCGTGGTCACGACAGCGACCAGCAGGCCTGCGAGGAAACTCACTGCCAGAAGATCACATGCGCCCACCACCGAAGTTCAGCGCACCGGTGAGGAGCTGACCACAGTTTGGATCATCGGATTGGTCCGTCGCGGCACCTTACCGGCTCGCCGTGGTCTGGGCGTACACCTGCGGCGGGTTACGCTTTCCGTGCGCTGGGGGGCGTCCCGAGTGCGGTCGAGAGGGATGCGATGTCGCGGCAGTTGGCCGATCTGGAGATACTGCGCGAACTGGAGCCCATTGCCGCGGCGAACGTGAACCGGCACGAGTCGGTAGCGACCGACTGGAACCCGCATGACTACGTGCCCTGGGACCGTGGCCGCGATTTCGCCGGGACAGGCGGAATCGACTGGTCGCCGGAACAGTCGCAGCTCAGCGATGTCGCGAAGGCTGCGATGGTCACCAACCTGCTCACCGAAGACAACCTGCCGTCGTATCACCGGCAGGCGGCCAAGTATTTCTCTGGTGACGGCGCCTGGGCGGCTTGGGTAGGCCGGTGGACCGCCGAGGAGAACCGCCACGGGATCGTCATCCGCGATTACCTTGTCGTAGCACGCGGTGTCGATCCGGTGGCGCTGGAGCAGGCACGAATGCAGCACGTCACCAATGGTTTCGCGGCGACTGCCGAGGAGGAGGCGCGACACCAGACGGACTTTCTGCTCTCCGTCGCCTACGTGACGTTCCAGGAGCTTGCCACCCGTGTCAGCCACCGCAACACCGGCAAGGCCTGCGATGACCCGGTCGCCGACCGGATGCTGCAACGTGTTGCCGCAGACGAGAACCTGCACATGATCTTCTATCGGAATATTGCCTCTGCGGCGTTGGATCTGGTTCCCGACCAGGCGCTGGAAGCCGTCGCTGCAGTTGTCGAAAATTTCAGGATGCCCGGGCAGGGCATGCCGAACTTTCGCCGCAACGGGGTGCTGATGGCCAAGCACGGAATTTACGATCCGCGTCAGCATCTGGACGAGGTCGTCCTCCCAACACTGCGGAAGTGGCGGATTTTCGAGCGCGGTGATTTCACCTGTCTCGGCGAGCAGCGCCGTGAAGAGCTCGCTGGCTATCTCGAAAATCTTGAGCGCCAAGTGATCAGGTTCGAGGAGCAACGCGAGCGCCGGATCGCTCGCGATGAACGCAAGAGGGACGTGCAAGCCATCTAGTGCCGAGGTCGCGCGTCGGCCGAGACGCAGCGACCGGGATCGCTACGCGGAGTGCACCGCCGCCGGATGTCCAGCACTGTCCGGTGCTGCATCCACCAGGTCATGGTGCACGTCGTAGCGCGCCCGCTGTTCGGCCATCAGCCGCGGGTAGTTGGCCATGGCGCGTCGCGTCCGCAGCTCGTTGACGCCGGGAATCCGCGCCAGCACCTGGTTGAGTCCGCCGACCGCCGGGCCGATCACCCGCGGCAGATGCTTGAAGGGTGTGTCGGCAACGCCCAAGCGGGCGGCGTTCGCGTCGCCCAGAAAGGCCCGGGTCATGCCGTTGATGATGTTCACGCCCAGACGGTGTTTCCACGCGCCCGTGAACGGCAACAGCTCGGCGATCTCCCGCGCCAGATAGTCGTGGGTCAAGGCGCGGACGAAGTCACGGTCGCCCTCGTCGGGGTCCAGCGCTGTCAGTGCGTACAGCTCGGCGATGCGGATCTGATCGGCTTCGGTGACCGGATTCAGTTCTTCTGCCACGCCGTTGAGCCGACCGACGTAGCGCCAGAAATGGTAGATGTCATCCAATTCGGCGCTGGTGTAACGGATCCCCAGCTGATGCATGGCGGCTAGGGCGATCCTGCCGAACTCGACGATGGTGAACGCCATGTAGCTCTGCGGGATGGGTGCCCCCCAGACGTCGGCGTCCCAGTCGCCCTCGGCCAACAGGTGACGCCGGACAAACGCGTGAATCATGCGGACCCGCACCGTGGTGGCCAGGCCGGCACCGTCTCGGCGCAGCCCACCGGGGGTGAGGATGTCCTGTAGCCATGCTCCGACTTCGATCGACCGCACGGCCGCCTGGCTGGTGTAGCGGCCCGTGAGCACCAGCGGCATGCCGGCGGCGGCGTTCATTGCCCCGGAGGTCAGCGAGGCCGCACCCAAGACGATCCCGTAGGACGCGGTGTGGCGCACGATGTGCCCCGCCGCCCGATTCAGGCGGTCGTGGTCGAGCCACTCGGGCTCGTCGTCGATCTCGGCGAACAACGCGCGCAGTGATTCCGGGGCCGCCTCGACTGCGTCGATGCCCTCGCTCAGCGCGGTTCGCAACATGGACATGCCCGCCCCGGGCGCCAGCATGGCGAAATCGGCGACGACGGCATCGGCCGGCGGATCGGCGATCTGGGTGCCGGCAATCCAATCGCGCCCGGCCTGGCCGTATCGCGCGACGGCCAGGGAGGCATGGGGAAAATCGGGCACATTTGCCATGCAGATATGTAAACATGAGAATGCCTCACTTACTACTCACTTTGAGGGAGCCGCCATGCCCGCTCAGGCGCGATCGCGCCCGCAACAGCAACGGGCCCGCGAGATGCGCCGCAGGCTGCTCGATACCGCTCGCCAGCTGATCGCACGCCGCGGCGTGGAGACACTGACCACCCAGACCATCGCCGACGCCGCCCACGTCAGTATCGGCACTGTATATCGCTATTTTCCGGACCGATCCGCGATCATTGCCGAGCTGGTAGACGACGCGACTCGAGACATCTCACTGCAGCTGGTGCGCGCCGTGGGCCACGCCATCGACCTCGGCGTGGACCAGGCGGCGCTGCTGATCGTGGACACCCTGACGACGGCCTACGAAAACCATGCCCCGATCCTGCTTGCCGCGTTGACAGCCTCATCTTTTGACGTACCGCCGTACCTCAACCACACCGCGATGGACGAGATCGAGCGCAGCCTGCTGCCGCTGGGCAGCGTGATCCCCAGCCGTGCCCGGCCTGACCTGACGCCTGCGCAATTGGACGATCTGGTGTTCGTGACCATGGGAGTGACGTCGAGCGCCTGCCTGCGAATCGCCCTGCAGCGGCCCGCGCACTCCGATCGTGACGCGATGGTCCGGCTGACCGCGACCATGCTGGCCGCCGCGCTGACGGCTCCGTGAGCGCCCTGGAGCTGCTTCCGTACCTGCGCTGGGCTCAGCGCAGGTAGACCTCGCTCCCGCTGGGATATCCCCCGCCGGTCGTCGTCACGTGGACGTGGTCATAGTGGCCATAGCCGCCGCGCTGAGCGCCGCCTCCGGGGGTGTAGTACGTCCCGCGCCAGATGGCGTCCTGCAGGCCGAATCGGCCGGCGTTCTCCATGACGTAAGCCACGATCGAGTCTCCCAGAGCGATGCCCTCGGCGCTCGTCGGGTTGGGGACCATCACGTCCAGGGCCAGACCGTTGGGGTGCCAGCGCAGCGCGTCGGCGCGGACCCCGCCGATCTGCATGATCTGAGGAAAGGCGTCGCTGATGCTGCGGGCGGTCTGGATCGTCCGCACCTGCAGGCCCCGCTCGGGGGCGACTCCGGCGGGCAGAAACCGCGGCACGGTGCGGGTTCGCGAGGCCACCGCGAACCGTGCCGGCGGGCCGGTCTCGGGCGCCGCGATCGGCGCCGCGACCAGCTGCAAACCGCCTGGTGAATTGTCTTCAGCAACCACCGCAATGGCTTCTTTCGGCACCGCAGGATTGGCGCTGCCGCCCACAGCAAAGAACATTGCCGCTGGAGCGAGGACTGCAGCCATCAATACCGAGGAGCGTTTGCGCTGGCTGGCTAACTCGTGTCGGCCCACGGAGAGACACAATACGAGAAATTTGGCTAATAGTCACAAATTTATAAACCTCATAAATTCCTTATGTCTTGCTCGTCACATCCGAATAGGCGGCGGTCGCCGCATTTCGCGCTGTTGATGCAGGTAAATGCGGTAATGCCGGGGACGGCCCCGCCCGGCAAAGGAAGACCACCTAAGCAGATGGGTTTACACTGGGCCTCATGAAATCGACGACCCTCGCCGCGGCGTTCCTGGGCTTGGCCGTGACCCTGGCAGCGCCCGCTCACGCCGACCCCGACACCGATTTCGCCAACCAGTTGCACACCTACGGCATCTACGGTCCGCGCGACTACAACGCCTGGCTGGGCAAGATCGTCTGCGAGCGCCTGGACAAGGGTGTCGACGGCGATGCGGCCAAGTCGGTCCGCTTCATCACCCCCAACCTTCAGAAGGGCACCAACCAGGCACAGGCCTGGCAGTTCCTGGGCGCCTCGGTCAACACCTACTGCCCGGACAAGCGGCCGGTACTCGAGCGCGCGGCACAAAACGGCTGAGCCCGGCCCGCTCCCCTGGTCCTGCCACGCTTACGGACCTAGGGTCGGTAGTAACCGATCCGACCGGTGGGAGGGCCCGCAATGGCCACAGCAAGCAACCTCGACAGCTTCGGAACCCGCGACCGGCTGACCGTCGCGGACACCACGTATCAGATCCGGCGTCTCGATCGCATCGACGGCTCGGCGCGGCTGCCCTACAGCCTGAAGGTCCTCCTGGAGAACCTGCTGCGCAACGAGGACGGCCGCCTGGTCACCGCTGAACAGATCGGGGCGCTGGCCGCATGGGATCCGGCCGCCGCGCACGGCCGTGAAATCGCCTACACACCAGCGCGAGTCCTGATGCAGGACTTCACCGGCGTGCCCTGCGTGGTCGACCTGGTCGCCATGCGCGACGCGATCGCCGACCTGGGTGGCCAGACCACCCGCATTAACCCGCTGTGCCCGACGGAGCTGGTGATCGACCATTCGGTGATCGCCGATGTCTTCGGGCGTGCCGACGCGTTCGCGATCAACACCGAGCTGGAGTTCGAGCGCAACGCCGAGCGCTACCAGCTGCTGCGCTGGGGGCAACAGGCATTCGACGACTTCTCTGTGGTCCCCCCGGGCACCGGTATCTGTCACCAGGTCAACCTGGAATATCTGGCCCGCGTGGTGTTCACCCGCGACGGCGCCGAGGGGCCACTGGCCTACCCCGACACCCTGGTGGGCACCGACTCGCACACCCCCATGGTCAACGGCCTGGGCGTGCTGGGCTGGGGCGTCGGCGGAATCGAAGCCGAAGCGGCCATGCTCGGCCAGCCGATGAGCATGCTGATCCCCCCGGTTGTCGGCCTCAAACTCACCGGCGAACTGCAGCCCGGCACCACCGCCACCGACCTGGTCCTGACAGTCGCCGAACTGCTGCGCGCCACCGGCGTGGTGGGCAAGTTCGTCGAGTTCTTCGGCCCCGGAGTGGCCAATGTCCCGCTGGCGAACCGCGCCACGATCGGCAACATGAGCCCGGAGTACGGGGCCACCTGCGCGATCTTCCCAGTCGACCGCGTCACCTGCGACTACCTGCGCCTGACCGGCCGCTCCGAACACCAGATCCAGCTGGTGGAGGCCTACACCAAAGAGCAGGGGATGTGGCACGACCCGGATCGGGAGCCGATGTATTCGCAGACCCTGGAACTGGACTTGAGCAGCGTCGAGCCGTCGATCGCCGGCCCCAAACGCCCGCAGGACCGCATTCCCCTGCGGTTGGCCCCGCACACCGTCGCCGCGCTGCTCGACGGCACCGAAACCACCGCGCAGGCCTTGTCGAACCTGGACAAGGCGTCGGCGGATTCGTTCCCCGCCAGCGACCCGATCGCGTTCGGTCAATCCCAAGCGGCGGGCAGGCCGCGGGAGCCGTGGGCCGGGGGTGACAAGCTCCCCTGGCGCACCGATGCCCACCCCCTCGAGCTCGCCGACGGCACCCGCAGCGAGATCGACAACGGCGACGTCGTGATCGCCGCCATCACCTCGTGCACCAACACCTCCAACCCCTCGGTCATGGTCGGCGCCGCACTGCTGGCACGCAACGCCGTCAACAAAGGGCTGACACGCAAACCGTGGGTGAAGACCACCCTGGCGCCCGGTTCGCGGGTGGTCACCGACTACTACGAGCGGGCGGGCCTGACTCCCTACCTGGACCAGCTCGGCTTCAACCTGGTGGGCTACGGCTGCACCACCTGCATCGGCAATTCGGGCCCCCTGATCCCCGAGGTGAGCAAGGCCGTCGTCGACAACGACCTGACCGTGTGTTCAGTGCTGTCGGGCAACCGCAATTTCGAGGGCCGCATCCACCCCGAGGTCCGGATGAACTTCCTGGCGTCCCCGCCGCTGGTGGTCGCCTACGCGCTGGCGGGCACCCTGCGCGTCAACCTGCTCACCGACCCGTTGGGCACCGGCAGCGACGGCGAGCCGGTGTATCTGCGTGACATCTGGCCCACCGAAGCGGACGTGGACGCCATCGTCCACGACAACCTGCAGGCCGAGATGTTCACCACCAGCTACGCCGATGTCTACACCGGCGACGAACGGTGGCGATCGCTGGACGTCCCCGAGGGGAACACCTTCTCCTGGGCGGCGGACTCCACCTACGTACGCCGGCCCCCGTACTTCGACGGCATGACCCGCGAGCCGGCAGCGATCACCGATATCACCGGTGCCCGGGTGCTGGCCAAGCTCGGCGACTCGGTCACCACCGACCACATCAGCCCAGCCGGCTCCATTCGGTATGACTCACCTGCGGGAAAGTATTTGTCCGAGAACGGAATTGAGCGCAAGGACTTCAACTCCTACGGCTCCCGGCGCGGCAACCACGAAGTGATGATTCGCGGCACGTTCGCCAATGTGCGGTTGCGCAATCAACTTGCTCCCGGCACGGAGGGGGGCTTCACACGTGACTTCAGCCAGCCTGACGGGCCGGTCAGCACCATCTACGAGGCATCGGTGAACTACCTCGCCGCCGGGACCCCGCTGGTGATCCTGGCCGGGAAGGAGTACGGGTCGGGTTCCTCGCGGGACTGGGCGGCCAAAGGTACGGCGCTGCTGGGGGTACGGGCCGTGCTGGCGGTGTCCTACGAACGCATTCACCGCTCCAACCTGATCGGCATGGGGGTACTGCCGCTGCAGTTCCCCGACGGCTCCGACGCGGACTCGCTCGGGTTGACCGGCGAAGAGAGCTTCGACATCACCGGGGTGACCGCGCTGAGCGACAGCATCCCCGCTACCGTGCGGGTGCACGCCGGTGACACCGAATTCGATGCGACGGTGCGCATCGACACCCCCGGCGAGGCCGACTACTACCGGCACGGCGGCATCATGCAGTACGTCCTGCGGCAACTGCTCGACTGATCGGCACGCTCAGCCGATCCGGGCGCCCTCGGTGCCGAAGAAATGCAGATCAGCGACGTCGGCATGCAGCATCAGCCGGGCACCGCGGGCCACCTCTGTGTCGCCGGGAACCCGGGCCACCACCGCGTGCCGGGAGTGCGGATCCACCATCGAGCCGTACAGGTAGGTGTCGGCGCCGAGTTCCTCGACGAAATCCACCTCGACCCCTATCCCCCGATCGGCGATCCGCAGATGCTCCGGACGCACCCCGACGGTGACCGACGCTGCCGCAGCGATGTCTGGGCTCAGCTCGATGCGGTAGCCGCCCAACGACACCGCACTGTCGATCACCGGCACCGTGAACAGGTTCATCGCCGGTGATCCGATGAATCCGGCGACGAAGACGTTGGCCGGAGTGCGGTAGAGCTCGCGCGGCGGTGCACACTGCTGCAACACCCCATCACGCAGCACCGCGACCCGATCCCCCATCGTCATGGCCTCGACCTGATCGTGCGTGACGTAGACGGTGGTGATCCCCAGTCGGCGCTGCAGTTCCGCGATCTGGTTGCGGGTCTGCACCCGCAGCATCGCGTCCAGGTTCGACAACGGCTCATCCATCAAGAACACCTGTGGGCGTCGCACAATCGCGCGGCCCATCGCAACTCGCTGCCGTTCGCCGCCGGACAGATCCTTGGGTTTGCGCGCCAACAGCTCGGACAGGCCCAGCAACTGCGCGGCCTCGGCGACCCTGGCGCGGATCTCGGCCTTGGGCGTCTTGGCGATCTTCAGGGCGAACCCCATGTTCTGCGCCACGGTCATGTGCGGGTACAGCGCGTAGTTCTGAAACACCATCGCGATATCACGGTCGCCGGGATCGGTACCGGTCACGTCCTGGTCGCCGATGTAGATGTGGCCGCAGTCAACGGGTTCCAGGCCCGCCAACATGCGCAACGTCGTGGTCTTGCCGCAACCCGAGGGCCCGACCAGCACCATGAACTCGCCGTCCCGCACCGCCAGGTCCAATGCGTCCAGCGCGGGTCGGTCGGCACCCGGATAGCGCCGGGTCGCCGCGTCGAAGGTCACTGCTGCCACTGGGCTCTCCTGACTACCGTCCACCGAATCCGGTCGCCGCGATTCCGCTGACGAAGGCGCGCTGCGCGATCGCGTAGATGACCACCAACGGTGCCAGCATCAGCATGGATGCCGCCATCAGCACCGGCCATTCGGCGACGTACTCGCCCTGCATCCAGACCAGCCCGAGAGTCAGGGTCGCGATGCCCTTGCGCTGAATCATCAACAGCGGCCACAAGAAATCGTTCCAGACGTTGATCCAGGTCAGTACCGCCAACACCATGACCGCAGGCTTGGCGTGCGGCAACAGGATCCGCCAATAGATGGTCCACGGCGAGCAGCCGTCCAAAATGGCGGCCTCTTCCAGATCTATCGGGAGAGTGACGAAGAACTGCCGCATCAGATAGGTGCCGAACGCACTGCCGAACAAGCCCGGAATGATCATCGCCCACATGGTGTCGGTCCATCCGAACACCCGCATCAGGATGAACTGCGGAATCACAGTGACGGTCAACGGCACCATCAGCGTGGCCAGATACACCACGAACAACGTGTCGCGTCCGGTGAACGGCAACCGCGCGAAGGCGTAGCCGGCCAGCGAGCAGAAGAAGACCTGACCGGCGGTGACACATCCGGCGTAGAAAACCGTGTTGAACAGCATGCGCCAGAACGGCATCCGGGCGAAAACCTCGGCGTAGTTCGACCACTGCGGATGCGCCGGCAGCAGCATCGGCTGGCTGATCTCGGACTGGCGTTTCAGCGAGCCCGCCAGGGCCCACAGGATCGGGAAGAGTGCACAGGCGGCGACGGCGCCCAGTCCGGCGTAGACCCCCAACAGTCCGCCGATGCGGTGCCGCACGGGGCGGGACATCACTGCTGCACCGCGTTCCGGCGCGAGAGCCGTAACTGCAGGACGGTCAAGACCAGCAGCACCGCAAACATGACCCAGGCCAGTGCCGCGGCGTAGCCGAAGTCCAGGAAGGCGAAGGCATGCTGGAACAGCATGATGGCCAGCACGTAGGTACCGGTCTCGGGGCCGCCGCTGCTGCCGGTGAGCACGTACACCAGATCGAACGCCTGGAATGCGTTGATCACCGAGATCACCACCACAAACCACACCGCGCCGCGGATCATCGGCACCGTGATCGAGACGAAGCGCCGCACCTCCCCCGCGCCGTCGATACGGGCCGCCTCGTGCAGGGAATCGGGAACACCCTGCATGGCCGCCAACAGAATCACCGTCGCAAAAGGCACGCTCTTCCACACGCTGACCAGACACAACGAAACCATCGCCCAATGTGGTTCGGTGAGCCACGGGACCGGGCCGACACCGAACCATCCGAGCGCGATGTTGAGCAATCCGCTGTCGGTGTTGAACACGAACTGCCACACCACCGCGATCACCACCGACGAGACCGCCAACGGCACAAAGGCGATTGCCCGAAACAGCCCGATGCCCGTGATCGTGCGGTTCAGCAGTCCAGCCACCGCCAGGCTGATCAACACCGTCGGAACCACGGTGCCGACGGTGAACACCGCCGTATTGCGCACCGCGATGCCGAACAGCGGGTCGGCGGTGAACAGATCGCGATAGTTGGCCGCGCCCACGAACTTCGGCGCCGTGAACAGGTCCCAACGCTGCACGCTCATATAGAGCGAGAACGCCAGGGGGAAGGCCATGAACACCGCGACCGCCGCCAGATTCGGGGCGATGAACCAGCGACCCGCGCGGGCCCGTCTGCGCGTGGGATTCATGCCGAAGCCAACACTTCGTCGATCTGGGGCGTGAGATCACGTTTGAGGCTGGTGGCGGGCCGCTTGCCGCGCAGCACCGGGCCGATGGCGCGGTCCATCAGGGCGTGGACCTTCTGCCACTGCGGGGAGATCGGCAGGCCCTCCGAGTGCCCCGGACCACCGGTCAGCACCTCAAGGTTGCCGATCCCGGCGTGGGCGGCGGCAAATCCAGGTGAACTGATCGCCGAACGCAGTACCGGGACGAACAGCCCGCTCTCCCCGATCAACGCCTGCCCCACCGGGCCGGCCGCGAACTTCACGAACTCCCACGCCTGCTGCTGATGTCGGCTGTCGGCAGCGATAGCCAGTCCGGTGCTGCCGATGGCGGATCGGGCCGCCCTACCCCTGGCCGTGGCAGCCGGCCCGGTCGGCAGCACCGCCACGTCGAAATCGAGGTCTTCGGCCTGCGCAAACGTCTGATAGCGCCAGTGACCACCGAGGGCCATGGCTGCTGTGCCCGCGGTGAACAGTCCCATGGTCGACATCGACTGGGTGTCCGCCGCGGCGGGAGCCACGCGATGCAGGTTGGACAGATCCGCATAGAACTGGATGCCGGCGAGAAAGTCGGCGTCATCGAAGTTCAGATGTGCCGGATTGAACCGCGGGACGGCCCACGGCGTGCCGTTGTTCATGCCGAACAGCGCCGCGGAATAGGGCGGCGACCATGTGTCGACGAAGCCCCACTGGGTGATTCGGCCGGGCGAAGACCGCCGGGTCAGTGCGGTGGCGGTGGCCAGAAACTCGTCGAAGGTCCAGGGGGTGTCCCAGCGGCCCGGCGGTGGCCGCACCCCGGCCTCGGCGAAGAGCCTGGTGTTGTAGAACAGAAACGCCCCCGACCACTGTTCGGGGAACGCGTACTGGCCGCCGTCGAATCCGAACGTCTCATAGAGCGCGGGAATGCTGTCGGCGTGCAACGTCGCCGCGAACTGCCGATCCCGGTCTAACAGGGTGTTCAGGTCGGCCAAGACGCCGCGGTCGGCAAGGCCGGCGTAGTTGAACTCCCAGGCCATCAGCACGTCCGGGCACTTGCCGCCGGCGCAGAACGTCGACATCTGCTGGGTCGGGTCACCACCGGCCAGAATCGCGCGTACCCGGATGTCGGGGTGCCGGCGCTGGAAGGCGTCGACGATACGCATCCGGGCGTCTGCTTCCTCCGGATTGGCCGCGAAGAAGAAGGTCAGCGCGTCATCATCGGTGTCGCAGGCCGATGTCCACGGGATCAGCGCCGCCGCCCCGATCGCCCCGGCGCCGCGCAGCAGGCTGCGTCGCGGGAGCGTGCGAGCGCCGGACGACAGCACCGGGGAACCGTCAGACTTCGATCGGCGGGTAGAGGCGCTCGAGGGTGAATTGGCGGTCTCTTCGTGCCGCCCAGGAGCTGGCGGCCAACGACACCACCAGGATGCCCGCCAGCACTGCGACCGATGTCCACATCCGCTCGTCGATACCACCGACCGTCAACTGCCGCAATCCGTTGACGGCGTAGGTCATCGGGTCATAGGGGTGCAGTATCTGGAAGGGCTTCGCCGTGGTCTCCACCGGATACACGCCACCGGAGGACACCAGCTGGAACATCAGGAAGGCCAGGGTGAACACCCGGCCGACCGCCACTCCCAGCAGGGCGTTGAAGGCCTGGATCATCGCCAGGAACGAAGCGGCGATCAATCCCAGGAAGGCGACCGTTCCCAGCGCGTATCTGGCCTGCAATCCCACGCCGAAGTGCACCACCGTGTACATCAGCAGGACCTGGCAGATCCCCAACAACAGGGCAGGCCAGTAGGACGCGAGCACCACGCGAAGTGCGGTGACCCCGTTGACGATCGCGCGAGTCTGCAACGGCGTCAACAACATCCACACGATCAGCGAACCGATGAACAGTGCCAGCGGCAGGAAGAACGGCGCGAAACCGGTGCCGAAGGTGGCAGCGTGGTGGGTGAAGTCCATATCGACGCCGACCGGGCTGGCCAGAGTCTGCGATACCTCTACTCGCTGTTGGTCGGTGATGGTCGAGGCGCGCTGGTCGGCCTCACCCAGCCCGGCGGCCAATTGCCCGGCACCGTCTTTGAGCTGGTTGCTCCCGTCGGTCAACTGGACCAGCCCGTCGCTGAGTTGGCGTCCACCGGCCTCCAGCGCGGCGGCCCCGTCCCGCAGCGCGATGACATCCGACCGCAGGCCACCGTCGAGGACGTGATTCATGAACGTGCGCAGGCCACTGGCCGGATCAGCCAGATCCGTCTCAAGTTCCTGGGTGTTCGCGCGCAGTTCGGCCAACCCCTCGTCGGTGGCAGGGTCGATCCCTTCGACGTCGAGCAGGCGCTGGGCGCCGGCAAGGGTGTCGCCGAGTCCCTGCACCGCCGGGTCGGGGTTGGCGCGCAGGCCTGCGACCACTTGGTCGACGATCCCGGCGGCCTGTTGGTAGTTGACGTTGAGCGATGCGATGCGGTCGGTCACCGTCTTGAGGTTGCCGCCGAGCCTGCCGGCTGCCTCTCCGGCCGCGTTCGGGTCGAAACCCATGGCGGCCAGGTCATCGGTCACCTTGATCAACGGATCGGTGGCGTGGTGGACGCCGGTCGACAGCTGACGGATGCCGTCGGCGAGCGCGATGGATCCATCACGGGCGGTCGCGAGGTTCTCGGCCAAGGTCGTGGAACCCCCGGCCAACTGCTCGGCACCGTCGGCGGCCTTCTTGACTTCGTCGGTCACCTGGTTCAGTGCGGTGCCGATCACCTGTTGGCCGACCTTGGCGCTTACCTCGTTGAGCACCTCGCGGGCGGCGTTCTGGCCCATTACCGAGGCCAGGTAGTTGTTGGCGTCGTTGAAGCGGAACTGGATCTGAGCCTTCTGGGGGTGTGGCCCGGCCGGCGACACCACCGCCTCGCTGAAGTCCGCGGGCAGGGTGATCGAGAAGTAGTAGGTGCCGTCGGACACCCCTCTGGTGGCCTGGCTTTCCGACACCTGGTGCAGGTCGAGCTGCTTGGAATCCACCAGCGCACGGGTGACCTCATCACCGGCATGCAACTGCTCACCGGAGACCACGGCCCCGGTGTCCTGATTGACCAGGGCGACCGGGATCTTGTCGATGGCGGCGAAAGGATTCCAGAACGCCCACAGATACATCGCTCCGTACAGCAGCGGCAACACGATGATGGTGATCAGCGCGAGCCGCGGCATGGTGCCGCGCGAATAGCGTTTGAGGTCGGTGCCCAGCGACATTCCGGCGAGCATGGTCAGGCATTCCTCTTCTCGTGACGGCCGTGGACGAGCTCGGCGCGCTCCAGATGGTCGACGGTGATCTGCGCGGCGAGACCGAATCCGTCAGGAATCGGATTTGCCGAGGACGTGATCACGGTCTGCTGGGCCCCCAGGGCGACCAGCCGTGTCAGCAGCAGCGCGCGATCGCGGCTGTTCTTGATCTCATCTATGCTGCCGACCACCAGCAGCGGTGGGCGGGTGGTGTTGGCCAGGGCGATTCGCAGCAGCAACCCGGTCAATTCGTCGAGGTGCTCGACGTAGTCGTGCATCTGGGGTAGCGGCAGGTCGCCGAAGACCGGGCCGCAGATCGCATCGCGCTCGGCATCACCGGCACGGCGGACCAGCCGGTACCAGGGGGCATCCCAGCGGATCTGTTCGGTGATCAGGTCTTCGACCGTCACGGACTCGAAGATCGAGTCGATCTGTTCGATGCCGGCCAGCGCGGCGTTGTCGAAGATGTCGCGGGCCCTGTTCTGCCCCAGCACGGTGAGGGTGCCCGACGACGGCTTCATCCGGCCTGCCAGATTCATCATCAGGGCGGTGCGACCCGATCCGGGCGGACCGACCAGCACGGTGGCACCACCGGTGGGGATGTCCAGGTCGAGCGGCCCGAACACCCGCCCCCACGGCCCGGTCATCGTGATGCCGCGGGCGATCACCGCAACGGGCGGCTTCGCCTCTTCGGCTGGCGTGTCATCTGGCACAGACGTTCCCCTCACACATCGGTTCGCGTGACCCATCAAAGCAGAATCGGGCTGCCGTGAGCGCTCCTCAGGTGTACTTGCTGTCGAGTCCAGGGTCCGGAAGTTGCAGGGTCGCGGCACGCAGTCGCTCAGCACCACCGGCGATGTTCAGGGCGTGGATGCGCCCGTCGGCTCCGATCTCGACGCGTAGCAGGGCCACCAGGCGGTCGCCCGGCGCGATCGCGATACCCGGAGCTCCATCGATGAGCAGCACAGCACCGGCGCGCGTGCGCTCGGTGAAGCGGCGGGTCTCGGTGGCGACTTCGGCGGCACCGCGGATCTCCACCGCAACGCCGTCGGGCAGCAATACCGGGTCGGCTCGGCGCACGACATCGGGCGCCAGCAGCTGCAACAGCGCCGGGATGTCGCCACCGCGCGAGGCGGACAGGAATGCATCGACGATCCGCAGGTGTTCGGCGCGCAGTGCCGGCCGCTCTGCGGGTGCCGCGTGAAGTCGTGCCCGGGCGCGGCTGGCCAACTTCTTGGCGGCGTCTGGAGAGCGATCCAGCAGCGGGCCGATCTGGTCGAACGGGAGGTCGAAGACATCGTGGAGCACGAACGCGACGCGCTGTGCCGGTGATAGCTGGTTCAGAACCACCAACAGGGCACGGCTGATCGCCTCCGAACGCAGTACTTCCTCGTCGGCGGCCGGCGCGGCCATGGCCGGGGTGTGATCACGTTCGGGTGCCTGCGACAGGGATTGCTCGGCCCGCCGCGAGCGCGTTCGCAACTGATCCACGGCGACGCGCGCGGTGATGGTGGTGAGCCAGCCGGGCACATTGTCGACCGCGGCCAGATCGGCTCTGCTGGCCTTCAACCAGGCTGATTGGACGGCGTCCTCGGCGTCTGCCGCCGAGCCCAGCAGATGCAAGGCCACCGAATGAAGACGCTGACGTTCGTCCTCGAACCGTTGGGCCAAAACATCGGGGTTGCTCATAGGTCACCTTTCCCGCGCGGGAGTCGTCATAGAGATATCGCCATATCCACCGACGACAGAAAGAGCAACAACATGAGCGTACCGACCCTGACCGTGGTGACGGTCGCGGCAACCGCGGCCATCACCATCGCCATCGCGATCGCCGACTTCGTGCCGGCACAGTTCGTTCTGGCCAATTCGGCGCAGGTCGGCGTGCCGAGGTCGTGGTTAGTGCCGCTGGGTGCAGCAAAGCTGGCCGGCGGCGTTGGACTGCTCGCCGGGCTCGCCGGCTTCACCGCGGTCGGGATCGCTGCCGCGGTGGGGTTGGTCGCGTTCTTTGTCGGGGCCGTCGTGGCGCATGTGCGGGCCGGAGTTTTCTACAACATCGGTTTTCCGGTCGTCTACCTGCTGGCATCGACGGCGTCGTTGGTGGTGCTGCTGGCGTGAGTCAGCCGGATAATGGCGACTGATCGGCCTCTGCCAGGGCGACACCGGCGTCGCGCATCGCTGCCAGCGCGGCAACGGTTCGCTCGGGGGTGGTGCCTGCGGTCAGATGTGGCAGCACAGCGGTGTCAAACCCGGCCCGGACGGCGTCTACGGCGGTGGCTCGCACGCAGTGGTCGGTGGCCACACCCACCACGTCGACGCTGGCTACCTGGTGCCGGCGCAGCCAAGCGTCCAGCGTGGTGCCGTCGGCGTCGGCTCCCTCGAACCCGCTGTACCCGGCACAGTAGGCACCCTTGCGAAAGACCGCCTCGATGCGGTCAGTGCTCAGCGCGGGATGAAACTGTGCCCCCGGGCTTTCGGCCACACAGTGCGGCGGCCAGGACGTCTGGTTGTCCGGGCAAGCGGAGAAGTGCTCGCCCGGGTCGATGTGCCAATCCTGGGTGGCCACCACATGCGCGTAGCGCTCGCGCGCCGCCGGGCTCCGGAGGTAGCGGCTGATGGTGGCGGCGAGTGCGTCAGCGCCATCGACCGGAAGCGCTCCCCCGCCGCAGAAATCGTTCTGCATATCGACGATGATCAGCGCCCGCATGCGTTCACAGTATCGTCGGCGGCGCAAGGCTTCTCGCGTGCACAGTGCCCAGGACACCAGGACTGTCACCAGCACCGCGGCGTCGATACCGGTGGTCCAGGTGGCCGGATAGAGCACCCCGGCCAGATAGTGGGCGATAAAGCCTTCCGGCGGCAGCGGCGCCATTCCGGCGGCGGTACGCGCCCGCCGCTCCAGCCAAGTCAGTGGGCAGTCCCACCGCGCCGCGACGATCAGCACCGCCCAGCAGACCGCAGCACCATGCAGCCACAGGGTGCGTGGTGCGCGCAGCCCGATAAAGCCGCCGACCACGACATAGCCGACGAACGCCAGATGTGTTGCGACGATCAACACCACCGCGCTCAAATACATCGCTGCGCGTTTCGCCCTCCGCAGAAACCACTTCCGTCCCTGGGCGTCACGGTACATTGGCGAGCATCCAACGTGGTCAGGAGCGAATCTGATGGCAAGCGGCGATTTCGGCCCGAACGGCCCTGGTTACGGACCCGGATATGGCCAGCCCGGCGGTTATCCGCCGCCGCAGGGCTGGGGCCAGCAGCCCGGCGGTCTGGGCAGGCGTTTTTGGGCCCGCGTCATTGACGGTCTGCTGATCGGGGTGGTGGCGTTCTTCCTGTCACTGTTTCTGTTCTCCGACGATTACCCGTTCCTGGTGACCGGGCTGTTCTCCGGGGTGCTGACGTTCGGCTACTTCGTGCTGTTCGAGACGTCGCAGGGGGCTACCCCGGGTAAGCGGCTGTTGGGCCTGGCAGTACATGGGCCCGACGGAGTCTCGAAGCCGACGTCATCGCAGGCGGCCGTGCGCAATTCATTCACCTTGCTGGCGGTCGTGCCCTACCTGGGCCCGCTGCTGGCCTTCGTGGCCTACGTCGTGATCGCGGTGACGATCAGTGGTAGCCCGACAAAGCAGGGCAAGCACGATGAGCTGGCGGGCGGAACCCGAGTTACCCGGTCCTGAGGTTCAGCGGGCCAGCGTGAAGCCCTGCCAGGCCTTTCGGCGCTCCGGGGCCGGGTCGTATTCCAACCGCGACCTGCGGTCGAACACCATGACGGCCCGCTCCCCAGCGGTGTAGGCAGGCCAGCCGTCGCCCGGCGCCCCGGTGCGGCCGAACGCGCCCCAGCGGCGCTGCACGTGCTTGCTGACCTGCAGCGCCGTCCGGCGGTCTGCGCCGGCGGTGAGCAGCCGACCGAATCCACCGTTGCGGTACACATCGAACACCGCGAACAGCTCGGTGGCATGCGTGGCGCCCATCCCCGCCCACCGCAACATCCGTGGCGCATAGTCATACCGGTAGACGTAGGTGGGTGCATGGGCGCCATGGGCTTCGGCGATCTGCCACACCGCGGCGTTGAAGGCGAAGTCGCCGCCCAGGCGGATGCAGGCCGACCGCTTCGGATAGTCCGGGTAGGCGGCGATGATGCGGTCGCGCACCCCGTCGCCGGCACCGGCCAGGACCGCCTCGACCGAGGGTTCGTCGACGGGCAGCATCCGCAGGAACCGGGTGAACAACCGCCCCTCATCGGCGTTGCTGCCCACGATCAGCGGAACGCGATGGGCGGAACCCGTCCGCATCGCCTCAACCGGATCCACTGGCAGCACGTCGTCCCCGCAGACTGGGCCGATCGGAAACGCGCCCAACATGTCTCGGTTGCCCTCGGCGATCAGCCGGTCCTGGGCGGCCAGCAGCTCGGACGTCGACACCCGCAGCAGAGCCCGGGCGCTGTCGGAGGGACGTACTCCCAGCAACGCCGCGAATCGTTCGGCGAACGCGGCGGCAATCTCGTTGTTGCGCACCAGTCCAGCCGCCGGGCTCTCGGCGATCGCGCGGGTGAACAGGCCCTCCGCTGCCGGGACCGCCAGCAGGGTCGCGACGGCGTGCGCGCCCGCACTCTCGCCAAAGATCGTGACGTTGTCGGGGTCGCCGCCGAAGGTCGCGATGTTCTCCCGCACCCAGCGCAGCGCAAGGACCAGATCGCGCAGGTACAGGTTGCTGTCCAGGGTGACATCGGCGTTGGACAGCGAGGACAAGTCCAGGCATCCGAGCGCGCCCAGCCGATAATTCATCGATACGAAGACGCATCCGCGCCGGGCCAGGGCGGCGCCGTCGTAGATGGGGGTGGCCGAACTGCCCATGATGTAGCCGCCACCGTGGATGAACACCATGACCGGAAGCGGGCCCGTCTCGGTGTCCTCCGGCGCGGTCACGTTGAGGGTCAGGCAGTCTTCGCTGGTGGGCTGGAACCGGCCCGGTGCCAGCAGGGTGTAATAGCGCTCCTGCGGCGCGCATTGGGTGAATCCGTGGCAGTGGCGCACCCCGGACCAGGGCTCGGCCGGCTGGGGCGCCCGGAACCGCAGCGGGCCCACCGGCGGGCGCGCGTATGGGATGGATCGCCATCGGCGCACCCCGTCACGGGCGAAACCCTCCACAATGCCGCTGGTGATGGTGGCCTGCACAGGGTTTTTATGCATGAGCCGAACGGTAGCGAATCACCCGGTGGTTAGCGAACCTCGACGCAGGAGAGGTGAAGCTGGACCACCGCGTGGGCCCGGTGGTTAGCGAACCTCGACGCAGGAGAGGTGAAGCTGGACCACCGCGTGGGCCCGGTGGTTAGCGAACCTCGACGCAGGAGAGGTGAAGCTGGACCACCGCGTGGGCCCGGTGGTTAGCGAACCTCGACGCAGGAGAGGTGAGGCTGGACCACCGCGTGAGCAGCGCCGGTTAGCCTAACGGCATGCGTCTCACCGGGCTGATCGCCGTCCTGCTGTTGGTCGCCGGATGTTCGGGCGCCAAGGTCGGCGAGCCGGAGCCGACCACGTCCACTGCCGCCACATCCACGTCAGCGCCGCCCTCGACGTCGGTGACGTCGTCGTCGGCAAAGCCCGCGGGTCCCCCGGCCGCTGGGGCCGCGATCGCCGACGTGATCGCCTGGGTCGAGGCCGGTCGGCCGGTCGATGCCGCGGTCTATCACCAGGCCACCCGCGACGGCGAGGTCACCGACCTGATCGACGACGTCGCTTTCACCGTGTCGGCCACCCCCCGCCGCGCCACCGCCTGCATGACCGATACCGGAGCGCCCGACAGTGCGCTGGCCTGTGTGGTGGACCTGGTGAACCCGCCGGCTCAGCCCGAGGACATCTACGGCGAGTGGAAGGGCGGCTGGGTGGACTTCAGCGGCAACACGCTGCAGGTGGGTTCCGCACACGGTGATCCGGGGCGGTTTGTGCACGGCGACGGGGCCGAGTTGCCCGATGGCTCCGCGTTGTCCTTCGGCGACTACCGCTGCCGGGCGGATCGAGTCGGGCTGTTCTGCGTGAACTACGCGCACCGTTCGGCGGTGCTGTTGAGCCCGGAGGGTGTCGGAACATTCGGCTGCCTGCACCCGGTGCCTCCGCCGGCCGACGCCGGCAAGCTGTTCAGCTGCGCCAGCTGACTCTCACCGCCAGCGATCGGCCGAATCGACGGCCTGCAACAGGATGTCGCACAGATGCCGCAGCTCCTCATGCGGAGCGCCTTCACCCAAGGCCGTGGAGATGTCCTCGGCAGCGCATCGCACCTGGTAGACGCGGTCAGACAGGGCCGTCGCCTCGTCGGCGGAGAGCACCACCGAGTCTGGTGCCAGCGCGGTCGTCTTCCCGCTGCCGATCAGGGCGCGCTGCTCGTAGGCGCGCTGTCGGCAGGACTGCCGGCAGTATTGCCGCCGCCGCCCGATCCCAGCATCTCCCACGTCGCGGCCACACCATCGGCACGGCTGGGGGCGGGGACTGCGTGGCACGTCTGCACACCTTAGTCCGGAAGCCGCGACGATCCCGGTATCATGGGAGGTCGCGCCAGGGTGCGCCGGGAACTTCACAGGGTTCGCTCGCGTTGACCATCGCGAGGCATATTTCATTGATAGGCATAAGGAGAGTGGGTCATGGCTGATCGTGTTCTGCGGGGCAGTCGGCTGGGAGCCGTGAGCTACGAGACCGACCGCAACCACGACCTGGCGCCGCGCCGCATGGCGCGCTACCGCACCGACAACGGCGAAGAGTTCGAGGTTCCCTTCGCCGACGACGCGGAGCTCCCCGGCACCTGGATGTGCAAGAACGGTATGGAAGGCGCACTGCTCGAGGGCGACGTGCCCGAGCCGAAGAAGGTCAAGCCGCCGCGCACCCACTGGGACATGCTGCTGGAGCGCCGCTCGGTCGAGGAACTCGAGGAGCTGCTCAAGGAGCGCCTTGAGCTGATCAAGACCAAACGGCGGGGCTGAGCCCTCGGCTCTGCCCGTCAGGCGCTGGCGACCGCGGCGGTCTAGCCGCGGGCGCCGCGCAGCCGGTTCACCCGGCCGCCGATCCCCCACCGCGCGACCTTGACCATGGCCTCGCGGATGTTGGAACCACTCATCTTGGATACGCCCAGCTCACGTTCGGTGAACGTGATCGGCACTTCGGTGATGGTGAAGCCGTTGTTGACCGCCCGCCAGGTCAGATCGACCTGGAAGCAGTACCCCTTCGAATCGACCGCGTCCAGGCCGATCTTCTCCAGCACTCCGCGACGGTAGGCGCGGTAGCCGGCGGTGATGTCGTGGATTCCGACACCGAGCAACACGCGCGCATAGGTATTGGCGGTCTTGGACAGCACCAGCCGACGCACCGGCCAGTTTCGTACCGTCCCGCCGTCGACGTAGCGCGAGCCGATCGCCAGGTCCGCTCCGGCGTCGATGGCGTCGAGCAACCGGTACAGCTGTTCGGGTGCATGGCTGCCGTCGGCGTCCATCTCCACGATCACCTCGTAGTCGCGGTCCAGGCCCCAGGCGAATCCGGCCAGGTAGGCGGCGCCCAGTCCGGCTTTGGAGGTGCGGTGCATCACGTGGATGCGGGTCGGGTCGGCGGCCGCCCGCTCGTCGGCGAGTTTGCCGGTGCCGTCGGGGCTGCCGTCGTCGACGACGAGGACGTGCACATCGGGGCGGGCCTGCTGCAGCCGGTCGAGGATGATCGGCAGGTTCTCCAACTCGTTGTAGGTGGGGATGACCACCAACGTGTGCAGGCTGGGACGCTCACTCATGGGCGCCGTTCCTCCCGTTCTCCGCATCGGCGCCGGTGCGGCCCCGTTTGTTGTGACGTCGCGTCAACCGCACGCGCATGAAGTTTCCATTTTGCCGTATGGCGGCGACCAGGGCCGCAACGGCCGCTCCGAGCAGCGCCCACTGGATGGCCGGCCCCCACTGGGTGGCCGGCGTCAGCGAGGTCTTCAGGTGCAGGCGACCCTCGAGATAGCCGGGTTCGAAGAAGGCGGTGCGGGCGAGCTCATGGCCGTCGGGGGCGATCATCGCACTGATCCCGGTGGTACCGGCGACGACGACGTAGCGATCGTGTTCGACGGCTCGCACCTTGGCGAACGCCAGTTGCTGTTCGCTCATGGTCTGGTCGAATGTGGCGTTGTTGGTCGGTACGGCCAGGAGCTGGGCGCCGGCGAGCACCGATTGACGCGGAGCGCGGTCGAAGATCACCTCCCAGCAGGTGGCCACCCCGACCGGGACGCCGGCGACGTGCACCACGCCGTCGCCGCGGCCGGGAACGAAGAATCCCGCGCGGTCGGCGTAATCGGACAGGTGGCGGAAGAACCCGCGCCACGGCAGGTACTCGCCGAACGGCTGCACGATCCGCTTGTCGTGGCTCTCCCCCACCCCGGTGTGCGGATCCCACACCAGCACCGAATTGGATGCGACCGGGTTGTCTCGGGTCCAGCCGGGCGCGGCACGGACCGTGCCCACCAGGATCGGCGCATCGATCGCCTGCGCGGCCAGGGTGATCTGCCGCGCGGCATCGGCGTTCGTCACGGGGTCGATGTCGGAGGCGTTCTCCGGCCAGATCACGAACAGCGGTTGCGGGGCGCGCCCGTCGGCGACATCCTCGGCCAGGCGCAGGGTCTCGCGGACGTGATAGTCGAGCACCTCTCGGCGCTGGGCGTTGAAGTCGAGCCCCAGCCGCGGCACGTTTCCCTGCACGGCGGCCACCGTGATGGTCGGTTCGTCGCCCGCGCCCACCCCGGAACGACGCACCCCGGGCCACACCACGACGGCGGTGAGCATGACCAGACACAGGCACAGCCCGGGCAGCAGCACCGCGGGCGCACGATCGGTGGATTCGGGTGTCGGTGCACCGCGCAGCCACCGCACGATCTCCAACGTCAACGCGGCTCCCGCGCAACCGAGCAGTGCCACGCCGGTGGACAGCAAGGGCGCTCCGCCGAGTGCGACCAGGGGCAGCAGCGGGCCGGCGGTCTGGCCGTATCCCACTACACCCCAAGGGAATCCACCGAACGGAAAGGCCGTCTTCAGCCACTCCTGGGCAGCCCACAGCAGCGCAAACCAGACGGGCCAGCCGGGCAGGTCTCGCACCGTCACGGCGGCCGCGCCGAACAGCGCCGGAAACAGCGCGCACATCAGGGCCAGGGCCAGCCAGGGCAGTGCTCCGACCAGGCCACCGACCCAGGGCAGCAGCGGCACGTAGAACGCCAGGCCGCACAGCAGGCCGTAGCCGAAGCCCCCGGCAATGGTGGTCTCTCGGCGCACCAGTACCCAGGCCAGAAGTGCGAATGCCAGCACCGCGGCCCACCACCAATTCAACGGCGGGAAGCTCGAGCGCAACAGCATGCCCGCGCCCACCGAAGCGGCCAGTGGTGCCCAACGGTCGGCCGCGGCGATACCGAGGCGCTCCACCCGATTCGGGCCGGCCGGGTCGGGGGCGGCGGTCGGTTCATCGACCGGCACCTCGAAGATCTCCGTGGCCGGTTCGGGCTCGGTCTCGGCCGCCGGCGTGCCGGTGAGCTCAGCCATGAAGGACCACGCCACGGTGCACGGTGCGCAGGCAACGCGGGCTGGCGCCGGCTTCAAGCACCGGCAGCGCCGGCACCCGTGCGCGCGGGTCGGTCGACCACCGCTGGACGGTGTCACGCGGAGCTTCGACAGCGAGCGTGCTGGTCTCCCAAACCGCATAGGAGGCGGGAGCGCCCGGAACCAGGGTGCCGGTGATGCCGTCGTTGATCCCGGCGGCGCGCCAGCCGCCCCGCGTCGACGCCGCGAACGCGGCCCGCACCGACACCGCCCGTCCCGGGGTGCGGTGATGTGCGGCGGCGCGTACCGCCGCCCAGGGATCCAGCGAGGTCACCGGGCTGTCGGAGCCGAACGCGAGGGGCACGCCTTGGGATGCTAACAGCGCAAACGGGTTCATCCCGGCGGCTCGCTCGAGGCCCAACCGTTGGGCGTACATGCCGTCTTCGCCGCCCCAGAGGGCGTCGAAAGCGGGCTGCATGCTGGCGATCACGCCCCAGGACCCCAGTTTGGCGGCCTGCTCGGCGTCGACCATCTCCAGATGCTCCAGTCGGTGCCCGCAGCGAGCCACCGCGGCGACCCCGAACTTCGCCACCACCCGTTCCAATGCCTCGACCACCGATGCCGCCGCGGCGTCGCCGATCACGTGGAATCCGGCGGTCACCCCTGCCTCGGTACAGGCCCACAGGTGGGCGGTGACCGCGTCGGTGTCCAGATGGCACACCCCGGTGCAGCCGGGGGCATCGGCGTAAGGCTCGTGGAGCAACGCGGTGTGCGAGCCCAGTGCCCCGTCGATGAACAGATCACCGCCGAGCCCGCGAGCGCCGGTGGCCTCGATCAGTGCGCGTGCCTGAGCTGCGGTGCGGACCGGTTCGCCCCAATAGCCGATGACCTCGACTCCGTGGCCCCCGTGGCTCAACGTGCGCAGTTCCTGCCAGTCGTCGAGGCCGCCGATGTCCGGGCCGGCGCACTCGTGCACCGCGACGATCCCGGCAGCGGCCGCGGCGTCCAGAGCCGCGACCCGTGCCTCGGCGCGCTGGGCCGCGGTGAGCAGGGTGCCGGCCGCGGCGCGGACCAGGTGGTGCTCGTCTCCGGACAGCGGGGCTTGCGCGTCGATTCCCGCGGGCAGCCCGGGTACCAGGTTGCGCAGCGCGGTCGAGGCCAGCGCGGAATGGACGTCGGCGCGTGACAGATACGCAGGCCGATCCCCCACCACCGCGTCCAGGGCCTCGGTGGTGGGGGCCGCTGCGTCGGTCCAGCCGGACTCGTCCCAACCGTGTCCCCGGATCGGCTCCCCCGGATGTGCTGCGGCGTACTCGGCGATCAACTGCAGGCAGTGCCGTGCCGAGGTGGCCGGCCGAAGGTCCAACCCGGTGCGGCACAACCCGGTCTCGGTGACGTGGACATGGCTGTCGACGAAGGCCGGGGTGACCAAGGCCCCCTCTAGGTCGTGTACCTCGGCCTGCGGGAACTGGTGGCGGCCGACATCGTCGCTGCCCAGCCACACCACCAGCCCATCCCGGACTGCCATGGCGGTGGCATCGGGATGACTCGGGCTGTGGACTCGCCCCCCGAGCAGTAAGGACGCAGGTCTGGCGGTCACAACTGTCACGACGTAGAAAGTACGGGTCGGCGCTGGCTGCGGGTCAGCCGACCGGGAGGGCGCGCTGGGGCCCCTCGGTGTCGTCAGTGACATCGAGCCACTCGGCGTCGATGTAGTCGGCCCGGCTCCCGGGCACCCGCCGGCTGCTGTACCACTGGCGGCCGATCGTGGCGGCCGCCAGCAGCGGGGTGTGCCGGCCCAGCGCCGTGGCGGCCACCGCGGCCAGCAGGGGGCGGGCGGCAGCTCGGGTCTGGGGTGCCAGGAGCAGCAGACCCAGCACGGTGGTGACCGGGCCGGGAACCAGGACCAGCACGGTGCCGGCCGTGACCAGCCCGCTGTCGGCGAGCACACCGGGATCGGCGGGCTTGCGTAACCGATGGATCTGGCGCTTGAGCTGGGCGCTCGCCAGTATCAACCCGGCCAGGAACGCGCCCAGCAGGAGCAGCGTGGTCCAGCCGAAACCGAACGCCCAGATCAAGGCGGCAACCGCCGCCACCTCGACCACGACGTACAGCCCGAAGAACCTCAGCACAGCGCTCACCATGCCCTATCAACGTGCGGGCCGGGAAGGTGGTTCCATGCCTGTCGCGGGGACGGTCGGGCCGCAATACTGAGGCGATGACGATCATCCGACTCGAGGCGCCCGCCGGTCCCCTCGACGCCCTGCTGGAAGTTCCGGACGGGCCGGGGCCGTGGCCCGGCGTGGTGCTGATCCACGACGCGATCGGGTATGGCCGGGATATGCAGGCTATCTCCGAACGCGTCGCCAGCGCGGGCTATCTCGCGCTGTCGCCGAACCTGTACTCCCGCGGTGGCCGGGCGCGCTGCATCACCCGCGTGTTTCGGGACCTGCTGACCCAGCGCGGGCGCGCCCTCGAGGACATTCTGGCCGCCCGAGACCAGCTGCTGGGCATGCCGGAGTGCTCGGGCGCGGTAGGGATCGCGGGCTTTTGTATGGGCGGCCAGTTCGCCTTGATCCTGTCGTCCAGGGGATTCGGCGCCGCTGCTCCGTTCTACGGTGTCCCTCTGCCCCGGCACCTGGAGCAGACCCTGGACGGCGCCTGCCCCATCGTCGCCAGCTTCGGTGGCCGCGACCTGATGGGCAAGGGCGCCGCTGACCGGCTCCGTCAGGTGGTCGAGGGCAAGAACATCGAGCACGACATCAAGGTGTATCCGGGGGCGGGGCACAGCTTCGCCAACCAGTTGCCGGCCCAGCCACTGATCCGCATCGCAGGTTTCGGTTATGACGAGGCCGCGACCGCGGATGCCTGGGAGCGGGTGTTCGCATTCTTCGGCGAGCACTTGAGCACTGTGTCGTGACGGTTCGGGATCGGCCCCGCAGCCGGCGGCGCGGGTGTTTCGGTCTAGCCGGCAGCCGGCTCGGCCGCGGTGAGCGCCAGGCCGATATTGGTGCGCATGCCGCCCCGCAGCTTGCTGAAGAAGTTGAACACCGGACCGATGAGCGGGTAACGCTTGCCGATGGCTGAATAGACGGCCCCGTTGTCGGCTTTGTCCAACACGGTGGCAACGGCTTCGATCGGCTCGCTCTTGGGGCGCCCCCGCACATCGCAGATCGCCAGGGTGACGCGCGGCGTGTTGCGGATCCTTCTGACCTTCCAGGACGACTCCTGCGTGATCACCAGGAGGCGATCACCGTCGGGTGCGGCCCATACCGGGGTGGGCTTGGGCCGCCCATCCTTGGTGAACGTGGTGAGCAGCACGTAGTCAGACTTGGCGATCTGGGCGAAAGTGGGGGCCATGACCGCGAACCTACCCCTGACGCGCGCGTTTGTTACAGCGGCGGGCGGTTAGCGATGGGGTACAGATCGGCGAGCTTGGGCAGCGCGGGGCTGGGCTGCTCGGCGTCGACGAAGTCTGCCACCGCGTCCAGGGTGATGAGCCCATAGCGGACCAGCAGATCAACCGCGTTCAGTCCGAAGTGGGTGGCCACCTTGATCAGGTTGTCCGCGGTGATCAGACGTCCTTCGTGGGCGGCCTTGTAGTAGGCGGATTTCCGGTAACCGAAGGCTTGGTATACCTCTGTCGCAGGAAGCGGCCGTCCGACCAGGTACGGCAGCACGACCGAGGGGTCTTTTTTGCGATCGTCCATGGTTTTCGACTCTAGATCCTGTCATGTCGAATAGTTAAGAGAATTAACCGGAAATTCTTCATATTTTTCGACCCGCCAGGTATGTCGGATCACGTCCATATCGTACGAGACGCCCGACTCTCGCCCCCGCGGGGGGATGTTAACGGGGCATCCGGCGCCAGAGGGTTTGCGGCAATGCCTTGAGCACCGTGAACAACGGGCGCAGGGCCCACGGCACCCACACACTGCGACGGCCCCGACGCAGCGCCCGGGCTGCCGCCGCACCCACCTGCTGCGGAGTGCTGGACAACGGTGCCGGATCCATACCGGCCGTCATCCGGCCCACCACGAAACCTGGCCGTACGATCAGCAGCCGCACTCCCGTGCCGTGCAGCGAATCGGCGAGCCCGCTGGCGAAACCCTCCAGGCCGGCCTTCGCCGAACCGTAGACATAGTTGGCCCGGCGCACGCGCACGCCCGCCACCGAGGAGAACACCACCATCTGGCCGCGGCCGGCGGCCCGCATGGCCACGGACAGCTCTGTGAGCAGGCTGATCTGCGCCACATAGTCGGTATGCACGACGGCCACCGCATGTGCGGCATCGACCTCGGCGCGGGCCTGATCGCCCAGGACGCCGAAGGCCAGCACGGCGGTGCCGATCGGCCCATGTTCTTCGATGATCGACGCCACCAGCGCGGCATGGCCGGTGAGGTCGTCGGCGTCGAACTCCTTCGTGTGCACCGCCGCGGCCCCCGCGGCCCGCACCGCCGCCACCTCGGCGTCGAGCCGATCGGCCGACCTCGCGGCCAGCACCACCGTCGCCCCCGGCGCCAACCGCTGCGCCAGCTCGGCGCCGATCTCGCTGCGGCCACCGAAAATCACCACCGGCCCGTCAACCGTGTCGTTCACGGCTGTGATTATCGCCTGCGCTAGCGTGGGCGGTGATGGCGAACGCGACGACTCGACTGACCAGTGACGCGTTGGCGTTTCTCACCGAACGCCACCTGGCGATGCTGACGACCCTGCGGTCCGATGGCTCACCGCACGTGGTTGCGGTGGGATTCACCTTCGATCCGAAAACCCATATCGCCCGCGTGATCACCACGGGTGGTTCGCAGAAGGCGGTCAACGCCGAGCGGGCAGGGGTTGCGGTGCTCAGCCAGGTCGACGGGGCCCGCTGGCTCTCACTGGAGGGCAGCTCGACGGTCAGCGACGCCCCCGCGGCCGTTCGTGACGCCGAGCTGCGGTACGCCCAGCGCTACCGCACTCCGCGGGTCAATCCGCAACGCGTCGTGATCGAAGTCCAGGTGGAACGGGTGTTGGGCTCATCCGACCTGCTCGACCGCGGCGACCGCTAACCGGCCGATTCGCGCACCGGCACCACCACCAGGTCGTGGGGCCGATTGTTCACCGACTCCGCCCCGTCGGCGGTGACGATCACGATGTCTTCGATCCGGGCTCCCCACTGGCCGGGAAAATAGATCCCGGGCTCGACTGAGAACGCCATTCCCACGGCGAGTTCGTCGTCATTGCCCGCAACGATGTACGGCTCCTCATGCACCGACAGGCCGATACCGTGCCCGGTGCGATGCACGAAGTAGTCCGCCAAGCCCGCCTGCGCCAGGACATCGCGGGCCGCCGCGTCGACCTGCTGGGCCGTCACTCCGGGCCGGACAGCGGCCACCGCGCTGCGCTGGGCCTCCTGGAGGGCAGAATACCGCTGTGCGACAACGGAATCAGGCTCGCCCAGGCTGTAGGTTCTGGTCGAGTCGGAGTTGTACCCCGGCTCGACCGGACCGCCGATGTCCACCACGACGATGTCACCGGCCTGCAGCACACGGTCGGAGCACTCATGGTGCGGGTCGGCGCCGTTGGGACCCGAACCCACAATGATGAAGGCGACGTCGGAGTGGCCTTCGGCCACGATCGCCTCGGCGATATCGGCGGCGACGTCAGCTTCGGTGCGTCCGGGCACCAAGAACTCCGGTACCCGGGCGTGCACTCGATCGATGGCCGCGCCCGCCCTGCGCAGGGCGTCGATCTCGCTGGGGTCCTTGACCATACGCAGATCACGTAAGACCCCGGTGGCCAACACCGGTGTCGTGCCGAGCACGTCGGCCAGGGGCAACAGGTGCAGAGCGGGCATCGAATCGGTGACCGCCACCGCCGCCGGACCGCCCAGGGCCTCGGCGACCAACCGGTACGGGTCCTCGCCGTCGACCCAGTCGCGCATCGCGATCCCGAGGTCGGCCGCCGCCGATTCCCGAAGCGCCGCCAGCTCCAGGCGCGGCACCACCACGGTCGGCGATCCCGAGACCGGCAACACCAGGGCGGTGAGGCGCTCGAATGTCTGGGCCCGGGAGCCGATCAGATAGCGCAGGTCGTAGCCGGGCGTGATCACCAGGCCGGCCAGGCCGGCTTTCGCGGCGGCGGCGGCCGCGGCGGCCAGTCGGTGGGCGTAGACGCTGCTGTCGAACCGGGGAGTCACGCCATCAGGCTAACGGGCCAAATAGGCTGGACGCCGTGTCTGCTCCCGTGTTGCTGCTCGACGGCGCTAGTATGTGGTTCCGCTCCTACTTCGGGGTGCCCTCCTCGATCACCGCGCCCGACGGTAGGCCGGTGAACGCGGTTCGCGGTTTCTTCGACAGTGTGGCCACGCTGATCACCCGTCAGCGGCCCGACCGGCTGGTGGTCTGTCTGGACCTGGACTGGCGGCCCCAATGGCGGGTGGACCTCGTCGAGTCCTACAAGGCGCACCGGGTGGCCGAGGAGGCCTCGGCAGATGCCGCCGATGCCACCGACATCGAAGAGGTGCCCGACGACCTGAGCCCGCAGGTGGAGATGATCGCCGAACTGCTCGAGGCCTTCGGGATCGCCACCGGCGGCGCGCCGGAGTTCGAGGCCGACGACGTGCTGGGCACCCTGGCGGCGGCCGAACGGCGCGATCCGGTGATCGTGGTCAGCGGTGATCGCGATCTGCTGCAGGTGGTCACCGAGCAGCCGGTCGAGGTGTCGGTGCTCTATCTGGGTCGCGGGCTGGCTCGGGCCACCCTGTGGGGGCCCGGCGAGGTGGCCGAGCACTATCGCCTGCCGGTGGAGCGGGCCGGAGCCGCCTATGCCGAGCTGGCGCTGCTCCGCGGCGACCCTTCCGACGGCCTGCCCGGCGTGCCCGGCATCGGCGAGAAGACTGCGGCCGGCCTGCTGACCCAATACGGCTCGCTGGCGGCGGTGCTGGACGCAGCCGCGGACCCGGGATCTGCGTTGGCCAAAGGTGTTCGAGCGAAAATCCAGGCGGGCCGGGACTACATCGACGCCGCTGGTCCGGTGGTGCGGGTCGTCACCGACGCCCCGGTGACATTGTCGACACCGTCGGACACACTGCCCCGGGTGGCCGCCGATCCAGCGCGGGTGGCCGAGCTGGCGCAGCGGTACGGGGTGGGGTCGTCGATCGCCCGGCTCCAGCGAGCCCTGGACGCACTGCCGGACTAACCGCCGGCTGGCGCGGGCCGCCTACTTGGGCCGGCCGACCTCGTAGGTGCCCGAGTTGTCCTGGAAGGTGACGGTCACCTGGCGTTTGGTTCCATCGATGCTGACCTCGCAGTTGAACGTGTCACCCTGCTTGACCACCGGGCTCTGCCCGTTGTTGCACCGGACATCCTTGACGTTCTTGGCGCCGTAGCCATTGGTCTGATCGGCCAGGATCTGCTGCACGCCTTCCTGCGCCTTGTCGATGTCGAGCTTGGTGGTCACGAAGAAGCCGGGCTTCCAGAAGCCCAGCACCAAGAGCACCAGGACAGCGATGGCGACCGATCCCGCGAGCACGGGTCCGACCACACCCGACGACCGCTTGGTCGCGGTGCCCGGCGCCGGGTACTGACCCGGCTGCTGCGGGTACTGGCCGTACTGGCCGGGTTGACCGTACTGCCCGGGCTGGCCGGGCTGCCCGTACTGACCCGGCTGGCCATAGGCAGCGGGCTGACCGTACTGGGCGGGCTGGCCGTAGGCGGCCGGCTGACCATACTGCTCGGGCTGCGGGTAACCCGGATATTGCTGTGGCGCAGCGGGATAGCCGCCCTGCTGCGGGTACTGGGGGTACTGCTGCGGCGTGTAGGCCGGGGGCTGCCACTGCTGCTCAGCGCCGGTCGCGGGACCCTGTCCGGTGCCCGGCTGGTCCTCGGGCTGGCCGGGCTGCTGAGGCTGCCACGGCTGCGTCGGGTCGTATCCCTGCGGTCCGCTCATCGTTGTTCCTCAAGTCCTCTCGCGTAGCGGGTGCTGATCACCGCCGGCTCTCACCGTAGCGCCCGGACCAGCCTACCCGGCGTCAACGGCAACCACGCCGCGCAAAACCGTGTCGATCGCCTGTTTTGCTGTGGCCTGCAACTCCGGGCTGGGCGCCGCGTTGCGCAGCTGATCCAGCAGGTCGAGCACTTGACGGCACCATCGCACAAAATCCCCCGCCGACAGCGGCGAACCGCCACCGGCCGCGTCCGAAGCGGCCAGCGCCGAGGCAAGGTCACCGCTGCGCGCCCACCGATAGACGGCCGCGACGAATCCGTCGTCGGGCTCCCGGGTCGGATTGATCCCGTGCCGGCGCTCATCGGCACGTAACGCCGCCGAGAGCTTGCGCGTCTGTTGCAGGGCCCGGCGCACCGGCTCGGTGGGTGCCTGCAGGGTCGGCGGTCCGCCGGGGCCGTCCGCGCCACGCGTCTCAAAGAGGACCGAGGACACCACCGCAGCAAGCTCCGGGGGCTTGAGGCCGTGCCACGCCCCGCTACGGAGGCATTCGGCCACCAAAAGGTCGCTCTCGCTGTAAATCCTGGCCAGCATCCGGCCGTCGTCAGTGACCGTGGGGTCGCCCTCCCCCGAGCCGTCGCTGATGAAGCCGCGTTCGGACAACAACCCGACGATGCGATCGAAGGTCCGTGCCAGCGAGTTGGTGGCAGCTTCGACCTTGCGGCGCAGCTGCGCGTTGTCGGCCTCGACGCGCAGGTACCGCTCGGCGACGCGCACCTGGACTTCCCGGTCGGCCATGTCATGAACGGGGTGGTCTCGCATGCGCTGGCGCAGCGCCGCGAGCTCCGGATCCACCGGGCCGTCGTGCGCGTTGTCGCCGCGACGGCCGCGCGAGCTGGGCACCACCAAGCCGGCGGCCGCCGACCGCAACGCGGAGGCGAGATCGCGGCGAACCCGCGGCTGGCGGTGCTCCACACGTTTGGGCAGGCTCATGGTGCCCAGGGGCGGGACGGCGCCGGAGTAGTCCGCCGAGGAGATCCGGCCCGCCCAACGATGCTCGGTGAGCACCAGGGGCCGCGGTTCGTCGGACTCCCGATCGGCCTGCAGCACCACCGCCAGCCCGCCGCGACGACCGTTGCTGAGGGTGATGATGTCGCCGCGGCGCAGCGCCGACAACGCCTCGCCGGCAGCTTGCCGCCTGGCCAGACGCGAGGCGCGCGCCTGGGCTCGTTCGCGTTCGGAGATCTTCGCCCGCAGCCGGGCGTAGTCCAGTACCGCCGAGTCGCGACCGCCGATCTCGGCAGCGATCTCGTCGAGGGTGCGTTCTCCCCGCTCGGCGCTGCGCACCAAACCCACCACGGACCGGTCGGCCTGGAACTGCGCGAACGACTGCTCCAGCAGCTGGTGGGCCTGCTCGGGACCCATGTGCTGAACCAGGTTGATCGTCATGTTGTACGACGGCGCGAACGAGCTGCGCAGCGGGAAGGTTCGGGTAGAGGCCAGTCCGGCCACCTGATCGGGGTCGGCAGTGCTTTCGCTGGGGTGCCACAGCACCACCGCATGACCTTCCACGTCGATGCCGCGCCGGCCCGCGCGCCCAGTCAGCTGGGTGTACTCCCCCGGGGTCAGTGCGGCGTGCTGCTCGCCGTTGAACTTCACCAGCCGTTCGAGCACCACGGTGCGGGCCGGCATGTTGATGCCCAAAGCCAGGGTCTCGGTGGCGAACACCGCCTTGACCAGACCCGCCGCGAACAGCTCTTCGACGGTGTGGCGAAACACCGGCAGCAGGCCGGCGTGGTGGGCGGCCAGGCCGCGCAGCAGCGCCTCGCGCCACTCGTAGTAGCCCAGAACGTCCAAGTCGTCGTCGGCCAGATCACCGCAGCGGTGGTCGATCACCTCGGCGATCCGGGCCCGTTCGGCTTCGGTGGTCAGCCGAAGGGGGGAACGGAGGCACTGCTTGACCGCGGCGTCGCAACCGGCCCGAGAGAACACGAAGGTGATCACCGGCAGCAGCCCCGCCGAGTTCAACACCGCGATCACATCGGGACGCATCGGGGGCCGGTAGGTGGGCCGGTCGATCCGGCCGGAGGAACCGCCGTGCCGCGTTCGCCGGGCGCTGCCCCAGTCGGTGAGGCGGTCGGCTTCGCGGCGATGCGCAATGTGGCGCAGCAAGGCAGGGTCCACGCGCGGTCGCCCGCCAGCCCCCGCGTCGGGCCGCGACTCAAACAGGTCGAACAGCCGTTTGCCCACCATCATGTGCTGCCACAACGGCACCGGCCGATGCTCGTCGACAACGACGGTGGTGTCGCCGCGCACGGTCTGAATCCAGCCACCGAACTCCTCGGCGTTGCTGACCGTGGCCGACAGACTGATCAGCCGCACCTCCTCGGGCAGGTGCAAGATGACCTCCTCCCACACCGCGCCGCGCATCCGGTCGGCCAGGAAGTGCACTTCGTCCATCACGACGTGAGAAAGACCTTGCAGGGCAGGAGAGTTCGCATACAGCATGTTGCGCAGCACCTCGGTGGTCATCACCACCACCGGCGCGCCGGAATTGACCGAAAGATCGCCGGTCAGCAACCCCACCCGGTCCTTGCCGTAGCGGGCCACCAAGTCGGTGTGCTTCTGGTTGCTCAGCGCCTTGATCGGGGTGGTGTAGAAGCACTTTCCACCGCCGGCAAGGGCCAGATGCACGGCAAACTCACCGACCACGGTCTTGCCGGCACCGGTGGGCGCGCACACCAGCACGCCCCGCCCCTCCTCCAGCGCCGCGCAGGCCCGGCGCTGGAAACCGTCCAGCCCGAAGGGCAGTTCGGCAGCGAACCGGCTCAGCTCGCTGCCCCCGGGTTGCTGTGGCGAATCACTCATGAGGCGCGGTGACCGGAGCGGGCGCGTCGATCGGTGAGGCCTCGTCGTCGGAGAGCGCACCGGCCGACTCACGCTTGGCCTTGCGCTTGTCGTGCACTCGGGCGATCTGAATGGCGAATTCCTGCAGCAGGGTCAGGGTGCAGCCCAGCACGATCATCGAGAACGGGTCTGAGCCGGGTGTGAAGAACGCGGCGAAGACGAACATGGCGAAGATCAGGCCCCGCCGCCACTCCTTGAGCCGGGCATAGCTCAGCACGCCGACCATGTTGAGCATGACGATCAGCAGGGGGAACTCGAAGCTGATGCCGAACACCACGAGCAGGTTCAGCAAAAAACCGAAATAGTGCTCGCCCGACAACGCGGTCACCTGGACATCGCTGCCGACCGTCAGCAGAAATCCGAGTGCCTTGGACAGCACCAGATAGGCCAGGATGGCGCCGGTGACGAACAGCACCGCCGCCGACACGACGAACGCCACCGCGAAGCGCCGTTCCTTGCGGTAGAGCCCCGGGGTGATGAACGCCCACAGGTGGTAGAACCACACCGGGCAGGCCAGCACGATTCCGGCGGCCAGGCCAACCTTGAGGCGCAGCATGAACTGGTCGAACGGCGCCGTGGCCAGAAGCCGGCACTGCCCGTCGGGAGCGATCGAGGCGCGCGCCGAGGCCGGCAGCTCGCAATACGGCTGGCGAAGCCACTCACCGAGGCTCTCCAGGCCAAAGAGTGGCTGGGTGTACCAGATGAAGCCGACGATCGTGGTGAGCACGATGGCTGCCATCGAGATCAGCAGCCGGGTGCGCAGTTCCCGCAGGTGATCGACCAGGGACATCGTCCCGTCGGGATTGGCACGGCTGCGCCGCTGCCGCGGATCCAGCCGCCGCAGAACTCCGAGATTGCGCACAGTCGAATGGGACGCGGTCGCCGCGACGGCGGGACCGGGTTACGCCGACTGGCCGCCCGGCGGATCGACCCGCTCGGACGCGACGGTGGTCGAGGTGGCAGTCGAATCCGGCTTGCTCTCGTTCTGCAGCTCGCGGACTTCGGACTTGAAGATGCGCAAGGACTTACCGAGCGAGCGGGCCGCTTCGGGGAGTCGCTTGGCGCCGAACAGAATGACCACGGCGACGGCGAGGATCGCCAGATGCGACGGTCCTAATGCGTTCACTTTGGTTACCTCCAGACGTCGCCACGATGCTACCGCAGCTCACGACTCCGGCGGTGCATCCCGTCGCCGGGTGGCCCCGGTCCAGCGTTGACCGTCGAAGTAGCGCAGCAGTGCGCCGTCCGCAGGGTCGGGATACCAGTCGGGAGCCAGGGGTGAGGGAGCAGAACGTTTCGCCTTGGCCTTGACCAGGAAGAAGATCCCCACCACGACACCCACCATGAGGGCCAGAAAGGCGATGTCGGCCACCAGGGTCTCGAGGGTGTACAGGGTCAACGGCGTACCTGCTCATACATCGCCAATGCCCCCAACGCTGTGTCACGCACCGCCACCGCCAGCGATTCCGGCGCCACCACCTGCACCTCGTCACCCAATCCCAGCAGCAGCCGGGTCAGCCATTCTTCGGATGCGTACGTCAGCTGCGCCTCCATCCAGCCATCAGGCAGTTGTCCGATCGCCTGCATCGGGTAGTACTCGAACATCCATGCCGCCGACGGCGCCAGCCGCACCGTGGCGACCGGCAACGACGGATCGGCGTCGAACAACGAGGTATCGGTCTCGGCGTGGCGCGCAGGCTCCGGCGGCGCGGCCGGCTCGTCGAGCAGGCGGGCCTCATCGATGCGGTCGAACCGGAACAGCCGCACTCCTTCGGATTCGCGGCACCATGCCTCCAGGTAGCTGTGGCTTCCGATCAGCACCACACGAATCGGATCGACGACTCGGTGCGACACGCTGTCGCGCGACGCGGCGTAGTAGTCGATGCCCAATGCGCGGCGGCGACGCACACCGTCGCGGACCACATCGGCCGCCGATTCGTCACTCGCCGCCGAAGCGGGCGGCGCCGGTGCTGCGGCTCCTGCCGCCTCCTCGACCTTGGCTATCGCGCTGCGGGCGGCGCGCGGGTCGACGATTCCAGGCATGTCGACCAGGGTGCGCAACGCCATGAGCATGGCCGTGGCCTCGCGCGACGTCAGTCGCAGGGGACGGTCCACTCCCGCGGACTCGAACACGTCGAGGCGATCGTCGTAGAACGTCACGTCAATGAGCTCACCGGGCCCGTATCCCGGCAGGCCGCACATCACCAACTGCTCCAGATCGGTCTGCAACTGGCTCAGGCTCACCCCGAGTTCGGCGGCGGCCTGCGCCTTGGTGATACCCGGGCGGGCCTTGAGGTAGGGCACCATGTTCAACAGCCGGACCAGCCGCTTGGACAGCTGCGTCATACCGGCACCTCCCCCACCCGGGCACTCAGCCGCGCCAACACGTCATCGCGCAACGATGCCGGTTCCAGGACGACGGCATCGGTCCCGTATCCGGCTACTTCCCGGGCCAGCCGATCATGGGTTCCCATGTCCACGCCGATGACGTCGCCGTCGCGGCCGGCCAGCAGCTCACGGGCCAGCACCTTGCCGGCGCGGCGCAGCGCCACCGCCCGCCCGTCGGCAACCCAGATCCGAGCCTGCACACCGCTGGGGGCGTCGCCGACTGCCTCGGCGACGATCACGCGCAGGTCGGCGACCTCGGGTCGCGTGACGCTGTCGGGCGGCCCAATCGGCCGCACCTCGGGCCCGATCCGCGAGAGCCGGAAGGTGCGCACGGCGTTGCGGTCACGGTCGTGTCCCACCAGATACCAGCGACCGGCGTGGGTGACCACACCCCACGGCTCGACGGTGCGGGTGACGTACGGCTCGACCGGCGAGGGCCGGTGCTCGAACTGCACCGCCTGACCCGCCTGGACGGCATCGGTCAACGCGCCCAGTGCCGGTTCAGCCCGATGCATGCCCTGCAGCGCCGTGGGCGGTGTCACCAAAACATCTGCCTGAGTCGAATCCACTTCGACACCGGCGGCATGCAGTTTGGCTACCGCGCCCTCGGCGTTGGCGCGCAATTCCGGTGACTGCCACAGCTGCACCGCGACGGCCACTGCGGCTGCCTCTTCGCGGGTCAGGTCGATGGCGGGCAGGGCGTAGGTGTCGGGGTTGATCCGGTAGCCCTCTACCGTGTCGAACCCGGAGGCCTTCCCGGTTTCCAGGGGAATGCCCAGGTCACGCAGCTCGTTCTTGTCGCGTTCGAACATCCGGGAGAACGCGTCGTCACTGGGGCTGTCGCCGTAGCCCACCACGGTGGCCCGAATCTTCTCGGCCGTGAGGTAGCTGCGGGTGGCCAGCAACGCGATCACGAGATTCAGGAGTCGTTCGACCTTGGCGGTAGCCATGACAAGACAGGATAAGGCTCGTCGGTTACGTCAAGGTTCAATTGTGGTTCGCCGGTGTGCAGGAGAGCCCTGGGAAGTCCCAGGTGCTGCACTGATAGTCGGAGAATTCGGGATCCGCGGCCTGCGCCTGGCCCGCAAGGTCAGCATGCGCCGAGACTTTCGCACCATAGACGCCTGGGTAGAGCGGCATCAGCTGGTCGTCGTTGGGAAACGACAACGAGAAGCTGTCGCCGTTGTGCACCTCACGGGTCTCCTGGTAGCTGAGCGTGTGTGAGGGCCCGGCAAGCTCCAAAGGGGCGCCGGAGGCGGTCAGATGCATCTGAATCACCAGCGCGGTCCCGGGTCGATCGGTGTGGCAGTCGGTGACGTCGACGCGGCTGCCCATGTAGTCGGCCCCGTCGACGGAGTAGACGAACGGTTTGGCGACGCTGAACTGACAGGTAAGGACGCCCTCTGCGTGCGCGGCCGGCGTCCCTGCCAGCGCGGTTCCCAGGGGGATCAGCGTGGCCAGGCCGCACACTCGGTTCATCGCCGGGGTCACATGCTCGCGATCAGGCGCTTGACCCGCTCGTCGACTGACCGGAACGGGTCTTTGCACAGCACGGTGCGCTGCGCCTGATCGTTGAGCTTGAGGTGCACCCAGTCGACGGTGAAGTCGCGGCCGGCTGCCTGTGCAGCGGTGATGAATTCGCCGCGCAGCTTGGCGCGCGTGGTCTGGGGAGGGGTCTCGACGGCCTCGTCGACATCCTCGTCGGTGGTGATGCGGGCGGCCAATCCCTTGCGCTGCAGCAGATCGAACACGCCGCGGCCGCGTTTGATGTCGTGATAGGCCAAGTCCAGCTGCGCGATCTTGGGATCGGACAGCTCCATGTTGTACCGGTCCTGATAGCGCTGGAACAGCTTTCGCTTGATCACCCAGTCGATCTCGGTGTCGACCTTGGCGAAGTCCTGCGTCTCGACGGCGTCGAGCTGGCGGCCCCACAGGTCGATGACCTGCTCAAGCTGCGGGTTGCTGGCACGGGTCTGGACGTATTCCACCGCGCGCCCGTAGTACTCACGCTGGATGTCCAGGGCACCGGCCTGGCGGCCACCGGCCAGGCGCACGGGCCGCCGGCCGGTCATGTCGTGACTGACCTCGCGGATCGCCCGGATCGGGTTGTCCAGCGAGAAGTCCCGGAAGGACACCCCGGCCTCGATCATCTCCAGCACGAGCGCCGCACTGCCCACCTTGAGCAAGGTGGTGGTCTCGGACATGTTGGAGTCACCGACGATCACGTGCAGGCGCCGGTACTTCTCGGCGTCGGCATGCGGTTCATCGCGGGTGTTGATGATCGGGCGGGACCGGGTGGTCGCGCTGGAGACGCCCTCCCAGATGTGCTCGGCTCGTTGGGACAGGCAGAACGTGGCGGCTTTGGGGGTCTGCAGCACCTTGCCGGCGCCGCAGATCAGCTGGCGGGTGACCAGGAACGGCAGCAGCACATCGGAGATCCGGGAGAACTCCCCAGCCCGCACGATCAGGTAGTTCTCGTGGCAGCCGTAGGAGTTGCCCGCCGAGTCGGTGTTGTTCTTGAACAGGTAGATATCGCCGCCGATCCCCTCGTCGGCAAGCCGCTGCTCGGCGTCGATCAGCAGGTCTTCGAGCACCCGCTCGCCGGCCCGGTCGTGGGTGACCAGCTGAATCAGGTTGTCGCACTCGGCGGTGGCGTACTCGGGATGACTGCCGACATCGAGGTACAGCCGAGCCCCGTTGCGCAAGAACACATTCGAGCTACGTCCCCACGACACCACCCGGCGGAACAGATAGCGCGCCACTTCATCGGGCGACAGTCTGCGATGGCCGTGGAAGGTGCAGGTGACACCGAACTCGGTCTCAATGCCCATGATTCTGCGCTGCACGTCATCGAGCGTACTGGTTGAACCAGCACAGCGGGGCCCAGCCGGGCCGGTGGCGTGCCGCTCAGGCCGGCGGTTTGGCCGGGGCCTGGACGTTCTCCAGCACCACTTCGGCCACCTGTCGCATGGTGGTCCGCTTGTCCATCGCCGCGCGCTGAATCCACTTGAAGGCCTCGGGCTCGGTGAGCCCATGCGCGGTCTGCAGCACACCCTTGGCCCGCTCGACGAGCTTGCGGGTGGCCAGCTGCTCGGCCAGCGTGCTGACTTCGCGTTCCAAGGCGGTGATCTCCTCGGCGCGACTGACCGCCAGCTCGATGGCCGGAACCAGGTCACCGGCGGTGAACGGTTTGACCAGGTAGGCCATCGCGCCGGCGTCGCGGGCCCGCTCCACCAGATCGCGCTGGCTGAAGGCGGTGAGGATGACGATCGGCGCGATGCGTTTGGCGGCGATCTCCGACGCGGCGTCGATGCCGTCGCGGCGGGGCATCTTCACATCCAGGATCACCAGGTCGGGACGCAACTGCTCGGCCAGCTCGACGGCCTCCTGGCCGTCACCGGCCTCGCCCACCACCTCATAGCCCTCTTCGCGCAGCATCTCGGCGAGGTCTAGCCGGATCAGCGCTTCGTCCTCGGCGATCACCACCCGTCGGGTGGGGCGCGGGCTGCTGGCGGGCGTGGGCTCGGTCATGCCCCATATTCTGTCCTGGCTGCCGCCTGGGGCAACCCCGAGGGGCATCGTCTAAGGTAGGAAGCCGCGCACCGGCGCTGGGCCCTCGTATCCCAACTGGCAGAGGAAACGGATTCAAAACCCGTGCAGTGTGAGTTCGAATCTCACCGAGGGCACCACAAGTTTCGCTAGATTGGCCCCTTCAGGCCGCCACCGGACGCACTATGCGCACCGGTCGATCAGTGTCTTGCGTGCGCTATCTCGCTGCCGCTAACCAATCCCCGGCATCCCCTGCTCCCCAAGGGTTCACGATTGTCGCCCCCAAGGGACCTCACCGAACTTAGACTCGGCCACGCCGGGATCGCGGCAGCCGAGGAGGGCCCTTGAGGAAATCCGTGCTGGTGACGCTGATGACGTTGTTGTGCGCGGCGATCTGCTTTCTCCTCTGGCCCTCGGATCACTCGCAGCGCTCCGGGCACGCCCCGCCCATGGTCCGGGTGCAGTCGGAGGCCTCTCCCGGCCGTGACGGCGGCGTCGGGGGCAACCTTTTGCAACGCGATCCCCTCATCGACGCCTTGGGCGAATCCGACAATGACGACTGCGAGTCGTGCCAGCTGCCCTTTGTGCCATTCTTCGGGACACGGGCGGGAGTGAGCTGCGAGATCAACTACCGCCGTGGCGAGCTGCGCGACTCGGCGTACTGCATGTCGATGAACCCGCCGCAGCACGTGTCGATGGACGCCGACGGGGAGTTGGCGATCTGCGGCGACAACGTCGAGTGTCTCTCCGATCCGCCCTACGATCAGCCGACGCTTCCGTTCGGCCAGAGCGCGGGTGCCGGACCGTTCACCTGCCGCTCGGAGGCAACGGGCGTGACCTGCACGGTCAGCCCGTCAGAACGCGGCTTCGCGATCTCCCCAGCCGGCATCGAGCCCGTGGGCTGACGCCCGCTCATCGCGGGGCATACATGATCACGCCGACCCCGATCAGACAGATCAGCGCACCCGCGATGTCGGCGCGGTCCGGCCGGAATCCGTCGAACGCCATGCCCCACGCCAGAGAGCCGGCGACGAACACTCCGCCGTAGGCGGCCAGGATTCGGCCGAACTGTGCGTCGGGCTGCAGGGTGGCCACGAAGCCATAGAGGCCCAGTGCGATCACCCCGGCCCCGGCCCACAGCAGGCCACGATGCTCGCGCACCCCCTGCCACACCAGCCAGGCCCCGCCGATCTCTGCGACGGCGGCCAACACGAACAGCGCGACAGAACGCATCACCATGAGCGGTGACCCTAGTCGGACGCCGCCTACCTGCGGAAACCGCCAACATCCCTGCTCAGCGCATTAGGCTGTCGGTTGTGTCCGTCAAGCGGTTTCTTGCGGTGCCGGCCGAGGCTCAGACCCCGTACCGGCGTTCGCACTGCGTACCGGCCCGGACACGGCACTACGCGGCGCGCTGGTCGCAGCGACTTCGGATCCACAAATTGGCTGCCGGCCTGGCCGCGTTCATCAGCGCGGGATGGGCAGTGCTGGAGATCTGGGTCGACCCCGCCTACTGGTGGATCGGCGCCATCAACCTGGTCGCGGCCGCCGCGTTGGCGCTGACACCGCTGCTCTACTACTACGGCGAGCTGATCGCGCCGCTGGCCTTTGTCGGCATCGCCTACCTGACGACCACGATCGTGTGCTGGATGGTGGGAACCGGATCAGGCATCCAGTTCTACTTCCTGGCGGCGGCCTCCATCAGTGTGCTGATCCTCGGCGTGGACCGGATCAAGTTGGCCGCGGTCGTGGCCGGCATCGGGGCAGCACTGACTATCGCCTTGCAATTCCTGGTCCCGGCCGACAACCTGCACCAACCACCCTGGCTGCACAACCTGTCGTTTGTGCTGGTCGTCATCTCGGCCTGCTTCATGGTGGTGGCCACCGTGTGGTTCGCGCTGCGCGAGATCGCTCATGCCGAAACGGCCATGGAAGCCGAATACGAGCGTTCCGAGGCCCTCTTGGCCAATATCCTGTCCACGGCTGTCGCCGAACGGCTGAAGAACCCGGCGATCGACGTGATCGCCGACAGCTACCCGGACGCCTCAGTGCTGTTCGCCGACATCGCCGACTTCACCCGGCGGGCCAGCCAGACCGACCCGGGCCAACTGGTCGGGTTCCTCAATGAGCTCTACACCGGTTTGGACAGCCTGGTTGACCAGCACGGCCTGGAGAAGATCAAAACCAGCGGCGACTCCTACATGGTGGTCAGTGGCGTTCCCGACCCACGGCCGGACCACCTGAACGCGCTGGCACGGCTGGCACTCGACATCGCCGCCACCGTTGCCGAGTTGCGCGACCCGCTGGGTCGGCCGGTGTCGTTGCGGATCGGACTGGCCACCGGGCCGGTGGTAGCCGGGGTGGTCGGCAATCGCCGCTTCTTCTACGACGTGTGGGGTGACGCGGTGAACCTCGCCTCCCGCATGGAGTCCACCGGCGTCGCAAACCGCATTCAGGTCCCCCAAGACGTCAAGGACCGCCTCAACGACGAGTTCGAGTTCGAGGAACGCGGAGACGTCGATGTCAAGGGCAAGGGCATGATGCACACCTGGTTTCTGGTAGGCGCACGGCCCGTCGCCTCGCACGGAACGGCAAGCCGCTCTCTATCGGTGACTCCCGCGCGCTGACCGGGCTCTTGGGCCGCCTTCGGTAGGGTGCCGAAAAGGGTCGTCTCACAACGCTGAGGAGCGCAATGACAAGGCTTTGGGCTGTGCTGGGCTCGCTGGCCGGTCTGGTGACCACCGTCAACGGTTATCGCCCGCTGACCAAACGCGGCTACCCGTCGCTGTATGCGTTCGCCTTTGGTCTGTTCGCCTCGGAGCTGCCGCTGCAGCTGATCGCCGCTCAGTCCACAGCCATGGCGTCGCTGTCGCGGTGGCTCTCACCGCAGGCCCGCCGGGCCGGCTGGCTGCTGTCGGCCATCTCGTGGCTGGGCCTGCTGGGGTTGAACCATGCTGGGCGCACCAGCAATCGGCCGCTGACCGAGGCGCTGGACGCCGAGCTCGGAGCTACGCGCCGTACCGACAGCAGCGGACTTTGGAAGCGGCCCGGCCCTGACGCTGAGATCGCGAAGGCGCCCGGGGTGGTGCGCATGATGCGGGTCTACCGGGACTACGCCACCGACTCCGACATCGCCTACGGGGAGTACGGCGGGCGCAACACCCTCGATGTGTGGCGGCACCGTGACCTCCCCCGCGACGGCCGGGCGCCGGTGCTGCTCCAGGTTCCCGGCGGTGCCTGGATGGTGGGAAGCAAACGCGGCCAAGCGCATCCGTTGATGGCACACCTGGTGGAGCGAGGTTGGGTGTGTGTCTCGATCAACTATCGCCTGAGTCCGCGGTCCACCTGGCCGGACCACATCATCGACGTCAAGCGGGCGCTGGCCTGGACCAAAGCGCACATCGCCGACTACGGCGGCGATCCGGACTGGGTGGCGGTGACCGGCGGCTCGGCAGGCGGTCACCTGTGTGCCCTGACCGCCTTGACCGCGAATGATCCGCGGTTTCAGCCGGGATTCGCCGACGCCGACACCAGTGTGCGGGCGGCGGTTCCGTTCTACGGGATCTACGACTTCACCGGGGAGACCGGTCTTCATCCGCTCTTGACCCCGGCACTGGGGGCGTACGTGTTCAAGCAGAGCCGCCGGCGGTTCCCCGACACCTATCGTGACGCCTCTCCCATGACCTACATCTCTGCCGAGGCCCCGCCCTTTTTCGTGCTGCATGGGCAGAATGATTCCTTGGTGCCCGTGGAACAGGGCCGCGCCTTCAGCGCTCGGCTGCGAGAGGTCAGCTGCAATCCGGTGGTCTATGCCGAGTTGCCTTTGGCGCAGCACGCTTTCGACATCTTCGGCTCGCCGAGAGCCGCACACACCGCGGTCGCCGTGGATCAGTTCCTCACCGAGGTCTACGACCGCCACAGCCAGGACGTCGTCACCAGTTACTGAGCGGCAGTCAATACCCGGCCGGAACGGCGCAACTGTGTCAGACTTCGGCCATGGAAACATCGGTTTCGAATCTGCTGCCGAATCTGTGGAAGTCGACACTGGTCTCTGGTGTCTTGGCCCTTGCGTTGGGCGTGCTGGTCCTGGTCTGGCCAGGCCGGACCATCCTTGCTGCCGCGGTGCTCTTCGGGGTCTACCTGGTGGTCACCGGCATCGCCCAGCTGATCTTCGCGTTCAGCCTGCCCGTCATGTCCGCCGGCGGACGGGTGCTGTTGTTCCTCAGCGGTACCGCGTCGGTGATTCTGGCGGTCCTGTGCTTCCGGCACTTCAACTCTGACGAAGAGGCCCTGGCGGTGCTGCTGCTGGCCATCTGGATCGCGGTCGGCTTCATCTTCCGTGGCGTGGCCACCACCGTCGCCGCCATCAGCGACCCGGATCTGCCCGGCCGAGGCTGGCAGATCTTCATGGGTGCGGTCAGCCTGCTCGCCGGTCTGGTGACGTTGGCCTCGCCGTTCGCCTCGCTGTGGGTGCTGGCTCTGGTCGTGGGCAGCTGGCTGATCGTCATCGGGCTCGTCGAGATCGTCACCGCACTCAAGATCCGGGGTGCATCGCACAAAGTCGCTGCCGCGCTGTCTGCCGGATAGCCCGCCGCCAGACAGCGCCCGGCCCCGAAGCCGTGTCGCGGGTAGGGTGGGTCCTGACCCGTTTCGACACCTGACTGAAGCTCTGATCTGGAGTCTGCTCAATGCCTGAGTCCGGCATGCCCTCGCTGTCGCCTGAGTCGCAACCTTCCTGGCCCCCGGCCGGCGGCAGCTACCCCCCTCCGCCGGCCTACCCGTACTCCTACCCGGCGCCCGGGCAATATCCCGGCTATCCCCCGCCGGCACCCGCACCGGTACTTCGCAACGGCGCCGGCATCGCTGCCCTGGTGGTGGCCATCGCCGGCATCGTGACGGCACTGTCGGTGATCGGCGGGGTCGGGCTGGGCCTGGTGGCCGTGGTGCTGGGAATCGTCGGCCGCGGCCGAGCCAAGCGCGGAGAGGCCGATAACGGCGGAGTCGCGCTGGCCGGAATCGTCCTGGGTGCCCTGGCGGTGATCGCTGGGATCGGCTGCATCTTCATCTACGTCGGGATCTGGCGGACCGCCGGCGGCGGCGACTACGTGGCCTGCATGACTAAGGCCGGATCGGACGCCGAAGCCCAGCAGGAATGCACCGAGAGGTTCCGTGAGCACTTCGAGAACACCTTCGGCAGCGGCGCCGACGCCCCCCGGGTCCAAGAGGAGACCGACAACGGGCTGATGCCTGCCTAGCCTCCGGCTTGCTGGGGTTTGGTGCTGGGGAAATATTTCAGCACACCCTCTTGCGTGACTGTCGCCAGAACCTGCCCGGATCTGTCGAAGAAGTGCCCGGTGCCCAATCCGCGCGAGTCTGCGGCCACCGGTGACGACGTCGCGTACAGCACCCACTCGTCGAACCGAACCGGCCGGTGAAACCACACTGTGTGATTGGCGCTGGCGGCAAAGATCCGGTCGAAGCCCCACGACAGCCCGTGGGTGGTGATGATCGAATCCAGCACCGTGGTGTCCGATGAGTAGACCATCATCGCGGTGTGCAGGACCGGATCGTCGGGTATGGTGCCGTCGGCCTTGAGCCAGACCCGATTGTGTTCGAGTCGTCCGCCCTGGCTGCGCATCACCCAGGCCGGGTCGTTGCTGTAGCGCCACTCGATCGGGTGCGGTGCATTGACGAAGCCCGGCACCACCTCCTCATAACCGCTCAGGAGTTCACCGAGCCTGGGCAACGTCTCCGGCTCGGCGACAGTGGGCGCCGTCACGGCGTGTTCCAGGCCGCTGCCGGCCGCCAGGTAAGACACCATCGACGTGGCGATCAACGTCTCGCCCTGCAGTGCATCAACGCGGCGATTGGCGAACCGGCGCTCATCGCGCAGCCGGTGCACCCGGAACTCGATGTCGCGACCCGGGTCGCCGCCGTTGATGAAGTGGACCGAGAGCGCTCCAGGCGGAAGGTGCCCGGCGACCGTGCGGCTGGAGGCGACGAACGACTGTGCCATCAGCTGACCGCCGAAGGTGCGTATCGGCGTCTTGCTGGGATGCGATCCGACGAAAACGTCGTCGTCGACACCCGTGAGATCCAGTACGGCCAGCAGTTCTTCGAGATCCGTATTCGGCTCGGACGACACTAGATGTCGTCCTCCCCGATCCGGTGCACGTGAATCATGTTGGTGGAGCCTTCGGTTCCCGGGGGGGCACCTGCGACGATCACCATCAGATCACCGCGCTGGTAGCGGCCCAGATCAAGCAGTGCCTTGTCCACCTGGCGGATCATTCCGTCGGTGGTGTGAGCCTGCGGAACGATGAATGTCTCAGTCCCCCAAGTCATCGCCAACTGGCTTCGGATCTCCGGCATCGCGGTGAACGCCAACAACGGCAGCGGCGTGTGCAGCCGCGCCAACCTGCGCACCGTGTCCCCGGACTGGGTGAACGCCACCAACGCCTTGGCATCGAGGCGTTCACCGATCTCACGCGCGGCGAACGAGATCACCCCGCGCTTGGTGCGGGGCGCGTGGGTCAACGGCGGTGCCGCCGTCGAGTTCTGCTCCACCGCGCAGATGATGCGGCTCATGGTTCGCACGGCGTCCAGGGCATATTTGCCCACCGCCGTCTCCCCCGAGAGCATGACCGCGTCGGCGCCGTCGAGCACCGCGTTAGCCACATCGGAGGCCTCCGCCCGGGTGGGCCGGAAGTTCTCGATCATCGACTCCAACATCTGAGTCGCCACAATCACCGGGCGCGCATTCTCGCGCGCCACCTGGATGACACGCTTCTGTACCAGCGGCACCTCTTCGAGAGCCAGCTCCACACCGAGGTCGCCCCGGGCCACCATCACCGCATCGAAGGCCAACACCACGGCCTCGAGGTTCTCGATGGCCTCCGGCTTCTCCAGCTTCGCGACCACCGGGACCCGGCGTCCCACCCGATCCATCACCTCGTGCACCAGCTCAACATCCGACGGTGAGCGCACGAACGACAGCGCCACAATGTCGACCCCGAGCTCGAGAGCGAACTCTAGGTCCCTGATGTCCTTCTCCGACAGCGCGGGAGCGGACACCTTCATGCCTGGCAGCGACATGCCCTTGTGATTGCTGACCGGACCGCCCTCGGTGACGCTGCACACCACGTCATCGCCATCGATGTGCTCGACCACCAGCCCGACCTTGCCGTCATCGACTAGCACGCGGTCGCCCGGAGCCGCGTCGGCCGCCAGCTTCTTGTAGGTGGTGGAAACCCGGTCGTGGTCGCCGGGGCAGTCTTCGACGGTGATGCGCACCGTCTCGCCGTTCGCCCAGTAGACCGGGCCATCTGCGAAGCGGCCCAACCGGATCTTGGGGCCCTGAAGATCGGCGAGCACACCGACTGCGCGCCCGGTCGCGTCCGAGGCGGCGCGCACCCACTCGTAGGAAGCCTGGTGGTCTGCGTGCTCACCGTGGCTGAAGTTGAGGCGAGCCACATCCATGCCCGCGTCGACCAGTGCCCGGACCATCTCCGCGGAGTGGGTCGCAGGACCGAGAGTGCAGACGATCTTTCCGCGTCTATTCACAGCGCCAGCATAGTCGGGCCGGCTGAGCTGTCTTCCTCAGGAATGGTTGCGGTCAAAGAAAATCCATGTGACACACGGTTGCTGCGGCCACATCAGGTGCCGCCACGCAGCAGTCGGCCCTGCTTGTCGTGCACCCGTCCACTCAGTATCAAGACGGCGTCGATAACACCCCACGCGAACGGCACGATGATCCCCAGCCCGTAGGTGGTGATGGTGGCCAGCACACCGATCAGCAGCTGCACCAACCCCAGACCAGTCTGGCCCAGATACATCCGGCCGAACCCAAGGAAGCCGAAGAACCCCAGCAGCTGCAACAGGGCGGCGGTGACCTTCGACTTCGGCGAGTACGGCTGCCCGGTCACCGGATGCCGCCCATAGGGCGCCCACGCGTCCGGGTAGCCCGGGCACGCACTCGGATAGCCGGGCGGTGGCGGATAGGGCTGCCACCCGCCGTGTGGACCCGGTGGGGGCCACGACGGATCGCTCATGACTGCAGCATGCCAGAAATACCGGAGCTGGCGGCCGACTGGCTATCCGCGCTGTTCAGCGTCCTGGGAGGCATCCGATTCGCCATCGGCGCCGTCCGATTCTTCGTCGATGACACCAGCTTCGCCCTCGGCGTCGGCCGTGTCATCTGCCGTGTCGTCGGCCGGGGGTTCGGCGGGATCAGTGGTGTCGTCGTCGGCGGCCTCGACCTCCGGCGAATCGTCGCTGTCGGGCTCGGGCTCGGAATCCGCGTCGGCGGTGTCGGGCTGTTCGGACTCCTCACCCGGCACTGCCTCATCGGGATCGGCCTGAACCGGCTCGACCTCGGTCTGCGCGATCTCGGCCTGCGCGTCCGATTCGTCGTCCTCGGCCGTGGCGGCTGGCTCGTCCTCGTCGGACGTGACTTCGCTGGGCTCGTCGTCGCCGGGCGGTTCGACTCCTGCCGCAGCCACTTCAAGGGTGTCGGATTCGTCACGCTCATCGGGTGCTTCGCCGTCGGGCTCAGCACCCGGCTCAGCCGTCTCCTCTGACTCCACCGCCAGCTCCTGCTCGCCGCTGTCCTCGGGTTGCCACCCGCGGCGAATGGCCTCGGGATCCTCGCGCCCCTTGGCTGCGAGCAGGAGGTATACCACCGCGCCAATGAACACGAAGGTGGAGGTGAACGAGTTGACCCGGATTCCGGCGATATGGGTCGCAGCGTCGTCACGGAGCAACTCGATGCCGAACCGGCCGATGCAGTAGCCCGCCACATAGAGCGCGAACAACCGTCCGTGTCCCATGCGGAAACGCCGGTCGACGTAGATCAGCACCACGAACACCACGAGATTCCAGAGCAATTCGTACAGGAACGTCGGCTGAACGATCTTGTACAGCTCGCCGGTGGAGACGCCGTCGAGCAGGTGGGGATCGCGCACCCCCGCGGCATCCTCGCGCCAGAAGATCTCCAGGCCCCAGGGCAGCGTGGTCTCCCGGCCGTAGAGCTCCTGGTTGAAGTAATTGCCGATACGGCCGATGGCCTGCGCCAACACGATTCCGGGGGCGACCGCGTCGCCGAACGCCGGTAGCGGGATGCCATGGCGGCGGCAGCCGATCCAGGCGCCAACCCCGCCCAGTGCCACCGCGCCCCAGATTCCCAGACCGCCGTCCCAGATCCGCGGCGTTGCTTCCCAGCCGACACCGCCCTCGCCGAAGTAGGTCCGCCAGTCGGTCATCAGGTGGTAGAGCCGCCCACCGATCAGACCGAACGGCACGGCCCACAACGCGATGTCATAGATGACGCCCGGCTCACCGCCACGGGCCCGCCACCGGCGATCGCCGATCAGCAGGGCGGCGACGATGCCAATGATGATGCACAGGGCGTAGGCCCTAATCGGCACCGGACCCAGGTGCCAGACGCCGCGGGCAGGACTGGGGAAATACGTCAGCCAATCCAGGGTCATGGCGCTGAAACCTTGTGACGCACACCGGCAGCGAGTTCTTGAGTCAACGACCGCAGTTCGGTCAGCCCATCGGCGAGCGCGGTGACCAGCGCCGAACCGACGATGACGCCGTCGGTGTAGGCGCCGATCTCGGCGGCCTGTGCGCCCGATCGCACACCCAGCCCAACTCCGACGGGGATGTCGGAGACTTGGCGCACCCTGGCCACCAGTTCGGGCGCGGCGTTCGACACTGTGTTGCGGGCACCGGTGACACCCATGGTCGAAGCGGCGTAGACGAACCCGCTGGTCGCCTTGACGGTCTCGGCAAGGCGTTGTGGCGTCGAGGACGGTGCCACCAGAAAGATTCGGTCCAGCGCGTGCGCTTGGGAGGCGGCCAGCCAGTCGTCGGCTTCGTCGACGATCAGGTCAGGGGTGATCAAACCCAGTCCACCCGCTGCCGCGAGATCGCGGGCGAACGCGTCGACGCCGTAGCGCAGCACCGGATTCCAGTACGTCATCACCACGGCGCGTCCGCCGGCGTTGGCGATGGCCTCAACCGCGGCCAACGTGTCGCGTACCCGCACTCCGCCCTGTAGGGCAATTTCGGTGGCGCGTGCGATGGTGGGGCCGTCCATCCCCGGGTCGGAGTACGGCACACCGACTTCGATCAGGTCACAACCGGCGTCGACCAGGGCGGTCAGCGCGGCGATCGAGCCCGGTACGTCCGGATAACCGGTCGGTAGGTACCCGATCAGTGCAGCGCGGCCTTCGGCCCGGCACGCGTCGAACAGCGGGGCCAGCCGATCGCCGGCGTGGGAGCTCACGAAGCTCCCCCCGTCTCGTCGAGCAGCCCGAACCACTTGGCCGCGGTCTCTACATCTTTGTCTCCGCGGCCGGACACGTTGACCACGATCACCTTTCCGGGCCCCAGCTCAGCGGCTAGCTTCAGGGCGCCGGCCACCGCGTGCGCGGACTCGATCGCGGGAATGATCCCCTCAGTGCGACAAAGGATTCCGAAGGCGTCCATTGCCTCGGTATCGGTGATCGGTCGGTACTCGGCGCGGCCGGTCTCACGCAGCCAGGCGTGTTCGGGACCCACCCCCGGATAGTCCAGGCCGGCCGAGATCGAGTGCGACTCGATGGTCTGGCCGTCGTCGTCCTGCAGCAGATAGGAGAACGAACCCTGGAAGGCACCCGGTGATCCGCCCGCGAAGGTCGCCGCGTGCCGCCCGGTGTCCACGCCGTCGCCGCCGGCTTCGAAACCGACAAGGCGAACCGCAGGGTCGTCGATGAACGCGTGGAAGATGCCGATGGCGTTGGAGCCGCCGCCCACGCACGCCACCACCGCGTCGGGCAGCCCACCGGCCATCTGCTGGATCTGCACCCGTGTCTCCAGCCCGACGATCCGCTGGAAATCGCGAACCATGGCCGGGAACGGGTGCGGCCCGGCTGCGGTGCCGAAGCAGTAGTAGGTGCGGTCGGCGTTGGTGACCCAGTCGCGGAAGGCCTCGTTGATGGCGTCTTTGAGGGTTTGCGAACCTGATTCGACCGAGACCACTTCGGCGCCGAGCAGCCGCATCCGAGCCACGTTCAGTGCCTGGCGACGGGTGTCGACGGCGCCCATGTAGATCACGCACTCAAGCCCGAGCAGCGCGCAGGCGGTGGCGGTGGCAACGCCGTGCTGGCCGGCACCGGTCTCGGCGATCACCCGGGTTTTACCCATGTACCGGGCCAACAGCGCCTGACCCAGCACGTTGTTGATCTTGTGAGAACCGGTGTGGTTCAAGTCTTCCCGCTTCAAAAAGATGCGGGCTCCCCCGGCGTGCGCAGTCAGGCGCTCGGCCTCATACAGCGGTGAGGGCCGACCGGTGTAGTGCGTCTGCAGGTTGTCGAGGGTGTCCAGGAACTCCCGGTCGTTGCGCACTTTGTCGTACGCCGCGGTGACCTCTTCGATGACCGCCATCAGCGCTTCGGCGACGTAGCGGCCTCCGTAGACGCCGAAGTGCCCGCGGGCATCGGGCTCGTGACGGGACGGCTCGGCAATTCCGGCGCTGGCACGCGGGAAGCTCGAGTTCGGGGTGTCTGACATCTAGCGGGCCGGCTTCGGGCAGGACGGATGCTTACCCGCACTGACCAAATCGGCAACGGCGGCCCGCGGATCACCACTGGTGACCAGTCCCTCGCCAACCAGGACGGCGTCCGCACCGGCACCGGCGTACGCCAGCAGGTCGGCGGTCCCGCGCACCCCGGACTCGGCGATCTTGACCACCTCGGTGGGCAGTCCGGGCGCGATGCGCGCGAAGCAGTCGCGGTCGACCTCCAGCGTGGTCAGGTCACGCGCGTTGACGCCGATCACCTTGGCCCCGGCGGTCAGTGCCCGGTCAGCCTCTTGCTCGGTGTGCACCTCGACCAGAGCGGTCATGCCCAGCGACTCGGTGCGGTCCAGCATCGATTCCAATGCCTGTTGCTCCAGTGCCGCCACGATCAGCAGCAGCATGTCCGCGCCGTGCGCGCGGGCCTCATGAATCTGGTACGGCCGCACGATGAAGTCCTTGCGCAGCACCGGAATTGACACGGCGGCACGCACGGCGTCCAGGTCGGCCAGCGACCCGTTGAACCGGCGCTGCTCGGTCAAGACACTGATAGCCCGGGCCCCGCCGTCGGCATACGCGCTGGCCAGATCCGCCGGGTCGGCGATGGGTGCCAGCTGACCCTTGGACGGGCTGGCCCGCTTGACTTCTGCGATCACCGCGATGCCGGGCTCACGCAGCGCCGCCATCACGTCGCGAGGTGGTGGCATGGCCTCGGCGGCGGCTTTGACCTCCGCCAGGGGCACGGCAGCCTCTCGGACGGCAAGGTCGGCGCAGACTCCTTCGATGATGGAGTCGAGGACGGATGCCGAAGTCATGCCTGCCGTTTCCTCTCCTGCGTCCGAGCGGACCTTCGTCGAAGACCTTTATCGAAGGGTAACGACTGTCGCTGCCCGCGGTGTCACCGGCCCTCGCCGTCCGGGCCGGTAGCCCGGTCATCCGGATCGCCGGTGGGGTCGCGGCCCTCGTTGAGGGCATCCCACATAATTCGCTCCGAGATCTCCGGGTCATCCTTGCCCCCGAGTTCGAGCTCTTGCGCCCGCGCGCGGCGCGCAGCGGGCGCGGCGTATCTGGTGACGGCGCCAGCGCGATGGGAGGCAGTACGCATCAACAGGACCGCCGCGGCCAGTGTGCACAGGGCTGCGGCCAGGCTCACCACCGCTCCGGTGAGATGGCGCTGCGTGCTCAGCAGCGACGTCAGCGGGACCTCGGCGATGTCCAGGGCCCGCAACGTGACATCGCGGACCACCCACACGCTGATGGCCAGATAGCCGCTCGCCAGGCTGACCACGGCCAGGACCACCGCCAACACCCGCAATTGCCAGCCGCGCACCGCCATGGCCGCCACAGCGGCAGCCAGACACAGCAGCGCCAGGGGCACCAGCGCCGTCGACCACTGCGCCCCGCTGACCGTGATCTGTTTGGGCTGCCCAAGCCCGTCGGATGAGTCGATCACCACCCAGGGCAGGCGCGACGCGCCCCAGAGGCCGCCGGCGGCCACCACCAGCAGCAGCTGAGCCGCCCGCAACGCGCGGTTGTGAGGACGGCCTTCGCCCTCAGCCATCGGTCCCCGGCGGCAACAGCGATTCAGCGGCCGCGATCGCCGCCAGCACCGCGCGGGCCTTGTTGGAGGCCTCGGTGTATTCGTAGGGGCCGTTGGAATCGGCGACGACGCCGCCACCGGCCTGGACATAGGCCGTCTCATCGCGCATCAGAGCGGTGCGGATGGCGATCGCGAAGTCAGCGTTGCCCGCGAAGTCCAGATAGCCCACGACACCGCCGTAGAGGCCGCGACGGGTCTTCTCGACCTCCTCGATCAGCTCCATGGCTCGTACTTTGGGCGCCCCGGACAAGGTGCCGGCCGGAAAGCACGCCGTCACCGCATCCAGTGCGGTCCGGTCCTGAGCCAGCTCTCCGGTCACCGTGGACACCAAGTGCATGACGTGGCTGTAGCGCTCGATGTGGCTGTAGTCCGAGACCCGCACGGTGCCTGGAATGCATACCCGGCCCAGGTCGTTGCGGCCCAGGTCGACCAGCATGAGGTGCTCGGCGATCTCCTTCTCGTCGTTCAGCAGATCCTTGGCCAGCAGCTGGTCTTCCTCCTCGGTGGCACCCCGCCACCGGGTTCCCGCGATCGGGTGCGTGGTGGCGCGACCGTCCTGAACGGTCACCAACGCCTCGGGACTGGAACCCACAATCGAAAACGCCAGATCGCCGGCGTCGTCGGGGACCTGCAGCAGGTACATGTAGGGGCTCGGATTGGACACCCGCAGCATTCGGTAGACATCGAGCGGGTCTGCCGAGGTCGTCATCTCGAAACGCTGCGAGGGAACCACCTGAAAGGCCTCACCGGCCTCGATCTCCCCGACCAGCCGCTCGACGATCTCCCCGTATTCCTCGGGGGTGCGCTGTTCGCGGTAGACCGGCGCGGGCCGCTCGAAGGTGGCCACACTGGACTCCAGCGGCTGCGCCAGCGCCGCGGTCATCACGTCCAGCCGCGCGATCGCGTCGTCGTAGGCGGCATCGACGCGTTCGCTGGTGCCGTTCCAGTTCACCGCGTTGGCGATCAGGGTGATGGTGCCCTCGTGGTGGTCGACGGCGGCCATATCGGTGGCCAGCAACAACAGCATGTCGGGCAGCGCCAAGTCGTCAATGGCCAGCTCCGGCAGGCGCTCGAGCCGGCGCACCATGTCGTAGGCGAAAAAGCCCACCAGCCCGCTCGACAGCGGTGGCAGCCCTGGGATGGCGGCCGTCTCCAACAGGGTCAGCGTGTCGCGCAGGGCCTGGAGCGGGTCTCCCCCGGTGGGTGCGCCCTGTGGGGCCGCTCCCAGCCACACCGCGTTGCCCTCGCGCACCGTCAGCGCCGACGTAGTGCCTGCGCCGATGAACGACCATCGTGACCACGATCGCCCGTTCTCGGCCGACTCCAGCAGGAAGGTGCCGGGGCGATTGGCCGCCAGCTTGCGGTATGCCGACAGCGGCGTCTCGGCGTCCGCCAGCACCTTGCGAGTTACCGGGACCACCCGGTGCTCAGCCGCCAGTGCACGGAAGTCCTCCCGGGAGGTGACCCCGGCCCTAGAAGTGCTCGTGGTTTGCACGCCCACATCTTCCCAGAACCAGCGCCGGGGGCACGCTCAGCCCTATCCCCGCCACCACGTCGGTTGCCGGAGTAGCCTGGCCGCCATGAAAACCGGTGACACCGTGGCCGACTTCGAGCTCCCCGATCAGACTGGGGCCCCGCGCCGGCTCAGCGAACTGTTGACCCAGGGGCCGGTGGTGCTGTTCTTCTACCCGGCGGCCATGACGCCGGGCTGCACCAAGGAGGCCTGCCACTTCCGCGACCTGGCCGGCGAGTTCGCCGCCGTCGGGGCCACCCGGGTCGGCATCAGCGCCGACGCGGTGGCCAAGCAGGCCAAGTTCGCCGAACAACAGGGTTTCGACTATCCCCTGCTCTCCGACGCCGACGGTGCGGTGGCCACCCAGTTCGGTGTCAAGCGAGGCATGCTGGGCCGGCTCATCCCGGTGAAGCGGACCACCTTCGTCATCGACACCGATAGCAGGGTGCTGGACGTGATCTCCAGTGAGTTCTCCATGGACGCCCATGCCGACAAGGCTCTGGAGGTGCTGCGCGCGCGACGTACTGCCTAGCGGCAGAGGGTCATTCGGGGTTGCGAAACGTGTAGACCTGGTACTGAAGAAGTCCGAGCCGGGACAACCGGTTCATCCACCGGGTACCGACGAGCATGGTCTTGCGAATGTCCGCTGACTCGTGCGCGCGGAAGAATTTCAGCAGGAACGGGTACGTGGGAAATGTCTGTTTCCGGATGTTGCGCGAGGACTCGAGGCGTAGTCCGGCGCGTGTGCCCATGCTCTTGTAGGACCGCAACGGGACACTGCCGAGCGTCCCGTAGGACTTGGCGATCCGGCTGCGGATCGCCATCCAGATCGGAGTCTTGCCGAAGAACATCGCGATCGGCACGAAGTCCGACACGGCTAGGTAGCCGCCTGGCTTGAGTACTCGCGCGGCCTCGACGAGGAACTTCTCCCGAGACGGGAAGTGGAAGATACATTCGACGGCCAGGATTCGATCAAAAGAGTTGTCCTCGAACGGCAACCGGCACGCGTCACCTTCGAACCAGGCGATGGTGTTGCCGGCGGCAGGTGTGCTCACGGCTGCAGCGGCGGACAGCTGGCGCGGGTCGATATTCAGGCCAGTGAGAGCCATGTCGGAATGCGTGGCATTGATCTGCCGGATGGTCCCGCCGAATCCGCTGCCCACATCCAGCAGCGTCTGCCCGTCTGCGACCCTTCCGGCCCCCAGGAGCACCCCGTTCATCAGCTCCATGGCTGCGACGTAGTCGGCCAGGGTGCCATCGGCGCTGTTGGGTGTCTCCCAGTAGCCCCAGTGCACTTGGTCTTCCCACAGTTGGCTCAGTTCGCCACGGGCAGGACGATCATCGATCAGGAGGTCGAAGTAAGGCAGCTCGGGCATCCGCGGCCGGTATCACGGATTACATTTGCTCCGTGAGTTAGAGGATCGGCCACCATCCTCAATAAGCTGCAACTAATAGGCGCCAAGGTTAATTTAATTAATTTGCTGGTGGGGGCTCACTCTGGGCCGGACGCCGCGTTCGCAAGCAGCTGCTGGAATCGTCAAGCACCCACACCGGAGATTTGCTCAGCGACCAGGCTCAGGCCTGCTCCGAGTCTGATCGCTTGACCACGCTCATCCGGTCGCGGCGGATGGCGGATTCGATCCGGCTCTGGATCTCACTGAGCGCACCGACCACGTCCCCGCGAACGTGAATCAGCTGCATGACCTCGGCATCGGTGCGCTCCATGATCAGCTTGGCTTCACGCTCTGCGGTGGCGATCAGCGCTGCCGCCTTGAGCCGGCTGTCCTTTTCGGTGTTGGCAATCTGGGTCTGCGCCTGTTCCCACGCCGCACTCACCTGCTTGGACAGCTCGCGCTCGCTCTCGCGTCGACGGCGCTCGCTCTCGCGGCGCCGCCGCTCGTCTTCATCAGCGAGTCGCTGCGCTGACTCCCGGCGCGCACGCTCGGCTTCCTCGGTCTCACTGATCAGGCGAGCGCATTCGGCCTGCGCGGCCACCAGCAGCTCTTCGGCCTCGGCTTTGGCCTCGGTCAGGATCTGCTCGCGGCGCAGCGAGGTCGACTCCTGAAGTTCGGCCAACGCGGCACTGGCTGCTGCGCGGTCCTGGCGAGCGGCCTCGAGCTCGTCGCGCAGGTGGCGGGTGAGCGCTTCGGCCTCTTCTTCCGCCATGGCCTTGGTGCGCCGCGCCTCATCGGAGGCGACCCGCATCATGCGTGCGATTCGGTCGGACATGCCCTCCACCGAATCAATCGGGCCGGACAGCCGGGCGATGTCACCGCGCAGCGCCTCAATCTCAGCGCGCAGCCGGGTCCGGTCGTCGTCGGTGTTGGCAAGGTCGCGCTGGGCCTCCGAGAGCTGACCCTCAAGGGCTGGGATGCGCCCTTTGAGAGTGTCGAGCTCTTGGTGCAATTGCTGGATGTAGTCCGTCACCTGGCTGCGATCGAGGCCGCGGAGTTGTGTGGTGAAGGTGGGGAGTTCTGGTTCGTACACGGAAAGCGCTGTGCTCATGGTCGAAGACTCCTAGCGGGGTTCTGTTTCATCGGGGAGTTGGGGGTCTGCAGTGGTCGGCACCAGCAGATTCGTCGGCAGGAGCTGCTGAAGCCGGGCATCCCAGGCCTCGTCGCGCTCCGAGTCGCGAACCCGGTGCGAGGCTACGGTCACTGCCCGCACCTGGCCGATCGGCTCGGCGGCCTGGTCCAGCTCGTTGAACTTGATGTAGAAGTCCCGCAGCTGTTCGGTGATGATCGAGCGGACCTTCATGAGTTCCTGCAGCTTGGCCTGGGCAGCCGCCTGCTGCGCTTCGATATCAAGCCGAACCTGGGCCAGCAGCTCCGCCGCTGTCCGCTCGGCCTCGCGAACTATGTCGGCAGCCTCGTGGCTGGCCTGCTGACGCAGGCTTGCAAAGCCTGCCTCGACTTGGCTGGCCTGCTCCTCCAGGCAGGCGCGCATCGCGACCACAGTCTCATGTTCCTTTTGTGCCTCCGCGAGGATTTCGGAGGCGCGGTCATGAGCGTCGTTGCGAATCCGTTCGGCTTCGGCTGCCGCCGACGAGAGGATCGACGTCAGCTGATCACTGAGGTCGGCAATGTCTCCGGGGATTGCTCGCGCGAGTTCGGTGTACTGCGCCGAGGTGGTCGCGAGCTCATGCCGGGACTTATCGACTTGATCTCCGAGGGTGGCGATCCGTGCCTCGCTGCGGTGGATCAGTGCAGACAGCTCGGAGAGTTCCTGCTCTTGAGCCTCGGTATGGCGATAGTTCAACCGCTCCATGTCCGCAGAAATGCGCGCGTAGATGGCGGCGGCCTGGACGTCAACGCGCTGACTCATGATCTTCGCTTGGTCCGCCGTCACGCGTGACACTATATAGCGATTAATTGACGTTAAGGAAGATTAATTCTTCGGCTTCCTGTAAGTCGCTGCAGCACTGAAGATTTCACGCTGGACTAGCACGTTCATTCGGCGATTGCGTCAGCGCCAACGGCCGAACATTCACATGGTGAAGCGATTAGCGCGAGGCCGCAGCTGGATTTGTGAACAGCGATTCGGCCGGGGCGCCGGCCAATTGCGTGAAGGGGTCAGGCCCGGTGCCACCCGGCCACGGCCACCGAATCAGTCCGCGGGGCCCAGTAACAGGTCGGCGTCGAAGCAGCTGTGGTCGCCGGTGTGGCAGGCGCCCCCAGCCTGATCGACCGTCAGCAGAACGGTGTCGCCGTCGCAGTCCAAGCGCACCGAACGGACGTACTGAGTGTGGCCGGACGTCGCGCCCTTGATCCACTGCTCATTGCGCGAGCGCGAAAAATAGGTCGCCTCACGGGTTTCCAGAGTGCGGGCCAGCGCATCGTCGTCCATCCAGGCGACCATGAGCACGTCGCCGCTGCCCTGTTCCTGAACCACCGCGGCAAACAACCCGTCGGCATTGCGCTTGAGGCGGGCAGCGATAGCCGGATCCAGTTGTGTCATCGTCGGCCGCCCCTCCTCATCGCACCACGATGCCCTCGGCCGACATCGCAGCCTTCACCTGGCCGATGGTCAGCTCCCGGAAATGAAACACACTGGCGGCCAAGACCGCATCGGCACCTGCAGCCACCGCGGGCGCGAAATGCTCAGCCGCACCGGCTCCCCCGCTGGCGATCACCGGCACGCTCACCGCGGCGCGAACCGCACGCAACATGGCCAGATCGAATCCCGCCTTGGTGCCGTCGGCATCCATCGAATTCAGCAGGATCTCCCCCACGCCGAGTTCGACGCCCCGGACCGCCCACTCGACGGCATCAATGCCCGTTCCCTGCCGGCCGCCGTGGGTGGTGACCTCCCATCCGGAGGCGGTCGGCGCCGAACCGGCGGGGACCGTACGGGCGTCGACCGAAAGGACAATGCACTGCGAACCGAACTGACGGGACAGTTCTCCCAAGAGTTCCGGACGGGCGATGGCAGCGGTGTTCACCGACACCTTGTCCGCGCCGGCCCGCAGCAGTACATCGACGTCGGCTACCGTGCGCACCCCGCCACCCACGGTGAGCGGAATGAAGACCTGATCGGCGGTGCGCGCCACCACCTCAAGCATGGTGGCGCGACCCGATGACGATGCCGTGACATCGAGGAAGGTCAGCTCGTCGGCACCCTCGGCGTCATAGGCCGCGGCCAACTCGACCGGGTCGCCGGCATCGCGCAGGTTCGCGAAGTTGACACCCTTGACAACCCGGCCTCCGTCGACGTCCAGACACGGAATGACCCGTACCGCCACATCGCTGTGCTTGTGGATCGGTTCCATTATCAGTAGTCCCCCGGTGCGCCGACTTGCTTGAGGATGTCCACGATCTGTTCGTGCACGCCCGGTGCGGCGACCAGCGTTGATTCCGATCGCGCCGTCCACGGTTCTCCGGACAGATCGGAGACGACACCGCCGGCCGCGCGCACCATGGCCACTCCGGCGGCGTGGTCCCAGATGTGGTCGCCGAAACTGATTGCACCGCCCAGTGTTCCGTCTGCGACGTAGGCCAGGTCGATCCCGGTGGCACCGTGCATCCGGGTCCGTGAGGTCACCCGAGTCAGGCCTTCGAGCACCGCGAGTCGGTAACGACCGGGCAGTCTGCCTCGCCACTCCACGTTGAAAGTGCCGATCCCCACCAGGGAGTGGGCAAGGTCGGCGGTCTGCAGCCGCGGCTGGGGTACCCCGTTGCGGATCAATGGTCCACCGGCAAAAGCGGTGTAGCGCTGGCCGGCGAACGGCAGCCACGTCAGCCCGGCGACCGGTTCGCCGTCGCACAGCAGTCCGAGCAGCATGGCAGCCATCGGCGATCCCGCCGCGTAGTTGAAAGTCCCGTCGATGGGGTCAAGCACCCAGACCAACGGGGAATCGATCGGGGGGCCGCCGAATTCCTCGCCGTGCACTCCGATTCCGGTGGCGGACACCAGGGCCTCGGTGATCTGCCGTTCCAGGGCCAGGTCGACCTCGGTGGCGAAGTCATTGCCGCCCTTGCGGACAGCCGAGTCGGCGCGGTGGCCGGCCAGGAACGGCTCCGCCGCGACATCGAGAATCTCCGACGCGGTTGCTACCAGCGCCTTAAGATCCGCGGTGTCCAGCGCCATGCCGGCCCTAGCCCCGCACCGTGGACAGCGCCTCGGGAAGAGTGAACCGGCCCGCGTACAGGGCCTTTCCGACGATCGCGCCCTCCACGCCCCGGTCCACCAGCGTGGCGATCGCCCGCAGGTCATCGAGGCTCGACACGCCGCCCGAGGCGATCACCGGGGCATCAGTGCGGTCAGCGACCGCACCGAGCAGCTCCAGGTTGGGCCCGCCCAGCGTGCCGTCCTTGGTCACATCGGTGACCACGTAGCGCGAACAGCCTTCCCGGTCAAGACGTTCCAGCACCGGCCACAGGTCACCGCCGTCGGTCTCCCAACCGCGGCCCCGCAGCCGGTGGGCACCTTCGGGGTGGCTGGGGTCGATCTGCACATCCAGCCCGACCGCCACCTTCTCGCCGTACTCGGCGATGGCACGCGCGCACCACTGCGGGTTCTCCAACGCCGCGGTGCCCAGGTTCACCCGGGCGCAGCCGGTCGCCAGCGCCGCCTTGAGCGACTCATCGTCACGGATCCCACCGGACAGCTCCACCTTGACGTCAAGGCGGCCCACCACATCAGCGAGCAGCTCGCGGTTGGAACCACGGCCGAAGGCGGCATCGAGGTCCACCAGGTGGATCCATTCCGCTCCGTCGCGCTGCCAGCCCAGCGCGGCGTCCAGCGCAGATCCGTACTCGGTCTCGCTGCCGGCTTTGCCTTGCACCAGACGCACCGCCCGGCCGTCCACCACATCGACGGCGGGCAGCAGAATCAACGCATTGCTCACAGACGTACTCACAGTGCCTCCACCCAATTGCTCAACAGCGTCGCCCCGGCATCCCCACTCTTTTCGGGGTGAAACTGGGTGGCGGCCAACGGCCCATCCTCGACAGCCGCCACGAACGGTACCTGATGGGTCGCCCAGGTCACCAAAGCCTCCGGACGGCCTTCCCAGCGCTGCGCGGCGTACGAGTGCACAAAGTAGAACCGGGTGTCGGCATCCAAGCCGGCAAACAACGTGCTGCCGGGTGCGGCATCGACGAGGTTCCACCCCATGTGCGGGATCACCGGGGCGTCCAGCCGGGTGACCGCGCCAGGCCACTGGCCGCAGCCGACGGTGTCCACCCCGAACTCGACACCGTGGGCGAACATGATCTGCATGCCGACGCACACTCCGAGAACCGGCCGGCCTGCCTGCACGCGTTCGGCAATGATCTTGTCTCCGTTGACCTCGCGCAGGCCACGCATGCATGCCTCGTACGCGCCGACACCCGGCACCAGTAGACCGTCGGCATTGGCGGCGGCGTCGGGGTCGGCGGTCACCTCAACGTCGGCACCCACCCGCTGCAGGGCACGCTGGGCCGAGCGCAGGTTTCCCGATCCGTAATCCAGGATGACCACCGTGGGCCTGGCAGAGCTGCTCACAGGGCACCCTTGGTGGACGGCACGCCGGTCACCCGGGGGTCGAACTCCACAGCCTCGCGCAGCGCGCGGGCAACGGCCTTGTACTGGGCCTCGGTGATGTGGTGCGGATCACGGCCGTAGAGCACCCGAACATGCAGCGCGATGCGCGCATTGGACGCCAGAGTCTCAAACACGTGCCGATTGATCACGGTGTGATAGGGCGCCTGGGTGCCGGCGATCGTGGTGTGCACCAAGTGGTCCGGCTCGCCGGTGTGCACACAGTAGGGCCGGCCCGACACGTCGACGGCAGCGTGCGCCAACGTCTCATCCATCGGGATGAAGGCATCGCCGAATCGGCGGATGCCCCTCTTGTCCCCCAGTGCCTCACCCAGCGCCTGCCCGAGGACGATCGCGGTGTCCTCAACGGTGTGGTGAGCCTCGATCTCGACGTCGCCGCGGGCCCGCACGCTCAGGTCGAAACTGGCGTGACTGCCCAATGCGGTCAGCATGTGGTCGAAGAAGGGCACCCCGGTGTCGATGTCGACGATGCCGGTTCCGTCCAGATCGAGTTCGACCGTGATGTCGGATTCGCGGGTGGCACGTTCCACCCGGGCGCGGCGATTGCCGGTCATGATGCTCCTCGTGACGGTTGGGCGAGTTCAGTGACCGCGAGCTGGCGGCTGGCGGCAAGCAGGGCGTCGTTCTCTTCCGGCAGTCCGGTGGTGGCCCGCAGGTAGCCGGGAATGCCGACGTCGCGGATCAGCACACCGGCGTCCAAGTAGCGTTGCCAGGTCGCGGGCGCATCGGTGAACTGACCGAAAAGCACGAAGTTGGCGTCACTGGGAATGACACGGAAACCCATGGTGGACAAAGACTCCGAGACACGGTCGCGCTCGGCGATCAATTTGGCGACGCTGCCGAGGGTGTCGTCGGCGTGCCGGAGTGCGGCCCGGGCAGCGACCTGTGTCAGCACCGACAGGTGATAAGGCAGGCGTACCAGCAGCATCGCTTCGATGACGGCCGGAGCCGCGATCAGGTAGCCCAGCCGGCCACCGGCGAACGCGAACGCCTTGCTCATGGTCCGGCTGACGATCAGCGTGGCCGGGTAGTCGTCGATCAGCGCGATCGCACTGGGCTCAGACGAGAACTCGCCGTAGGCCTCGTCCACGATCACGATCCCCGGCGCGGCATCCAGCAGGCTGCGCAGGTCGGCGAGCGAGACGCTCTGCCCGGAAGGGTTGTTCGGCGAGGTGACGAACACCACGTCGGGCCGGTGCTCGGCGATGGCGGCTCGGGCTACCCCGATGTCCAGGCCGAAGTCGGAGGTCCGGTTGGCCGCCAGCCAGCGCGTCTGGGTGCCGTCGGAGATGATCGGATGCATCGAGTAGGACGGCACGAATCCGAGGGCACTGCGTCCGGGACCACCGAATGCCTGCAGCAATTGCTGCAGGATCTCATTGGAGCCGTTGGCCGCCCACACGTTGTCCGGCCCCACCGCGACCCCGGTCTGGGCAGTCAGATAGGCCGCCAGATCGGCGCGCAACGCCACCGCGTCACGGTCGGGGTAACGGTGCAACTCCGCGGCGGCCTCCCGCACCGAACGCGCCACATCGTCGACGAGTGCGGCGCTGGGCGGGTGCGGGTTCTCGTTGGTGTTGAGCCGAACCGGAACCTCCAGCTGCGGCGCACCGTAAGCCGACTTGCCGCGCAGGTCGTCGCGCAAGGGCAGGTCCGCCAGCGTGATCCGCCCACCCTGCGCGGAGTCGATGGCGCTCACTGCTCGAACCTCCGCCGGACCGCTTCGCCGTGCGCCGGCAGGTCTTCTGCGGTGGCCAAGGCGATCACGCTGCCGCTGACATCCTTGAGTGCGGCCTCGGTGTAGTCGACGACGTGGATCCCACGCAGAAAGGTCTGCACGGACAACCCGCTGGAATACCGCGCACTACCGGCGGTGGGCAGCACGTGATTGGAACCGGCGCAGTAGTCACCGAGACTCACCGGCGCGTAGGGACCGACGAAGATCGCCCCGGCGCAGCGGATCCGGGAGGCCACCTCCGCGGGGTCGGCGGTCTGGATCTCCAGGTGCTCGGCGGCGTAGGCGTTGACCACCCGGATGCCGGCGTCCAGGTCGTCGACCAGAACGATCGCCGACTGCGGTCCAGACAGTGCCGTGGTGACCCGCTCGCGGTGCACGGTGGTCTGCAGCTGGGTGATCACCTCGCGGGCCGTGGCATCGGCCAGCTCGGGGCTGGTGGTGACCAGCACGCTGGCGGCCATCTCGTCGTGCTCAGCCTGGCTGATCAGGTCCGCTGCCACGTGGGCAGGGTTCGCGGTGTTGTCGGCCAGGATCGCGATCTCGGTGGGGCCGGCCTCGGCATCGATCCCGACCTGTGACCGGCACAGCCGCTTGGCCGCGGTGACGTAGATGTTCCCGGGTCCGGTGATCATGTCCACCGGGGCCAGCTCGCCCTGATCGATGTCGGTGCCTCCGTAGGCCAACAGCGCCACCGCCTGAGCGCCGCCCACCGCCCAGACCTCATCGACGCCGAGCAGCCGGGCTGCGGCCAGGATCGTGGGGTGCGGCAGGCCGGCAAAGGCCTCCTGAGGGGGGCTGGCGATCACCAAGGACGCGACGCCGGCGATCTGGGCCGGAACGACATTCATGACGACACTGGACGGGTAGACCGCATTGCCGCCGGGGACGTACAGGCCCACGCGTTCGACCGGCAGCCAGCGTTCGGTGACGGTGGCACCCGGGGCCAACGTGGTGGTGGTGTCGGTGCGCCGCTGGTCGGTGTGGACCAGCCGGGCCCGGGTGATCGCCACCTCCAAAGCGGCGCGCACGACGGGGTCCAGCTCGGCCAGGGCGGTGTCGAGCGCCGCAGCCGGCACCCTGACGGTGGCCGGGCGCACCCGATCGAACGATTCGCCGAACTCCAGTGCCGCGGCGGCCCCGCGCTCCGCGACCGCCTCGACGATCGGCCGCACCCGCGGCAGTACCGCCTCCACGTCCACACCTCCACGCGGCAGCACGGAGCGCAGTCGTGCCCGCGAGAGATTCGACGAAGAGGCCGACTGGTTGGTGCCGCGCAGGTCGATGCGTGCCATCAGGCCGGTGTTCACGCCGTCCATTGTCCCAGAGGGGCTCAAGTCAATATCGCAGCGCCGGGATAGCGCCGCGATGACGCGCTGTCGGGGGGCTCACCATTAGGGTGGTGCGCAGTGTGACGTCGGTGAACACCGATTTTTCGACGTTACCGCCACGCCCCACTGAGGAACGGAGTTGCCATGGCAGCCGACGACCCGTCCACGCTGCCGGCGATATTCCCGGCATGGGTGGACCGCCTGCAGATCAAGTACTTCAACCCGGTGGTCAAGCCGCTGTCTAAGTTCCTGCCGGGCACGTCGTTGATCACCCACCGGGGACGCAAGTCCGGCAAGACCTTCCAGACGGTCGTGACGAGCTACCGCAAGGACAACACCCTCGCGATCGCGCTCGGGCATGGCAAGACCGACTGGGTCAAAAACGTGATGGCTGCGGGCGAGGCGGACATCAGACTGTTCCGCACGGAACTTCACCTGGTGAACCCGCGGATCCTGCCGGCCGGCTCGGGCGACACCTCACTGCCGTTCCTGCTGCGGGTGCAGAACCGCAAGGTGGCGGTGCTGGTCACCGACATCGCCTGACAGCGGCCTCACATGTCCAGGCCGATGTCGAGCACTCGCACCGAATGTGTCAGGGCTCCCACGGCCAAGTAGTCGACGCCGGTGGCGGCGTAGGCCGCCGCGCTCTCAAGGCTGAGGCCACCGGAGGACTCCAGCAGCACGCCGGGGGCGCGGGCATCGCGCCGTTGCACCGCCATCTGGGTCTCCCAGACCTCGAAGTTGTCCAGCAGCACCAGTTCGGGCGCCTCAGCCAGCACCTCGTCGAACTGCTCGAGCGAATCCACTTCGACTTCGCAGGGCACCTCGGGCGAAGCCGCTCGGACGGCCCGCAGCGCCGCGGCCACCGAGCCTGCCGCGGCCACGTGATTGTCCTTGATCAGGGCGGCATCGCCCAGGCCCATGCGGTGGTTCACCCCGCCGCCGACGCGCACCGCGTACTTCTGCAGCACCCGCAGGCCCGGCAACGTCTTGCGGGTGTCGCGGATCCGCGCCGAGGTGCCCTCCACCGCATCGACCCAGGCCGCCGTGGCGGTGGCGATACCGGACAGATGGCAGACCAGGTTGAGCATGGTGCGCTCGGCGGTCAACAGGCCGCGAGTGTCGGCGGCCAGACTCAACACCGCCGCACCCCCGGGAACCCGGGAACCGTCGGCCACCCGATCCAGCACCCGATAACCGTCGGCGCCCAGCACCTCGTCGAGTACCAGCAGGGCCAAGTCCACCCCGGCGATCACCCCGGGCACCCGGGTGACCATGGCGGCTTCAGCGGTGACACCGGCAGGCACCGTCGCCGCGGTGGTGACGTCGGGTCCGTAGCGAAGATCTTCGTCCAGGGCACGGGAAATGACCTGGCGCGCCTCGGCGAGCTCGGTCTCGGACAGCATCACTTGACTCCCGCGGGTGTCTCGAGCGCGACGACCCCGTCGCGCAGCCGGATGGTGGAACTGCGAGCCTGCGCCGGATCTGCGCCCGGGTATTCGGACCGGTGGTGGCAGCCCCGGCTCTCGGATCGTGCCGACGCCGCCGCCACCACCACCGTGGCAACGGCTGTCAGGGCGGCATCCTCGACGCCGGCCCGATCAGTGACCGGGCGCGCGGCGGCGCTGGTGAGCAATTCCTGCAACCGGGCCAGCCCCGTCGCGTCGCGAACCACCGAGGCATCGCGCGACATGGCGTCCTGCAGAATCCGCCGCTGCAGTACCGGGCGCCCCGCGATATCGGGCGCGGTGGCCTGAACCCGGCCCACGGCTGCCGCGTGCGCTGCGGCGCCGGTTCCGGCCCGCTCGCCCACCACCAGCCCCTCCAGCAGACTGTTGGACGCCAATCGGTTCGCCCCGTGCATTCCGGTGCGGCCCACCTCGCCGGCGGCGAACAACCCGGCCAGATCGGTGCGTCCGGCGACGTCGGTGACGATGCCGCCGCAACTGTAGTGCGCGCCCGGCACCACCGGAATCGGTTGGTGCACAGGGTCGATACCGGCGCCGCGGCAGGCCGCGGTGACGGTCGGGAAGCGACCCTCGAATCCCTCTATACCGCGCGCATCGAGGTACACGCAGTCATCGCCGGTCTCGCGCAACCGGGCGTCGATGGCACCTGCGACCACATCGCGCGGCGCCAGATCCCCCATCGGGTGCACCCCGTCGGTGACCGAGACGCCCCGGGCGTCGATCAGCCTGGCGCCTTCCCCGCGCACCGCCTCGGTGATCAGCGGCCTGCGTCCCCCGCCGGCGCTGCCTGCCTCGAACAGCATCGTCGGATGGAACTGGATGAATTCCAGGTCGCTGACCGCGACGCCGGCCCACAGCGCCAGGGCCACCCCGTCGCCCGTCGCCCCACCGGGGTTGGTGGTCGCCCGGTACAGATGGCCCAATCCGCCCGTCGCCAACACCACCGACGGGGCATGAATCACGCCGATCCCGTCGGCGTTCGCCACCAGCACTCCGGTGACGCTGTCGGTATCGCGCAGCACCGCGAGCACCACGTGGCCGCCGCGGATGTCCAGCACCGTCGCCGCGTGGTCCAGGGCGCGCTGCACCTCGGCTCCGGTCGCATCGCCGCCGGCGTGAATGATCCGGCGCCGCGAGTGGCCGCCCTCGCGGGTCAGCGCCCAGTGACCCTCGGAATCCTGATCGAAGACCGCTCCTGCACCTGCTAGATCCGACACCGCGCGATAGCCGTCGGCCACGATCGAGGTCACCGCGCCGCGATCGCAGAGCCCACCACCGGCGGCCATGGTGTCGGCCACGTGGGCTGCCACCGAGTCGTCCGTGTCGGGCAGCACCACCGCGATACCGCCCTGGGCGTAGTGCGTCGCCGTCGCCGCTGATCCGGCAGCCGATTTGCTCAGCACCACCACGGTGCGCCCGGCGCGGTGCGCGGCCCGCGCCGCCGCCAGCCCGCCGACTCCGGTGCCGACGACGACGACGTCGGCACGTTGCTGCCAGGTGGGTTCAGTGGTCACTTGCTGACCGGAACGGAGTGTCCGATCGCGATCATTCGCTGCACGCTGCGGGCAGCCAGCCGGGCGGTCTCGGGGTCGACGTGAATCTCGTCGGCACCCTCGGTCAAGCTGCGCAGCAGGGCCGCCGGGGTGATCATCTTCATGTACTTGCAGGCCGCTTTGCGATTGACGGCCTCGAAGTCCACCTGCGGTGCGGCCTTGCGCAACTGGTGGATCATGCCGATCTCGGTGGCCACCAGCACCTTGCGGGCCCCGGTGCGGGCGGCCTCCTCGAGCATGCCGCCGGTCGAGAGGATCTTGACCTGCTCCGCGGGGAAGTGACCCTCGCCGACCAGATACAGCGACGATGTCGCGCAGCCGCACTCGGGGTGCACGAACAGTTCGGCGTCGGGGTTGGCGCGCGCCTTCTCCTCGAGTTCGTCGCCATTGATGGCGGCGTGTACGTGGCATTCGCCGGCCCAGATGTGGATATTGTCGCGGCCGGTGACCCGCTTGACGTGCTGGCCGAGGAACTGGTCGGGCAGGAACAGCACCTCGCGGTCCGGGTCGATCGCGTTGACCACGTCGACCGCGTTCGATGAGGTGCAGCAGTAGTCGGTGAGGGCCTTGACCGCCGCCGTGGTGTTCACGTAGGAGACCACCACCGCGTCCGGGTATTCGCTGCGCCAGGCCTGCAGTTCCTCGGCGGTGATCGAGTCGGCCAGCGAGCATCCCGCGCGGGTGTCGGGCAGCAACACCGTCTTGTCCGGGGACAGGATCTTTGCGGTCTCGGCCATGAAGTGCACGCCGCAGAACACGATGGTGTCCTCGTCGGCGGTGGCCGCGATACGCGCCAGCGCCAGGGAGTCCCCGACATGGTCGGCGATGTCTTGGATCGCGGGCAGTTGGTAATTGTGGGCCAGGATTGTGGCATTGCGTTCGTGCTTGAGCCGGAGGATCTCGGCCACCCACTCCTCGTCGGGCTCGATGCCGCTGTAACCGGCCGGCGAGTTCACGATGCGGTCGGCCAGCTTGCCCGCCTGCACACCGTTGTCGGTGAGGGTGGTCATGGGTGACTCCTTCTCAAAACAGGTTTTCGACTTATAATCGAAAACGTGGTCCATACTAGCACCGCGCATGAAGTGCTCACCGTCGTCTTCCAGGTTGGCGGCCTCGACCAGCGCCGACCGCGACTCAACGTGCTGCTCTGGGAACGCGCCCGCGAACCGCAGTTGGGCCGCTGGTCACTGCCCGGCGGCCTGCTGCGCACCGATGAAGACGTGACGGCCTCGGCCCGCCGGCAGCTTGCCGAGAAAGTCGATCTGCGTGAGATCGCCCACCTCGAGCAGCTGGCTGTGTTTTCCGACCCAGGCCGGGTTCCCGGCGTTCGCACCATCGCCTCGACATTCTTGGGCCTGGTGCCCTCCCCCGCCGATCCCGAGCTGCCCGGCGACACGCATTGGCATCCGGTCGACGACCTACCGCCCATGGCGTTCGATCACGGACCGATGGTGGCACACGCCCGCAGCCGGCTCGTTGCCAAGATGTCCTATACGAATATCGGGTTCGGTTTGGCGCCAACGGAATTCATACTTTCGACGCTTCGGGACATCTACAGCGTGGTGCTGGGGTATCAAGTCGACGCCACCAATCTGCAGCGGGTATTGGTGCGCCGCGGGGTGATCACCCGCACCGGAACCACCGCCCGATCCGGGCGCAGCGGGGGCCGTCCGGCAGCCCGTTACCGGTTCACCGAGTCCGAACTACGGGTCACCGACGAATTCGCCGCGTTGCGGCCGCCCGGGTGAGTCGACTGGAATCTTAATGCCCTCTTAGGCAGAATGCCCTGATGGACTTCGACAGCCTCGCCCGAGAACCATCTGTCGAGTGGATCGGGCAGGCCCCGCACGAGCCGCTGCAACCGGCCGCGCGCCCCCGGCTGCCCGCCGAGGATCCCTTCTACGAGCCACCGGAGGGCTTCCAGCACGCGGAGCCGGGCACCGTCTTGCGCTCCCGAGAGGTCGAGCTGGCCTTCATGGGGCTGATTCCCCAGCGTCTGCATGCCACCCAGCTGCTCTACCGCAGCACTGACCGCCACGACGTCGCTCAGGCGGCGATCACCACCGTGTTGGTGCCGGCCGACCTTGACCGAACCCGCCCCTGCCCGATCGTGTCGTACCAGTGCGCGATCGACGCGGTCGACGGCCGCTGCTTCCCGTCCTTCGCCTTACGCCGACGCGCCAAGGCGCACGGCTCGTTCACCCAGCTGGAGTTCGTGCTGATCGCCGCCATCCTGGCGCAGGGCTGGGCCGTCTCGATCCCCGACCACGAGGGCCGCGACGGCCATTGGGGAGCGCCGGTGGAGCCGGGCCACTTCGTGCTCGACGGACTGCGCGCGGCGTTGGCCAGCGAGCAGGTGGGGCTCCCGGGTGACGCCCCGATCGGACTGTGGGGTTATTCCGGCGGTGGACTGTCCACGGCGTGGGCCGCCGAGGTCTGCGGCAGCTACGCACCGGAGCTCAATATCGTCGGCGTGGCGCTGGGTTCCCCGGTGGGCGACCTGGGCAACACACTGTTACGGCTGAACGCATCATTCTGGTCCGGCCTGCCGGCACTCATGATCGCCGCGCTGCGGCGGGTCTATCCGGACCTCGACGCATTCGTCGAACAGCACGCCACCACCGATGGACGCGCGCTGATGCGGATGCTGGAGTCCACCAGCACCGCGGCGGCGGTGCTGCGGCTACATCACCGGTCCCTGAGCTCCTACATCGACAAACCGCTCAATGAGCTGGTGGAGACGCCGGTGGTCCAGCAGGTGTTCGAGGAGACCCGGCTCGGCGGCACGGCGCCGGTTCCGCCGATACTGATGCTGCAGGCCATTCACGACCAGGTGATCTCCGTTCACGACATCGACACCCTCGCCGCGGCCTACACCGCGGGCGGAGCACGGGTGACCTACCACCGCGACCCGCTCAGCGAACACATCACGTTGCATCCGGTGTCGACGCCCATGGTGCTGGACTGGCTGCGTGACCGCTTCGCCGACCGGCCGCTGCCGCAGGACCCGGTCCGTCGCGACTGGCCGGCACTGCTGAACCCCAAGACCTACGTCGGGCTGGTCCGGCTCGGCCTGGTGGCCGCACGCGTCATCACCGGTAGGTCGGCGTAACCCCACCGTCTGGGGCCGGTGCGCCCGCCAGCGGCCCTCGGGCGGGCTCGGGCGGATAACCGCCCAGGTCCTCGCGGGTGCTCCAGGTAGCGCACAAGGCGTACACCAGCGCCGCGGTGGCCGCCGGCAACAGCAGTGTGGCCGCAATCTGCAGCGGCGAGTGGCCGAAGAAGACCGGTGGCCCCTCGGCGACATAGTGCACACGTTGCTCCGGGGTCACCGGGGCCGCATCCACGTCGATGGTGCCGTAGCGCCGGTGCACCAGGAGGCTGCCAGTCAACACCGACAGGGCCGCCCCGGCAGTCAGGCCCACGGACAGGCCGGCGATCATGCCCGGTCCGCGATGTGCCCGCCACTGCCAGGCCAGGGCGGCGGCGACGACGGCCACCACTCCCCACAGCCCGAGCAGCAGGAACGGCGCGATGAAGAAGTGTTCGGCCTCATTGCCCAGATAGGCTTGGACCCGTTCGCCACCACGGGTGAGCGCCACCACGCCGTGAATGGGTGGGGCGATCCACGCCCACAGGGCTCCTACCGGCAGACCGACCGCGGTCAATCCTCCGGCGAGGACCAGGCGAGCCCGGCCGCGCGTGAGCCGCGGGGCGGGGTTGGGTGTCACCGCCGGGTGTCCAGGTCGGTCGAATCCACCAGGCCGTGCCGTGAGCACTTGGCCCACCAGCCATCCGGCCGGACCTGCACCATCATCCGGCGCCCGCACGCGGCGCAGAATCGCGGCGGCTCCAGGCCCAACTGAGCCGCGGTGGGCAGTGCCGCACCGGCGGGGTCATCGCTCTGCACGCCGGTGTAGACGTTGTAGATGCCGGCGCCCAGCGCAGCGGGCAGGTCGCGGACCATCAGAGGCTGGCGTTGAGTGCCTTGATCGGCATCTGCAGATCGTCGAGCAGTTCCAAATCGGTCTCGGCCGGACGGCCCAGCGTGGTCAGGTAGTTGCCGACGATTATCGCGTTGATGCCGCCCAGGATGCCCTGCTTGGCGCCCAGGTCACCCAGCGTGATCTCACGGCCGCCGGCGAAGCGAAGCATGGTGCGCGGCAACGCCAGCCGGAAGGCGGCGACGGCGCGCAATGCGTCGGCGGGCGGCAGTACCTCCAGGTCACCGAACGGGGTGCCGGGCCGCGGATTGAGGAAGTTCAGCGGTACCTCGTGGGGGTTCAGTTCGGCCAGGTCGGCGGCGAACTCCGCGCGCTGCTCCAGGGTCTCCCCCATGCCCAGGATGCCACCGCAGCAGACCTCCATGCCGGCTTCGGCCACCATGCGCAGGGTCTCCCAGCGCTCCTCCCAGGTGTGGGTGGTGACCACCTTGGTGAAGTGCGATCGAGCGGTCTCCAGGTTGTGGTTGTAGCGGTGCACGCCCATGGCGGCGAGCTGGTCCACCTGCTCCTGGGTGAGCATGCCCAACGAGCAGGCGATCTGGATGTCGACCTCGTTGCGAATCGCTTCGATTCCCGCTGCGACCTGGGCGAGCAACCGCTCGTCGGGACCGCGCACGGCGGCGACGATGCAGAATTCGGTGGCCCCGGTCTTGGCCGTCTGCTTGGCCGCCTCGACCAGGCTGGGAATGTCGAGCCAGGCGCTGCGCACCGGCGAGGAGAACAGACCCGACTGTGAACAGAAGTGGCAGTCTTCCGGGCAACCACCGGTCTTGAGGCTGATGATGCCTTCGACCTCGACCTCCGGGCCGCACCAGCGCATCCGCACGTCGTGAGCCAGCGACAGCAGCTCCTCGAGCCGCTCGTCGGGAAGCTGCAGCACCTCGAGGACCTGGTCGCGCCGCAATGCCTCGCCGCGCTCGAGTACCTGTTCCCGGGCCAGTGCCAGGATGTCGTCGGTCATGCGCGCCGCTCCTCCTCAAGACTTGAACGGTGTTCAGGTTAGGCTAGCGGGGTGCAGCTGCACAAACGTGACCCCAAGGACGAGATCGTCGCGGTGGCGACCGCCATCCTGGACGACTACGGCATCGCCGACCTGTCGATGCGCCGGCTGGCGCGTGAGCTCAATGTCAGCCCCAGCGCGCTGTACTGGCATTTCGCCAACAAGCAGCAATTGCTGGGCGCGGTGGCCGATCGTGTGCTGGCGCCCGCGTGCGGCGACCCGGGTCCGGGCAGCTGGCAGTGGCAGATCCAGACGCTGGGTGAGCGCCTGCGCGATGCGCTGTTGTCCCACACCGACGGTGCGGAACTGGTGTCGGCCAGCATGGCGGCGGGCCAGTCGCAGGCTGCCACCGACATTCTGGCGCTGCTGGCGCGCTCGGCCACGGCGGCTGGGGTGCACCCGGATCAGGCCGGACAGGTCGCGCGCACCGTCGTCTACTACGTCTTGGGTTTCACCGCCGACGAACAGTCCCGCCTGCAGTGGGACGCCGCCGGGGCCGCCGAGATCACGCCCGACACCGATCCCAGCAGCGCTTTCGGCTTCGGCCTGGGCCTGCTGATCGACGGGCTGGCCCTGCGGGCCGGGCTCTCCGTCGGCTAACCACCGACGATCGGGTGTTCGGTGCGTGCATCGCCATCCCACCGCCGCAGCCCGACGAACCGGCCGGCCACCGGCGAACCGGCGGCGATGCGCTGCGCCCCGGCCAGCGTGCCCGCATCCAGTCGGCGGGCCAGCGTCACGTGGGCGGTCCAGGCACCGGGCCTGACGTTGGGCAACGGCCCAGGTGTCAGGTGCGGCGCACTGAGCCGATACACCTGTTCATGCATGTCCAGCAGCGCCATCGTCGGCACCACCAGACGCGCCAGGACGCCGTGGGAGTGGCCGAAGATCAGCGTCGCGCCCAGCGTGCAGCCCAGCGGCAGCAGGTCGACAAGCGAACTCAGCTCGGCGTCCACCCGCGGGTCGATGTGCTGGGCGACCACGAGGGTGACATGAGGTCGGGCGGCCGGGTTCTGACTGGGCACTCCGGCGGCTGCCAGCTGAGCCCAGATTCGCCGGACCGACGCCTCGGTGGCGTCGTCGAAGACCAGCTCGAGCGAGTGCACCATCGCTCACCCGGCCAGGGCGCGCACCCAGTCGAGGTCGAACGCCGCGGCACTCATGGCGGCGAATTCCGCCTCCTCCAGCGCCCCGGCTCCAGCCGGGAGCACGGCACGTACCGGCGCCTGTCGGGCCAGCGCCGCGCGATTGCTGGTGGCGGCCGGTCCGGGCTGCTGGGGCCAACTGCCGATCACCAATCCGGCACACGAGAGGCCCTGCCCAGCAAGTGATTCCAAAGTCAGCGCCGTGTGGTTGAGGGTTCCCAGCTCCGCGCCCACTACCACCAGTACGGCGGCATTGAGGTCGACCGCCAGATCTCGCAGCGTCACACCGTCGGCGGCCAGCTCGACCAACAGGCCGCCGGCACCCTCCACCAGGGTCAGGCGGCCCGGGCGATCGGCGCCACGAACCAGCGACAGCAGCTCCGAACGTCTCGGCAACGCCATTCCGGCCTGCTCGGCGGCGGCGGCCGGGGCCAACGGCTCCGGGTAACGGGCCGAAGCGAACAGTTCGCTCACCCCGGACAGTCTGCCGACCTCGGCCAAGTCGTCGTCGCCGTCGGCGATTCCGGTCTGGACCGGCTTGCAGACCGCGACATCCAGGCCCGCCTGCCGTGCCGCAGTGGCCAGCGCGGCGGTGGCGATCGTCTTGCCCACCCCGGTCCCGGTACCGGTGATGATCACGACCGTCATGACGTCACGGCGGGGTGATCGCGCAACACGTCGCGCAGCACCCGCCCCGCCAGCTCCAGATCACGCTCGGTCAGGGACGCGCGCGCGGTCAGCCGTAGCCGTGACGTGCCCGCGGGCACCGAGGGCGGCCGGAAACAGCCCACCCGGACTCCGGCGTCCAAGCAGGCGGTTGCGGCGGCCACCGCCTTGTCCGCCTCGCCCAGAATGACGGAGACCACCGCGGACGGCGGCTGGTGGCGCAGGCCGCATACCTGCGCCAGCACGCTTGCGTGGCGCAGCACGTCGGTGGCGCGGGTCGGTTCGGCGATCAGGACGTCCAGGGCCGCCGAGGCCGCACCCAGGGCCGCCGGAGCCAGACCGGTGTCGAAGATGAACGTGCGGGCGGCGTCGATCAGGTGATCGCGAACCTCCACCGGACCCAGCACGGCGCCGCCCTGGCTGCCCAGAGCCTTGGACAGCGTGGTGGTGATCACCACGTCGGGCGCACCTGCCAGTCCCACTTCGTGCACCAGCCCGCGGCCGCCGGCACCGCGCACACCCAGCGCATGTGCCTCGTCGACGATCAGCAGGGCCCCGTGCCGCCGGCAGATCTCATGCAGGTCACGCAGCGGGGCCAGTGCGCCGTCGGTGCTGAACACCGACTCGGTGAGCACAACCGCGCGTTCCTCGGCCCGTTCGGCCAGCGCTGCGGCGACGGCGTCCACGTCGCGGTGTGCGGTGACGGCGACCCGCGCCCGGGACAGTCGGCACGCGTCCACCAGGGACGCGTGGCAGTAGGCGTCCGAGACCACCAGCGAGCCGGGTCCGGACAGGCTGACCACCGCCCCCAGATTGGCGGTGTAGCCCGAGGAGAACACCAGGCCCGCAGGTGCACCGGTGAAGTCGGCCAGGCGCTGCTCGAAGTCCTGGTGCAGTTCGGTGTTACCGGTCACCAGCCGCGATCCCCCGGCGCCGGCGCCCCAGGTCTGCAGCGCCTCGATGCCGCCGGCGATCACCTCGGGGTGGGTCGCCAGGCCCAGGTAGTCGTTGGAGGCCAGGTCCAGCTCGCAGGTGACGACCGGCCGCACCCGCAGAGACCGCCGGAGGCCGGCCTGACGACGCCGCTGCTCCACCTCGGCCAGCCAGGCCAGTGGTGACACATCGGTGCGGTTCACACGGCACTCCCTGCGCGGTAGTGGGATGACTTGAACACCGTTCAGGCTAAGGCATGCACCGCGCTCACCATCGCGCTGCCGATCCGGGCGATCTCCTCGGGTGTGCAGACATAGGGCGGCATGGCGTAGATCAGGTTGCGGAACGGGCGTAGCCACACCCCGTGGGCCAGCGCGGTCTCGGTGGCAACGGCCAGGTCTACCGGTGCGCGGCATTCGATGACACCGATGGCACCGCAAACCCGCACATCGGCCACCCCGGGCAGCTCACGGGCGGGCGCCAGGGCGGCCGACATTCCCTCGCTGATGCCCGCCACCGCAGCACGCCAATCGTGGCCCAGCAACAGCTCCGTGCTGGCGACCGAGACGGCGCAGGCCAGCGGATTGGCCATGAAGGTGGGGCCGTGCATCAGCGCGCCGGCCTCGCCGCCGCTGATGGTGTGGGCGATCTCGGTGCTGCACAAGGTGGCGGCCAGGCTGAGGTAGCCGCCGGTCAGGGCCTTGCCGACACACATGATGTCGGGGCTGACGCCGGCGTGGTCGGCGGCGAAGAGCTCGCCGGTACGGCCGAAACCGGTCGCGATCTCGTCGAAGATCAGCAGCACGCCGTGGCGGGTGCAGGCCTCGCGCAGATCCGCCAGGTAGCGCGGATCGTGGAAGCGCATCCCGCCGGCACCCTGCACCACCGGTTCGACGATCACCGCCGCCACCTCGTCACGATGCCGCTCGAGCTGCGCGTCGAACGCCGCGCTGTAGTCCGGGTCATAGTCGCGCGGTACCTGCGGGGCGAAGAGCTGGGCCACCAAGACATCACGCCACAGCGAATGCATCCCGCCCTCGGGGTCGCAGACGCTCATCGGAGTGAATGTGTCGCCGTGGTAGCCGCCGCGCCAGGTCATCAGCCGATGTTTGGCCGGGCGGCCGCGCGCACGCCAGTACTGCAGCGCCATCTTGACCGCGACTTCGACCGACACCGATCCAGAGTCGGAGAAGAACACCGTGTCGAGCCCGGCCGGGGTGATCTCCACAAGCAGCTGCGCCAGCCGTGCTGCGGGCTCGTGGGTGAGTCCGCCGAACATGACGTGACTCATGTTCTGCAGTTGTGCGGACAGCGCGGCGTCGAGTTCGGGGTGGCCGTGACCGTGGATGGCGGTCCACCACGAACTCATGGCATCAAGCACGTCGGTCGGCGCACCGGCGAGGGACAGGGTCAGGTATGCGCCGCGGGCGGCCAGCGCCACGCGCGGAGCCCAGGACTCGGCGCCGATCGTGCTGTAGGGGTGCCACAGGTGCGCGGCATCGATGGCGCTGATCTGGTCGGGACTCAACGCGGGCATGCCTGAGGACAGTAGTGGGCCCGGGCGTAACCGTTGGGTCACAGGTTGCGCAATTTCTCTCCCGTGGCCGTAGGCGGCGCGTATTCGCCGGTAGTCTCTGTGACAGAAGTGACGAGTGATACTGCCGTGATTATCGGCCGAGAAGGGGTTTGTTCCTATGAAACGCGTCTGCGCCACCGCGATCGCACTGGCGGCGACACTGGCCCCCGCGCTCAGTGCTGCGCCCGCGTACGCCGACCCGCTGTCCCAGACCGGCCAGAACCAGCTCATCGAACGCGTGATCCAACGTGCGCTGTCCCAGCGCGGGGTCCCCTTCGTCTATGGCGGCGGCGACGTCAACGGGCCCACCAACAGTGCACGAGCCCGTGCGGCGACCACCCGCAGCTCACTGACCGACATCGGCCGCGCCGGCCTCCCCACCGGACCGGTACCGGCCGCCGGCGCCACCCCCGGGCTGCCAGGCCTGCCAGGGACCACGCTCGGGCCCTCCGAGGAGATCCCGGACACCACCACCGTGGGATTCGATGCGTCCGGGCTGATCCAGTACGCCTACGCCGGCGCCGGCATCAGGATGCCGCGCACCTCGGGCGAGCAGTGCAGCGTCGGGCAGAAGGTGCCGCCGGCGCAGGCTCGCCCCGGCGACCTGCTGTGCTACGGCCCCGGCGGAACGCAGAGTGTTGCGCTGTATCTGGGTAACAACCAGATGATCGAGGGCACCAGCCCAGCTGTCGCCGTGTCCCCGGCCCGCACCTCAAACATGGTGCCGTACCTGACCCGCGTACTGCCCTGACGACCGACTCGGGCGACATCACAGCGCTTGAGAATGCGGTTTTGCCAGGCCGTTAGGTAGATTGTCGGGCGATCATGATTGCCCTGTCCCCGCCCCGAACGGCGGTAACACCTGTTGCGGGACCCGCATCCGGATCCGTTCCGACGCCTGCGTCGGCCACCGCGATGGGCACGCGCAAAGAGGGCTTCTACCGCCACGACCTGGACGGTCTGCGTGGCGTCGCGATCGCGTTGGTGGCGGTCTTTCACGTCTGGTTCGGGCGGGTGTCCGGCGGGGTGGATGTCTTTCTGGCGCTCTCGGGTTTCTTCTTCGGAGGCAAGCTGCTGCGGGTCGCGCTGAAGCCGACATCGTCGCTGTCGCCGATCCCCGACGTGACCCGTCTGGTTCGCCGGCTGCTGCCCGCCCTGGTGGTGGTGCTGGCCGCCTGCGCGCTGCTCACCATCTGGATACAGCCGCAGACCCGTTGGGAGGCCTTCGCCGACCAGAGTCTGGCCAGCCTCGGTTACTACCAGAACTGGGAACTGGCCCGCAGCGCCGCCGACTACCTGCAGGCCGGTGAGGCGGTCAGTCCCCTGCAGCACATCTGGTCGATGTCGGTCCAGGGCCAGTTCTACATCAGCTTCCTGCTGCTCATCTTCGGGTTCGCCTACCTGTTCCGGCGCGCGCTCGGCTCGCATCTGCGGACAGCCTTCGTCATGTTGCTGATCGCACTGACAACGGCCTCATTCTGGTACGCGATCATCGCGCATCAGGACAATCAGTCGCTGGCCTACTACAACAGCTTCGCCCGCGCCTGGGAGCTGTTGCTCGGCGCACTCATCGGTGCGCTGGTGCCCTACATCCGTTGGCCGATGTGGCTGCGGACCGCCGTGGCTACCGTGGCACTGGCAGCCATCCTGAGCTGCGGGGCACTGATCGAAGGGGTGCGCGAATTCCCCGGACCGTGGGCATTGGTGCCGGTGGGCGCCACCGTGGCGTTCATCCTTGCCGGGGCCAACCGCCAGGCGCAGCCCAGCACCAGCGCCCAGCTGCCCTGGCCCAACCGATGGTTGGCGGCGGCCCCACTGGTGACGCTGGGTTCGATGGCCTACTCGCTGTACCTGTGGCACTGGCCGCTGCTGATCTTCTGGCTGTCCTACAGCGGGAATCGGGAGGCGGGCCTGCTGGACGGCGCGCTGATCCTGCTGCTGTCCACCGTGTTGGCCTACCTGACCATGCGGTTCGTCGAGGACCCGCTGCGCTCGCGCAAGCCGGCCGCCGGCGCGGCTCCGGTGGTGCGGCCACGGTGGCGCAGGCCCGCCGCGGGCTGGTGGCGCCGCCCGACATCGGTGCTGGGCTCGACCGTGGTGCTGCTCGGTGTTGCACTGACGGCGACGTCCTTCTCCTGGCGAGAGCACGTCACCGTGCAGCGCGCGAGCGGCACCGAACTGGTCAAGCTCAGCAAGGACGACTACCCCGGGGCCCGTGCCCTGCTCAAACACCGTCGGGTGCCCAAGCTTCGGATGCGCCCCACCATCCTGGAGGCCAAGAAGGACCTGCCGCGCTCCACCCGGGACGGCTGCATCAGCACCTTCACCGATCCGAACCTGATCAACTGTGTCTACGGCGACCCGGAGGCCACCCGGACGGTGGCGCTCGCCGGCGGATCGCACGCCGAACACTGGCTGTCCGCGCTGGACATCCTCGGCCAGCGCCACCACTTCAAGGTGGTCACCTACCTCAAGATGGGCTGCCCACTGTCCACCGAAAAGGTGCCGCTGGTGATGGGCAGCAACGCCCCCTACCCGCAGTGCTACCAGTGGGTGCTCAAGACCATGGACAGGTTGGTCGCCGACCACCCCGACTTCGTCTTCACCACCGCCACCCGGCCGTGGAACATCAAACCCGGCGACGTGATGCCCGCGACCTACATCGGCATCTGGAAGCAATTGTCGGACAATCACATTCCCATCCTGGGAGTCCGCGACACCCCGTGGCTGCTGCACGACGGCGACCCGTACCAGCCGGCGGACTGCCTGGCTTCGGGCGGCGATGCGGAATCGTGCGGCGTCAAACGCTCCGAGGTGCTCGTCGAGCGCAATCCGACCCTGGACTTCGTCGGCAGATTCCCGCTGCTCAAGCCGTTGGACCTGTCCGACGCCGTCTGCGACAAGGAGATCTGCCGGGCTGTCGAGGGGAATGTGCTGATCTATCACGACTCTCATCACCTGTCGGCGACTTACATGCGCACCATGACCGGCGAGCTCGGCCGTCAGATGGGTGCGGCCACCGGTTGGTGGTGAGCCCGGACACGCTCGGCGGCAGACGGCGCACAACCGGATAAGGTCAAGCGATGTCGTCGGCTGAGCCGGTACCCGCGCCCACCCCGGAGCCCGCCGCGCCCACGGTCTGGCCCGGCAACAGCTACCCCCTCGGCGCGGTCTACGACGGAGCCGGCACCAACTTCGCGGTGTTCTCCGAAGTCGCCGAGCATGTCGAACTCTGCCTGATCGACGACCGCGACCACACCGAGACCCGCATCGGCCTCGATGAGGTGGACGGCTACGTCTGGCACGCCTACCTGCCCGGCGTCGGGCCCGGGCAGCATTACGGCTTCCGGGTGCACGGACCTTTCAACCCGTCCGCGGGACAGCGCTGCGATCCGAGCAAACTACTGCTGGACCCGTATGGGAAAGCCTTCCACGGTGCCTTCGACTTCGGTCCGCAGCTGTTCTCCTACGATCCGGCCGATCCCGACAGCGGTGCTGCGCCCCCGGCGCAGGACTCCCTGGGCCACACCATGACCAGCGTGGTGATCAACCCCTACTTCGATTGGGCCGCCGATCGGTCACCGTGCACGCCCTACCACCAGACGATCATCTATGAAGCGCACGTCAAAGGCATGACCCAGACCCATCCGGGCATCCCGGCCGAACTGCGCGGCACCTACGCCGGGCTGGCGCACCCGGTGATCATCGACCATCTCAAGTCACTCAACGTGACGGCGATCGAACTCATGCCGGTGCATCAGTTCCTGCACGATCAGCGACTGTTGCAGCTGGGACTGCGGAACTACTGGGGATACAACACCTTCGGGTTCTTCGCGCCGCACAACGAGTACGCGGCAAGTCGACAGGCCGGCGGCGCCGTTGCCGAATTCAAAGCCATGGTGCGGGCCTTCCACCAAGCCGGCATCGAGGTGATTCTCGACGTGGTCTACAACCACACCGCCGAAGGCAATCACCTGGGCCCCACCCTCAATTTCCGCGGTATCGACAATGCCGCCTATTACCGGCTGGACGAAGGAGATCTAGCGCACTACACCGACTACACCGGTACCGGCAACAGTCTCAATGCCCGTCACCCGCACACCCTGCAGCTGATCATGGACTCACTGCGCTATTGGGTGACCGAGATGCACGTCGACGGCTTCCGCTTCGACCTGGCATCCACCCTGGCCCGGGAGCTGCATGACGTCGATCGGCTGTCCGCGTTCTTCGATCTGGTGCAACAGGATCCGGTCGTCAGCCAAGTCAAGCTGATAGCCGAGCCGTGGGATGTCGGCGAAGGCGGCTACCAGGTGGGCAATTTCCCCGGATTGTGGACCGAATGGAACGGAAAATACCGGGACACCGTGCGTGACTACTGGCGCGGTGAACCCGAGACACTCGGCGAGTTCGCCTCTCGCCTGACCGGTTCCTCGGACCTCTATGAGGCGACCGGGCGGCGCCCCAGCGCCAGCATCAACTTCGTCACCTGCCACGACGGCTTCACGCTGGCTGACCTGGTGTCCTACAACGAGAAACACAACGAGGCCAACGGCGAGGACAACCGCGACGGTGAAAGTCACAACCGGTCGTGGAACTGCGGTGTGGAAGGACCCACCGAGGACCCCGAGATCCTGGCGCTGCGGGCCCACCAGGTCCGCAACATCATGGCGACCCTGCTGATCAGCCAGGGCACCCCGATGATCTTGCACGGCGATGAGATGGGCCGCTCGCAGCGCGGCAACAACAACGTCTACTGCCAAGATTCCGAGCTGTCCTGGATGGATTGGACGCTGATCGAGCGCAATGCCGACCTGCTGGCCTTCACCCGGGCCCTGACCACGCTGCGCACCACTCATCCGGTGTTCCGGCGGCGCCGATTCTTCAAGGGGCGACCGATCCGCGGCGGCGACGAGGTGCGTGACATCGCCTGGCTGACCCCAGCGGGTCACGAGATGACCCAGGAGGACTGGGGCAGCGAATTCGGCAGGTGCGTCATGGTTTTTCTCAACGGCGAGGCGCTGCCGGAGCCAGACGCCCGCGGACAGCGGATCGTCGATGACTCCTTCCTGTTGTGCTTCAACTCCGGTGACACCTGCGTGGATTTCATTACGCCCAACACCGAGTACGCGCAGGTCTGGACCGCGGTGATCGACACCGCACACCCGGACGGCAGCACCGATCTGGTGGTCGATGCCGGAGCGGCCATCACCGTGATCGGACGCTCACTGACCGTGTTGCGCAAGAGCCGGTGAACCGATGGCCTCCCCGGTGCTGTCGACGTATCGGTTGCAGTTGCGCGGCCCCGCCGGTTGCCGTCTGACCTTCGCCGACACCGAGAACCTGCTCGACTATCTGGACGAGCTCGGCATCAGCCATCTCTATCTCTCCCCCATCCTGACGGCTACCTCGGGGTCCACCCACGGCTATGACGTCACCGATCCCACCACGGTCGCCGCCGATCTGGGCGGACCCGACGGCTTGGCCCGGCTCTCGGCGGCAGCGCGGTCCCGCGGGATGGGCCTGATCGTCGACATCGTGCCCAACCATGCCGGCGTCGAGGTGCCCGTAGAGAACCCCTGGTGGTGGGATGTGCTGCGGCACGGGCGATCTTCGGACTATGCCGCGTTCTTCGACATCGACTGGGACCTGGGCGCCGGACGCATCATCTTGCCGGTGCTGGAGTCCGAACGGGATCTGACCGGCCTGACCCGCCGCGGCGACACATTGGCCTTGGGCGAGCTGGTGCTGCCGATCGCCCCGGGCACCGGTGCCGGCGACCCGCACCAGGTACTCGATCGTCAGCATTACCAGCTGGTGGACTGGCGCAGCGGGGTCTGTGGCTACCGCCGGTTCCTGACCATCAACACTCTCGCCGCGCTGCGGCAGGAGGATGAGCAGGTTTTCACCACGACCCACCGCGAGGTGGCTCGCTGGTTCGCCGAGGAGATCGTTGACGGCGTCCGCATCGACCACCTCGACGGACTGTCTGACCCGGTCGGCTATCTGTGCCGGCTGCGCGCCCTGATCGGCCCCCGGGCCTGGATTGTCGTGGAGAAGAATCTGGCCACCGGCGAAACTCTGGACCCCGGCCTGCCCGTGGCCGGCACCACCGGCTACGACGCGCTGCGGCTGATCGGCGGGCTGTTCGTCGACCCCGAAGGTGCCCCCGGGCTGACCGCGTTGGCGGCCCCGACGGCGGTGGGCCCACTACCGGCGCTGCGGGCCACGACCGCCGCGGCCCTGACCAACGACGCTCAGCGACTGCTGCGTTGTGTCACCGCCTCGACCGGATCCAGCGAGCCCCGGCTGGCCGAGGCGCTCGCGGCACTGCTCGGCCAGGTCGGTGTGTACCGCTGCGACTACGCGACGACCGAGCCGATACTGCCCGCGGCGATCGCCCAAGCCGCCGCGGCGGCGCCGGAGCTGGCCGGGCCGCTGGGCGTCATCGGTGCCGCCGTCGCCGACGGCAGCGAAGCCGCGGTGCGGCTACAACAACTGTGTGTGACAGTGGTGGCCGGCGCGGTCGAGGGCCGCCTGTTCCATCGCTATGCGCGCCTGGTGTCGCTCAACGAGTTCGGCGGCGACCCGCTGCGATTCGGCTGTACCAGCGGCGAGTTCCACACCGCCGTGGCAGGCCGCGCCCGGCACTGGCCGGAATCGATGACCACGCTGTCCACCCACGACACGATGCGAGGAGAAGACGTCCGAGCGCGCATCGGGGTGCTCTCTCAGCTGCCCGAGCGCTGGGCCGGCACCCTCGAGCGCTGGGAGACCCGTGTCGGATGCCCGGACGCCGCGACGGGACTGTTTCTGTGGCAGAACATCTTCGGCGCCTGGCCGGAGGACGGCATCGTCACCGAAGAACTACGCGCCCGGCTGCACGCCTACACGCGCAAGGCGATCCGGGAGGCCGGCGGGCGCACCTGCTGGCGTGACCCGGACACCGCATTCGAGCACGCCGTCGCCGAGTGGTTGGACGCGGTGCTGCACGGTCCGGTAGCCGGCGAACTCACCGAGTTGGTCCGCGAGCTGGCACCGCACGCCCACAGTGACGCGGTGGCCCAGAAGATGCTTGCCCTCACCGTTCCCGGCGTGCCCGACGTCTACCAGGGCACCGAGTTGTGGGAGGACAGCCTGGCCGATCCGGACAATCGCCGGCCGGTCGACTTCGCCGCCCGCCGTGTCGAGCTCGGCGCGGCGACACATCCGAAAATGCGCGTGGTCCATGCTGCCCTGCGTGCCCGCCGTGAGCTCCCGGACGCCTTCCGGCGGGGGGCCTACCGGCCGATGCTGGCCGCCGGACCCTCCGCCGATCACGTGGTGGGATTTCGGCGTGGTGACGATGTGGCGGTGGCGGTGACCCGCTGGACGGTGCGGCTGGCACGGTTCGGTTGGGGCGACACGGCGATGCCACTGCCCGAAGGCACCTGGACCGACCGCCTGACCGGGCGAAGCTGGTCGGGGGCCATCTCGGCCGCGGAGCTGTTCGGCGAGCTGCCCGCCGTCCTGTTGGAGCGCCACCGCCCCTGAGCCTGGCTGGCCAGCCGTGGCGGGGCTCAGAGCAGGTAGCGATATGCCGGCGAACCGGGCTCTAGGGGTTCGACGTGGATCTGGCAGGTCTGCATGCGCGACAGCAATCCGTCGAGATCGGCCGCCGACCCCAGCTGCACCCCGACCAGTGCCTCGCCGGTCTCGCGGTTGTTGCGTTTGACGTACTCGAACAGCGTCACGTCATCGTTGGGGCCGAGGACTTCATCGAGGAACCGGCGCAGGGCGCCCGGCTCTTGGGGAAAGTCGACCAGGAAATAGTGCTTAAGACCCAGGTGCACCAATGAGCGCTCCAAGATCTCGCCATAGCGGGAGACGTCGTTGTTGCCCCCGGAGATCAGACACACCACCGTCGATCCCGGTTCGATATCTGCCTCCACCAATGCGGCCACCGACAGCGCGCCGGCCGGCTCGGCGATGATCCCTTCGTTCTGATAGAGGTCGAGCATCGCGGTGCAGACCGCGCCTTCGTCGACGGTGGTCACCGACACCATGTCGCCGGCCCCGGACAGCACGGCATACGGCAGGGCTCCGGCGCGCCTGACGGCGGCCCCATCGACGAACTGGTCGACGTGGTCCAGACTGACCAGCTTCCCGGCCGCCAGCGCGGCCATCATCGAGGCGGCCCCGGCCGGCTCGACGCCCAGCACCGCGGTGGTGGACGTCCGCTCCGCCAGATAGGTCGTGATGCCCGAGATGCAGCCGCCCCCGCCCACCGGAACGATCACCAGATCCGGCGCCGTGTCGAGCTGGTCGAGTATCTCGACCGCGATGGTGCCCTGGCCTGCCATCGTGCGCAGGTCGTCGTAGGGGGGCACCAAGGTGGCTCCAGTGCGGGCAACATCAGCCGCAGCGGCCTCGGCGGCCAGATCGTAGGTCGCCCCGCCAACGATCAACTCGATGAACTCGCCGCCGTGGTAGCGGATGCGATCCCGCTTCTGTTTGGGGGTCTTGGCCGGCACGTAGACCCGGCCGTGGACACCCAGTGCGCGACAGGCGTAGGCGAACCCCTGTGCATGATTGCCGGCCGACGAGCACACCACGCCTGCGGCCAACTCCGCCTCGGTGAGCTGAACCAGCAGGTTGTAGGCGCCGCGCAGCTTGTAGGACCGCACCGACTGCAGGTCTTCGCGCTTGAGATAGACCTTGGCGCCGGTGAGCTCGGAGAGCCGATCGCTGTACAGCAGCGGGGTCGGTGCAACCACCCCGGCAATGCGCTTGGCCGCCGCGTCGATGTCGGCCGCGGTCAACGGGCCGTTCAAGGAGCCACTTCGGTTCTGGCGCAGTTCGGCGGACACCGGAATATGGTGCCACCCAGCTGCGTGTTCAGCCCACCGGGGTCAGCACAAACACCGGGATCTGGCGGTCGGTCTTCTCCTGGTAATCGGCGTAGTCCGGGTAGGCGGCCACCGCTCGCTCCCACCATCGCGCCTTCTCGTCGCCGAAGACCTCTCGGGCGTCGTAGTCGCCGGTGACGGGGCCGTCCTGGAGCTCGACCCGGGGATTCTTGACCACGTTGTGGTACCAGACCGGGTTCTTCGGGGCCCCGCCCAGTGATGCGACGATCGCATACTGGCCATCGTGTTCGACCCGCATCAACGGGGTTTTGCGCAGTTTGCCGGTCTTGGCGCCCACCGTGGTGAGCAGCACGACGGGCATGCCCTTCATCTCGGTGCCCTCGGTGCCGCCAGAGGCCATGTACTGCTCGGCGTTCTCCCGCGACCAATCCCACGGGCTGGGTGCATATTCTCCGCTCAGTGGCATGCCACCAAGCCTAGACCGACACCACGCCGGGACCACCCCGAAATATGTTTCGGCTGGCCTAACAAATAGTTGTCACGTACCGTTGACCTATGGCCACCGTCGAGCGCTCCCGGCAGCACATCGCCATCGCCGGCGTGCCGTGGCCGACTTACAAAGTGGTCGCCCTGACGCTCGGGATGCTCACCCTGCTGGCAGTCGGTGTACTGACATCCAGCGCGGCCGCCGCGGTTCTGACCGCCGCCGCCGTAGGCACCGCAGCCTGGCTCGTCCTCGGCCTCATCGGCGACTGACCCGCTCCACCAGGGCCTCGATCGCGCCTGCGCATGCCGCTGCCCGCCATCGCCTACGGTGAGCCCATGTCGATTGCCGTCACCGAGCTCAGCCTGGTCGAGCAGACCGCGTTCCTCACCGCGTACGCCCGTGCGCTCGACTGCCAGTCCCCCACCCCGATCCTCAACGACGAGTTCTCTGAGCGGGTGGTCGGCCTGATCGACTACGACTTTGCCGCCTTCCGGATTCCGGCGAGCGTGGTGCGTCAAACCGCCCTGCGCGCCAAGCTGCTCGACGAGCGGGTCCGCACCTACACCGCGGCCAATCCTGAGGCGGTGGTGGTCGACCTGGGTTCCGGGCTCAACGAGCCGTTGGCGCGGGTGAGTCCGCCCGCAGGCGTCGACTGGTACAGCATCGATCTTCCGCGGGTGATCGCGCTGCGCGAGACGGTGGTGCCGGCCCAGCCCGCCGAGCACCGGATCGCCGCCGATCTGACCGGTGGCGACTGGGCGGCCGGCATTCCGGTCGGGCGGCCCACCATGGTGATCGCCGACGGATTGTTCGCTTTCCTCACCCAGCCTCAGGTCATCGGCGTGATCGGACAGGCCATCGATCACTTCGGCACGGGCGAACTGGCATTCAACGACTACGGCAAGGTCGGGGCGTTGAGCTCGCTGGGCATGAAGCTGGCACCGCGAGGAATGTTCAGCGTGCTGCGGCACGTGTGGGCCAACCCCGGATTCACCGATCCGCGCACACCGGAGCGGTGGGACCCGCGCCTGCGCCTGGTCGAGCAGGCCTGCCTGGCGCATGCCGCGGAGGTGGACGCGTTTCCCAACCCGGCCCGCACCCTCACCCGGCTCGCCGGCCGATTCTCGTCACTGGCCGGCAAGGCCCGGGTGCTGCGCTACAAGTTCTGAGGCCCTACCGCGGATGGATTCCACAGCTGCAGGAATCGATGGAGGGACAGGTGCACCGCAGGCCCCATTCGATCACCTCGCGAGCGCGCGTCAGTGATTCCAGCTGAGCGTCAATGTCGGCCAGCTTGGCCCGAGCCAGAGCGCGGCTGGCTGGACGCCCGGCGGCGTCATCGGCGAACAACACACGGATCTCGTCGAGGGAGAACCCCGCTGCTTTACACAGGCCTATCACCTCGAGCCGGGTCAGCGTCGCGTCGTCATAGCGGCGCTGCCCGCCACGGCGAGCCGGGGCTGCCAGCAACCCGACCTGCTCGTAATAGCGCAACGTGGTAGCGGTGACCCCACTGCGGCGGGCCACCTCTCCGATAGCCATCAGGCCAGACACCTAATACCTCCGAGGGCTTGACTTAAAGTCAACTCTAAGTGATTGCCTGGGGATATGCACCCTCACATCACGCTCCCCGACGAACTGCTCCACAGCCGCTACGCACTGCTGCGCACCTTCCGCCGCGACGGCTCACCCGTAGACACCCCGGTGTGGTTCGCCCTCGACGACGGCTCCATCGTTTTCCGGACCAGGATCGGTCCGAAGACAGGCAGGATCACCCGATGCCCGTCAGTCGAACTGATCCCCTGCGACTATCTCGGCCGGCACAGCCACAGCGCGCCAGCCCTCGGCGGCCGGGCCACCATCCTGTCTGGCGACGAGGCCGAGACAGCCAATCGCGCCCTGCACCGGCGCTACGGCTGGCAATGGAACATCGTCCCGATGATCCCGGTACCCGGGGTGAACAACGTGCACCGCGACCTGCCGATCCGGGAAAAGCTGCGACGCACCAGAGTTCGCAGCCTCTGGCCGGACAGCGTGATCGTTCGAGTGGACCCGGTCGGGTCTTAGACACCGCGCGAGGCCCGATACGGCGGCGCCCGAGCGCTACCCGCCCAGGCAGCCCGGCCCGAGCAATGCCTTCAGGTCCCCCATCAGTGCCGAAGACGGCGTCACCCGCAGGGAGGGGTCCAATTCCAGCACCGTGATGCGCTCGCCGCTGATGAGTCGCAACTGCACCTGCGCGGTGCCGGGATGACGGGTCAGCACCTGCTTGAGTGCGCTGACTTTGTCCATGGTGCATTGGCGGGTCGGAAGGCTTACCGCCAGCGGCCGGTCCGCGGCACTACCGGAGAAATCGGGCACCACCAGCTCATTGGCGATCAGCGATATCCGGTCGTCGCGAATATTGACCTTGCCGCTGACCAGCACCACCGCGTCATCGGCAACCTCGGCGCCGTAGGCCGAGTAGGTCTGCGGAAAGAACATCACCTCGATACCACCGGTGAGATCTTCCAATTGCGCTGAAGCCCAGGGTAGTCCGTTCTTGTTGACCCGACGGTTCACCGACGCCAGGATGCCGCCGACCCGGACCTGGGTGTCGGCGGCGATATCGCCCTCCAGGATCGCCGGGATCTGAGTGTCGACCTGGGCGGCCAACAGGTGTGCGATGCCGTTGAGCGGGTGGCCGGAGACGTAGAGCCCCAGCATCTCCCGCTCCAGGGCCAGTTTGTGCTTGTCGGCCCATTCCTCGTCGGGAACTTTGATGCCGAAGACGGCATCGGTTCCGGCGCTTTCGCCGTCTCCCCCGCCGAACAGGTCGAACTGCCCTATCGCCTCGGCCTTCTTGGTGCCCAGCACCGAGTCGACCGCGTCGGTGTGCACCAGAAACAGACCCTTGCGCGGATGCCCCAGCGAGTCGAAGGCACCGGCCTTGATGAGGGATTCGGTGACCTTCTTGTTGCAAGCCGCGATGTCGATCTTGTTGAGGTAATCCGAGAAGTCGGTGAAGCGGCCCTTCTGGGTCCGGGTGTTGATCAGTGAGCCGACGACATTGGCGCCGACGTTGCGTACCGCACCCATCCCGTAGCGGATGTCTTCGCCCACCGAGGCGAAGTTCAGCTCGGATTCGTTGACATCCGGAGGTAGGACGGTGATTCCCAGCCGGCGGCAGTCGGCCAGGTACACCGCGGCCTTGTCCTTGTCGTCACCGACCGAGGTCAGCAGGCCCGCCATGTATTCGGCCGGATAGTTCGCCTTGAGATAGGCGGTCCAGTACGACACCAGGCCGTAGGCGGCAGCATGCGACTTGTTGAACGCATACCCGGCGAAGGGAAGGATGGTGTCCCACAAGGCTTTCACGGCCTTCTCGGAGAATCCGTTGGCAGTCATCCCCTCATAGAAGCCCTTGTACTCGGCTTCCAGCACTTCAAGTTTCTTCTTGCCCATGGCTTTACGCAGCGCATCGGCCTTACCCATGGTGTAGGAGGCCACCTTCTGGGCGATGAACATGATCTGCTCTTGGTAGACGATCAGGCCGTAGGTCTCCGACAAGATGGTGCGCAACGGCTCCTCAAGCTCGGGGTGGATGGGCTTGATGACCTGGCGATTGTTCTTACGGTCTGCATAGTCGTTGTGGGCGTTCATGCCCATGGGGCCGGGCCGGTACAGCGCCAGCACCGCGACGATGTCGTTGAACTCGGTGGGCTGCATGCGGCGCAGCAGGTCACGCATCGGTCCACCGTCGAGCTGGAACACACCCAGGGTGTCACCGCGACCCAGCAGTTCGTACGTAGCCGGATCATCAAAGGGCACGGTGTCCAGGTCCAGGTCGATGCCCCGGTTGGCCTTGATGTTCTCCAGGCAGTCGCCGATGATCGTCAGGTTGCGCAGGCCCAGGAAGTCCATCTTCAGCAGGCCGATTTCTTCACACGAGGGGTAGTCCCAGCCGGTGATGATGGCGCCGTCCTGCGGGCGCTTCCACAAGGGAATCGCCTCGATCAGCGGCTCGGAGCTCATGATCACCGCACAGGCGTGCACGCCGGCGTTACGGACCAGGCCTTCCAGGCCGCGGGCCGTCTCGTAGATGGTGCGTACGTCGGGATCGGTATCGATCAACGCCCGAACCTCTGCGGCCTCCTTGTACCGCTCGTGGTTGGGGTCGGTGATGCCCGACAGCGGAATGTCTTTGGCCATGATCGGCGGCGGCAGCGCCTTGGTGATCCGGTCGGCGATCGCATAACCGGGCTGGCCGTAGTGCACACGGGCGGAATCCTTCAGCGCCGCCTTGGTTTTAATGGTACCGAAGGTGATCACTTGGGCGACCCGGTCACTGCCCCACCGCTCGGCGGCATAGCGCACCATCTCGCCGCGGCGACGGTCGTCGAAGTCGATGTCGATATCGGGGGCCGACGGGCGTTCGGGGTTGAGGAAACGTTCGAACAGCAGCCCGTGCGGGATCGGGTCGATGTTGGTGATGCCCAGCGCGTACGCCACCAGAGACCCGGCGGCCGAACCTCGGCCGGGGCCCACCCAGATGTTGATCGACCGGGCGTAATTGATCAGGTCGGCGACGATCAGGAAGTACGACGGAAAGCCCTTGCCGCAGATGACGTCGATCTCGTAGGCGGCACGATCGGTGTATTCGCTCGGCACGCCGCCGGGAAATCGGCGCTGCAGCCCGGCCAGCACCTCGTGGCGCAGCCACGAGCCCTGGTCGTGGCCGTCGGGAACCGGAAAGACCGGCATCCGGTCGCGGGGCGCCCACACGTCGGCATAGGACTGCACCCGCTCGGCGATCAGCAGCGTGGAGTCGCAGGCCCCAGGCAGCTGGTCGTCCCAGAGCGCGCGCATCTCGGCCGCTGACTTCAGGTAATAGCCGTCGCCGTCGAACTTGAACCGGGTGGGATCGGAGAGCGTCTTGCCGGTCTGAATGCACAGCAGCGCCTCGTGATTCTGCGAGGCGTCGCGGGTGACGTAGTGGCAGTCGTTGGTGGCCAGCGTCGGAATGCCGAGCTTGCGGCCGACTTCCAGCAGGCCCTCGCGTACCCGGCGCTCGATGGACAGGCCGTGGTCCATCACCTCCAGGAAATAGTTCTCCGCACCGAAGATCTCCCGCCATTTCGCGGCCGCTTCCAGCGCCTCGCGCTCGTGGCCCAGCCGCAACCGGGTCTGCACCTCCCCCGACGGGCACCCGGTGGTGGCGATGATGCCCTCGGCGTGCTCGGCGATGATCTCGGCGTCCATCCGCGACCACTTGCCCAGTTGGCCCTCGAAGGAGGCCAATGAAGACAGCTTGAAAAGGTTGCGCAGCCCGGTGGCGTTCTCGGCGACCATGGTCATGTGGGTGTAAGAACCGCTGCCGGAGACGTCGTCACTCTTCTGGCCCGGGTCGCCCCAGTGGATCCGGCGGGTGTCGAACCGCGAGGCGGGGGCGATGTAGGCCTCTACCCCGATAATCGGCTTGATGCCGACCTTGGTCGCCGCGTTGTAGAACTCGCTGGCGCCGAACATGTTTCCGTGGTCGGTCATCCCGATCGCGGGCATCTGCAGGCGCTGCGCCTCGGCCAGCATCGGGGCGATCTTCGCCGCGCCGTCGAGCATCGAGTACTCGGTGTGGTTATGCAGGTGCACGAAGGACCGCGACGATGAACTGTCCATAGGACCGCCAGTCTATGGCGCGGCACTGACGCTTTCGCGCGTGTCGCCGTCCGTGTCTTCTCGGCTGTCGTTTCCCGGGACAGCGGCGGCCGCCGTGCACTACGTTGAGGTTCGGCTGAAGCGGAGGAGAGTCATACATGAGCGTGTACCGGGTGATCGATATCATCGGGACCAGCCCCTCGTCCTGGGAGAACGCCGCGGCCGAAGCGGTGCACCGGGCCAAGCAGACCATCGACGACATCCGCGTCGCCCAGGTCGTCGAACAGGACCTCACCCTCGACGACAAGGGCGGGATCATCTACCGCACCAAGCTGCGCATCTCGTTCAAGATCCGGCCGCCGAAGTCGTCCAAGCCCGCCGACGAATCGAGCTGACCGCCTCGATGCCCGGAAGCTTCGAGGAGCTGGTGGCCGAAGCCGCCGCTGCACCCGTCGACGGTTGGGATTTCTCCTGGCTTGACGGCCGCGCCACCGAGCAGCGCCCCTCCTGGGGCTATCAAAGGCTCATGAGTCGGCGTCTCGCCACGGCCACGGCTGGTCTGGACCTACAGACCGGCGGCGGCGAAGTTCTGGCCGGGGCCGAGGCGTTCCCGCCCACCATGGCCGCAACGGAGTCGTGGCCGCCCAACGCCGCGCGGGCCACCCGGCTGCTGCATCCGCGGGGCGTCGTGGTGATAGCCACCCCGGATAACCCGCCGCTGCCGTTCGCCGATGAGGCGTTCGACCTGGTCACCAGTCGACACCCCATCGTGGTGTGGTGGTCGGAGATCGCCCGGGTGCTCAAGCCCGGTGGCAGCTACCTGGCCCAGCACATCGGGCCAGGCACCGTCGGTGAGCTGGCCGACTACTTCGACGCTCCGCCCGCGGCCCGGCACGCGGCGTCGGATGTGGCCGGCCAGGTGGCCGCGGCGCAGGCGGCGGGCCTGCAGCCGGTGGACGCCCGCATGGAGCGGCTGCGCGTCGAGTTCTTGGACGTCGGGTCGGTGATCTACTTCCTGCGCAAGGTGATCTGGATCGTGCCGGGCTTTACGACCGAGGGCTATCTCGATCAACTGCGCGCGTTACATGAGCGCATTCAGGCCGACGGACCGTTCGTTGCGCACGCCACTCGGGTGCTGATCGACGCCATAAAGCCGGAGGTCTGACTCAGCCCCGCAAGACGTCCAAGGCGTGTTGCAGATCGGCGGGGTATTCGCTGGTGATCTCGATGCGCCGCCCGTCACCCGGATGCGCGAACGCCAGGGCGCGGGCGTGCAGCCACTGACGTTCCAGCCCGAGCTTGCGTGCCAGCGTCGGGTCGGCACCGTAGGTGAGGTCGCCACAGCACGGGTGCCGCAGCGCCGAGAAGTGCACCCGGATCTGGTGGGTGCGGCCGGTCTCCAGGTGCACATCGAGCAAGCTGGCGGCCACGAACGCCTCGACCGTGTCGTAGTGGGTGATGCTGTGCCGTCCATCGGCGGTGACGGCGAATTTCCAGTCCGGCCCGTGATGGCGCCCGATCGGTGCGTCGATGGTGCCGCTGGATGGATCCGGATGGCCCTGCACCAGAGCGTGGTAGCGCTTCTCCACAGTGCGCGCCTTGAACGCCCGTTTGAGGGCGGTGTAGGCGCGCTCGGAGATCGCCACCACCATCACCCCGGAGGTCCCGACATCGAGCCGGTGCACGATGCCCTGGCGCTCGGGGACGCCCGACGTGGTGATCCGGTAGCCGGCCGCCGCCAAGCCCCCCAGCACGGTCGGCCCGCTCCAGCCCACGGAGGCGTGCGCGGCCACCCCGGCGGGCTTGTCGACGGCGACGATGTCGGCATCGGAGTACAGGATCGTCATGCCCTCGACCTCGGCCGGGGTGTTCTGCGGTGGCGCCGGCGGTTCGGGCAGTCGCACCTGAAGCCACGCCCCGGCCACGAGCCGATCGGATTTGCCGGCGGCCACACCGTCCAATTCGACGTCGCCGTTCTCGGCCAAGGTCGCGACCACGGTCCGCGACAGGCCCAACAGGCGGGCCAGACCGGCATCGACGCGCAGGCCGGCCAGCCCCTCGGGGACGGGCATGGATCGTTCGGTCACAGCCGCCTCAGGGTTATTCGTCATTGTCGGGGTCGTTGCCGGCGCGCCGACCCACCACATCGAAGTCGAAGCCGAACACCGACAGCGTCACCAGCAGGATCGCGCCGCCCACCACGGCGGGGTCGGCGACATTGAACACCGGCCACCAGCCGATCGAGAGAAAGTCCACCACGTGGCCCTGAAGGTGACCGGGTGCCCGAAAGAACCGATCGACCAGGTTGCCCAGCGCACCACCGAGGATCATGCCCAGCCCGAGTGCCCACCAGGGCGATACCAGGCGGCGCGACATCCAGATGATGCCGAGCACCACCGAGCTGGCGATCAGCGTCAACACCCAGGTGTAGCTGGTGGCCATCGAGAAGGCAGCACCGGAGTTGCGCACCAGGGTCCAGGTGACGGTGTCGCCGATGATGGGCACCGGTTGCCCGGGGGTCAGCATCTTCACCGCGAGCACCTTGGTGACGACGTCGGCGATGAGCACCACGGCTGCCACGGACAGCAGCAGTCGCAGCCGCCGGGGAGCTGGCGCCGGCTCGGGCTCAGAGGCCGGGACCGGGTCCACCGCCGTCTCGGTCGAGTCGGTTGTCTCGTCAGTCACGCTCCCATCATCCCCCAACCCACGTGGGGCATGATCGCGGCATGCAGTCCACGCGCGTCACCGTCATCACCACCGGCGGCACCATCTCCTGCAGTACCCAGGGCGACGGCACGTTGCGCCCCGCCCGCAGCGGCTCGGAACTGCTGGACGACAGCGGCGCCGCCGACGTCACCGTGGTGGATCTGATGGCCCGCGACAGCTCGGAGCTCGGCCCCACCGAGTGGGCGCGGCTCCTGCACGCGGTCACCACCGCCGTGGACGGCGGTGCGGACGGTGTGGTGGTCACCCACGGCACCGACACCTGCGAAGAGGGCGCGCTCTGGCTGGAACTGGGCTACACCGGAGAAGCGCCGGTCGTGGTGACCGGGGCCCAGCGCAGTGCGGATGCTCCCGACGCCGACGGCCCGGGCAATCTACGGGACGCGCTGCTGGTGGCTGCCGATCCTGCGGCCCGCGGGCTGGGTGTGCTGGTGTGTCTCGCAGGCCGGGTTCTGGCACCGCTGGGTATGCAGAAGGCCACGCTCACCGGATTGACCGGCTTCACCGGCCCGCTGGTGGGCACCGTCGCCGACGGCCGGGTGGCGCTGAGCGCCGATAAAGTCCGGCCCCACCTCGGTGCGCCGAGCAATGTGCCGCGGGTGGACATCGTCGCGCTGTACGGAGGCGCCGACGCCGTGGCCCTGGATGCCTGCGCCGCCGCGGGTGCCCGGGGGGTGATCCTCGCCGGCCTCGGGTCGGCCAACGCCCCGACGGCGGTGACCGATGCGGTGCGCCGGCACTGCGGGGACGGACTGGCCGTCGTGGTCTCCAGCCGGGTGCCCGAGGGGCTGATCGGCGCCGATTACGGTCCGGGGCGGGCGCTGGTGGAGGCCGGGGCGGTGCTGGTGCCCCGGCTGCGGCCACCGCAGGCGCGGATCCTGCTGATGGCAGCGCTCGCGGCCGGTGAGTCCATCGGTGAGGTCATGGACCGGTGGGGCTGATCTGTGCCTCGTCGTGGGCTCGCGCCTCCAGCGCGTAGTCGGGCCAGTCGAGGCTGTCCAGGGCGTCGGCCCGGCTGAGCGCGGGCTCGTCGTCGGAGAAGGTCCGCACCGGTCCGGGACCCGAACTGCGGGTTTCGAAGCGCACCGTCACCACGCCGTGGCCGGCCCCCTGCACCCAGCCGTGCCCGAGATCGCGATGGCTGACGTCATCACCGACTCGCCAGTGCGCCGCCGCCGGCAGCGAAAGCGGCTCCCGTGCAGTGGTTTCCGGAACATCCGACGCCGTATCGGGCAACTCCAGATCGGGGAAGAGCGACTCCTGCCGAACCTCGGTCAACCCCGAGAATCCGATCCCGAGCAGCCTGATCGGGCCGATCTCCCGCGGATCGAGCAATAGCCGTCCGGCCGCCGAGGTGAGCGCCGCCGCGTCGGTGGTCGCATAGGGCAGAGTCGCCGAGCGAGTCAGCACACTCATGTCGGCGCGCTTGAGTTTCACCGTCACGGTCCGGGCGCCTCGCCCATCGCGCAGCAGCCTGCGATAGGCGTGCTCGCCGATCGGTCCGATCTCGGCCCGCAACTGTTCCAAAGTCGTCAGGTCGGCGGCAAAGGTGGATTCGGCGCTGATCTGCTTGGCCTCCGCGCGTTCGGCGACCCGGCGGTCGTCGATCCCCCGAGCCAGTCGGTGCAGCGCAGGGCCGATCGTGGCACCCAGAATGTCGGCGGCCTCGGTGTCGGTCAATGCGGCGAGCTGCCCGATGGTGTCGATACCCAATCGGTGCAGCTTCTCCTCGGCGACGGGGCCGATCCCCCACAACCGGCGGACCGGGAGCCCGTCCAGCAGCAGCCGCTCCTCGGCCCGGCTGACCACCCGCACGCCATTCGGCTTGGCCAGATCCGAGGCGATCTTGGCTATCTGCTTGCCCGAGCCGGCCCCGACCGACGCCACCAAACCGGTCTCCTCAAGCACCCGCCGACGCAGGTGCTCGCAGAACCGGAGGACATCGGCGTCGCCGGCTCCCGCCAGTTCGGCGGGCTCGCCGAAGGCCTCGTCGAAGGACAGCTGCTCCACGACCGGGATCTGGGCGCGCACCGTCTCGAAAACCCGTCGGCTCGCCAGCCCGTAGACGGAACCACGCGGCGGCAACACCACCGCCGGGGCACCCACCAGCCGTCGCGCCTGGTGCATCGGCATCGCGGAGCGGGCCCCAAAGGCCCGTGCCTCGTAGCTGGCCCCGGCCACCACACCGCGGCCCCCGAGCCCGCCGACCAGAACCGGGCGCCCCCGCAGGGTCGGTCGGGTCAGTTGCTCGACAGACGCGAAGAACGCGTCCATATCCAGGTGCAGGACCCATCGCGCGTCCACGGCTCCAGCCTATGGGGCGCCGCGCGATCCGGCCGCATCCGACCGTTGATGGCCTGACGGGCCAAGTAGCCCCGACCTGGGTTCACTTCGACCCGCCGCCACCTTTGTTGAGCTGCTGCGGGCAGTAGGTCTTCGCCGCCATGGCGGCGAACCGTGCCGCATCGGGAACGCTGAGCGCCGGGTTGGCATCGGTGATATCGGTCAGCAGTTCTAGGCCTGCTTCACCATTGGCCGCAAGACCGCAGAGAACTTGGGCGGCCTCCACGGCTTGATTCGGGTCGGCAAAGGAGATCCCCACCTGATGCAGCTCTGAGACGAACTCCGCATTGTCGACCTCATTCGGCTCAAGCGTGCCGGGGTAGGCGTGCCCGGGCACGGCGAGTGCGATCGCCGCGGCGATGACGGCCGGAACGACCGAAAGCTTCATTGGAGTCTCCTGGGGTGAGTACGCATGCGTCGGATCGGCAGCGGTGTCAGCCGAGTGCGGAGTTCGAGCCAGCGAGCTCACTGACCTCGTCTTCGAGGACGTGCACTGCGTGAATGCCGGGCTTCAAGGACAACTTGGCGACCAGTTCGTCGAGACCGGCCTGGTCGACGTTCCAGTGCTGGACCACGTCCGGTGTCTGCTGCAGCTGGGCGATCACCTGGTCCAGTGGTACCGGCGCCTCGCGGTCGGCGATGTTGGTCGACACCACCCGGGCTACCGGGGCAATGGTCCGGGTGCGGGCCGCCGGAGCGCCCAGCGCGCCTCCGGCCGCGCTGCCCAGGGCTGCCGGGGCGAGCATGCCCGGCACCGACCCGGCACCGGGTGCGGCGGCCAGGGCGGCCTCGGGCAACGATGTGGATGCCAGTTGAATCGCCGAGGTGGCGCTGGCCCAGTTCGGCGGCACCGACAGCGCACCCACCCGCATCGCGCTGGCCGTGCTGGCACCCGCAGCCGCGTGCAGGCCGGAGCCCGCGGCCAATCCAGTGCTGGCCAGTCCGCCACTGAGTCCGGCCTTCGGAACCGCTGGAAGCACCGCCTTGTAGCCGCTGCGGAATTGGGTTATGCCCATGTTGGTGCTGCCGTTGGTCACATTGACCCAGGCAGTTTGGCTGACCGTACTGCTGACCGCACTGAGGTGGATCTCCCAGAAATCTGAGGTCTCGTCGGTACCGGTGATGAAGTCGAGGAAGCTCCGCCATGCGTTGTTATAGCCGTTTGCCAGCCCATTGATCTCTTTGAGGATGGCTTGCAAGACGTCGTGCGGCGTCGTAGCAGCAGCTGCCGACGGGGCATTACTGCCATCACCTTGGGTGGTCTGCGGCGGCTCGGCGAACGCACTGAGGTTCGCGGCCGCTGCCGACGCTCCCGCGTATCCGAGCATGGCCGCGACATCCTGTGACCACATCCGACCGTATTCGGCTTCAACCGCGGCAATCTCGGTGCTGTTCTGCCCAAGGAGGTTACTGGCCACCAGCGAAGCCAACAGACTGCGATTGGCCGCGATAGCTGGCGGCGGCACGACCCCGGCAAACGCGGATTCATAGGCGCTGGCTGCAGCTCTCGCTGCGGCCGAGGTCTCCTCGGCCTGTGCTGCCGTGGCAGACATCCACGTCACATAGGGAGCGGCCGCCGCCGCCATGGCAGCTGCGGAGGGGCCCTGCCAACCACCGCTCAAACCCGCCAGGGCCGCGGTGTACGACGAGGCCGCCGCGTGCAGTTCCGTGGCCAATCCCGACCACGCCGCTGCAGCGGCAAACAACGGGTCCGCACCTGGACCGGTATACATCTGCCCCGAGATGACCTCGGGGGGCTGCGCCGCAAAACTCTGAAAGACCATGACCGCGTCCTGCTTTCGTTATTTGGCGATCGGAGGGATGACGATAACGGTGGCGGTGGTGGCGATGTCCGGAGCCGTCTGGGTGTTGGTGACGTGGCTGACCGCACTGATCGCACGGGTGGCGCCGGCACCGGCCGCCTGACGTACCGGGGTACCCATGGCACGCCCCGCCAGGCTGGCGAGTGCCATCTCGCCAGCCATCAGGCTCTCGCCGTTGGCCGCCAGCGCCGGAGCCGCCTCCAACACGCTCGCCTGCAGTGCCAGCGTCGCCGTCTTGACCGTCGGAACAGCGGTGGCCCAGCTCGCCGGTACCGACATCGACCCGATCAGGCCCGCGCGGCCGACCGCCCCCGATACCGCGGACGGGATGCTGTGCGAACCGGTCAGCATCGAGCTGGACATCAGCGGTGCCAGGGCGCCCACGATCGGCTTGGGGCTGAGCGTGGTGCCCAGATTCCCGAGCGCGTTGTACACGGCCGGGATGCTGATCGCCATCTGGTAGGCACCGCGCGCCGCGTTGAGGGATCCGACACCGTATGGCCCGTTGACGGTGCCGATAACCGTTGAGAAGGTCTTCACGATGTCCTCGTAGTCATGGAGGATCTCGGCAGCCCATGCGGGCAGTGCAAGGGGATTGGTAGACAGGCCCTGCAGTGTGGTGGGAATTTCGGCGAGCAGGTCCGACAGCGTCGACTGCGCACTGGAGGCCGCTGCGGACTGCGCCGCGCTGGTGGCCGCCGACTGACCGGCCTGTCCACCGGCGTTGGTGGTCTCCGGCGGGGTGCCGAACGGGTTCAATTGAGCCGCGACGGCCGAAGAACCGGAGTAGGCGTACATCGCGGCCGCGTCCTGCGCCCACATCTGGCCGTACTGCGCCTCAGTTGCGGCGATGGCCGGCGCGTTCTGCCCCAAGAAGTTGGTCGCCACCAGCGTGGCCAGCAGGGCGCGGTTGGCGGCGATCACCGGCGGAGGCACCGTAGCGGCGAAGGCCGCCTCGTAGGCACCGGCTGCGGCCGCGGCTTTCAGCGCGGTTTCTTCGGCGACCACCGCGGTGGCCTTCAACCACGCTGCATACGGAGCCGCGGCCGCCGTCATCGAGGCCGCTGAGGGACCCTTCCACGCCGAGCCGGCCAGGTCGGTGATCACCGAGGCGAACGACGTCGCCGTGTAGTCCAGCTCGGTCGCCATCGCCGACCAGCTCGCCGCGCGGCCAGCAACGGCGCCGACCCGGGTCCGGCATACATTCTCGCGGAGTTGACTTCCGGCGGGAGCGCCCCGAAATCCATGAATCCCCTGCCCCTCTAAGCCGAGTAACGAACCGACCCACCCGATGTGTTGCCCCGCTGTGGGGGCAATTCGGGTGGGCCAGAACCAACCGCGAACAACCGTTCGTATGGCGTGGAGATTAATCGCGAACGAACGGTCGCCGAAAAGAGGTCAGTGCCCCGTCGGGGCCGCAATACGGGCGGATCGGGCGCCGCGAGAGGCTGGGCGGCGGCGAGCCCGGGGAGGCATTTTTCCACTTCCGATCTGCACAAATGTCACTGTTCAGACAGTTATGCGGCACTTGCCAGGCGCCGCGGACTGGTCCCCGACGGACTTAAGAATCTCGGCGCGAGAAAGTCGGCCCTGGCTAGACGCGGTTTCCGACGCCGACCTTTCACGCCTTAGCGATGGACACGCGCACTCCGTCGCCGATTTCGGTGGCATCGACCGGCTCGCCGAATTCGAAGTGGGTGGCCAGGATTTCTCCGGCGATCAACTCGGCGTGCGTCTGCGCCCACCCCCGCCGTTGTTCCGGTACCGAGATCACCACGGTGATCCGGTCGGAGACTTCCAGTCCGCTGCTTTTCCGTAGCTCCTGCAGTTCGCGGATCCGGTCCTTGGCCCAGCCCTCGGCCTCCAACTCAGGCGTGACGGCACTGTCGAGCACCACCAGGCCTGCGCCGTCGGGCAGCGCAACGGTGTACTCCGGATCTGCGGCCACCAGTTTGGAGGTGTATTCGCTGGCCAGCAGCACCACCGGTCCGGCGCTCAGGGAGCCGTCCGGGTTGACGATGCCCTCCCCGGACTTGACCGCCTTGATCGCGGCCTGCACATCCTTGCCCAGTCTGGGTCCGGCCACCTTCGCGTTGACGGCCAGATCGAACCGGCCGTAACGGGCGATGTCGTCGGTGAGTTCGACGGCCTTGACGTTGAGCTCGTCGGCGATCAGGTCGGTGAAGGGCGCCAGCCGCTGCGGGTCCTCGACGGCGACGGTGAGCTTCGGCAGCGGCAGCCGAACCCTGAGCTGGTGCGCCTTGCGCACCGACGACGCCGCGGAACAGACCTCGCGGACCTGGTCCATCGCCGACACCAGTGCGGCATCGGCGGGCAGGGCGTCGGCCTGCGGCCAGTCGGTCAGGTGCACCGAGCGTTCCCCGGTCACTCCGCGCCAGATCACCTCGGTGGTCAGCGGCAGCAGCGGCGCGGCCAGCCGCGCCGTGATCTCCAGCACCGTGTGCAGGGTGTCGATCGCGTCGGGGTCCTCGTCCCAGAAGCGCTGACGAGAACGTCTGACGTACCAGTTGGTCAGCGCCTCGGTGAACTGTCGCAGTTGCTCACAGGCCCCGGAGATGTCACACACGTCCAAGGCGTGCGTCAGGTCGTCACGCAGCGTTGCCAGCTTGGCCAGGATGTAGCGGTCGAGCACGTTCGTCGAATCGGTGCGCCAGACACCGGGCTTGGGGGCATACAGGGTCAGGAAGGTGTAGGCGTTGGTCAGCGGCAGCATCACCTGCCGCACGCCCTCACGGATGCCCGCCTCGGTGACGATCAGGTTGCCCCCGCGCAGGATCGGCGAGGCCATCAGGAACCACCGCATGGCGTCGGAACCGTCGCGGTCGAATACCTCGTTCACATCCGGGTAGTTGCGCAGCGACTTGCTCATCTTCTGCCCGTCGCTGCCGAGCACGATGCCATGCGCCACACAGGTTTTGAATGCCGGTCGGTCGAACAGTGCGGTCGCCAGCACATGCATCATGTAGAACCAGCCGCGGGTCTGGCCGATGTATTCGACGATGAAGTCGCCCGGATAATGGGCTTCGAGCCCGCCTCCGCCGTCAAACCATTGCTGGTTCTCAAACGGATAGTGCACCTGGGCATACGGCATCGAACCCGAGTCGAACCAGACGTCGAGCACATCGGGGATGCGCCGCATGGTCGAACGGCCCGTCGGGTCGTCGGGATTGGGCCGGGTCAGCTCATCGATATAGGGGCGATGCAGGTTGTCCGGGCGCACCCCGAAGTCACGCTCCAGGTCATCCAGGCTGCCGTAGACATCGATCCGCGGATAGGCCGGGTCGTCGGACTTCCACACCGGGATCGGGGTGCCCCAGTAACGGTTCCGGGAGATCGACCAGTCCCGCGCACCGCGCAGCCAGTTGCCGAAGATCCCGTCCTTGATGTGCTCGGGGTACCAGGTGATCTCCTCGTTGAGCTCGACCATCCGGTCCCGGAACTGCGTGACCCGGACAAACCACGACGACACCGCCTTGTAGATCAGCGGGTTGCGGCAGCGCCAGCAATGCGGGTACGGGTGCTCGTAGGTCTCGTGACGCACCAGCACCGCGCCGTTGGCCGCGGCCGGCCCGGTGCCGTTCTTCAGGTCGGCGATGATCGCCTTGTTCGCGTCGAACACATGCTGGCCGACATAGTCGGGCACCGTCGCATCGAAGCGGCCCTTGGCGTCCACCGGGGTGACCGGGGTGATACCCGCCGGGTCCGTGGTGTTCTTGTCGTCCTCACCGTAGGCCGGCGCCAGGTGCACGATGCCGGTGCCGTCCTCGGTGGACACGAAATCCGCGGCGAGCACCCGAAAGGCGTTCTCCGAGTCCATGAAATACGGGAACGGCGGCGCATACCGCAGACCGAGCAGCTCCGATCCTCGGTAGCTGCCCAGCAGCTGCGGCTCCTGCTCCTGCCCCAGGCCGAGCTCGCGGGCGTAGGCACCCAACCGCGCCTCGGCCAGCAGGTAGCGCCGCTCCCCCGCGGCCACCACCACATAGGTGACATCCGGGTTGACCGCGACCGCCTGGTTGGACGGCAGTGTCCACGGTGTCGTGGTCCACACCAGCAGGTGGGCGCCGTCGAGCTCAGGGGGCTGCGCGCCGACCACCCGGAACCCGACGGTGAGCGCCGGGTCCTGGCGGCTCTTGTAGACGTCGTCGTCCATCCGCAGCTCGTGATTGGACAACGGGGTCTCGTCGCGCCAGCAGTACGGCAGAACTCGGTAGCCCTCGTATGCCAGGCCCTTGTCCCACAGCTGCTTGAACGCCCACAGCACCGACTCCATGAACGGCAGGTCCAAGGTCTTGTAGTCGTTGTCGAAGTCAACCCAGCGGGCCTGCCGGGTCACATAGGCCTGCCATTCAGACGTGTAGCGCAGCACCGATTCCCGACACGCCTGATTGAAAGCCGCGATACCCATCGCGTCGATCTGCGACTTGTCGGTGATGCCGAGCTGACGCTCGACCTCGAGCTCGGCGGGCAGACCGTGGGTGTCCCAGCCGAAGCGGCGATCCACCTTGTAACCGCGCATGGTGCGGTAGCGCGGGACGATGTCTTTGACGTATCCGGTGAGCAGATGCCCGTAGTGCGGCAGTCCGTTGGCGAACGGTGGACCGTCGTAGAACACGTACTCCGGCGCACCGTCGCGACGGTCAACGCTGGCCCGGAAGGTGTCGTCGGCCGCCCAGTAATCCAGAACAGCGGCCTCGGCCGCCGGGAAGTCGGGGGCGCCGGCGGTCGGCTTCGGATAGCTGCGTTCGCTCACTTCAGTGTCGTCTCCCAAGGGCCCGGCCCGGGGACGACGCTGCGCGGTTGCGCAAGCGCCGCGGTACCACCCCGCTTGCCGCACACCCATGCCGAGGCGCGACCGCTCGATGTGAGGCTGTGACGGGCCGTCCCGTTCGGTTCTACTGGGCCAGCGCGTGGCCGTTCTTCCGAAGGCTCCCCGGTGATTGCCGGTTCAGTGCCGTTGCAGGTCAGTCTAAGGCCCCGCATCAGCGCGGTGTGCACAGGGCTGAGGCTCAGGACCGCTCAGCGGTCGGTATCTTCCTCCGGTGGCTGAATCGCCGCCAGCACTTCGGTGGGACGGTCGTCGGTGCGCTTGCCGGGCCGTCCGGACAACTCCGGGAACGCCGTGGCAACCATGTCTTCGAAGGTCTGGTCGCTTTTCTCGGTTGCGGTCTCTGCGGCGGCAGGCGGTCCCGTCGGCCGTGCCCGCGCAGGGTGCTCGCGCACGTTCAGCGGCCACCAGAACCACCGCCCCAACAGGGCCGCCATCGACGGCATCATGAAGGAGCGCACCACCAGGGTGTCGAACAACAGACCGAGCCCGATCGTTGTGCCCACCTGACCTACCACCCGCAGATCGCTGACGAGCATGGACGCCATGGTGAAGGCGAAGACCAGCCCGGCGGCGGTCACCACTTTTCCGGTGCCGCCCATGGTGCGGATGATGCCGGTCTTGAGCCCGGCACCCATCTCCTCCTTGAACCGGGCGACCAGGAGCAGGTTGTAGTCACAGCCCACCGCCAACAGGATGATCACCGACATCACCATCACCAGCCAGTGCAGGTGGATGCCGAAGATGTACTGCCACAGCAGGACCGACAGACCAAACGATGCGCCCAGCGATGCCAGCACCGTACCGACGATCACCACCGAAGCGATGAAGCTGCGGGTGATCAGCAGCATGATGATGAAAATGATTGCCAGGGATGTGATTCCGGCGATCAGAAGGTCATAGTCTGCGCTGCCCTGCAAGTCGTTGAAGAGCGCTGCGGTGCCGGCGACGTAGACCTTGGCGCTCGACAGCGGCGTACCTTTCAGGGATTCGGTGGCGGCCTTCTTGATCAGATTGACCCGTGCCATGCCTTCGGGAGTCGCCGGGTAGCCGTCGTGGGTGATGAAGAATCGGGCCGCGTGTCCGTCCGGTGACAGGAAAAGCTGCACCACCCGTTTGAAGTCGGGATTGTCGAACGCTTCCCGGGGCAGGTAGAACGAGTCGTCGCTCTTGGCCGCGTCGAAGTCCTGACCCATGGCTGCCGAGCCGCCACCCACCTCCTCGATCTGCGTCATGATCCCCGACATGGTGCTGTGCAGCGTCAGCATCATGGTCTGCAGGCTGCGCATCGCGGCGATCTGCGCGGGCATCATCTCCAGCAGCTGGGGCGTCACCGCGTCGATATTGCTCATGTCGGGCGCCAGCTCGTCGAGTTTCTCGGTGAGCAGGGTGGTGCCGTCCATCGACGCATACGCCGCCCGCAGTGACAGACACGTGGTGTCGCCGCGGCAGTCCTTCCCCTCGACGGATTCACGCAGCGACTTGGAATTTGCGTTCAAATCGGCCATGTTGCCGCGCACCTGCGCGGCCAGGTCCCTCGCCTCGTCCGAGACGCCTGCAGCATGATGCGTGTTGGCGGCCATCTGCTGCATCAGCCCGTACATGCGCTGCAGCGAGGCGATGGTCTCCTCAAGGTCGTCGGCCTGGCGGCGCATATCGGCCACCCGGTTCTTGACGAAGTCCAGATTCTGCATCTGCCCGGCGTTTTGCATGCTCAGCAGGAAAGGGATCGAGGTGTGCCCCAGCGGGGTGCCCTCGGGGCGGGTCACACCCTGGACCATGGCGACGCCCTCGACGGCGAAGACGGCCTTTGCCAGCTTGTTCAGTATCAGGAAGTCCGCGGAGTTGCGCATATCCCGGTCGGACTCGACCAGCAGGACCTCGGGCAACAGCCGTGCTTCCGGGAAGTGCCGCGACGCGGCCGCCCAGCCGAGGTTGGCCGGGGTGTCCTGCGGAATGAACGAGGGATCCTTGTAGCTGACCTTGTATCCGGGCAGCGCGAGCAGGCCCACGAGCGCCACCGCGCAGGCGGCGACGAATATCGGTCCCGGCCAGCGCACGATCGCGGTGCCCACCTTGCGCCACCCGCGGTCGGACATCTTGCGGCGGGGTTCGAGCAGGCCACGCCGCGTGGCCACGGCCAGGACCGCGGGCACCAGCGTGAGCGAGATGGCCACCGCGACCAACATCCCCACCGCGCAGGGCACGCCCATCGTCTGAAACACCGGCAGCCGGGTGAAGCTCAGGCAGAACGTGGCTCCGGCGATGGTCAGGCCCGAGGCCAGCACCACATGGGCGACGCCGCGGTAGGTGGTGAAATACGCCGTCTCCGGGTCTTCACCGGCATGACGGGCCTCGTGATAGCGGCCGATGAAGAAGATGCCGTAGTCGGTCCCGGCGGCAATCGCCAGGGTCACCAGGATGTTGATCGCGAACGTCGACAGTCCGATCAGCCCGTGGTGGCCCAGGAATGCCACGACCCCGCGTGCGGCGGCCAGTTCGACCCCGACCACGGCCAACAACACCGCGACGGTGCTGAACGAGCGGTAGAGCAGCAACAGCATCAGTGAGATCACCGAGACGGTGGCCACCAGGATCTTGAGCACCGCCCGGTCACCGCTGGTGTTCATGTCGGTGACCATCGGCGCCGGGCCGGTGACGTAGGCCCGCACCCCCGGGGGCGCCGGCGTGCGGGCCACGATGTCGCGAACCGCTTCCACCGAATCGTTGGCCAGGGCCTCGCCCTGGTTACCGGCAAGGTTGAGCTGAACCAGTGCAGCCTTGCCGTCGGGACTCTGCGCGCCGCCCGCCGTCAGCGGGTCGCCCCAGAAGTCCTGGATGTGCTGAACGTGTCGGGTATCGGCGTTGAGCTGGGCGATCAGTTCGTTGTAGTAGTGATGAGCGGGGTCGCCAAGTGGCTCGTCACCTTCGATGACGATCATCGCGGCACTGTCGGTATCGGACTCCGCGAAGTCATGTCCAAGCCGCGCCATCGCCTGAATCGACGGCGAATCTTTGGCGCTCAACGACACCGGGTGTTCCTTGGCGACCTGTTCCAACGGCGGCACGGCAACGCTGACCAGCGCGGTAAGAGCGACCCAGCCCACGATGATCGGAATCGCGAAGCGGCGCACGAACTGCGCCGCCGACCACTGGCCGTGGCCCAGTTGATGTCTACTCGTCACTTCTCGAGACCCCCCAGCGGACAAAATGCCCAAACGATCACTGTAACCCCCTGTTCAGGACCGTGGCAGCCGAAGCTATCCGATCTGGTAGTCCGACAGCGGGAAGTGGTCCTGCTCCTTCACGGCGCTGCGCACCGAGGTCGGCCGGAAAAGCGGGGCCTCGCCCGTGCTCTGGTTGAACCAGTAGGAATTCGATGTCGCACAGTTGCCCCGGTGGAACACCGAGCTGTCCAGCAGGCCCATCATCCGCTCGTAGAAACGGGTGTTGGCCTCCTCGGTGACCTCGAAGGTCTGTGCCTGGCGCCGCTGCACCTCGCCGAACAACCGCTTCATGTGCCGCGTCTGGTATTCGACGGTGTTGAACCACGACAGCCCGACCCAGGAGAACGGGCTGGCCATGTTGATGAAGTTCGGGAACTGCGGGGCGGTCATCCCCTGGTAGGCCTGGAATCGAGTCTCCCGCCACCACTTGCCGAGGTTGCGGCCGCCGCGGCCGATCACCTCGATAGCCGGCAGGTTGCCCTCCCAGACGTCATATCCCGTCGCCAGCACCAGGGTGTCGATCTCGCGCTTGACGCCGTCGCGCGACACGATCCCGTCGGGCTCGATGCGCTCGATTCCCTCGGTCACCAGGTGCACGTTGGGCTTGGCGAACGTCGGGTAGTAGTCGTTGGAGATCGACGGACGTTTGCAGCCGAAATCGAAGTCGGGCTTCATCTTTCGGGCGAGTTCGCGGTCGCGCACCGACCGCTGACGATGCAGCGCGGATTGGACTGCCATGGCCTTGTTGAGGAACTTGAATCGCTTGTAGCGCCACATGGTCAGGACCATCATGAAATCGGTGGTGTTGTCGGTGAGCCATCGGACGATGCGCTGGGTGAAGGGCCGCCGCGCGAACATACGCTGCACCACCGGGGGGAACACCACATCGGACTTGGGCGTCACCAGGATCGGGGTGCGCTGATAGACGGTCAGATCAGCGACTTCCTTGGCCAATTCCGGGATGACCTGGATTCCGGTGGACCCCGTGCCGATGACTGCCGCACGACGGCCGGCCATTGAGTAGTCGTGGTCCCACTGTGCGGTATGCACCACGTGCCCGGCGAACGTGTCGATGCCGGGGATGTCCGGCACCTTCGGCTGGCACAGGAAGCCGGTGGCCACGATCAAGAACTGCGACGTCAGCGTCTCCCCGCCGGACAACGCGATGCGCCACACCTTCGCGTCCTCATCCCACTGGGCGCCGTCAACGCTGGTGTTGAAGCGCATGAGGCGCTGCACGTCATATTTGGCCGCGACGTGCTCGGCGTAGGCCTGCACCTCATTACCGGGGGCAAACAGACGCGACCAGTAAGGATTGGGCTCGAACCAGTAGGAATAGGTGGTCGAGGGCTGGTCGACGGACAGGCCCGGGTAATGGTTGACCCGCCAGGTACCGCCGAGACCGTCCAGGCGGTCGAGGATCACGATGTCGTCGTAGCCCAGCTGGCGGAGCTGGATCGCCGCGCCGATACCGCCGAAACCAGCGCCCACGATGACGACTTGATGGTGCTGGCGCTGCTGGGTCCCCATAAACAGAACACGCTACCCCAACGCAATAATGTGCCGCCTTATGTGCAGATCGGGCATATGTGATACATCTCTTGACGGGTAGGTAAAATAACGGTTGCCACAGGGTCCCAGCATGATGTCAATCACACCCGTGAGGTGTGCCTAGCCTTAGGGTTTTGCCAAACTTGACGGTATGCTTCGGCTGGCTTTGACCCAGGGCGCTGCCGACCAGGGGCCCCGGGCCTGGACTAGAGGGATGGTTTCCTTATGCCGACCGGCGTGATCGTCATCTGCTGGCTGCTGGCCGGCATGTGCGCGATCACTGCTGTGCCCTACTCGATCTTTTACCTGATCAGGCGGCTGAAGAACGCCATGTACGTCGGGGACGACGTGGCCTACGGCGAAAAGCTGGCGACCCTGTCGGAGAGTTCCGTTCGGCGCAACTTCAACCCCTATCTCGACATCGACTGGGATTCCGCCGAGCTCGACATCAGCACCGAGGACCCGCGCTGGGTCATCACCGGCGCGGACCCTCTGGGCCGCCACCCCTGGTATCAGGCACAGCCCCTGGACAAGAAGATCGCGATGGGCATGTGGCGCCAGGCCAATATGGCCAAGGTCGGCGTCCAGTTCGAGGGCATTCTGGTGCGGGGCCTGATGCACTACACGTTCTGGGTGCCTAACGGCTCACCGGAATACCGGTACTGCCTGCACGAGTGCATCGAAGAGTGCAACCACACCCTGATGTTTCAGGAGCTGGTGAACCGCATCGGCGTGGATGTCCCCGGCATGCCGCGGTGGCTGCGGGTGCTCTCCCCGATCGTGCCGTTCTATGCCGGCCCCTGGCCGAACTGCTTCTTCTTCGGCGTACTGGCCGGCGAAGTGCCCTTCGACTACCTGCAGACCCTTGCCCTGCGTGAAGAGGACACCGTCCCGGCGATCGTCCGGCAGATGATCGGCATCCACGTCGCCGAAGAGGCGCGCCATATCTCGTTCGCTCACCAATACCTGGAGCGCCGGGTACCGCGGCTGTGGTGGAGCAGCCGCTTCATGCTCTCGCTGTATGTACCCGTGGTCATGCGGATGCTCGGCCAAGCGATGGTGGTTCCGCCTCGAAGCTTCTTCCGCGAGTTCGGTGTGCCCAGGTCGGCCCGCAAGCCGTGGTTCTTCGGCGCGCCGGAGTCCCGCCAGACCTGGCGAGACATGTTCGCCGATGTGCGGATGCTCTGCCACGAGTTGGGGCTCATGAATCCCGCGGCCCGGCTGATGTGGCGGATCTGCAAGATCGACGGGGCGCCCTCGCGCTACCGCGGCGAGCCGCAGCGCGCGCAGGTCGCGGCCCAACTCACCGACGTCTGAGCCGCGCACCGGGCTGTGCCATACTTTCGGTATGGTGCGTTCCCCATCTGAGACCTTGGAAAAAGTCGGCGCCGATTTGGTGTACCGCATCTCGGCGATGCCGCTGTACAAGAAGGCCTTCAAATACTGGTACCCGTTCATGACCAAGCGGATGGGACACGACGACGTCGTCTTCCTCAACTGGGGCTACGAGCAGGAGCCGCCGCTGGGCCTGAAGCTGGATGAGGCCGACGAGCCCAACCGGTACTCGATCCAGCTCTACCACCAGACCGCCACCCAGATCGACCTGGCCGGCAAGAACGTGCTGGAAGTCAGCTCCGGACACGGTGGCGGCGCGTCTTTCTTGGCTCGTACCCTCAAGCCGGCCTCCTACACCGGCCTGGACTTCAATCCCGACGGCGTCGCCTTCTGCCAGCAGCGCCACCAGGTTGAGGGCTTGGACTTCGTGCAGGGCGACGCCATGAACCTGCCGTTCGGCGACAACTCGTTCGACGCCGTGGTCAACGTCGAGGCGTCCCACATCTACCCCGACTTCGCGCAGTTCGTCCGCGAAGTGGGTCGGGTGCTGCGGCCCGGCGGCCACTTCCTGCACACCGACTTCCGCGCCAAGGAAGACATCGAGTCCTGGCAGAAGACACTGGCCACGCCGCCCCTTCGGCTGGTCAACGAGCGCGACATCAGCCGGGAGGTCGTCCGCGGCCTGGCGGCCAACTCGCCGCGCTCCAACGATCTGATCAATGAGCGGATGCCGTTCTTCCTGCGCCGCTTCGCGCGTGAGTTCGCCGTCGTCGAGGGATCGCTGTTCTACCGCGACCTGGACCGCGGCGAGATCACCTACCGCATTTTCGACCTCGTCAAGGACTGAGGACCGCCAAGAGCAGCGCCGGAGCGCTCGGGACTGAGGTTCCGGCGCTCCGGCTCTTCTTTTATGGTGACCGACGGCCCTTCGGGCGCCGGAAGCAATCGGGTTAGGGTGGCGGCAGCCTGATCGCAGGCGGCGCGGGGGCCAGTCGCGCGCCACACCCGACGATCGTGACGAGGGGCTTGCCACATGGACCAGAAGGACCTGACGCGTCGGCTTCGTTTTCGCGCCAGCCTGCTCAAGATCGGCACCGACGGACTTGTCGGGGTGGCTCGTGACCGGGCAACCGCCTACCGCTACGCCCTGACCCGACACGAAACCGCACCGCTGACCGACTTCGATCCCTTTGCCGCCGAGACCATGCACGATCCCTATCCGGGATATCGCACGCTGCTGTCCGGCCCGAAGGTCTGGTACAGCCGCAAGCGCGGCATCTGGATCATCCCGGGCTACGACGAGGTCCGCCAGGCGTTGCGCGACGACGAGGCGTTGTCGTCGGCGGAGAGCCAGGCCCGCTTCCGGGTCCGGCTGCAGACCATGAACGCCACCGATCCGCCGGTGCACACCCGATTGCGCAGGTCGGTGTCGCGCGCCTTCACGCCCCGAGCCATGAAGTCGTGGGAGATCAATATCAACCGCGCCGCCGATGAATTGGTCGCCGCCATGATCGAACGCGGCAGCGTCGAGATCGTGGCCGACCTGGCCAAGCCCCTGCCCAACCGGCTCATCACCATGATGCTGGCGATACCGCAGGAGGACCGCCACCAATTCCTGGAATGGGCGGACACCATCAACGAGGCCGCGTTCGCACCGCTGAGCCTGCGTGGGATGGCGATGAACATGCGGTCGAGTCAGGCGGTCAACGCCATGTACCGCAGTCTCTACCCGATGATCGCGGCCCGTCGCGCCACGGCCGGCGACGACTTGATCTCGATGTTGGCGGCACCCAGCGGTGAGGACACCCTCTCCGATGACGAGGTGTTCTGGACCGCCTCCATGCTCGTCGGCGCCGGCAGCGAGACCACCACCAACCTGATCTCGGGCCTGTTCCTGACCCTGGCGCAACGTCCGGACGTGTATACACGGCTGCGCGAACACCCCGAATTGATCCCGGCAGCTATCGAAGAGCAGCTGCGGCTCGTCTCGCCGGTCCAGGGGTTCTATCGCACCGCGACCCGTGACTACCCGGTCGGCGACCACACCATTCCGGCCGGTGCACGGGTGTTGGTGCTCTATGCGGCGGCCAATCGGGATCCACGGCACTACCCCGACCCGGACACCTTCGACCTGGACCGCAATCCGACTGACCACCTGGCTTTCGGCGGTGGCGCGCACTACTGCCTGGGCACGCACCTGACCCGTATCGAAGTGAGCCGCGTGCTGACTCAGCTGACCCCCCATGTCAAGGAGATCCGGCTGGCCGGCGAGCACCGTTATCTGGTGAACGCCACGATGCGTGGCCTGGAACACCTGCCCGTCGAGTTGGTGCCGGCCGAATCCGGCGCGGCCCCCGCTCCCGCACACACCGGGAACACCGGCATCCGATGAGCGCCCAGCCGGTAGCGCTGGTGACCGGAGCAACAAGCGGCATCGGTGAGGCGACCGCCGACCGGCTGCATGCCGCCGGCTACCGAGTGTTCGCGGTGGGACGCAATCCCGAAGCGCTGCAACGCCTTGCATCGCGCGGGCTGACGGCTCGTTCGCTCGACATCACCGACGAGGCGGCAGTCGATCGGCTGGTCGCCGAGATCACCGCCGAACACGACGGGGTCGATGTCCTCGTCAACTGCGCCGGATTTCCCCTGACGTGTCCGCTCGAACAGCTGGCACGAGATGACCTGCGCGACCTGTTCGAGACCAATGTCGTTGCGACACTTCACCTGGCACAGGCGGTGCTGCCGGGAATGCGCCAACGCGGTTCCGGCGTCATCGTCAACATCGGCAGCACCGGGGGCCGTTTCGCCAGCCCGGGCGCCGGTGGATACCACCTGGTCAAATACGGCATGGAGGCACTGTCGCTGTCCCTGCGCGCCGAAGTCGCGCCCTTCGGGGTCCGGGTCGTGCTGCTCGACCCGACTGCGGTGCGGACCCCCTTCGTGATCGCGCAGCAGGAAGCGCGACCGACCTACGCCGCCGATGATCCGTACGCCGCGTTCAAGATCCGCTATGCCGACAACACCCGCGAACTCTCGGCTAAGCGCGGAGTGATGATCGAAGCCGACACCGTCGCCTGCGCGGTGCTGCGCGTCGTCCGCGCCAAAAACCCCAAGCCCCGCTACGTGGTCGGCCTGTCCGGCAAGGCCACCGTGCTGGCGCGTGCGCTCGTGAGCGACCGAATGTGGGAGCGAATCCTGATGCGCGGACTACGCGACTGACCGCACCTGCGCCCCGGACCCGGCCACGACCGGGTCTGCAGAATCGTGAGATACTTCTTCGATGGTCACGATGAACCGCCTGATCTTCAATCCGGTATCCCACCGCGTCATGACGAACCCGTTCGTCTACCACCTGCTGTTCACCTCGTTTGTGACAAAGCGGTTCTCGACCCAGACCAAGATGCTCAGCGGCGACGACTGGCTGTTCCTCAACTACGGCTACGAAGAGGACCCGCCGATGGCGGTGCCGCTGGAGCCCGCCGACGAGGCCAACCGATTCTTCATTCAGCAGTATCACCGCACCGCCGCCCTCGCCGATCTGGCCGGCAAGAAGGTGCTCGAGGTGAGCTGTGGCCACGGGGGCGGCGCCTCGTACGTGAACCGGACTTTCAAGCCCGCGTCCTACACCGGGCTGGACCTCAACCCGACCGCCATCGAGTTCTGCCGTACCCGCCACCAGCTGCCGGGCATGGACTTTGTCGAAGGCGACGCGGAGAACCTGCCCTTCGAGGACGGTTCGTTCGACGTGGTGTTCCAGGTTGAGGCATCGCACCTGTACCCGCATCCGGCCAAGTTCTTCAACGGCGCGGCGCGGGTGCTGGCCCCCGGTGGGCACTTCCTCTACACCGATTTCCGCCGCCGCAGCGAGCTGGCCCGCTGGGACGCCGAGCTGGCCGCCACCGGACTGCGACTGGTGTCCCAGGAGGACATCAGCATGGACGTGCTGCGGGGTAATGAGAAGAACCTGGCACGCAAGCAGGACATGATCGCTCACCACGGCGGCCTGGCACGCTTCGCCAGCGCCGCGACCGACTGGACGTTCAACGGCGCCCTGAAGAACGGCGAGTTCGTCTACCGCCTGTACTCGTTCACCAAGGACTGAGCGAGCCGGTCGGCGCTATAGGCCGCGGTCGCCGAGCCAACCGTGGATGTGATCGGCGACGAGTTTCCAGCCCGGTTCCAACATCATGTTGTGGCCCATGCCCGTAAAGAACTGGGCCTCGGTGTTGTAGGCACGCGCCGTGGCCCGCACCTCTTTGCAGGTATGCGCGCCGTCGTCTTCGGCGCCCAGCACCAACAGGGGCGCCGTCACGCGCTTAGGCCGGGGCAACCGCAGGATCAGGCAGTCCACGCTGATCCGTGGGCTGTCCTCTTGGAGTCGCGCCGCACAGTCGTCGACGATGTGCTCAGGGGTGGTCTCGGAAAAGAAATGCTGCCGAGCCCGTGCCGGGGTGCTGATGTAGGGCAATGCCTTACCGGTCACCGCCATCTTGATCGCATCCCACGGACGGTGGCGCATCCAGCGCAGGCTGGATCCGTAATTGCCCTGCGGCGGGATCGAGGCCATCAGCACTCCCGCCGGAGCCGGCCGGTTCTCCAGGTATTTCTGCACGATCAGGCCACCCATGGAGTGCCCGATCACCACCGGGGCCACCGGAAGGGCATCAGCCACCGACTGGAGGTCGGCGACGTAGTCATCGACACCGCAGGCCCGCAACGGCTTGTCGCTGGAACTGCCGCCGTGCCCCCGGAAGCTGACCGCCAGCGCACGGTAGCCGAGGTCGGCGAAGTAGCCCAGAAAATGGTCGTCCCAGCACCACGCGGCATGCCAGGCACCGTGGACGAACAGCAGAGGCACGGGGTGGGCCGCACTGGCGCAGCCCTTGTCGATGACCTCAAGCACGTCGCTGCTCCCCTAGTCCGGTAACTAGCCCCCGGTAGTCGAATCCCCGGGCGCCGGCCTGCACCTACACCGGGGTGATGTTGAAGATCGCGTCCCACAGGCCCTGGATGTCGAAGGGCCCGATGATCCCGACGTTGTCGAAGATGTTGTACCAGTAATCGCCCAAGAATGCCTGCAGCTGCTCGGGGGTGGGCAGGAAAGCGCTGGTGTCGATGACGGGGTCCGGCGGCAGCTCGTTCTTGATGTCGAGCAGGACAGTGCCCAACCGCCACAACCACGCCTGCGTCTCGATCATCTCCGGGTTGGAGACGTTCGCGGTGCCGTCGTCGTAGGCGTCCATCCACTCACCGATGACGGGGTTGCCCGGCCACAGGTCATCCATGATCTTCACCAGCCAGTAGTAGCTGGGGGTGTTCCAGTCTTCCGGGTTGAAGATGTTGCCGCCGGGCTCGGGCAGCAGGCACGGCCCGGGGCAGACCGGGCTTCCCGGGATGAACGGGTTGAAGGCCAGCAGCGATGAGGCGATGAGCGACTGCGTCACGCGCGCGAATTCGATCGGGTCGGGCAGCGTGAACTTGTTGAAGTCGAACGGCTCCAGCAGGCTGTCGAAGAAGTTCGTGAACGGTGTGGTGAAGTCCATCGAGTAGTAGCTGCCCGCCCACGGCATCAGGGGGGCGTCCGGGTCGATGTTGGGGTAGTCCTCGGGGTTCAACCCCAGCTCCGCCAGCGTGCGGGTGCCCTCCCAGTAGTACCCGTCATTGGCGTACCCGATGTTGATCATCCCCGGCCCATTGGGGTCGAAGTAGAACTCGTTGCCGTTGGTCATGGCCGAGAACGGGATCTGGAACCAGTTCTGGATCAGCGGGAAGTTCTGCAGGCCCAGTGCGATCAGCACGCTCCACAGGGACTGGTCGATCCAGGTGAATCCGGTGATGGGGCTGGTCGGCATGACCGGGTAGCAGTCCAGACCGGCACAGCTCAGATCGATCGGAATCTGCACATTGGCCAGCATCGACAACTGCTGTCCCAAGCCGGGGAAGAAGCGGTCCCCCTCGTTGCCGGCACCGGAGATCAGCGGGAACGGGAACATCATCTGCAGGATGCCCTCGAAGTGCCCCATGTCGCCGGGGTCTTCACCCCAGGCGTTGGTCGGGCTTCCGGCGAACCACGGGCCGCTGTAGAACAGCGACTGCGCCAGCGTGTCCATCCCGTGGATCTCGTTCGCCGGGATGTTGACCAGGGCCTGGAACAGGTTCAGTGGAACGTTCCACAGCGACTCACCGGCGGTCAGTTGCGTGTCCACGTGGACCGTGGGCTGCACAGCAGCGGCCCGCGCAGCGGGAGCGACGGCGATCACACCGGCGGTGGTGATAGCCAGCCCCGCGGAGAAGTACGAACGCAAGGCTGCGGTCATCCGGGTGTCCTTCCAAGAAATGAGAAGTAGCTCTAGTCGCCGCGACACCGCCGCGTTGGGTTCAAGCAATCTATCAAAGTGTTAACTGAGCGCAAATCGTGAATCACTTGCTCGGAGCACAGGTACTCCGAGCGCCTGGCAGGCGGAGTAAGGCCAGCAGCTACCGCCGGCACCTCACAGGGAGGCGTCGTTTGCGAGGGTGCACCACTTAGAAGGTGAACCAGCTTCCGAAGTCACTCCACAGCCCATCGAAATCCGGAGTGAGCATCCCGGCTGAGGGGTTGAAGAAGTTCACCAGATCCTCCCAGAGCAGCGAGGAGTCGCGGCCGCCGTAGTCGCCGATCATCTGCTCGTCCAGCGGCACGCCGGGGGTCCACGTCGGCGGCATCAGGTAGCCCGTCTCGGGATTCACCGGCCACGGCCCCAACAGGCCCGGGTCTGTCAGCAGGCCGGAGTTCACGGCCAGGTTCGGCAGATACGGATTGATCTGCGCCAGGAGATCGATGATGTCGTTCTGGGTCTGCGCGTCGAAGGTGAACACGCCGGTCTGCAGGGCAGAGATTCCGGCCATGACTTGCTCGTCCGTCGAGCCGTTGGCATTGCCCACGGCATTCGCCGCATCCTGCTCGGTCAGATCGATCCACTGCTGGATCTGCGGGTTGGGCTCGCCCATCGCCTGGATCGCTTTGACCAGATCCAGCGTGGTCAGTCCCAGCGGCGGTGAGGTGCACAGGCCCGCGCAGAAGGGGCTGCCTGCCACAAACGGATTGAAGTCGACCACCAGTCCGGCGGTGAAGGCCTTCATGGTCTGGCCAATATCCGCGAAGGTCGGCAGGTGGAACCCGACGGTCGGGTCGTCGCCGTTGACGCTCCAGTTGACGGGTTGCAGGAGGCTGTCGAACCACTGCTGAAAGGGGTTGAGCGGGTCGAACTTGAACGTCAACCCGGCCCAGGGCATCAGGTTGATCTGGTTGCCGTATTCGTCATAGACGATGTTGCCCTCGGCGTCGGTGAGGGGACGGGTGCCGGTGAAGCCGTAGCTATCCGGCACCGATCCGTTCGGGCCGATGCCCTCGTTCGGGTTGGCGATCCCCGCTGAGGTGGGATTGTCGGGGTCGCTGGTGGGGCCTTCCGGGAATGTGTAGCCCTCGAAAAGCTGCTGCAGTGGGACCTGCAGCCAGTGACTGAACAGGGGAAGCTGATTCGGCCCACCCAGCGATTCGACGAAGCGCAGCACCTGGTCCAGCCCGGTGAGGCCGGTGATCGGGTTGACCGGAGTCATCGGCCAGCACTGGATGGAGTCACACGACGGGTTGACCGGCAGCATGGCCGCGGCGAGCATCGCCGTCTGCTGGCCCAGGCCGGCGGTGCCGTTTGCCAGCGCTTCCTCGTCGAAGTCGGGCTGGTACTGGCCGGAGATCTCCGGCGCAAAGGGGAACATGAAGTCCATGACCGCCATGAAATGGCCCGGATCGCCCGGATCCTCACCCCAGATATTGGTTGCACTCGGGGTGAACCAGCTGCCGGTGAAGAAAAACGAATTGGCCAGGAGATTGGCCGCTTGGACTTCGTTATAGGGGACATTGACAAAGTCTTGAAAGAGATTAAAGGGGATGTTCAGCAGAGAGCCCTCGGCTGCGAGTCGCACTCCCCGCTCGGTAGCGGTCAGGACGTGCGCCCAAGGCACGACTGGAGTTACCGGCGCGACCGCTACCGCGGTGGCAGCAGCAATGACGACACCCTTTGCCCGGTTCCGATGTGGTCGGACTACGGCCTGCATCACAATTCCCCCCTCCCCAGTGGGCCCCCCGGCCCCAGGAACTGTGCCAGCATATAGCCGCTACGGCTATATGTCTAAGCGAGCGCATAAGTAAATCGTGCCCGCGATTTGCACTACAGTTCACTAAATCGAACGGGGCTTCTCTTTACTCAGCCGAGGTGGAAAAAAGATAAACAAGTATTCAGTTCTCCAGCCAGGCGCGGTCGCCGTAGCCGTTGAGGTGAGCCACCTCCCCCACCGGCTTGCGGGTGGTGGGGCCGTACCGTCCGCGCGGCCAACCCAGCGGGACGATGCAGCACGGCGTGATCTCACCCGGCAGCCCGAGGGTGCGACGCACCGCACGCTGATTCCACAGCGGCAAGGTGATCAGCGACGCTCCCAAGCCCATGGCACGCGCCGCCAGCAGCAGATTCTGAACGCTCGGGTAGATCGACCCCCAGTAGGCCGACTCGGCGATGTGCGGCATACGTACCACCGGCAGCCGGCCTTCGCGGGCCCCCAGCCTCAGGCAGGCGACCACCAGGACGGGAATCTCGGCGAAGTGGTCAATCTGCCACTGCATCGCCCGGGCAATTCCGGCGATCGATTCATCGGTCTTGATCTTGCGGCGTAGCACCACGTCGCGCTGAATCTTCCACGCCTGCCGATAGCGCTTGGCCAACTCCTCCTTGACACGGCGGTCCTTGACGACGATGAACTCCCAGTTCTGACCGTCATTTCCGGTCGGCGCCCGCAGCGCCAGCTCGATGCACTTGAGCACGACGGCGTCATCGACCGGATCGGAGTACACCCGTCGTATCGCCCGCTGCGTCATCATGGCCTCGCCCAGCGGCATGTCCAGCCGGGCCAGCGCCTCAGCAGTGCCGGGCACGTGGGTAAAGACGAACTCGTTGTCAGCCATTCTCACCCAACCAGCTCGTGGTGAACCGTTGAATCTCCGGTATGCCCTGCGAGAACTCGCGGGCCAGGAAGCTCTCGATGGGCCCGCCCACCAGCGGCACCTTGAACCGGATCGTGCCGTTGAGCGCCAACCGTGAGCCGGTGCCTTCGCGTTCGAGCACCGCGGTGCCACCGCCGGACCCGGGAGCACCGGTCACTGCGACGGTGATGTCACCGCCGACGCGGCCGTCCCCGGCGGGGGTCCACACCTCGGTAGTCACGATGTTGAGATCGCCGCGATAGACCTTGGCCAGCATGCCGGGGAGCGCGCCGTGGCGCAGGTCCTCGGTCACCACCACGCGCACCTGGCCATCAGGCTCGACGTCCAGCGCGTCCAGGGTCTTATCGCCGCCGAAGGCCTCGATCCGGGCCAGCCAATACGCTCGGTTCCCGAACGCACCGAAGACCTGCTCGACGGATGCCGGCGAGGAGAATGTCACCTCGAAGGAACGGGGCATGACCGCTGACCTCTCACTTTCCGAACAACCGGCTCACCAAGCCCGCGGCGAACCTGCGGACTCGGTCAAGCTGCTCGGGCTGGACATTGGTGGGCGGCAGGCGCAGGCCCAGGTAGCGCTCGCGGTAACGCCCGCTGCCCAGGTAACTGGTGAGCGCCAGCATCGACCGCAGCGGGTCGCCGGGATACGTCAGGTGAATCTCGTCCTGATAGCGACCGCCGCACTCCTCCGCCAGCCGGCAGACCTCGGCATAGTTCTCCTGCCAGAATTCGCGGCACACGGTGAACACGACAAACGGCTTGCCGTCCAGCAGCTTTCGCGCCTCTTCTGACTTCAAGAACGACCTGATCGGCATGGCGGGTGCCTTCCACCAGGTCGGCGAGCCGATGCAGATCAAGTCGTATGTGCCGTCGCGCACCGCGTCGGGCGTGCGGATCTCCCCCGTCTCGCCGCGCTGCTGCGCCTTGAGCACACTGAGCATGTCGGGCCACACCCGGCGCAGCGGAAACTGGGCGAAACGCGGCGCGTACTGCGGGTCGGTGAATTCGATACCCGCCGTGACCACCTCGCAGCCATGCTGGGTGAACACCTCGCCGGCGGCCTCAAGCACCTTGCGCGACTGGCCCGAGAAGCTGTAGTACAACAACAGGATCCGCGGTGCCCGCCCGCTGGGCTCGCTGGTCTCAACTGCCATCTGCGCCTCCTGATATATGCGGCGGTCCCAGCTTCGGCTCTCCTCCGTCGAGCCTTGCTGAACCGCCGGGTTCGAACGTGCGGTGCGTCGAATATCCGTTCAGCGTATTAGGCTCGCCGACGTGGCAGACAAGATCCCCGTCGACCTGCACGGTGCCGCGGCAACCATGCTGACGACGCTCTATCTCAAGGCACTCGACGCCGATTTCGACTCGCCGGTGCTGGGCGATCGGTACGCCAAGGAAGCCGTCGACCGTATCGACTTCGACTGGGACGGCCTCAAGGCTCCCGGGCGCTGGGCGCCACTGGTGACGGTGCGCACCGCCCAGTACGACATCTGGGCACGTCAGTTCCTGGCCACCCACCCGGATGCGACCGTCATCCACCTCGGCTGCGGTTTGGACGCTCGGGTGTTCCGGATCGACCCCGGACCCGAAGTGGCCTGGTATGACGTCGACCAGCCGCCGGTGATCGCGTTGCGCAAGCAGGTCTATCCCGCCCGCCCCGGTTACCACCTGGTGGCGACGTCCGCGACCGACCCGTCGTGGCTCGATGAGATTCCCGCCGATCGGCCGGTCCTGCTGCTGGCCGAGGGAATCAGCATGTACCTCACCGAAGCCGACGGGGTGGCCCTGCTGCAGAGCATCGTCGAGAAGTTTCCGTCCGGCGAGCTGCAGATCGACTTCTACAACTGGCTCGGGATCAAAACCCAGAAGACCCACCGGCTGCAGCGCCAGTCCGGGTCCACCCTGCACTGGGCGGTCAACGGGCCCAACGACATTCTCGACAAGGTGAGCGGGCTCCGACTGCTGGCAGCCGCCAACCTCTTCGACGCGCAGACCTTCAGCCGGGTCCCCGCCGGGTTCCGGCGATCCAGCCGGCTGGCTCGGGCGATACGGCCACTGCGCGGAATGCTGCAGTACCACCGCTACGCCTTCGGCCCGATCAGCTGACGCCGGCCGCGTGCTGCTCGGCGATGCCGCACAGCAGCGCCCGAATCGCCTCCACCGAGCGCTCCGGCGCCGGTCCGTGTGAGTGATATTCGATGTTGAGCTGTCCGGAGAAGATCTGGGTGAAATAGATGTCGATTCCCGCGCTCACCGCGAAGTACAACTCGCCGTGCGTCGTGGTGACCTCCACGCCCGGCGGGGTCCGCACCGGGGGCACCAGGCCGTTGTTGCTCAGCACGACGACGTCGGGCAGCCCCGGCGGGTTCCCCACGTACTGCGGGCTGAAATGCAACCGGGACTGCTGGATCACGCCCTCATCGAGATCTTTCTGGAAGTTTGTGGCGATATCGCGCGCCATCTCGACCAGATCGGTCTTGGCATCCACCTCGGCCAGATATGTGGCCAGTCCAATCGGGTTGGTGCAGCCGGTGGCCGAAACCGGCGGCGACAGAAAGTATCTCAAGTCCACGGTGTAGACGTACGGCACCGGGATGCTCAGTTTGCCGCGCAACTGCCACTCCGCGATCAGCACCGCCGCCGAGAGCATCGCATGCAAACTCAGGTCATGGGCCCGGCCGAAGGCAACCACATTATCGGTTTGCTCTTCGGTCAGCCGGCACGATGCCATGGGCACCAGCACCGGCGACGACGGCGTCTCTGACGCCACGGCCCGGCGGGTAGGTGGTAGGTCGTAGGCGAACAGGGCCGGCATGAACCGCTCGATCCCGGAGCGCTGTTGCTTCTCGATGCCCCGGTCAGCCAGCACCGCCTCGATCGACAGCGGAGCGGGCTCGACGTTCATCGCACCGATCCGGCCGGTCGTGACCAGGTCGGTGTAGAACGACAACATCTCCTCGATCAAGGCGTACATGTGGTGGCCGTCCGCTACGGCGTGGTGCACGTACAGGGTCGGTTGGGCTTGGCCGTCGCGGATGATCACCCGCATCGCCACCAGTGACTCGCTCTGGTCGAATCGCGGGGCGGGCGGTTGTGCGTCGGGATCGTCGAGTTCGATGACCTCGATACCGTCGGGCATCAAATCGTCGGTGACGAACTGGTGGCGCCCATCGGGCAAACGCTCCAGGCGACCGGTCAGGATCGGATGCGCCTCCAGCAGCGCCTCGTAGGCCTCCGAGAGCAGATCGATGTCGACTGGGCCGGTGACGTGTGCGGCCAACCCCACGAAGTTGTGGGTTTCGGCCAGCATCTCCTCACTGATCGCCAGTTTTCGAATGACCGACGTGGCAAACACTTTCGGTTCTCTCCTCAATCAACGGGCTACGACAGCTCGACCAGGGTCATTTCGTCCTCGCCCTCCGAGGCCGCATCCTCTTCGGCGAGCGCCGCACGCACCACGTCCATCACCGCCGTGGCGAAGCCCTCGGCGATGGTGTGCACCACCGACTCCTGGACGCGGCGGTTGTCGTACCACCAGTCCAGGTACATCACACCGCCGGTGCGGTAGGCCCGAAGCTCCAACGCGTACCCCAGCCCCGGGATCGCCTCGCGCACCGGCATCGCGGTGTCCGGGTCGAACTGCACGGGAGAGTCGCCGAGCGACGGCGGCTCGGGAATGGCACCGACGTAGGAGAAGTGCACGTCAGCGGGGGCAACCGAGCCCAGCAGTCGTGCGGTCGGCGCGTACAGGTAGCGGAGCAGGCCGTAACCGACTCCATAGTGCGGTACGCCGTCGAGAGCGGCATGGACCGAGTCCAGCAGCTGCCGTGCACCGGCCTGGTCGCCGGCCGAGCATGCCAGCGCAACCGGGTGCAACGTAGTGAACCAGCCCACCGTGCGCCGCAGATCGACCTCGGGCTTGAGCACCGAACGGCCCGCGCCCCCCAGGTCGACGGCAAGCGTGCCCTCACCGATCGCCGATGCCACCGCCCGACTCAGTCCGGCCAGCAGGATCTCGTTGATCGGCAACCGCAGCCGGCGCCGGGCATCGTCGATCTCGCTGGTGTCGGCGGCGGCTAAGGCCGTGCTGACCTTGGACAGGTCGGCGACGGCCGGTGGCTCCGCGACGTCTGCGGCCAGCCGCAGGTTCGCCGCCTTCGTTGTCGTCAGCCAGAATTCGCGGCTTTCCAGCACCGCTGGGTGGGTGGCCAGGCCGGCGCAACGCTGCGACCACTCGGCCCACCCGACACCGACCGGTTGCAGTTCGATGTCGTTGCCGGACAGCTGCTGGCCGAACGCGGTGAAGATGTCGGTCAGCAGGATGTCGCGCGACGCCTCGTCGCCGACAGCGGCATGCAGGCTCAAGGCCAGATAGCACAGGTCACCGGAGGCACCCCGGACATAGAGGGCGGTCAGCGGCGGGCTGGACAGGTCCTGGTCTCGAATGTGCTCGGCGAGCAGGGTGTGCACCGCATCGCGCTCGGCGGTCATGCCCTCCGGCAGTGAGTGCGTGCGGATCTCGTCGAACTCGCCGGGTTCGGTGATGCGCTGCTCCCAGGTTCCGGCCCGCTCGGTCAGCCGCAGTCGCAGTGCGTCGTGGTGGTTGACCACCGCGGTCAACACGGACCGGACAGCGTCGACCGAGACATCGGGCCGCAAGCGCAGGATCAACGGGATGCGCCAGCGACCGTGCTCGCGAACACCGTTCTCCAAGAAGTAGGTGATGTTCGGCGGTACGGGCGGGTGCTCGACCTCACCGAGCGACTGGCGACCCAGCCCGCCCGCGGCGTAGCGGGCGGTCAGGGCCTTGGCCAGTGCCGCCACCGTCGGGTTGTCGTAGAGATCCTGCGGGGTGAGGTCCAGCCCCTCGTGCGATGCGGCCATGGCGACGCTGATCGCCACCAGCGAGTCACCGCCCACGTCGAAGAAGTTCGCGGTCCGGTCCACCGAGCCCACACCCAGGCAGACCGCCCAGATGCGCTGCAGGGTGGCTTCCATCGACTCGCCGCCGCCGCTGCCGCTCTCACCGTTGCGCTGCCCGCTCGCAGCGGCGCCGGCTCCGGTACCCGAGACCCAGGTGGCACCGGCGTTGTGCTCGAGCCAATGCCGTTGGCGCTCAAACGGATAACCGGGGACCGTCACACGTTTGGGTTGGTAGTCCCCACGCAGCGCAGACCAGTCCACGTCGATCCCGGCAGCCCACAGTTGCCCCAGCGCCAGCAGGAAGGTGTCGCGGTCGTCGCGGTTCTGAGCGTGATGGCGCATGAGACGGATCGCCCGGTGACCGTTCACGAACTTCGGATTGCGTGCCGCGGAGGCGGTCAGTGTGGCACCGGGACCGACCTCGACAAGGACGCGGTGCGGGTCGCTGAGTACCGTGTCGACCTCGTCGGCGAACCGTACCGTGGCACGCACACTGCGTGCCCACGTCGCCGGGTTGGTCGCCTCGCTCGGCGCCATCCAGGTACCGGTCAGATTCGACAGCAACGGAATCTGCGGCTCGTGCAGGGTCTGTCGGGACAGGAAGGCGGTGAATTCGGAGATCATCGAATCCATCAGCCGGGAGTGGAACGCATGCGAGGTGCGCACCCGACGCGCGTTGATTCCGGCCTGCTTGAGCCGCTCGGTGAACTCGCGGATGTCTGAATCGGCTCCGGCGACCACACAGCCGTCCGGATCGTTGACCGCGGCGAGGTCGACGGCATCGGTCAGGTAGACACCGACCGCGTCCGCGCTGACGGGCACGGCCACCATCACGCCACGCGGTGCGGCATGCATGAGCCGCGCCCGCATCGCCACCACCTTGATCGCGGTGTCCAGGTCGAAGACTCCTGCGATGGTCGCTGCGGCGTACTCGCCGATGCTGTGACCGACCAGCGCGGTGGGCCGCACCCCGTAGCTCTCGGCCAGCTTCGCCAGCGCGTATTCCACGGTGAACAGTGCAGGCTGGGTGCGATCGGTGCGCTCGAGATCACGCGAGGTGCCCTCGAAGATCATCGCGCGCAGGTCATAGCCCAGTTCCGACTCGAATCCGGCGGCGCAGCGGTCGAAGTACTCGGCGAACACCGGCTCGCTGTCGTAGAGGCCCCGTGCCATGCCGATGTGCTGGGCACCCTGCCCCGGGAACAGGAACACCACCCGGTCGGTGGCCTCGGCGCTCACCTCGGCGAGATCGATGCCTTCACCGATGAAGACGTTCTCACTGTCCTCCGCGCCCAGGACTGCGACCGCGTCGGCGCGGTCGGCGACCACCGCCGCCAGCCGCAGCTTGTGCGGCTGCCGACCCGCCAGGGTGTAGGCCACGTCAGGCAGGGTCGGCCCGTCAACGTCGTCGGCACCGGTCAGCTCAGCGGACAGCTCAGCGCGCCCCTGCGCCAGCGCCTCGGCGGTGCGCGCCGACAGCAGCAGCACTTCGGGGCCGGGCTTGGGTGCCACCGACGCCGCGACGTCTTCGCGGGGCCACTCTTCGACGATCACGTGGGCGTTGGTGCCGCCCACCCCGAACGAGCTGACTCCGGCGCGCCGGATGCCGTCCCACTCCCACGGGCCGTACTCGCCGCGGATCCGGAACGGCCCGTCCTCGAGATGCAGTTCGGGATTCGGGCTGGTGTAGTGCAGCGTGCCGGGAATCGCCCGGTGCTTGAGGCACAGGATGGTCTTGATCAGGCTGGCGATGCCGGCCGCCGACTCCAGGTGCCCGATGTTGGACTTGACCGATCCCACGTAGCAGGGACCCTGCCGCTGCTCTTCGGAGACCGCGAAAGCCTGTCGCAGACCCTCGATTTCGATCGGGTCGCCCAGCGGGGTGGCGGTGCCGTGCGACTCGATGTAGCTGATGGTGGAGGCGTCCACCTCGGCCACCGCGTGCGCCTCGGCGATCACGTCGGCCTGCCCGGCGGCGGTGGGTGCGGCGTAGGTCATCTTGGTGCCGCCGTCGTTGTTCAGCGCCGAACCCCGGATCACTGCGTGGATCTGGTCACCGTCATCGACGGCCGCCTCCAGCGCCTTGAGCACCACCACACCGACGCCGCTGGAGAAGATCGTCCCGTCGGCCCGCACATCGAACGGCCGACAGTGTCCACTCGCCGAGACCATCGAACCCGGCTCATGCCAATAACCGACGTGGTGCGGAACCCGCAGCGACGCCCCACCGGCCAGCGCCATATCGCATTCACCGTTGAGAATGCTCTGGCACGCCAGGTGCAGTGCGACCAGCGCCGAGGAGCACGCCGTCTGCACCGACAACGCCGGCCCGTGCAGGTCGAGCTGGTGGGCCACCCGAGTGGCCAGATAGTCCTTGTCGTTCTGCAGCGAGAGGTTGACCATCTCGAAGCTGACGCCCTGGCCGATGATCAGGTTCGGGTCGTAGTGGGACATGAGGTTGTGCAGCAGGTAGCCGCTGGTGGTACTCGTCCCGTAGACGCCGACCGAGCCCTCGATCTCACCGGGGCGGTAGCCGGCGTCTTCGAGGGCATGCCACGCCGTCTGCAGGAAGAGCCGGTGCTGGGGGTCCATGGTTCGGGCGGCCAGCGGGGTGAAGCCGAAGAAGCTCGCGTCGAACTCGTCGATGCCGTCCAACAGCGCAGCCCGGCGCACATAGTTGTGGTTTGCCAGCGCCACGTCACTCACGCCACTGGCACGTAACTCGTCTTCGGACAGCGTGACAATGGATTCGGTGCCGTTGCGCAGGTTGTTCCAGAACGCCGACAGGGTACGGGCGCCCGGAAAGCGCCCCGCCATGCCGACGACGGCGATCGCGCCTTCGGGCACTTCGTTGTTGGTCACGAACGATCTCCTACTTTTCGCCGTGCCGCGGCCCGCTGACGTGCCGCAGCACGCTGCTGAGCCCGGCCCCGTACACCGCCGGCCTCGCTCGCGCCGTCTGCCCCCTCAGGCTCGGCGAGGCCGAGTTGACGGGCCAGATCGGCGGCCAGGTCGGTCAAGGAGGCACCCTGCAGCAGCAGTGCGACCGGAGGCTCCGCGCCGAAATCGCCGCGGACGGTGTTGCGGATGCGCACAGCCATCAGCGAATCCATGCCGAGTTCGGTCAGCGGCCGGGCGGGGTCGATCACACTGCCCTTGGGGTAGCCCATGATCGCCATGATCCTCGAACCGAGCCGCGCGACGACGGCAGCGCTGGCCTCGGCCGCGCTGAGCTGCTTCAGTCCTTCCGGACCGGGCCAGTCGTCGTCCTGGTCGTCGAGGTCCAACTCTTCGGCGAGCGTGGCGAAGTACCCGAGTTGCTGCAGTTCCGGGAACGCCGCGGCCACCCGGTCCAGGCGTAGCCTCGCGACGCCGACCCGCGACAGGTCGCCGCCCAGAATCGCCTCGAGAGCCTCCATGCCTTCGTCGGGGTTGATCGGGTCCAGGGCACTGAACTTGAGCTCCTGGGCGACCCCGACCCCCGACCACTGTCCCCAGTTGATGGTGATCGCCGGCAGTCCGGCGGACCGCCGCCACGCCACCAGCCCGTCGAGCCAGGCGCTGGCCGCGGCGTAGGCGGCCTGGCCGGGAGCACCCAGCAGCGAGGAGGTCGAGGAGAATCCGACCCACCAGTCCAGGTCCTTACCGAGCGTGGCGACATGCAGCCGCAGCGCTGCCGCGGCCTTGGGAGCCCATACCCGGCTCAGGGTGTCTTTGTCGATGCCGACGACGATCTGGTCGTCGATCACCGCGGCACCATGAATGACACCGCGCAGCGCATACCCGGTCTGCTCCGCCGCGGCCACCAGGCTCTCGGCTACGCCCGGTGCCGCGAGATCGCCGGAGACGACTGCGATCTGGGCCCGCTGTTCGAGCTCGGAGAGCACCGCGCGCTGCTCGTCGGACGGTTGCGAACGGCTGTTGAGCACGATCCGCGCGGCACCGTGGTCGATGAGCCAGCGGGCGACGACCAACCCGATCCCGCCCAGGCCGCCGGTCAGGACGTAGGCGCCGTCGGGGCGTACGGCCGGAGCGCCGGTCGGGCTCAGGGTCGCCCGCTTGAGCCGCTCGGCGTACCGCTTCTCCCCACGCCAGGCCACCACGTCGTCACTGCTCGCCAGGCCCAACTCGGTGATCAAAGCCGTCACCGGGTCGGCTCCAGCGTCCAGGTCGACCACACCGGTGCGCAGGTCCGGGTGCTCGTAGGCCAACACCCGCACCAGCCCCTTCAGGGCGCAGATCGACGGGTCACCCGACTCCGCCTGCTCAGCGGCGCCGACCGTCAGGCCGTTGCGGCCGACCAGCCACAAGCGCGGTGCGGCGCCATGCCAGCCGCCCACCAGGGTGCGCACCGTCGAGACAACCGACCACGCCAGTTCACGGCCGCGAGAGGGTGCGTCGCCGGTCGCATCCCGGGCTTCGGTGCCGTCGAAGGCGCCTGTGGCCGCCAGCACCACCACGCCGACCGGCGGCCGGTTTGGGTCGCCGGCGGCCTGCGCGAATGCCTCCCGCACCGCGGCCTCACTGGACAGATCCGCGGTGATCACCCGGCGGCTGTCGGATCCGAATCGGGCTGCGAAGTCCGCGGCCAGCGTTTGAGTTTCGGAGTCCTCAGCCAGCACCAGCCAGCTGCCGTCGGCGGCCGCCGGTGGTTGCGCGGGTGCGTCCGCACCGATCCACTCGGTGTCGAAGATCTTCTGGGACAGCGGCAATGGGACGGTCCGGCGTTGCACCCGCTGCAGATAGATTCCGGACAGCTCGGCGGTGACCGCCCCGGTTTCGTCGGTCAGGGTGACGCGGCCCAGGATTCCGCCGTCGTCGTGGCTGGTCAGCTCGGCGTGCGCGCGCGCCCGACGGCCGACGTCGCCGAAGATCCGGATGTTCTCGACTGCCACCGGCAGGTAGGTGGCCTCGTCCATGCCGGCCGGACCCATCAAGGATTCGTCCGGCAGTGCTGCCGCCAGGCACTGCAGGGCCGCGTCGAGCATGACCGGGTGGATGCGATATCCGCGGTGCGCGGTGGCTTCGTCGGGAAGCACGATTTCGGCTTCGGAGGCACCACCGGGCTTGCGCACGATCCGGGTCAGGGCGGCGAAGGCCGGGCCGTGCTGCAGACCGGTTCGCCGCAGCGCCGTGTACAGGTCTGCCGGTGACAACGCGGTCCCACCGCTGGTGGGTGCCGGGCGTGGTGGTTCGGTGGCCGGCTGCGATGTCGTGGCCCGAGCCACGGCGTGTCGCGACCAGCTGCCGCCGGCCGGACGGGAGTGGATCTCGATCCGCAGCTCTTCGGAGCCATCGGCATTGTGCAGGAGGTGCGTGGTGACCTCGGTGCGCTCGTCGACTCGCAGCATCTGCTCGACCTCAACCCGGTCCACGGCGACCGCAGACGCGGGAAGCCCCAGGGCCTCGCCGGCGGCGGCCAACGCGATCTCGGCAAAACCGGTGGCCGGCATCACGACCTGGCCGTGCACTTTGTGGTGCGCCATCCAGGAGACCAGGTCGGTGCCCACGTCGGCCTTCCAGACGTGGCCGGTGCCCGACGGCAGCTCGACGTGGACGCCCAACAAGGGGTGCGCGTCGGCGGAGTGTCGGGCGGCCGCCGCAGGCGCCGCCCAGTACCGCGTGTGTTGCCATGGCCGCGGCGGTAGGTCGGCGCGGCCGACCCCGCCGTCGGGTTGCGGCGCATCAGCCGAGGGTGGCGCGACGGTTGCCAGATTGGTGTGGAAGCTCAGCGCTTCCGGCTGATCGCGCAGCAGGGTTCCGCTCACCACGCTGTCGCCGGAGGGGCGCGCCGTCTCGAGGTTGCCGTTGATCGCGTGACTGAGCAGCGGGTGCGGGCTGACCTCGACGAAGATGGCATGCGCCGCAGCGGCAGCGGTGACGGCCTGGCTGAATCGGACTGGGTTGCGCAGGTTGTGCACCCAGTAGTCGGCATTCAGCTCGGGCGCGCCGGATGCCTCGTGTCCGACAGTGCTGATCAGCGGGATCTTCGGCGCCGACGGCGCCAGATCGGCCAGCGCGGTCCGCAGGTCACCCAGAATCGGGTCAACGGTGGGGTGATGCGACGCCACATCCACCTCGACGCGCCGGGCGAGCTTGCCCTGAGCGTCCACAATCGCGACCACGGCATCGACCTGGTCGGGCGGGCCGGCAATCACCGTCTGCTGCGGCGCCGCGTACACCGCCACCGTGATGTCGGGGTGCTGGGCGACCAGCTTCTCCGCGGCATCGGCGTCCAGCTCCAGCAGTGCCATCGCGCCCTGGCCGCTCAGTCGAGCCATCAGCTTCGACCGGGTGGCAATCACTTTCAGGCCGTCGGCGGGTGTCAGCGCACCGGCCACCACGGAGGCGGCCACCTCCCCCATCGAATGTCCGATCACGGCGTCCGGTTCGACCCCGTGAGATCGCCACAGCGCGGTCAGTGCCAGCTGCATGCCCACCAGTACCGGCTGGATACGGTCGATGCCGACCACCGGTTCGCCGGATTCCAGGACCTGACGCAGCGAGAACCCAACCTGCGCAACGAAATCGGGCTCAAGTTCATCGACGGCGGCAGCGAACGCCGGCTCATCGAGCAACAGTTGACGGCCCATGCCGGCCCACTGCGATCCCTGCCCCGAGTACAGAAAGACGGTGCCTTTGCCGCGCACCGCGGTGCGCGTGCCGACCACCCCGGGGACCGGGTATCCGCCGGCGACGGCCCGCAGCCCGGCCAGTGCCTGCTCAGTGTCGCGCGCGCTGACCGTGGCGAACTTGGCGTACCTGCTGCGGTGGTGGTTGAGAGTGCGGGCGATGTCGGCCAGGGGCACCCCGGCGCCCGGTCCCTCGATCCAGTCGGCGAGAGTGGCGGCCCAATCCGCCACGCGCTGTTCGTTCTTGCCCGACACCACCAGCGTGGCGATCGGATCGGCCGGAGCCGAGCCCGTCGCCGGCTCGGGCCCCTGCTCGAGCACCACGTGGGCGTTGGTTCCACCCAGCCCGAACGACGAGACCGCGGCGCGCCGCGGCCCCTCGGCCGCCGGCCAGGGTGTCATCTCGGTGGGCACGAACAGCCGCGTCGGGGACGGGTCGATCGCCGGATTCCATTTGGAGAAATGTAGATTCGGCGGGATCTTCCCCCGTTGCACCGATAGTGCGGCCTTGATGAAACCTGCGATTCCAGCCGCCGCCTCAAGATGGCCGATGTTGGTCTTGACCGCACCCAACGCGCACTTGTCGGCGCCGCGACCGTAGACATCGGCCAGCGCCTCGAACTCGATTGGGTCGCCCAAAGCTGTTCCAGTGCCGTGGGTTTCGATCAGGTTGACCGAGTTGGCGGCGACATCGGCGCTACGCAGTGCACGGGTGATGGCGTCGATCTGGGCGATCGTGTTGGGGGCGGTCAAGCCATTGGACTTGCCGTCCTGATTGATCGCCGAGCCGCGGACCACGGCCAGCACTCGGTCGCCGTCGCGGATGGCGTCAGTGAGGCGCTTGAGCACCACGATCCCGGCGCCTTCGCCGCGAACGAATCCGTCGGCGCCGGCGTCAAAGGTGTGGCACCTGCCTCGCGGGGACAGCATTCCCCACTTAGCCATGGCGATCTGGGTTTCCGGTCGCAGAATGAGGCTGACGCCACCGGCCAGCGCCAGATCACTCTCGCGCAGGCGCAGGCTCTGGCAGGCCATGTGGATGGTCACCAGCGACGACGAACACGCCGAGTCCATCGCGACCGCCGGACCGCGCAGGCCCAGCAGGTAGGCGATCCGGCCCACGGCGACCGCATGTGCGTTTCCGGTTGCCGAGTATCCGTCGATGGCGTCGGGGTTGGCTGCTGAAATACCTTGGTATTCGGTGTAATACACACCCATCATTACCGCGGAGCGGATCCCCGACAAGGTTTCCGGCGACAGCCCGGCGTGCTCAAGGGCCTCCCAGGCGACTTCGAGCATGAGCCGCTGTTGCGGGTCCATCGCCTCGGCTTCGCGCGGGGAGATCCCGAAGAAGTCGGCGTCGAACCCGGCCACATCGGAGATGAAGCCGCCCCACTTCGACGACATCCGGCCCGGGGCCAGGGGATCCGGGTCGTAGTACTCGTCGGCGTCCCAGCGATCCGCAGGGATCTCGGTGATGGCGTCGCGCCCGTTCTCCAACAGGTTCCAGTAGGCATCCGGGCCCGAAGCGCCGCCCGGAAAGCGGCAGCCGATGCCCACGACGGCGATCGGCTCGGCGGCGGCGATCCGCGAGGCCTTGTCGAACTGCTCGGTCAGCGCCCCCCGCTTGTCGGCGCCCATCGCCGACATCCTGTTGAAGATCGACGTCGTGGAGATTCCCGTCATCAAATACCGCTCTCGCTACCGGTCGAAGCCGACTCGACCTGATCGAACAACTCGTCCAGCACGCCGCCGGAAGAGCCGAACCCCAAATCATCGTCGTCTTGCCCTGGTGTGCTGTCCGGCTCGGCATGACGCGACGCCAGCAGTCCCACCAGATGCGTCGCCAACGCTGAGATGCTGGGGTGATTCCACAGCATTGACGCCGACAAATCAACCCCCACCAGTTGTTGTGTCTCTTTCAGAACCGTCATCGCGATCATGGAGTCCAGTCCCATCTCCGGGAAGGGTTGATCCACGTCGATGGCCGTTGCCGATGTCCGAAGTTCGCGGGCCAGGATAGCCTGCAGCCTGACCGTCAATTCGTCGTGCCGTTTGTCCGCCGGAATGGTCGACCAATCCGGGGCGCCGCCCGCCGATGCCCCGGCAGCGGCTTGCTCACCGGTCGCACCAGCATCAACCGACACTCCGGCCCCTGTGGCCTCGGTTACCAGCTCCTCGAAGAAGGTCAGATCCCGAAATTCCGGCGAGGTGGCGACCGCACGGTCGATACGCAGCCGGCCCACCCCGATCCGAGCACCGATCACGCCGGGATCGGCACCCAGGACGGCATCCAGCGCCTCGATGCCCTCGTCGGGGCTGATCGGGTCGAGAACGCTCAGCGTCATCGACCGGCCCAGACCCACATCCGACCATTGACCCCAGTTGATGGCGGTCGCGGGCAGGCCCGATGCGTGCCGCCACGCCATCAGGGCATCCAGCCAGGCGTTGGAGGTGGCGTATCCGAGCTGGCCGGGCAGTCCGAGCAGTGCCGCCATGGAGGAGAAACCCACCCACCAGTCGAGCTGGGCGGAAGCGGTGGCGGCGTGCAGCCGCGCGGCGCCGACAGCCTTGGCCGACCACACGCTCTCCAGGCTCTCGCGGGTCACGGCCGTCACCAGGCCGTCGCCCAGCACACCGGCGGCGTGCACGACACCGCGCAGCGGCTTGCCGGTCTCCTGCGCGGCGGTCACCAGACGCTCGGCCACCCCCGGCGAGCTGATGTCGCCGGCGACAAAGACCACTTCGGTGGCGGCGGCCAGTTCGTCGAGCACAGCGCGCTGCCCGTCGGCGGGCTCGCTGCGGCCGTTGAGCACGATGCGTCCGGCGCCGCGGGCCACCAGCCAGCGGGCCACCACGATGCCCAAACCACCCAGGCCTCCGGTGAGCAGGTAGGAGCCGTCAGCGCGGACCTCGGCCTGGGGAACCGGGACCGTGTCGGCGGCCCCGTCGAGCGTGGCCCGGGTGAGGCGTTCGGTGTAGCGCTGTCCACCGCGCAAGGCGATCACGTCGTCGCGTAGCGGGGCGCCCAGTTCGGCCAGCAGGGCGTCGGCCAGTGCCGCGGTATCCGCCGAGGATTCCAGGTCGACCAGGGTGGCGCCCAGGTCGGGCTCGTCGGCGAGGACCCGGGCGAGCTCACCGGGGAATCGCCAGGTGCGGACCACGCCTTTGAGTGCGCCGATCGCTGGGTCACCCGGTTCGTCGCTGCCGAAGGCCAGCCCATCGCGGCTGACCAGCCACAATCGCGGCTTGTTCGCGCCGGCTGCCTGCCGCCAACCCTCGACCACCGCACGGGCCGTCGACCACGCTGTCCAGACGAGCTCACGGGCGCGTTCCAGCACAGCGTCCGGGTTGGACGCGTCGAATCCGCGCCGGTCCAGGAAGACGACGATGCCGGCGGGCGGATGCGCGGGGTCCGCGGCGGCCTGCCCCACCGCCTCGATCACAGCGGGGTCCTCGGCGAACGGACCGGTGATCACCCTGCGGTTCGGGGCAGCCAGCCGGGCGGCGAACTGCGCGGCCAAGCCCTCGGGATCGGTTTCAGCCAGCACCAGCCAGCTGCCGGCGGCCGCACCGGTGCCGTCGGTGGTCGTGACCTGCTCGGTCGGAGCCCATTCGGTGGCGAAGAGTTTCTGGTCCAGCGGTACCCGCAGCGAGCGGGGATCGAGCGGGCGCAGCTCGACGCCGGTCAGTTCGGCCACGACGGCGCCCGACTCGTCGGTCAACACGACCCGGCCAACGGCCACCGTGCCGTCGTGCCTGCTCACCTCGGTGTGGCAATGCACCTGGCGTCCGGCTGGTGCGAAGACACGCACCGTAGCCACCGCCGCCGGGACGTAACCGCCGAGTTCATCCTCGGCTTCGATGCCCGCCGCCAGCTGCCGCAGCCCGGCATCGAGCAGGGCCGGGTGAAGCCGGTAGGCCGGATGGGTGGCCACAGTGTCGGGCAAGGTGAGCACACTGTGCTCGGCCCGCTCCTCGGCCGGCCCGTCTGCCGGCGCGGCTGCGATATCGGCGACTGCATGCCGGGTCCAGGCGTCGCCGGCCTGGCGGGCATGGATCTCGACCCGGGTCTGGCCGTTGGCCACGCTGAGCTGGGTGGTGACCTGCATCCCGCCGCTGAGCACCAGCGGCTCCTCGATGTGGAGGCCGGTCACCGCGATCGACCCGGAGAGTCGGCCGAGGGCCTGGCTGCCCGCTGCCACCGCCATCTCGATCAGCGCCGCCGCAGACGCCACGGCCTGTCCGTGCATCGGTTGGCCGGCCAACCATGGCATGGCCTCGGCGCCGAGGTCGTTCTGCCAGATGTGGTCGCCGCCGGTGAGCATCTCGACGTGAACGCCGAGCAGCGGATGCACGTCCGGTGCCTGACCGGCCCGGTCCGGTAGGTGGAGCCAATACCGGCCGTGTTGCCAGGGGGTGCCGGGCAGTTCGGCGAATCCGCCGGCCTCGGCGACACCAGTGCCGCCGTGATGCCGGCCGAGTTCGGTGAGCTGAACATGGAAGCTCAGCGTCTCGTCATCGCCCCGACGCAGGGTCGACGCGACGGTGACCGGTTCGGTGACGGCGGCTTCGGCAGTCTCGATGATCGAGTGCGTCAACAGCGGGTGGGGGCTGATCTCGATGAACGTGTCATGGTCGGCCGCCGCCACGGTCAGGGCCTGGCTCACCAACGCGGGCTGGCGCACGTTGGCCACCCAGTAGTCGGCGTCCAGCACCGGAGTGGGCC
>NZ_MVHH01000050.1 GCF_002086515.1 Mycolicibacter arupensis
TTGGATACCCCCGGCCCGCCCGATGCGCCCGCCCCGACGAGGGTGACCCAGACACCGGAGATGCCCTCCGGTGTCGGGCGGTTGACGTAGTTGACGTCCGTCTCGGTGAACGGGGTGAAGGTGGGCCAGACCTTCTCGCCTTGGTAGTAGACGGCATCGGCTTTGCCGCCCTGGTGGTATACCGCGTCGATCTCGCCGCCGATGTTGATCGGCACTGTCAGCCCTTCACCACGTAGACGGTGTTGGGGTCGTCTGCGCCCTTGGCCTCGTACTGGGCTTGGGTGCCTCGCCAGATGGTGGTGCTGGTGGGGGTGCCGTTGACCGATCCCACCACGCGCCCAGCGCCGAGCTTGGTCGGGTCGATGTTGGCGCCGGCGGGGATCTTGGCGTTGGTGACGGAGTTATCGGCGGGGGTCCGCTGGTTGGCGAGCCGGGGGTCATCCCCCTGACAGACCGTGCCCGCGGCCTGGCCGAAGTTCACCGCCAGTGCGCGGTTCGTCGTCAGGTTGCCGCCGCCGGTGAGACCCGACCCCGCACTGATGGTGGTGGTGGCGGCGGCCTTTCCCGACAGTGCCGTGTTCAGGCCCGTCACATCGTCGGTCGTGTGCAGGTGCGCGCTGGGCGGGAATGCGCTGGGCTTGTCATCGACGTCGTCCCAGGTCACCACCGTGGGGATCGCGGTGGTCTGCGTCCAGACGCCGTCAGCGTAGGTGTACGGCACTAGACCTCCTCGGGCAGCGGCGGGCCGAACGCGATACCGAGCACCACAACGTCGGTGAGCACGTCGGTGAAGGCCTCGCCATCGACACTCACGACACGGTCGGTCCCGGGCGCGAAGGCCAGGGCGGGGATGCTGACGGCGTAGACGGTGGAGGCGTGGGTTGCCACACCTGCGACGTATTCGAGGCCCGTCGGGGTGATGTCGGTGACCCCGCCACTGTCGAGCCGCCAGAGAGCACCCGCGCCGTAGGTGAGGTCACTGTCGGCGGTCAGGAGGGCATCGCCGAAGACCGCCAGCGTGGCCACGGCAGAGGCGCTCGGCAATGTCCCAACCGGGGTGACGGTGGTGCCGTCGCAGGTGGCGATCACCGCGTCGCTGCCGTCGGGGTAGACCACGTACACGGTGTCGTCGGGGCCGACGGTGATGGTGGTGGCCAGCGCGTCGAGCGGAACGGACCAGTCGGGCACCAGGCCGTCGGGGTTGAACCTGACCAGCTGAGGCCCACCGTCATCGACGCTGGCATAGGCAAATCCGGCGGAGTCGAACGCCAAGGGGCTGGGCACCTGCAGGTCCACGGGGGTAAAGGCGTCGTGCACCGCCGTTATCAAGATCTCCCCGGCCCCGGTGTCGTGCAGGTAGTAAACCCCGCCGGTGGCGGGATTGGTGGTCAGCCGGGTGATCTGCTCCCCGTACGACAGCGGGCCCACCACGGTGGAGCGGTAGTTGCCTTCCATGTCGTACTCCACCAGCGAGAACTCGAAGGTGCCGACATCGGCGACGGCCACGAAGATGGCCACATCTTCCACCGGGGGCTCACCGCCGCCACCCACCGCGACGTAGGCCGTACCGTTCCAGAAGAACATGCCCGGCTCGTCACCGGTCACGACGTACAGCACCCCGATACTGCCGGATCCGGGCAGCGTCTCACCCATCCATAGCCCCGAAGCGCTGCCCTGCCGACCCACCTTGGAGCCGATCGAGGTGGTGATGCCACCGAGGATGCTGGGGGCGAGCTTGGCCGCGGTAACTGATTCGTCGGCGATCTTGTCGGTGCTCACCGAGTCGTCCAGCGGGGTGCGCTCATCACTCAGGCGGTCATCGTCATCGCCGACCTTGGTGTCGAGGGCCTCCTGGGTAGCGGTCGAGACAGGCTTGTCCGCGTCGCTGGTGTTATCGACATTGCCCAGGCCAACATCGGATTTGGCCAGGACGTGCCACGTCTTGTCGCCACGCCAGAACGTCGTGTTAGCGCCGGGGGCGATAGCAGGTTCCTTGCCCTCCAGCGCCGAGTCCAAGCCGCTGACATCCGACACGGCGTGCGTGTGACTTGACGGGGGGAAGGTTGCAGGCTTACCCGTGATTCCGGTCTCCCAGGCGACGGACCCGCCGCCCCCGCCGCCGCCGGCCAGGCCACCGGGCTCACTGCTGGGCAGCCAGTAGTCGCCCTCACGGGCATCGGAGGGGGCTTCGGTGGGCGCGGCGCCGCCCATGAAGATCGCCGGGATGTCATCGTCGGGCCGCTCTGGCCAGATCCCGTCGAAGGTCAACAGGTGAAACCGGGATCCGCCGAGCCCGGCGACCAGTTCGTCGACGTAGCCCTTCGTGGTGGCGTGTTCCGGTGCGGTCGGCGCCGGTACTGATACCCGCGACGCCGCTCGTCGAGTTGTCACCTGTGGTTACCCACGCGCCTTGGAGATGGTCACGTGGAACTGGCCGGCTGACCACACGTCGTCGGGTTCGATGACGACCCGGTTCGCGGTGGGCCGCAGGATCGCGACATCGATCTCGTCGTACGGGGAGGCGTTGCGCACCACCACGACGTTGACCGCCTTGGTGCCGAGGTTGTGGTCGCAGGTGAAGCTGGTTGCCGAGCCGTCGCCCAGGTCCGTCTCGTAGGGAGCGGTCGCGCCTTCGGTCGCCGAGATGTGCACCAGGGTGAGCACCGAGGTTCCGATGACGAACGGTGCGTCGTTGGTCATCAGGGCGAACGAGTCCGCGTGGGTGCCCTCGGTCACGACCCAGTACGAGCCGAGCTTGGCGTCCTCGTCGGAGTCCCAGTTGTCGGCGCGGGTCATCGCCGATGCCGCGCCGTGGTAGACGTAGAAGCCGTTCTGCGATCCAGTCGTCTGGCCGGCCAGCAACACCAGGTCGTTGGCGTCCATCGTGATGCCGTCGATGGTGGCGCCCGGGGAGGCGATGTTGACCGGACTGTCGGAGCTCACGCGCGCGACGCCCTTGAAGACGCGGCTGGTCACCTGCTCGGACAGCTTCGAGTCGACGTAGCCGCGGGTGGCCGCGTCCGATGCCGAGACCGGCTCGCCGACCGACGACAGCCGGTTGCCGCCCAGGCCAACGGGGTTGGTCGGTGCCGCCATCTGGTCGAGCCGGTTGGCGCGCACCGCGGCGTCGAAGTCGGAGATCGTGGTCGACAGCTGGGTGCCGGTGTGGTTGTCGCGGCTGATCGCATTGTCGTGCGCTGTGTCGACGTCGACCTTACGGGCGGCATCGGTGCCGTTCTGGGGCTCGCCAAGGTTGGTGATCTGCTTGTTGTTGAGATCGAGTTTGGATGCGGATTTGCGTGCGGTCATGGCGTGACTCCTCTTGGGTGGGGTTAGAAGACGGTGGCGACGAAGGCGGTCGGGTCATCGAACGACACGCGAATGGTGTTGTCGTTCAACGCTTGGACGGTGACGTTGTAGTACTCGATGGCACCGTCGAGGCTGTAGAAGCTCACCGCGACCGGGCCTGGCCGGGCGAGGTTGTGGGTGATGTCGACGGTGGCCTGCGGAATCTCCTGGAGGTGGGTGTAGGGCTGGTAGCCCAGCCCGCTGCCGCCCGGTAAGCCGGGGGCGACAATGACCTCTGTGACCGCGGGCGGGTGCACCTCGACGTCAACGCTGTGTCCAGGGGGGATCGTGACATCGACGGGACCAGGTGCGTCGATCTCGAAGACGATCGGGTCAGGCACTGATGCGGCCTCCGTCGGAGCGCACGAACGCACCGACCAGCAGCGCGGGTTCCAGTGAGGGCTGGCCGTCCAGGGAGCGGACGGCCTGCCACGCCCCACCGTTCTGGATCTCGTCGGCGATCCCCGATTCGATGCGCACCACCGCGTCCGGACCAACTATGGCAGCGACCACCTTCTCTTGATCGGTGCCGTAGCCGACGTCGACGAACACCCAGACATCGCTATCCCAGTCCGTCGGTTGCTTCGTGATCGGGTCGATGCAGCGGATGGTGAACACGCAGTCGCAGTTGCGGGTCACCGAGATCAGATACGGCTCCTCGTCGTCACGCGCGCCAGCCGGCCGCGGGACCACATACTTGGGCATCAGGCGCCAGGCTCCGGCTCGCCGTCCGGCGGCGCCACGTGCAGGTCGTCCCACGCCTCGACGTAGCTGGTTGCACGAAAGTGCGCCCCGTTGTTGGTTGTTGCCGTCAGCCAGGCCTGTTCTGTGAATGGTGCTGCGTCCGGGAACTGGGTTCGGACCGCTACCGTGCCTGTCACGCTGTCACGCTTCACATGCCCTTTGTGGTATTCCACGGGTCTCTCCTCTTGGGGTCGTGCGGGTGCAGATGGGCGTCGTCGAAGCTCACGCCACCGGGGGCGTGTTAGCTCCAGTCTTGGAGAAGCCAGTTGTCGATAGATCCGCCGTTGAGCAGACCCGATCGCGAAATACGCAGGCCGCCATAGCGGAATAGGGCACCGTGCTGCATCAGGTTGCCCGAGTCAGTCCAGGACAGTCCGATGGACTTGCCGTCCTTAAGGACGGTGTATTTCTTGGTCGGCGGGTCGTAGTAGAACTGCCACGGCACACTGTTGAACAGTGTCGATACGGATGCGCGGGAAGTCAGCGAGCCAGCCGATCCGGTGTAGATCCTGGCCTCGACGTTGTTGACCGCGAGATACACGATCTGCGAGAGGTCGCGGTTGCTGTTGAGTAGCAGGCCCTCTTGGACGCTGGAGTTGATGTTGTAGAGGTTGCCTTCGACCCACATCCGGTCAGAAGCCAGAGGGCGCGTGTAGAGCCCGTGTTGGTGGCCGGCCGCGGTGCCCATGTAGGACGCGGTGCCCAGCACGATGCCCATCTGGTCGGAGCTGGTCGACTGCAGGTACCAGAGCCCGCCCATCCCGGAGCGGTTGAAGTCGTCGGCGTAGAGCTGGTCGGTGGCGGTCTGCCCTTTAGATGCGATCAACGCCCACGGCGAAATCCGGGTCGCCGCTATCGAGGCCGCAGTCTCGCTGATCGTGTAGGACGTTTTGGCTGTGTTCCCATCGGCCGTGTAATGGCCGGTTTGGACTGACTGCGGGCCGAGTTCGACGCCCTGAACTGATATCGACGCTGTGCCTGTCGACGCATTCCGAGTGCGGACGATGTAAGCCTCTCCTGCCTGCGCGATGAACCCATTCGGGACTTCGCGTTCCACGTATTTGGTGGCAGCGGCAGTCGTGAACTCGCCCGAAATTTCGAAGCTATTGAGCCGGGTCATGCTGTAATCCGGATTTATCCGGAATAGCTCCAAGAATAGGTTGTCGACGGTCCCCGTCTGCTTATTGACGACGGTTCCAATGGTGTCCATGACGGCGGTGTTGGAGATGGTGATGAAGGTCCCTCGAGTGGCGCCAGCGGGTATGACCCAGAACCCTGGATACGCCTTCCACGGGACGTCAGAACCAACGTAGGTGCCGGCGGCCGCCGATGGTGCCGGCTGTCCGGCGCTGTCGTAGGTAGAGAGCCGGCCATTCTGGATCTCTGGGTAGGCGACATCGCCTACCGGGTACCTGCACATCCATGCGGGGTTTCGGGAAGTGCTTGTCAGCGCGGAGATCTGGAAGTTCTGGGCGTTCTTCTGGTTGATCTCGGTCTGGACGATGCGGTCACCGATCGCTGAGGCCGGGTCGGTTGGCGGCGAAGTGTTCTGGCTCAGGCCAACCAGATCCATCAGGTCCGCCCATGCCGAGTACCAGGTCCGTTTCCCGCCGGAGGTGGTGGTACTGGTGTCGGAGGACGTTCCGACTGGGTAGGTGATGTGGAGCCAGTCGAACAGGATGGTGAGGTCGGTCAGCAGTCGGGTGAGCCAGGACGACGCGGTGTTGGCCTTGGTCTGGGCCAACCCGGCGTTGGTGCTGGCATTGTTGGCGGTCGACGAGACGGAGGCAACGGCGATCTTGACGTCGCCGGCTGTCTTTCCGGTGGCCCCCGATGTCCCAAAGACGCCGTCCCAGAGGTTATTCCACCCGGAGACGAGCCCATTCCAGGTGTTGATGATGTAGTTCGCTAGGTCCGAGATGGCATGCCCGCCGCCTAGTACGGTGTCGATGAGTGCGGCCAGCTGCAGCATGGCGCTGTCGGAGTTGGCTTTGGCGGTGTTGGCGATCGATGTCAGCGCCTCGGCCGCGGACTTCAGGTCAAGGAAGTTCTTGCCGGTTGCCGATCCGCCGAAGATGCCTTGCCAGAACGCATCCCATGTTGCCTGCGTCTCGTCGCGGCGGGCTTGCAGCCAGTCGACGAAGTCGGCGATCCCGTGCCCTGTTCCGAGTACTCCATCGAGCATGTCGGCGAACTTGTCGGCAGCTTCGTCCGCCTTGGCCTGCGCGGCCTTGATGGCGTCGCTGACGTCGGTGATGATGGTGCCCCCGATCTCATTGATCAGGGTTCCGATGTCGCCGACGATGTTGGTCAGCGAGGTCCACTTGCCCGAGAAGAATGCTGAGACGTCGGTGTTGAGCTGGTTGAGGGCATTCCAGGTTCCGGCGCCCAGCAGGGTGCGGCCAAAGAACTCGATGATGGCCAGTGGCAGCGATACCGGGTTGCCGTCGCTGCCGCGGCGCAGCCCGCCCCAGACTGACGCTGTGGCACTGCCCCAGCCGCCGGACTGTCGGACCTGGCCTTTGAGGGCATTGGTGACCGCGCCTTGGGTGCGGTTGGCGAGGCCAGAGATGGAACCGTCGTTGCCGGTCAGCGGCCAGCGGTCGGTGGTGTCGAATCCGTCGGGACCGCTGGGTGTGGTCAACTCAGTTGTCCTTGACCGACCAGCCCGAGAGCATCACACCGGAAGTCAGGTAGTCCGATTCGAACAGCACCGCGGGGAATCGGTATCCGTTGCCGTGCGGGATCACGTGATCTTCGTCTACCCACCGGCGCAGCGGGTGGCTGAAGTTGCTTTCCTTATAGGCCAGGTACTCGTCGGCCAGCGGGTCGTACAGGAAGGTGTAGCGGCCATTCGATGACAGAGAGTTGTCGCCGGTCTCCACCACGGTGTATTCGGTCGGGCTGGTGCCGATGACGATGTTGGCGTCGGGATACCAATCGGCTGTGGCGGTGTGGATCTGGAATCCGACCCATGAGGTCATGGCTTGGTTGGAGGACAGGATCACGGTGGTCTTGCCGGGGTTGATCTTGCTGGTGATCACCTGGAACTCGGCTTTGGCCGCGTCGCTGTTGGTCTGGACACGCCAGCGCGCCGCGGCCTTGGTGTAGAGCAGGCTGTCGCCGGCCATGCCGTTGGGCAGCGACCAGGGCGAGTTGTCGAAGATCTTCAGGTTGCCTTGGCCGGCGACCTTGACCCAGTTGGGATCAACTGCTGGGCCGGCCATCTCGTCGATGAACGACAAGGCAGGTGCCGTCGTGAGCAGGGCGCCGGCCAGCGGGGTCGGGTTGTCGTCGCGCACCACCGATCCGCGGGAGAGGTGGTCGTCGATCGGGGGGCGCGGCCCTAACGCGGGGTAGTGCGCGGTGACCAGGTAGTAGGCGCCCGCCGGGATCGGGTCGCACTGCGCGGCGGCGGTGATGAAGTCGATGCGCGCCTCGGAGATGATCGCGGGTTCCCACTCAGCCAGCACGCTGCCTGCGGGGTCGGAGATGACGCATTCGGCCGTGGTACCGGGAGGGAACATGCCGCCGGCTGGCGGGAAGAACGACGCCACCCAGGTCTGGCCAAGGGCCAGAACCATGGTGTCCTGGCGCGTCTTCGATCCCAGCATTTACTCGCCCCGTTCCTTCGCGGCTCGCTTCTCGCGCTCCACTGCGGCCTCGTACTTGCCCTGCATCCGCATCGCCGAGGTGGCCTCGTCGAGCGCCAGACCGGTCTGCAGGGTCGCCTCGACGTCGGGGCGCAGCGCCTCGCGCTCGGCTTCGCGTTGTTCATTGGTGGTTGCCGCGGTGACCCGGGCGGCAAGGTCGGGATTCACGTCGGCCAGCACGGCTTTCGCCAGCGCTGGATCAATAGCCGCGGTGGTCCCGTTGGCGTGTGGGCCCAGCCAACTCGTCTCTGGCATCACGATGCGTTGGGTGGCGACCGCCTCGACGAAACGGAACCCCAGATCGGCCAGCCCCTCGGCAGCAGCCCGGCGCATCGGCGCCGGAATGCCGACGGTCTCCTGGCCGCCGTTGCGGCCACTTTTGAGCGCACTGAGTGCCTCGACGAAGCGGTCCACCGTGGTGGCACGGTCGGCGATATCAACGACGTGGTCGGTCATGAGATGAGATGCACTCCAATGTTGTTCACGGCGTTGAGTACCTTTTTGAGGGCACGCGCGTCGCGCTCCCCCTTGGTCATGGCGGCCTTGTTGAGTCCGATCGCGATGTCCCACGACAGCGGTTGTCCCGCGCGGTTGTCGGCCTCCAGCAACATCTCTTCGACCTGGTCGATGAAGACGATGTCGATACCGTTCTTCAGTAGCTCTTCGTGGTCGGAGGCGAGCCGGTCCCCGATCTGGAAGTGGTAGCCGGGGATGACCCAGTAGCCTCCGCCGATCTTGATGCGGTGCCCCGTCTGGGCTTTGGTGGCCGAGAATCCGCCGCGGATCGCGGCCTGCGCCGAGGCACTCCAGGCGTTGTTGTCGGCGCCGGACTGGAACATCTCCATGAGGTGGATCCAGCCGAGCTGCTTGACGCGGCCCAGGTTCTTCCACTCGACCCACGCGGCGATGGTCCCGACCAGGAACGGCATGATGACTTCGCTGGCGATGTCGCCGAGGCTGTCGAAACCGCCGAGTAGGAAGAACCCGAGCAGGTTGCCGATGGACTCGATGACGAGTTTGGCGATCGCATCGGCGGTCGGGTTATCGCCTCCCACCACAATGGACACCGGTCCCGCCGGCGACCACGACAGGTCAGAATCGAAGTTGTACCAACTGTCGTCGTGCAGGCATATCCAGGGTTTCTCGGCAAGTGTTCCCGCCCAGCCTTTTTGGTAATACTGGTCCGGCGAGAGGGTCTCGTCGTCGGAGATGACGTTGAGGACGTCTTCGTACCAGCCGTCGGCCTGGGTGACGACGGTGCGGATGAAGCCGGCGGCGGTGGTGCCGTCAAGGAACGTGCCGCCGGGCAGGTGGAAGCCGGAGCGGTCGACCACTTCGAAGACCAGGGCGCCGTTAGCCACGGTGGGCGTGAGCAGTCCCTCAGCAGTCTCGCCTTTGACGGTCAGGATGCGCCGGTAGGTGATCACCATTTGTGCGTCATCGAGCGCGTCAGCGAAGGTGACATCCGCGGCGTTCATGCGGGAGGCGATCGGGCCCCACAAGCTCGAGTCGTCGCTGGCGAACGGGTCGCATTTGACGTGGCACTGCCACGTCGACCAGTCCAGCCAGTCGTCCCACTGATCAGGGTCGAACGGATCGTCGGGCAACGTCCACAGGTGCCCTTGAATCCTGAACAGTTGCAGGAGGATCGTCATGCTGATCGCCCACTTCAGTGGCGCGTACAGCAGGAACTCCCTGGGGAATTGGAAGATGCCCAGCGGCAGGGCAGGGTTCGGGGGTACGAGCATGTACTGCAGGAACTGCATGTCGTCGTTGAAGAACAGGCGGAAACTCAGGACGCCCCGTCGTCGTTCGAGCCGCCAGTACCGCAGCAGTCCCGACCAGCGCCACTTTCCGTCGTAGCGGGAGACGGTGATCAGGACGTTCTTCAGCGCCTCTTTGTTGTTGGGCAGCGCCATGACGTAGCGGGAGATGGCGTGATCGGTAGGCAGCTCGATGTAGCCCTGGGAGGAGACGTTCTTGCGGGTGGGCCACGACTGTTTGACCACGGCCTGGTCGGAGATCCGGCCCAGGAACTCCGCCCCCGGGGAGCCATCTGGGGGGTTGATCCACAGCTCAATATCGTTGCGCTGCAGGCGGAACATCTCCTGACGTGCGCGGACCTGCTCGACCCCCTCCTCGATTCGGTCGAGTAACGCGGTGCCGTCGATCACCGGGCCAGCACCAGGGGCCGCGACATCGGCCGGTCGTACCACTGCGGGATGGTGAGTCGGCAGTGCGCGCCGTCAGTGTTGTAGTTGTTTCGCACCCACACCGTGGCCTTCCCTCCGGACACTCCCGCCGGGATCGGGTAGCGCAAGTCGTAGCCACGCCAGCGCGCCTGAATCGGGGTGTCGTTGGGCGACAGCAGGGTCTGAGCGCGGGGGTCGGAGTCGGCCACAGCCCCCTGGTCACGAGGGTCGATCTCGATCGGCACGGTGCGACCCATGTCCTCGTCGGGCCGGCCGAGGATCGGTGACCCCCACGAGCAGTCGGGGATGTCCCAGTCGGCCTGGTCGCTCAGGGTCCATCGCGGCCAGACCGGCACCGACGACTCGTTGGTGAAGTCGAAGGCATGCCAGCCCGTGATGTTGTTCGTCGACCACTGCTGACGTTTCGGCTTGCCGACGTAGAACGGCAGCTCCGCCGATAGGGTGAACTGCTCACTGCTGGTACCGGTCAGGAATGGCTCGCGGGCCTCCCACGGCATTGCCGAGAATGCGGTCGAGTGGTGTTCCTTGCGGACGTACATGTCGCGCACGCCGTCTGGGCCGGTGAACCGAAGGATGGTCTCGGTGTCGTAGTCGAATGCCCACCCGAACCTGGTCACGATGTCAGACCACGTGTACTTGTCGCAGTGGTAGGCCAGGAACGTCAGCACGAACGTGCGCTTTTGGAACTCGTAGGACTGGTAGCGCTGCCCGAGTGCGTTCTTGACCCAACGCGTTTCGGTCGGCAGGTCGAAGATCATCGCTGATTTCGGCGACAGGATGACGTGCTGTTGGCCGCGGCCAGGTCCCATCACGCGCCAGAACGATCCGTCGCGGCCGATGATGTCGAGGGTCAGGTACTGGGACATCAGAAAGCCCAGGTGTCCACTTCGGCCTGGGAGCGCTGGGCCTCGTAGAGCTGCTGTTCCCGGACGAACTCGCGTGGATCGCCGACCATGACGTTGCCGAACATGGTGCGTCTGTCGACAACCCCGGCAGGCTGCGGAGCCTGCGACAGCACCGGCGCGCCGTAGGCGCCCGCGGTGGTGTTGTCACCGAGGTTGCCGACCAGTGAGGACGAGAAGACGTTGACCGCGTTGTCGGCGATCTTGCCGCCCTGCTTGACCAGGCCCGCGACCAGTGCACCGGCCTCCCCCGCACCCGGGAAGGGCGCGGCGCCGATCGCTGACTGCGCCAGGCTGCCGATCGTGGACGCCGCCGAGGAGATCCCCGTGCTGATGGCGGTCAGGTTGTGGTTCAGGGTCCGCGGTGCGGCTCCGACCTCGGGCACGGCGAGCTGGCCAGCTCGTTGCTGTGCCTCGCTGCTGCCGGTGGCGTTGGGGTCGGCACCGGGTGATACCGGCGGCGCGGCCGGGGAAGGCTGGGGGGCGGTGGCCGCGGTGGGCGGTGGTTTCGGCGCCAGCGGCTTGAGCGTGGTCGCCGGCGCCGGTCCAGGTGTGGGGGCCTTAGCGGCCAGCTTGGTCTGCGACTGGTCCTGGGCCGGCGTGATGTTCAGCAGTGCCCGGCTGATCGATCCACCCCAGGCACGGTGCAGTGCCCGTCGGAACGCGTAGACGTTGTCCTGGCCGCCCATGGCGTTGACGTCTTCGTCGGTGAAGACGTGCTCGTTATCGGACAGCCAGGCGGGAATCTTGTCGCCCTTAGGGCCGCCTGGACCCCGCGCGGCACCGCCGTCGCGGAAAGCGATGTGTACGTGGTCACCGTGGTAACCGGCTTGCCCCATCGTGTAGAACGACCCGAACGGGCCGACGACCTGGCCATTGTGGATCGTCGATCCGAAACCCTTCTGATCGAAGATCAGTTCCTTGATCTGGGAGCCGTAGTTGGCGGCCATGAAGTCGGCAAAGGCCCGCATCTGAGCGGGGTTGCCCCCGTAGTCGTGCGCGCGACCGGACCCGTGATACGACTTCGATGCGGGTACACCGGCGATGGTCGGTCCGTTCGGGTTGCGGAACCCAGACGTGACGGTGAGCCCGAACGACTTCGCGATTGCATCGAAGTTCGACCACGAGGCGCCCTGCGTTGCCGCGCCGCCGGCGGCCGCGGCCGCCGCAGGGATTGATGCACCCGTGCCCGCGCTGGCGCTGCTGAGGTTTGAGCCGTCGGCGGTGCCGAGTGTGGGGATGCTGATGGTCGATCCGTCGCCGAGGGTGATGGGCTTCGATCCGAACCCTGCCCCGAGGCCGGGGATGGCACCGCCACCGAGGCCTCCGCCCATGAGCTTGCCGATGGGTCCGTCGTTGGCCAGGCCGAACTGGGCGGCTCCCATGGCAGCCTGGGTCCAGGGGTTTTTCAGCGAGAGCATGGAGTCGCCGAGCCCGAACATGTCGAGGGCGCCTTGCCACAGTGCGCTGCCGAACCCGCCCAACGTCTTGGCGGTGAAGCCGCCGAGCCATTGCGCGGTGTTCTGGCCCCATTGGGCGATGCCAGCTGCGGGGTTGGAACCGGCAGCCGCGCCGGCAAGGCCGATGAGGCCGGGGATGCCTGCGGCGCGGTCGGCCAGCGACATGCCCGCGCCGGCAGCTCCGCCGCCGCCACCGATGCCGCTGGGTCCGCCGAACATCCCGGCGATGTTCCCGATAGACCCGCCGATCCCAGAGGCGAACGACCCCAGAACGTTGCCGATCCCGCCTTGCATGGGGTTCGGTGCGTTCGGCGCCGCGGCGGCGGGCCCCGGCGCTCGACCGGGCGAGACGGGGTTGCCGTAGTTGTCGAAAAGGGCATCACCGGGGCCGCCACTGTCGAACTTCGGCAGGCGACTGATGTCGACGACGCCCCTGTCGGCTGCGGCCAGGAAGGCGTCGCCGAGCACCGCGCGGCCGAGCTCATTGCTGACCCATTCCTTTTTATGGATCTCAGCGATGTATCCGCCGGTCGGTCCGGGGCCGGGCGTCGCTGGGGTCGGGCCGCCGTTGCGGAATCCGGGAGGCGGCTGCGCGCCGTAGATCGGGACAGGAGCACCGTCTGGGCCGATGGTCATTGACGGTTTCCCGTCGGGGCCGATGATGGTGATACCGTCGTCGGCCATCGAGTAGCCGGGAACCTGGCCAGCGAGGATCATTCCGCGTACGTCGAGTGTTGGCCCGTAACGGGTTTCGTTGACGGGCGGCGCCTGGTACGGGTTCCGCTTCTCCTGCTCGCGCCGGTTTTTCTCGACCTCAGCTTTCTGGCGGGCCAGATCACCCGTGGCGCGCTCGACCACGGAGGTTCCGGCGCCGATTCCTGCTCCCGCGATCAGTCCGGGAACACCGCCGACTTGGGCACCCGCCACGGCCATACCGCCGATGTTGGCCAGCCCACCGCCGACCGCTTCGGCGGCCGAGGGTGCCTGACCGTCGTCCGGATTGAGCCAGTCGGCGCCGAGTTTGACCGCTTCCATGGCGCCCATGAAGGCCACGGCCATACCGAGTTTGCCGAGCAGTCCCCGACCACCCTTGCCGCCCTTGCCTGCGCCGGGCTCGCCGAGCGTGTCGGATATTCGACCTAGGCCACCGAGGATGTTGCTGGCGAAATCGATTGTCTTCCAAGCGAGGAAGGCCTCGACGACGGCGCGGATTAGTCCCGGATGGTCACCGAGGAATCCGGTGATCTCGCCGAGCGGGGGCAAGATGACGTCGGCCCATGCTTTTGACGCGTCAAGAACTCCCGCCAGCATACCGGGAAGCGCCTCAAGTATCGGTTTCCATTGCGCCAGTTGCTCTTTGGCGTCGTGGAAGAACTCTTTGAGTTGCGCCTGGCCCTTGTCGGAGGCCAGGAACTCGTGCAGTTTCCGTGATCCCTCGTCGAGCTTGGCGAGAAGTCCGTCGCCGCCGAGTGCCTGGGTGATGTCGTTGAAGATCTTCCCGATGTTGATAGCACCGTTACCGAGGTGGTCGAGGGCGTCGATGCCGTCGTTGATCCATTTGTCTAGGCGGCCGTCCTGGTCGGCGGCGGTGATGAAGGTGTTGAATCGGGTCATCACTTGGCCGAATCCGTCGGCCAGGCGCGGCAGGACGTCGGTGCCGGCGGCGGCCAGGGTGCCGACGCCTTTGACCAGCGGGTCGATGGCCTTGGTGAATCGGGTCTGGGCTTCGGCGGTGTTGCCCAGGATCCGGTCCAGCAGGCCGCGGGAGGAGTTTGATCCCAGCGAGCGCATCAGGGCGACGATGTTGGTGTTCCACGCCGTGCCGATGGCACCGAGACCGGTCTTGAAGTTCGGCATGTCCTGCTCGACCAGGGTTCGCAGCTCACCCGACAGGCCGGTGAAGATGTTGCCCGCGATCGTCTTCTTCAGGTCCGTGAACTGCGGCTTGAGGTCAACGAGGGTGCGGACGAATTCCTGCGCTTCAGGCGCGAGAGCGGCCATCGCCGCGGCGGCTTTGTCCGAGGCTGCGCCAGCGGTGCCGGCAGCGCTGGCGACGGCCTCGTGCGCGGCTACGACCTGGTCGGCGCCCTCGATACCCTTGGCGTTCGCGGTCCCGACGTCTTGGGCTTTGCGCATCGCCCGCACGTGCGCCTCGACAGCGGACTGATCGGCCGCCTGGATGTCGAGCATGCGGGACTGCAGGTCCAGCTGATCCTGGATCTGCCCGGACGCGAAGTCCCGCTGTAGGTCCCGGCGCGCCCGCTGGGCGTTGAGGACAGCCTGCTGCTCGGAGATCTGATCACCGCGCAGCGAGATGTTGAGGTCCTCGACCTCACGCCGAGCATCCCGGTAGGCCCGCGCCAGATCACGCTGCGCCCGCGCGGCGCTGGTCGCCGACGACGCCTGCTTGCTGGCCGACGTCGTTGCAGCCGCGGTGACCGCGGTGTAGGCGTCCTTGACGCCGGAGACCCCGATGGCCAGCGTGCCGATCGATGCCACCGCGCCGGCGACAGCGCCCGGCACCACCCAGGCAGCCTCAGCAACCTGCGTGAGCGCCCCGGCTACCTCCGCCAAACCGGTGGCCAGTATCGGCAGGGTGGAGACGCCGAGCGCGCCGGCGTTCCACTTGAGCGCCGACATCGCCTTGGTGCCAGCACTGGCCAGGCTGTCCAGGTCACGGCGGGCCCGTTGCACCGCCCGGGTCTCGACGTTGACCGGGATGTCGATCGACCGGCGCTCTTCCTGCAGCCGCCACCGCTCCAGGTCGGCCTTGGCCTGCGCCAGGTTCGGGTGGACGGCCACACCGAGCTGGGCGTCGATCTTCTTCAGTTCGGCTTCGAGCTCTGCCCGGAATCCTCTGAGGCTCGGGCCGATTTCGATGGAGGCCTTGCCGGCGCTGTATGTCGGCATCACACCCCCATTCAGTTCAGTCCGAAACGTTCGGCGTTGGCGTGGGCTTGGTCGATGGCGTCATCGAGATCTGCTCGTGTGAGGGCAGATTCGTGAGCGTCGATGAGGTCGGCGAACATGCGTGGGCGTGGCATGAACGTCACTTCGCTGGCTTTCTGTCGGCCGAGCTGAGCGCGCACCGCGATCAGCTGGTCAGCGACGTTGCGGCTCTCCTGCACGTCGCGGGTGTAGCCGTAGTGCGGCTGATCAGCGGATCGTGCTCGCAGAGCCGCGATCTCCTCGGCCGTCATCGCCTCGACGTGCGCCCGCAGCGCGGGATCAGTAGCAGCCCGCGCCCACAGTCGACTGCCCTGCTCTTCGCAGAGCTGGTCGAAGAACTCCAGGAACTGTTCCCAGGTCCGGCCGGACTCCTCACGGAAGTAGTCGAGGGCATTGACGTGCAGGATGTTCTGGAAGTCCCACTGGATCTCGGTCCAGCAGGCGTTGACGACGGCGACTACGCGGGCGTCGCGTCGCCGTCGTCGTTTCCCTCCGAGTCCGCGTCGCCGCTCTCCGAGGTGGTGCCGGCGACCTTGTTGAATTCGAGCAGCTCGGTGATGAAGATGTCCCAGGCTCGGGCGTCGTCCGCGAACAGGGCCTTGCATGCCTCGTACTGGTCACCGATCAGCGCGCGTTCGACGCGGCTGGTGTAGTCGACGGTCGCGGGTTTCTTCCCGTCCGCGAGGGCCACCGATTGCAGGTAGCGTGCCGTGACCGATTCGGCGGAGATCTTGCGCCATTGTTCGCGTGCAGCCAGGGGCATCGGCGGGATGGAGATATCCTCGGTGAGGACGTAGGGCTTGTCGCCGAGCTGCTTGCGGATCTCGTAAAAGCGGCCTGCGGTCTTGGCCATGGGGTTACTCCTCGGTGGTTGTCAGATGTGGACGGCCCCAGCCCCGCGGGATCGCCGCGGGGCCAGGGCCGGTACTGCGAAGGGTCAGGAGACGGTGACGGTGACGGTCGCGGTCTTCGTCTGGTAGGTGGCGGTGATGTCGGCGGTACCGGCGGCCACCGGGGTCACTTCGCCGGTGGCCGAGACGGTCGCCTTGCTGGTGGCCGAGCTCATGTAGGTGGCGTCCGCGGTGCGGTTGGCGCCGAGGTTGTCGAGCACCTTGAGCTGCAGCTTGCCGCCGCCGACGGTCAGGGCCGGGGCGGGCGGCAGCAACACGATCCAGTCGGTCGTGGGCGCCGTGAAGCCGGTGTCGTTCTCGGCGTTGCACAGCTCGAATCCGGGTCCGAAGATGAAGAACTCGCCCAGGTTGTCGAGGTCGTCGTCGTCGGCGACGGTGGTCAGCGTCGGATGCCAGGTCACGGTGTCGTTCGCCTGCCACTTCTGCGCATCGACGCCGGACAGTTGTGTGCGGTTGAGGACGTAGCCAAAGAAGATCGGCAGGCCCTTGTAGCTGTCCTTGCCCAGCACCACGGTCCGGTAGTCCTGGTTCTCCGGGACCGTCGCGATCGGCGCGTGGAAGCCGGAGTGCGCCGACGGGGTGAGGGCGGAGTAGTCGCTGGAGAAGACGACTTCCAGGATGTCGCGGCCGAACTGACGCGGCTCGAAATCGACACTGATGGACTGCTTGTCGATGATGATGCGGGTCGGCAGGCCTTCACCGGCGGACTCGATGTTGTTGGCGGAGATCTCCGGCTTCACGCCGATGCCGTTGCCTTTGGTGATGTAGCCGATGCCCTTGATTCCGTTGGGAATGACCAGGCTGCCGTCGGGCCCCTCGAGGTTGCGGGTGAACCCGGCGACGCGGTCGACACGCCCGAGCATCACAGCCATGTCCAGCGGGGCGATCTGAAGCCCCTTCTGTCCGCCCTTGAATGCCTTGATGGAGTTGGGAATGGGTGGCATTGCACTGTCCTTTCGAGAGAGCGCTTCAGAGACCGAGGTGGCCGCTGTAGTCGGGGGTATGCAGGGGGTTGTCGAACGTCAGCAGGAACGTCGATGGGACGATCCGCTCGTCGTAGTCCTCACCCAAGATCTCCTCGGGCCCTGTGGTTTCCACCGCATCGGTGAGGGTGACGATGCGACCGTCGGGCAGTTCGATGTCGATGGGCTCGTTGATGCTCAGCAGTACGTCGCGGACGAATCCGTTGAGCACCAGCGAGTAGCCACGCCGGTTGGTGACCGCGGCGATCTGCACGGCGGCCTGATCGGCACGCAGGTCGGCGGCGCCGCCGAACCGCGTGATGATCAGCAGACGACCGACCCAGCCGGTCTCCATGACGCCGTCAGGCAGCTGATTGGCGACCTCGACCGGCTGGGCAACGTCGTTGGGGAACAGGGGTTCCAGCAGTGCGGTGAGCGCATCTTCGACCAACGGCAGCCCTGGGATGTACCAGGGGGGGAGCCAGTCGAAGCTCACATCGACCTCATCGAACGCAACACCGTTTTGAGCTCCTTGGCGCCTTTGACCTTTCCGCGGCGAACCCCGCGGCGACGTTTTCCGTTGTCGGCGACGAACCGGCCGCTGGCGGTGCTGCGGCTCGTGCGGTGACCGAATTCGTGGGAGGCCCCGTAGCCCAGGCCGTCGCCGACGGTGAGCCGGCCGACCGGGCGGTCGTTGTTTTTGCCGCCGATGCCGACCGTCACCCGGGCGGAGGCCGCCAGGCGGCGGCTGCGCTTGGCCACGATCGCCTGCCATGCCACCTTGGCGACCTCGGTGCGCTGGCGGACCAGTTCGAACATGCGGGGGCTGGCCAGGATCGCCGTCAGGGCCGGATTGGGCTGGGGGATGTCGATGTCATCCACGGGGCGGGGCCTGAACGCTGCGGATCCGGTAGACCTTCTGGCCGAGTTCCCGGCCGGAGATCGGGTGCGGGTTGTCGCCGAAAGGGCCGGCCCACACCGAGTACACCTCGCCGTTGGCCCGGGTGATCCGGTCGCCGGCAACGACTCCCACGTTCTCGGTGCGGGGGCAGAACCAGCTGCGCTCGATGACGGCCCGGCGGCCGCGGTGGTCGTCGAGGTAGACCTCGGTCGCCTCGCCGAACTCTGTGTCGTCGACCGTGCCGCGGCGGCGCGAGGTGTCGCCGCTGCCGTCTCGACTGACCCCGGTGATGGTGACGGTCTCACCGAATCCGTTCACGGAATCCCCCATGGGGAGACGCCGTAGGTGCCGATCTTGGGTCGCTGGGGCTTGCGGACCCTGACCCGATTCAGCTCGGCCTCGGTGAACGAGATGCCGGTCTCCCCGGTCCCGGCGTACTGGCGCCCGGCGTAGGACCGGCTACTGGAGATGCCCTCGTGGGCGTCGGAGACGGTAGTGGCGCCGTCCGGGTTGCGGAACAGCTCGAGCAGCTTGTCGACGACCAGGGTCCGGACCCGGCCAACGCGGCGGGCCGCCGCCCGGACCTCGCGGTTCGGGGACTTGGGGTCGGCGTTGACGTCGAGATCGGCCAGCGACGGCACTTCGTCGATCAGCTCGTTCTCGACATCACCGATCCGAAGCTCGAGCCAAGGGATCCGGTTCTTGGGAAAGCTCCCCTCGAACCGGCCGATGACGTCCTGCGACGAAACGAACTTGCCGCCGGCCGGCTTCGGGCTGGTCATTCGACCGGATGGCCTGCGTTCCGGATCTTGTCCACGATCACGTCGCGCTTGTCGTCCTCGTCGACGTCCACACCGAGCGCCGTCGCGTAGGCGGCCCAGGGGTCGCGGCCCGCGTTGGGCCCGGCCAGCGGCGGCGGTCCTTCACCGCCGCCGCCAGCTGCCCGATGCTTCCCGGCCGGCTCGGCACCGTCCGATTCCGGCGTGCCGCCCCAGGCCTTCGGGTTGGTGATCTGCTTGACCGCCCATGCGGGCGGGCAGTCACCGGGCGCGAACTGACGCAGGTTGCCCTTCGGGTCGAACACCGCGACGTGTCGGGCCAGAATGCGAGCCATCAGCGGACTTCCATGATGGACAGCAGACCCGCGTTGGTCAGGATCGGCATGCCGTTCGCGTCAACGAAGGTGAACTCCCGGTAGGGCGGTCCAACCTTCTCGACGACGCCGACGATCCCGGAGGCGTCGCCGAAGGTCATCTCCGCCAGCTTGGACTTGGCCAACTCCAGCGCCGTCGCGGTCATGCCGTAGGCAAAGAAGCCGAGGTCGGCGATGTTGTCCGGCAGCAGCTGCACCAACCCGGGGGTGATGACCCGCGTGTCCTGGCCCTCCACGTTCAGCGACGTGTCGTAGGTCGGGATGACCACCGGCAGGTCCTCGGACTCCAGCAAGGTGTTCAGCTCCGCCTTCGACACACTGGTACGGCCCGCGGTGGCGCCGTGGACTGCGTCGATGACTTCCTTGTTGCGCCGCAGGTGACCGAGATCCACCCGCGACAGCAGCATCTTGCCGGCGCGGGCATTGCCGTTGGCGATACGGACTTCCTGCTGCGCGTCGAGGTCGGTCAACGGCTTGGCGTTCGTGTGGTCGGTCCAGGCGGTCGCCGGAGCGGTGATCTGGTTGGCCGGTACGCCGTAGTCGGCCTCACCGGAGAAGCCGCCCTCGTTGATGGTCAGCTTGCCGTCGGTCAGCACGTCGCCCCATGCCAGCTCGCGCCGGTTGTTCATGGTGCCCACGAGACGCTCCGCGTCGTTGTAGGCCGCCTTGACCTGCAGTGCCTTGTTGGTCCCACCCAGGCGGGTGATCTCCTCGGCGATGCGCTCGTACTCGCCCTTGTTGAGCGAGTCCGAGAAGGGCGCCAGCTCCACGTACTTGCCCGAACCGGCGTCGCGGCTGGAGACGTGGATGGTGCCGTCGAACGACCGGTACGACGCGGTGCGGTTGGTCTTGACGAACTCCGCCCAGTCGATCCGGTTGGTGTCGAAGTACCGGGTCGGGAACAGGTTGACCAGGGCCAACTGCGGGTTGACCGGCACATTTCGGATGAACGCGGTCAGGGCGTCCGGGGAGATGGGACCGTCGAAAACGATAGCCATGATTCAGTGGTCCTTTCTCACAACCAGGCGATGAGCTTGAGGTCGGCCTTGGCGGCCGCGTCGATCCCCGAGCTGACGGGGAGCCTGGCTTCGTTCACCAGACCGTGCACGAACCGCGCGCCGCCGACCTTGGCCAGCGGGTTGCCAGTGGCGGAATCGATGGCACGAACCGAAGAGAACAGCAGGCCAGCGGCGGTTTCACGGCCGTCGTTGGCGTTGTTGTCGTACGGGCCGTAGAGACCGCTGGCGCTGATCTTGCCCAGCACGAGCCCCGACGGGATGTAGCCGTTCGGGTAGTGCCCAGCCTTGCCGGCCGTGTTGGTGGACACGGTGGCTCCGGTGGCTGTCATCTGCGGAACGTCTCCCAGCGAGGCGTCGAACGTCACCGGGTACGGGCCACCGGTTGGGCCGGCGACAGCGACCTTTCCGACTCCTACGATGGCCTCCAACGCAGCCCGCAGCACGGACGCGGGGGCTTCGTCGTCGATCGGATCGGTGGGGGTGCCCAGCAGCGTCACCGTGAACGGGCTGGACCCGGAGACGGTGATCGTCTGCACCTCGGCGGTTCCACCGCGGGAGAACTTCGAGATGTCCAGCGTCACACCAGGAGTGACGTCCGCGCCGTGCTGCCCGATGAGCCACGACCGGTCCTCGACCTGGTAGTTGCTGGAGTGAACGGAGATGTCAGTCGACATCGCTTCCTCCTATGTGATGTAGCCGCGGCGCTTCGCCTCGGCCAAGCCTTCATCGCTGCCGGATTGCGCCGGCGGATGCGTTCCGTGCTGGCCCCACTGACTGGGTGGTTGCTGTTGCTCACCGCTGGGCGCGGATCCGCCGAAGGCGGCCTGTAGCCCGGTGAGGTGCCCGATGAGTGCGGCGTTGTCGAACTTGCCGTCCTTGACGAACGCCATCGGGTTGATGCCGGCCAGCACTGCGGTGCGCTGCTCGGTGTTGGTGATGAACTGCCCGACGATCGCTTCAGCGATCTGGGGCGCCCATGTCTGGGCCGCGGTTGCCATGGCGGCTGTCGTGGCCTGCGTCCTGGCGTCCTCCAAGGCGCGTTCGCTGGGCTGCAGCTGCTCGCGGCGGGCGTCCTCGGCGTCCTGCCGGTACTGCAACGCCTCTTCTGGGGTGATGCCCCCGTACGCCCTGAGCGTGTCGCTCTTGCGGCGGTCGTGGAACTTCCAATAGGCCGCCTGCTGCTCGGCGGTCATCTCCACGATCGGTGTGTTCTCCGGGAAGCCCCTGTCGGGATGCCCGGCCGGTTCACCACCCGGTTGGCCGGCGCCTGATGTGGCGCTGGCATCGTCGGCACCGCCATGGGTACCCACAGGGGTGGAGGTCGGGTCTTTCGGCAAATCTTGCACTGACACTCCCATGTCGGGAAGGGAACCCATGACGGGTCAACCGCCACAGCGGCGGAAGTTCTTGAGTGACGGCGACAACGAAAAGAACCCCGGAGCGCTAGCTCAGCGGGGTTCTTGTTCGGTCGTTCGGTGTGGTTTGCGTCTTACGCGGAGACACGACTGTCGAGAAGCTGTCCGTAGCCCTTACGACGCAAGCTGTACTGCATCGCCGGGCCTGGAGCGTGATTGCGGAGCCAGGCCTTGATGCCTGCTGCCTGCTCGTTCTTGGGCGCGTCGGTGAGCTTCAATGACCGCAGGAGTGCAGCCACGCTGGAGGGTTGCACGCTGCCACGAGGTCGCAGCGGGATGTCATCGTCCCACTTCCCCATCGCGCACCTCCACCTCGACTATAGGAACACTAGAGGTTCTCTTGACGTCGAGGATACGCACAACGATGCCCGGCGGGAAGAGAAGTTCCTGCTGGTACGCATCTTCAGGCCGGCCCAAGGGCGATACCCACGCGGCAGGAGTGCCCGCGCGAGCGGTGATCTTGTAGAGCGCGGGGCGCCGACCCGGGCTGGTGAATTCTTCGGTCACCTCGCGGTCGAGCGTCGTTGCGAAGAACACCGGAACATCCATATCGGTGCCGATCAACGACTCGATCTGGTCATCCGGCACACCGAATACTGCTTCGGCGTCACGGATGCCACGCCACAGGTCGACGTCTTCGGCCAGCGGAATCATGAGGTCCTGCAGGTCGTCAGCGACTTCGTTCGCCGTGGGGTTAGCCGCCTGGTCTTGGGCCGCGCGCTGCACTTCGCTGTAGAAACGATCCGACTTGCCCTGCCAGCGAATGACCGACTGGCGTTGTTCAGGGCTGGCGTTTCGCGTCTGCTCGGCAAAGATCGCGTTCAGCCGCGCCACCGGGTCGTCACCATCTGCACTGATCGGACCATTGTGACGGGGTGGGCGCGGCGGCTCATCACCGCCACTGCCGCCGGATGTTGCTGGCTTGGGGGCTTTCCGTTTCGGGTTCATACCCTTTATGGCTTGAGCGGCAGGTTTCGCACGGGTCGTGTCGGCGGCGAGGTCAGCGCGCAGCTTCTCGATCTGCGCCTTGTGGTATCTGACCTGCGAAGATTCCTCGGCGAGGCCGTCGGCGCGCAGTTTGGTCAGGTTTTCCTCGAGGATCGGCAGGTGCCGGCGGGCGATGTCGGCTTTCGACTCCGGGCCGCCCACGTAGGTCACCGCTGATGCGCGCTTCTCGGCCTCGACGCCGCGGGGCTTGTAGTCGCGTTGTGGGACCAGCACGGCGCCGAGTTCGCCGTGCTGGTCGGTCTGGTAGCGAGTCCGCTTCAGGTGGGCTCGCGAGGTCCCGCCGGCGTCGGTGTAGAGCTGGCTCAGGTCGATCGCGTTGAGCTCTGCGGCGGGGTCAAACTCTTCGGTGACCGCCGCGGTGGTGCATTTGCACCGCTTGTGGATCGGCAGGAGCTGACGGACGGTGTAGATCCGGTCGGCGGCGGCGATGCACAGGCCGCATACCCCGGTCCGGGACAGTTCCGGGTGGATGACCCGCCGCATCCCGACTATCCGGCTGCGGGGCTGATCGGCGGCGAGGTTGATGACCTCGGACTCGGCGAACCGTTGCGACAGCATCAGGTTGTCGTCGACGATCACGTCGAGACGCTCGGTTGCGGCCCGCAGAGCCTCATCGCGGGTCGCGCCCTGCGATTCGAGGTACCGGATGGCTCGGACGGGCCGGTTGAGCACCTCGACGGTGGTGAGATCCTGGGCAGACAGCTCGGCTGATTCGTCGCCAGCGTAGGTGACCGAGACGTTGTCGTGCTCGAGCCGGACCCGGCCCCCGTCGAAGATCGCGCCGGGTGCCCGGATGTCCAGGGGGCTGCTCGGGCGCGGGGTGACCGAGATGCCCATCATGGTCAGGATCTGTTTCTGGCCCGCCGCGGCGGTTACCGCGGTGGTCTTCTGCGCGATGGCCAGGCGGCCGGCGGCGGCCTCGGTGAACTGCTGCGCCGCGTGACCGTCGTAGGGGTCGATCTGCGCCAACCAGGGCCTGATGGCGGCCTTGGCCCAGCGGGATGCCTTCTCGCGCGCGGTGATCACGCCCTCGGAGACCGCCCGGTTCACCGCGGTGACCGTTTGGGCGGTGGTGCGGGCGGCGGCCGCGGCCCGGGCCGCCTCCATCGCTTGCCGCGGTGTGAGTCGGCTAGGCGGCTGCGGGTTCGTCAACCGGGCTCACCTGCGCCGGAGCATTACCCGACTCGTCGGTGGGAAGCTCGTCGGGTGGCCCGCCGTCGGCGAGCTGCTGCGCGGCGTCGGTGAGCCGTTCGGCGGCGAGCTCGACCTCGTTGTCCTCGATGTCCTGCGGGGACATCTCCCAGACCTCCGAGAGGATCCGGCGGCGGGACAACACCTTGCTGGCCTGCGCGGTCGCTGAGCCCTTCTCTGCCAGCGAGCGGAACTCGATCGGCCCCCAGTGCAGCTTCAGCTTCGCCCCGCGTGCGGTCTCGCCGGCCATCGCGAACACGATGCGCCACACAAGCTTCAGCCCAGGTGTGACGCGGGATCGGCGGTCGCGGACCTTCGAGGTCAGGCCCTCACGCAGCAGGTCGGCGCCGGCCGCTGAGCCGTTGGCGTCATCAGGGGTGATGAGGTACAGCGGCGTGAACGTGACGGCCGCGAATTCCTTGGTGTCATCGCGCTTGGCCTGCAACATGCCCGACATGTCGGCCTGGCCGGACTCCCAGAAGGACCACCCCGCGGGGACTTTCCACACTGCGCCGGGATCAGCCCGAAAGACCTTGTCCCAGTTCTTGTTCTTGCGGGCACCGGCGCGTTCAGCGTCGGTGAGTCCATCGACGGCGTCCTCTTCGGTGTCGAACTCGTCCTCTTCGTCTTCGTCGCCGGAGACGCCGCGCTGCTTGAACGCCTGGAACTTCGACAGCACGATGCGCTGCAAGGTGGTGTCGATGATCCGGTCTAGAACGTCCAAGTGCGGCTCGTATTCACCGATGCCGTGAGGGTTTTCGAACCGCACGATCGGGATACCGCCGAGGTCGTCGAGCCCCTTGACCGCCTGCGGGACATCGCTGACGCGCTTCCACTTACCGTCCTCGTAGCGCAGTTCCCAGCGCTCGCCCGGCAGGAAGAGGTGGGCGATCTGGACCTCTTCGATGGGATCGAATTCTTTGATCAGCACGGCGCGCAACCGAGTCGGGTTGTTGCGGTCCGGGATGCCGATACACCGACGAGGGTCGATGGCGTGGATGGTGGGTCCGGTCGGGTTCGGGACGACCATGGCGTAGGCCTCGCCCATGGCGAACATGTAGCCGAGCAGGTCCTTGAACTGGGCCGCGAACCCGGAGTCTTCCATGATCTCGGCGGCCTTGTCGTCGCCGTTGGGCGAGGAGTCCAGGGCGGTGGAGATGGCCGACAACTCCATCCGGTTGAGCATCGCCCCGACGCACATCGGGGCGTAGTTGCAGCGCGCCTTGCGCAGCACCTCCTGGAAGATCTCCTCGTATTCTTCGGCGACCTCGGGCAGTGGCGGATCACCGACGAAGTAGGACCACAGCAGGTCGAGCTTCTCGTGGCGGTGCTGCGGGGAATTGGGCCGGGTTGCCTTGTCCTGCCAGTTCGGTGTGGTCGCCGCGGTGAACAGTGCGTTGAGCTTGTCGAACCACTCACTGGGGGTCAGTGCCAACGCCATTCACCTCACCTTCACCACGCGGCCTGGCCGTTTCTTGGGGAGCTTGCCGAGCACATCCATGCGTGCCTGCCAGGACAAGATCGCGGCCATGCACAGGTCGAATTTGCGGTCCTTGTGCAGCTTGGACAGGATCCATAGAGGCATGCCGGTGTCGGGGTCGAGCCGGTTGAGGAACCTCTTGCCGGCGTTGCCGACGTGACGGACCAGGTCGCCGTCATCGTCTTCGTTGTGCGAAATCGCTCCGGAGACGATGGCATCCGCGTAGGCGCCGATCGCGCGGATCATCCGCTCCTGCTTGGAGGTCCAGAACTCCTGCACGATAGGCCGTTTCGTGACCCGGCTCTCTCCGTAGCGGGCCGACCACTCGCCGACGGTGGAGTTCCAGAACGGCGGGTCACAGTAGGCCAGCAACACCCGGTAGTTGGCGAAGACATACCGAACGGCGGTGTCGACTTCCTTCTCGTTGACCTCCCAGTCGTCGGGAGCATTCAACGGGCGTTCGGCCAGGAACATCTTCTGCTGCATCCCGGTCCGCACATCGGTCATGACCAGACCGGTGGCGTCCCGGAACCGGGCGCCGTCGAAACCCAGAGTGACAAAGGCCCGCCGCGGGATCACATGGCCAGGTAGGCCCAACGCCTTGAACCGGCGGACATTGAACGCCGCGGCGCCCTGGGCGGTCCAACGGTTGGTCCACACCCGCTCGAGATAAGTCTTGTCGGCTTTGGGCTGATCCCACTGGGACGCAAGATCTTCGAGGTCGGTGCGCTCGGCCAGCTCCGGGCCCGAGGCTTCGCGGATCGCTTCGATGCGCTCCTCGAAGTCCGTCAGATCCCAGTCGTCTGAGGCTTGCCGGTGGAAGTAGAACAGGCGTGGACGTTTGATCTCACCGCGCGAGATGGCCTCGGCTTCGAAGTGGTCATCTTCGGCTTGCGAGTTCTGTCCGGGTTCGCCGGCAGTCGTTGTCGACAGCGACCAGGGGTCCTGCTCGGGTCGCTTACCGAGGTTGCCCTCCATCGTCTGGATGGCAGCCTTGTGGTTCGGCAGGTACAGGCGGTGGGTCTCGTCGTAGCCCTGGAACGTGGTGCGGCCACCGTCGCTGGAGTTCGGCGCGTTGGCCAACGCGACGACCTCGCCGTCGGCTCGGCCATTCGCACCGATCCGCAGGATTCGAGCCAGTGCGGCGTCGAACAGGTCCGTGTCGACGCATTCTTCGCAGATGACCTTGAGCGCGCCGTAGGCCAGTTTCTCGACCTGGTCTTTGGTGTTGGCCAGTAGCGGAATGAAAGGGTCCGCCACCGGCCGGCCCTGCGCCAGGCCGCACGGTGCGTTGGGGTCGAATCCGTTGAACCGCACCGGTGATTCCGGATGCAGTTCGGCGAACGCGACCAGGGCCATGAACTCGGTCTTGGCCGAGCCCTTGCGCCAGGACACGGCGCCGCGCTTGAAGCGGCGTTTCCCGGCGCGCGGGTGTCCTTTCGGCCACACCTCGTAGGCGCGGTAGAGGACGTAGCGCCAGTCCTCGCCGAGGGTGAGTGGCTGGCCCTTGAGGTCGCCGGGCCCATGGCAGGCTCGCTCCTCGAGGAAGTCGCAGAGCTGATCGCCCAGCGTCGGGTACAGCTCGTCGGTGTCCGGCGGGACGATCAGTTCCATACGGAACCGCAGATCGCTCTACACGGCGCGCAGATTCGCGCGCGCTACCCGCGGGTCCGGCTTGGCCGGCGCCTTTTTCGTCGCCTTGGTGCCGGCCCGGCGCTTCGCTGTGGTCTCAGCGGCCGCCTCGCCGCGGTCGATCTCCCACTGCAGGGATCGCCGTGACATCGGTGTCAGGCCGCACTGGGACAGCAGCTGCCGGATCTCGCCGGCCAGACCCCTCGCCTGGCTTGGGGTCGCTTCGGGTGACCAGAGCATCTGCATCAACCGCGCCACCATGAACAGGGCGTCGATGTCCGACTCGGTCCACTCCGGGACCATCGGTGACGACCATGCCCGCTTCCACCAGTCGCGCACCTGCTGATGCCACCGAGTGCCTTTGGGCAGCGCGGGGATCTTCGGATTCGTTGGCGACGTGAGTACTGCGCGCGTCGTCGTCTTGTTACGGCGTGCGAGCAGAGTCGGATTCTTCGGGGGCGGCGGCATGGACGGGCTCCTCTGTCAGGAAAGGGTGCAGCTTTTCCCCTGGCGGGAAGGTCTAGGCGCTGACACACTGCCGCGCGAGATAGTTTGCTGCACAACGCATGTCACGCATATTTATGCGGCCAGAACTCCCATGTCGGGCGTTCCGCGAAAGTTGTGGGTTCCGTACACGGCGGATTTCACAGTGCGTTGCGTGGGGGGTGGGGCACCCCGGGGGG
>NZ_MVHH01000051.1 GCF_002086515.1 Mycolicibacter arupensis
GGTCCGGGCGGGGGACGCGCAGGTGCGGTGGTTCGACGTCGAACCCTGCTACGTCTTTCATCCGCTGAACGCATACACCGAGGTCTCGCCGAACGGCCAGGAACTGCTGGTGCTCGACGTGGTGCGGTACGCGAAGGTGTTCGACGAGGACCGGCGCGGGCCCGGGGACGCCCCGCCCACGCTGGATCGCTGGACGATCAACCTCGACACCGGCGCGGTGCACTACGAGTCGCGCGACGACCGGCCGCAGGAATTCCCGAAGATCAACGAGTCGCTGCTGGGGCGCAAGCACCGCTTCGGCTACACCGTCGGCGTCAGCGGCGGAATCATGGGCGACGCCCAGGGCGTCACATCGACCTCGCTGTACAAGCACGACTACGCGACCGGCTCGAGCCTGACGGCGCCGCTGGATCGTCAGCTGGTGGTCGGCGAGATGACGTTCGTGCCCCGCCCCGGCGGCCGCGACGAGGACGACGGCGTTCTGATCGGGCTGGCCCACCACCGTGGCCTGGACGAGGGGCAGCTGGTGATCCTCGACGCCGCCACGTGTGAGTCGGTGGCTACCGTGCACCTGCCGCAACGGGTTCCGATGGGCTTCCACGGAAACTGGACACCCGCCGACTGACACGGACCGCCGATAAGGGTCGCACCTGTGCGCTACAGTGGCCCAAGCCACAAGCCAGTCGTGGCACGACCAGACGTTGCGGAAGGACCTCACTAATGGGTGTCGCCATCGAGGTACAGGGGCTTACCAAGTCCTTCGGATCGGCCCGGATCTGGGAAGACGTCACCATGACTATTCCCGAGGGAGAGGTCAGCGTTCTGCTCGGACCCTCCGGTACCGGCAAGTCCGTGTTCTTGAAGTCCCTGATCGGCCTCCTGCGCCCCGAGCGCGGTTCGATCGTCATCGACGGCACCGACATCCTGCAGTGTTCGGCCAAGGAGCTCTACGAGATCCGCACCCTGTTCGGCGTGCTGTTCCAGGACGGCGCCCTGTTCGGGTCGATGAACATCTACGACAACACCGCCTTCCCGCTGCGTGAGCACACCAAGAAGTCCGAGAAGGAAATCCATGACATCGTCATGGAGAAGCTCGAGATGGTCGGTATGCCCAACGACGGCTACAAGTTCCCGGGCGAGATCTCCGGCGGTATGCGCAAGCGTGCCGGACTGGCCCGCGCGCTGGTCCTTGACCCGAAGATCATCCTGTGCGACGAGCCGGACTCTGGTCTGGACCCGGTCCGTACGGCCTACCTGAGCCAGCTGTTGATCGACATCAACGCCCAGATCGACGCCACCATCCTCATCGTGACGCACAACATCAACATCGCACGTACCGTGCCGGACAACATCGGCATGCTGTTCCGCAAGGAGCTGGTGATGTTCGGGCCCCGCGAGGTGCTGCTGACCTCCGACGAGCCGGTGGTGCGTCAGTTCCTCAACGGTCGGCGTATCGGCCCGATCGGTATGTCCGAGGAGAAGGACCAGGCAACCGCGGCGGCCGAGGAGGCCATGATCGCCGCCGGCCAGAGCGACGGCGGTGTCGAAGAGATCGAGGGCGTGCCGCCCCAGCTCAGTGCGACCCCCGGCCTGCCCGAGCGCAAGGGTGTGGCGCGCCGCCAGGCCCGCGTGCGCGAGATCCTGCACACCCTTCCGCCCAACGCCCAGGCCGCCATCCGCGACGAGCTCGAAGGCACCCACAAGTACGCGGTGCACCAGTTCCCGGCTGACGAAGACGCGCCCACCGCGTCGATCCCGACCCCGCCGGGCTGATCCGACGCCGGCTCACGCCGTGTCAGCTCTTGACGGACGGACCTAAACGGTCCAATCTTGTCACCAGCACACGTACCGGGAGCTCCAGCGGAGGTCAGCCAGCACCGATAGGGGTCCCGGGACGTCGCAGTTGAGGATTGCGTCAGCCTGCGCTATTGTTGGACGTTGCGCTGGCTTCCTCCTGCCCATCCCTTACTCGCACCCGACCTCGCTGTACCAGCCTGAGTCATCTTCGTTGGCTCGTTTCAGGCGTGTTACCTCGTTGTTTGGTTGTGCGTGAGACCGGACAGAACGTTCGCCAGCCGAACCAACGGTCGATATTCGCAGCGAACGGAGCCGGTGTAACCGGATTCCGCTGGCCGCATTAGGTGCTGGAAGGATGCATCTTGGCAGTCTCCCGCCAGAGCAAAACGAACGCTTCAGGTACTACCACCCAGAATTCTCCCAACAGTTCCGTTCCCGGGGCTCCGAATCGGGTCTCCTTCGCCAAACTGCGCGAACCTCTCGAGGTTCCGGGTCTGCTTGACGTGCAGACCGACTCGTTCCAGTGGCTGATCGGAGCGCCGCAGTGGCGCGCGAAGATGGCCGAGCAGACTGGCGCGGCGCCCAAGGGTGGTCTTGAAGAGGTGCTCGAAGAGCTCTCCCCGATCGAGGACTTCTCCGGCTCGATGTCGCTGTCGTTCTCCGACCCGCGGTTCGACGAGGTCAAGGCCCCGGTCGAGGAATGCCGCGACAAGGACATGACGTACGCCGCCCCGCTGTTCGTCACCGCGGAGTTCATCAACAACAACACCGGCGAGATCAAGAGCCAGACGGTGTTCATGGGTGACTTCCCGATGATGACCGAGAAGGGCACGTTCATCATCAACGGCACCGAGCGGGTGGTGGTTTCCCAGCTGGTGCGTTCGCCGGGTGTGTACTTCGACGCCAACATCGACAAGTCCACCGAGAAGACGCTGCACTCGGTCAAGGTCATCCCGGGCCGCGGTGCGTGGCTGGAGTTCGACGTCGACAAGCGCGACCTGGTCGGCGTTCGTATCGACCGCAAGCGCCGCCAGCCGGTGACCGTGCTGCTCAAGGCCCTGGGCTGGACCTCCGAGCAGATCCGGGAGCGCTTCGGCTTCTCCGAGATCATGATGTCGACGCTGGAGAAGGACAACGCCGCCAACTCCGACGAGGCGCTGCTGGACATCTACCGCAAGCTGCGTCCGGGCGAGCCCCCCACCAAGGAGTCCGCGCAGACGCTGCTGGAGAACCTGTTCTTCAAGGAGAAGCGCTACGACCTGGCCCGGGTGGGCCGCTACAAGATCAACAAGAAGCTCGGCCTGACCGCCAACCCCGGTGAGCCCCAGCCGACCACGCTGACCGAAGAGGACATCGTGGCCACCATCGAGTACCTGGTGCGCCTGCACCAGGCCGCTCAGGACGGCGACGGCGTGTCGGCGACCATGACGGTGCCGGGCGGCGTCGAGGTTCCCGTCGAGGTCGACGACATCGACCACTTCGGCAACCGCCGGCTGCGCACCGTGGGTGAGTTGATCCAGAACCAGATCCGGGTCGGCCTGTCCCGGATGGAGCGCGTGGTCCGGGAGCGGATGACCACCCAGGACGTCGAGGCCATCACGCCGCAGACCCTGATCAACATCCGCCCGGTGGTCGCCGCGATCAAGGAGTTCTTCGGCACCAGCCAGCTCTCCCAGTTCATGGACCAGAACAACCCGTTGTCGGGTCTGACCCACAAGCGCCGCCTGTCGGCGCTGGGACCGGGCGGTCTGTCGCGTGAGCGGGCCGGCCTGGAAGTTCGTGACGTGCACCCGTCCCACTACGGCCGGATGTGTCCGATCGAGACCCCGGAAGGCCCGAACATCGGTCTGATCGGGTCGCTGTCGGTGTACGCGCGGGTCAACCCGTTCGGTTTCATCGAGACGCCCTACCGCAAGGTCGTGGACGGGGTCGTCACCGACGAGATCCACTACCTGACCGCCGACGAGGAGGACCGCCACGTCGTGGCGCAGGCCAACTCGCCGCTGGAGGAGGACGGCCACTTCACCGAGGACCGGGTTCTGGTTCGTCGTAAGGGTGGTGAGGTCGAGTACGTGTCGTCCGCCGAGGTCGACTACATGGACGTCTCACCGCGCCAGATGGTGTCGGTGGCCACGGCCATGATTCCGTTCCTCGAGCACGACGACGCCAACCGTGCCCTGATGGGCGCCAACATGCAGCGCCAGGCGGTTCCGCTGGTGCGCAGTGAGGCGCCGCTGGTGGGTACCGGCATGGAGCTGCGCGCCGCGATCGACGCCGGCGACGTGATCGTCGCCGAAAAGACCGGTGTCATCGAGGAGGTGTCCGCCGACTACGTCACGGTCATGGCCGATGACGGCACCCGGCAGACCTACCGGATGCGCAAGTTCAACCGGTCCAACCACGGCACCTGCGCCAACCAGCGTCCGATCGTCGACGCCGGCCAGCGCGTGGAGACCGGCCAGGTGATCGCGGACGGCCCGTGCACCGACAACGGCGAGATGGCCCTGGGCAAGAACCTGCTCGTGGCGATCATGCCGTGGGAGGGGCACAACTACGAGGACGCGATCATCCTGTCCAACAGGCTGGTCGAGGAGGACACGCTGACCTCGATCCACATCGAGGAGCACGAGATCGACGCCCGCGACACCAAGCTGGGCGCCGAGGAGATCACCCGGGACATCCCGAACGTCTCCGACGAGGTGCTGGCTGACCTCGACGAGCGCGGCATCGTCCGCATCGGCGCCGAGGTCCGCGACGGCGACATCCTGGTCGGCAAGGTCACGCCCAAGGGCGAGACCGAGCTGACGCCCGAGGAGCGGTTGCTGCGTGCGATCTTCGGCGAGAAGGCCCGCGAAGTCCGCGACACCTCGCTGAAGGTGCCGCACGGCGAGTCCGGCAAGGTCATCGGCATCCGGGTGTTCTCCCGCGAGGACGACGACGAGCTGCCCGCCGGGGTCAACGAGCTGGTGCGCGTCTACGTCGCGCAGAAGCGCAAGATCTCCGACGGTGACAAGCTGGCCGGTCGCCACGGCAACAAGGGTGTTATCGGAAAGATCCTGCCGGCCGAGGACATGCCGTTCCTGCCGGACGGCACGCCGGTCGACATCATCTTGAACACCCACGGTGTGCCGCGGCGTATGAACATCGGTCAGATCCTGGAGACCCACCTGGGCTGGATCGCCAAGACCGGGTGGAACATCGATGTTGCCAGCGGCGTGCCGGACTGGGCGGACAAGCTCCCCGAGGAGCTGTACTCCGCCGGACCGGACACCCGCACCGCGACACCGGTGTTCGACGGCGCGCAGGAGGGCGAGCTGCAGGGCCTGCTGTCCTCGACGCTGGCCAACCGCGACGGTGAAGTCATGGTCAACGCCGACGGCAAGGCGCGGCTGTTCGACGGCCGCTCCGGTGAGCCGTTCCCGTACCCGGTGACCGTCGGCTACATGTACATCATGAAGCTGCACCACTTGGTGGACGACAAGATTCACGCGCGTTCCACCGGTCCGTACTCGATGATCACCCAGCAGCCGTTGGGTGGTAAGGCGCAGTTCGGTGGCCAGCGGTTCGGTGAGATGGAGTGCTGGGCCATGCAGGCCTACGGTGCGGCCTACACGCTGCAGGAGTTGCTGACGATCAAGTCCGACGACACGGTCGGTCGTGTCAAGGTCTACGAGGCGATCGTCAAGGGCGAGAACATCCCCGAGCCCGGTATCCCCGAGTCCTTCAAGGTGCTGCTCAAAGAGCTGCAGTCGCTGTGCCTCAATGTTGAGGTGCTGGCGAAGGACGGTGCGGCGATCGAGCTGCGCGACGGCGAGGACGAGGACCTGGAGCGGGCAGCCGCCAACCTGGGAATCAACCTGTCCCGCAACGAATCCGCTTCGGTGGAAGACCTCGCTTAATTACCAGCTACTAAACCCGCAAGGGGAAAGGGAGTTACGTGCTCGACGTCAACTTCTTCGATGAGCTCCGCATCGGTCTGGCCACCGCGGAGGACATCCGGCAATGGTCTTACGGTGAGGTCAAGAAGCCGGAAACGATCAACTACCGCACGCTCAAGCCCGAAAAGGATGGCTTGTTCTGCGAGAAGATCTTCGGACCGACTCGCGACTGGGAGTGCTACTGCGGCAAGTACAAGCGGGTGCGCTTCAAGGGCATCATCTGTGAGCGCTGTGGCGTCGAGGTGACTCGCGCCAAGGTGCGTCGTGAGCGGATGGGCCACATCGAACTGGCCGCACCCGTCACCCACATCTGGTACTTCAAGGGCGTGCCGTCCCGTTTGGGCTACCTGCTGGATCTGGCGCCCAAGGACCTCGAGAAGATCATCTACTTCGCTGCCTACGTGATCACCAGCGTGGACACCGAAATGCGGCACAACGAGCTGTCGACGCTGGAAGCCGAGATGGTCGTCGAGAAGAAGGCCGTCGAGGACCAGCGCGACGCTGACCTCGAGGCCCGTGCCCAGAAGCTGGAAGCCGACCTGGCCGAGTTGGAGGCCGAAGGCGCCAAGGCCGATGTGCGCCGCAAGGTGCGCGACGGTGGCGAGCGCGAGATGCGTCAGCTGCGCGACCGCGCCGGGCGTGAGCTCGATCGTCTCGACAACATCTGGGACACCTTCGTCAAGCTGGCTCCCAAGCAGCTGATCATCGACGAGACCGTCTACCGCGAGCTGGTGGACCGTTACGGCGAGTACTTCACCGGTGCCATGGGTGCGGAGTCGATCCAGAAGCTGATCGAGACCTTCGACATCGACGCCGAGGCCGAGTCGCTGCGCGACACCATCAAGAACGGCAAGGGGCAGAAGAAGCTTCGTGCTCTCAAGCGCCTCAAGGTGGTGGCCGCGTTCCAGCAGTCGGGTAACTCCCCGATGGGCATGGTGCTCGACGCTGTCCCGGTGATTCCGCCGGAGCTGCGTCCGATGGTGCAGCTCGACGGTGGCCGGTTCGCCACGTCGGACCTCAACGACCTGTACCGCCGCGTCATCAACCGCAACAACCGCCTCAAGCGACTGATCGACCTCGGTGCCCCCGAGATCATCGTCAACAACGAGAAGCGGATGCTGCAGGAGTCCGTCGACGCGCTGTTCGACAACGGTCGTCGCGGCAGGCCGGTCACCGGACCGGGCAACCGTCCGCTGAAGTCGTTGAGCGACCTGCTCAAGGGCAAGCAGGGCCGGTTCCGTCAGAACCTGCTGGGCAAGCGTGTGGACTACTCCGGCCGTTCGGTGATCGTGGTCGGCCCGCAGCTCAAGCTGCACCAGTGCGGTCTGCCCAAGCTGATGGCCCTGGAGCTGTTCAAGCCGTTCGTGATGAAGCGACTGGTGGACCTGAACCACGCGCAGAACATCAAGAGCGCCAAGCGCATGGTGGAGCGTCAGCGCCCCCAGGTGTGGGATGTCCTCGAAGAGGTCATCGCCGAGCACCCGGTGCTGCTCAACCGTGCGCCCACGCTGCACCGCCTGGGTATTCAGGCCTTCGAGCCGCAGCTGGTGGAGGGCAAGGCCATCCAGCTGCACCCGCTGGTGTGTGAGGCCTTCAACGCCGACTTCGACGGCGACCAGATGGCCGTGCACCTGCCGCTGAGCGCCGAGGCGCAGGCCGAGGCCCGCATCCTGATGCTGTCGTCCAACAACATCCTGTCGCCGGCCTCGGGTCGACCGCTGGCCATGCCGCGACTGGACATGGTCACCGGGCTGTACTACCTGACCACCGAGATCGAAGGTGACACAGGCGAATACACCCCGGCGGCCAAGGACCGCCCGGAGACCGGCGTGTACGCCTCGCCGGCCGAGGCGATCATGGCTGTGGACCGCGGTGCACTGAGCGTGCGGGCCAAGATCAAGGTGCGTCTGGACCAGCTGCGGCCGCCGGCCGACGTGGAGACCGAGCTGTTCGGTGTCAACGGCTGGCGTCCGGGCGGTGCCTGGATCGCCGAGACCACGCTGGGCCGGGTGTTGTTCAACGAGCTGCTGCCGACGGGCTACCCGTTCGTCAACAAGCAGATGCACAAGAAGGTTCAGGCCGTCATCATCAACGACCTGGCCGAGCGCTACCCGATGATCGTGGTCGCCCAGACCGTCGACAAGCTCAAGGACGCCGGTTTCCACTGGGCCACGCGTTCGGGTGTCACGGTCTCGATGGCCGACGTGCTGGTGCCGCCGCGCAAGAAGGAGATCCTCGACTCCTACGAGGAGCGTGCCGACAAGCTGGAGAAGCAGTTCCAGCGCGGTGCCCTCAACCGCGACGAGCGCAACGAGGCGCTGGTGGAGATCTGGAAGGAAGCCACCGAGGAAGTGGGTCAGGCGCTGCGTGACCACTACCCGTCCGACAACCCGATCATCACGATCGTCGACTCCGGTGCCACGGGTAACTTCACCCAGACTCGGACCCTGGCCGGCATGAAGGGCTTGGTGACCAACCCCAAGGGTGAGTTCATCCCGCGTCCGATCAAGTCCTCCTTCCGTGAGGGCCTGACGGTGTTGGAGTACTTCATCAACACCCACGGTGCCCGAAAGGGCCTGGCGGACACCGCCCTGCGTACCGCTGACTCGGGTTACCTGACCCGTCGTCTGGTCGACGTGTCTCAGGACGTGATCGTGCGCGAGCACGACTGCGGCACCGAGCGCGGAATCATGGTGGACCTCGCCGAGGTGGGCGCGGACGGATCGCTGATCCGCAACCCGTTCATCGAGACGTCGGCCTACGCCCGCACGCTGGCCGTCGACGCGGTCGATGAGAAGGGCAAGGTCGTCATCGAGCGCGGCCACGACCTCGGCGACCCGTCGATCGAGGCGCTGCTGGCTGCCGGCATCGCGCAGGTCAAGGTGCGCTCGGTGCTGACCTGCGCCACCGGGACCGGTGTCTGTGCCACCTGCTACGGCCGATCCATGGCCACCGGCAAGCTGGTCGACATCGGTGAGGCGGTCGGCATCGTCGCCGCCCAGTCGATCGGTGAGCCTGGTACTCAGCTGACCATGCGTACCTTCCACCAGGGTGGCGTCGGTGACGACATCACCGGTGGTCTGCCGCGTGTGCAGGAGCTGTTCGAGGCCCGGATCCCGCGTGGCAAGGCGCCTATCGCCGACGTCGCCGGACGGGTGCAGCTGGAAGAGGGCGAGAAGTTCTACAAGATCACGATCGTGCCGGACGACGGTGGCGAGGAAGTGGTCTACGACAAGCTGCCCAAGCGTCAGCGGCTGCGCGTGTTCAAGCACGAGGACGGCTCGGAGCGGCTGCTGTCCGACGGCGACCACGTCGAGGTCGGCCAGCAGCTCATGGAGGGCTCGGCCGACCCGCACGAGGTGCTGCGCGTGCAGGGTCCCCGTGAGGTGCAGATCCACCTGGTCAATGAGGTCCAGCAGGTCTACCGGGCCCAGGGTGTGTCGATCCACGACAAGCACATCGAGGTGATCGTCCGGCAGATGCTGCGCAGGGTGACCATCATCGATTCGGGCGCCACCGAGTTCCTGCCCGGTTCGCTGACCGAGCGGGCCGAGTTCGAGACGGCGAACCGTCGTGCGGTGGCCGAGGGCCTGGAGCCCGCGGCCGGTCGTCCGGTGCTGATGGGTATCACCAAGGCGTCGCTGGCCACCGATTCGTGGCTGTCGGCGGCCTCCTTCCAGGAGACCACCCGCGTGCTGACCGATGCGGCGATCAACTGCCGCAGCGACAAGCTGCAGGGCCTGAAGGAGAACGTGATCATCGGCAAGCTGATCCCGGCCGGTACCGGCATCAACCGGTACCGCAACATTGCCGTGCAGCCCACCGAAGAGGCCCGGGCCGCTGCGTACACGATCCCGTCCTACGAGGATCAGTACTACAGCCCGGACTTCGGCGCCGCCACCGGTGCCGCGGTGCCGCTGGACGACTACGGGTACAGCGACTACCGCTAGTCATCGACGAGAAGAGCCCCGGGGTGTATCCCCGGGGCTTTTCTCGTATCAGCTGCCGAGAGTCAGCTGCCGAGCGTGAAGATGGCTTCACGGTCGATCGTCGAGGGTGAAGCCATCTTCACGCTCGACGCGGAGGGCGGCCACGGTTGCGGGCCGGCGCCAGACCGGGTTGCATCGGTGTCATGGGGGATGAAGTCAGCCGCACCACCTATACCCGTGCTCAGCGCCGGCAGTACCGGCACAAGATCCAGCAGTGCCTGGATGTCTTCGAGACGATGCTGGCGCAGGCCAGCTTCGAGTGTGAGCGGCCGCTGACCGGAATGGAGATCGAGGGCAACCTTGTCGGCGACGACTATCGGCCGGCGATGGCGAACGCCGGTGTGTTGAATGCCATCGATGATCCGGCGTATCAACGTGAATTAGGTTCCTACAACATCGAATTCAACGTACCGCCGCGGCCGCTCACGGCGCTGTCCGCAGTCGACCTGGAGGCGCAGGTGCGGGCCAGCCTCAACGAAGCGGAGGTCAAGGCCAGGGCCAACGGCGCGCGGATCGTGATGATCGGCATCCTGCCCACCCTGATGCCCGAGCATCTGGCCGGCGATTGGATGAGTGACTCGGCCCGGTACGCGGCGCTCAACGACTCCATCTTCGCCGCGCGGGGTGAAGACATCGGCATCGACATCGACGGGCCGGAGCCGCTCAGTCTGCAGGTGGAGGACATCGCGCCGGAGTCGGCGTGCACCAGCATGCAGTTGCACCTTCAGGTCTCGCCGGCGGATTTCGCCGACCACTGGAACGCCGCACAGGTGCTGGCCGGCCCGCAGCTGGCGATCGGCGCCAATTCGCCCTACTTCTTCGGCCACCGGTTGTGGGCGGAGACGCGGGTGGAGCTGTTCGCGCAGTCCACCGACACGCGGTCCGAAGAACTGAAGAACCAGGGCGTGCGGCCGCGGGTGTGGTTCGGGGAACGCTGGATCACCTCGATCTTCGACCTGTTCGAGGAGAACGTGCGCTACTTCCCGTCGCTGCTGCCCGAGGTGTCCGAGGAGGACCCCGCCCGCGAATTGGCTCAGGGGAGGACTCCGCAACTTGCGGAGCTGCGCCTGCATAACGGCACCGTGTACCGCTGGAACCGCCCGGTGTACGACGTCGTCGACGGGCGGCCGCACCTGCGCGTGGAGAACCGGGTGCTGCCGTCGGGGCCCACTGTGACCGACATGGTGGCCAATGCGGTCTTCTACTACGGCTTGCTGCGCCAGCTGGCCGGCGAGCAGCGCCCCCTGTGGACCCAATTGAGTTTTGCGGTGGCGCACGACAACTTTCGCCGTGCCGCCCGGCATGGCATGGCGGCGCGACTGTTCTGGCCGCAGCTGGGTGAGGTGAGCGTGGCCGAGTTGACGCAACGCGTACTGCTGCCGCTGGCCCGACAGGGCCTGGACGACTGGGGGGTGGCACCTGAAGTCGCCGATCGCTACCTGGGCATCATCGGCGACCGCGTGGCGGCCGGCCGCAACGGCGCCACCTGGCAGGTGGCGACCGTGCGCGCACTGCAGGCCCAGGGACTGAGCCGGTCCGCGGCACTGGCGGAGATGCTGCGCCGCTATTGCACGCACATGCACGCCAACCAGCCGGTGCACACCTGGCCGACCGACCTGGGCTGAGGCGTCGGACTCCGCAGCCGGACTAAGCTTGCCGCCGTGTTGATCGGATCCCATGTGCGCCCGCAGAATCCATTGGCCGCTGCCGAAGCCGACGGGGCCGACACGGTGCAGATCTTTCTGGGCAACCCGCAGAGCTGGAAGCCGCCCAAGCCCCGTGAGGACGCAGCCCAGCTGCGCGCGGCGGCGTTGCCGATCTACGTGCATGCGCCGTACCTGATCAACGTCGCCTCGCCGAACAATCGGGTGCGGATCCCGTCGCGCACCATGTTGCAGCAGACCTGTGACGCCGCGGCCGACGTTGGTGCGGTCGCGGTGATCGTGCACGGTGGGCACGTCAGTGCCGACGACGACGACCTGCAGGCCGGTTTCGAACGGTGGCGCAAAGCGCTCGAGCGCCTGGAGTCCGATGTCCCGGTGTACCTGGAGAACACCGCGGGCGGCGACCACGCCATGGCTCGGCACTTCGACACCATCGCCAGGCTGTGGGATCACATCGGTGACACCGGAGTGGGGTTCTGCCTGGACACCTGCCATACCTGGGCGGCCGGCGAAGCCCTGCCCGACGCCGTGCAGCGCATCAAGGCCGTCACCGGACGCATCGACCTGGTGCACTGCAACGACTCCAAGGACGCTGCTGGTTCCGGCCGGGACCGGCACGCCAACTTCGGTACCGGCCAGATCGATCCGGATCTGTTGGTCGAGGTGGTCCGGGCTGCGGGGGCTCCGGTGATCTGCGAGACCGCCGAAGAGGGCCGCAAGGCCGACATCGCGTTTCTGCGGGATCGACTGGGCTGACCTGCGGCGATACGCTACGGTCCACCTACCGAACATGCTCCCAAACGGGCGAGAACCATTCAAATAGCCTGATTTATCGATCAGGGGGAGACATTCGGTTGGTTCTGTGCTACAAATTACTCAGGCGCCGTGACCGCGGCGGCTGCGCACGAGTCTCAGGACTGGAGGGGGTCCAGGTGCCTGAGCGACACCAGTGTGGTGTGGGGGGAGTGTGCAGCCGCTAGTCCGGCGCCCCAAAACGACGGCGGTCACAGCCGGGAGCATCCCGAACCCGGCTGTGGCCGCCGTTTATGGTGCCGGGGCATAATTCGAGTTACTTCTGTTGTGCATGCGTGGAAAAACTGTAATATTCCGCTATGGCCGACACTCACATCGTCACCAATCAGGTCCTTCCGCTGGAAGGCTATAACCCGGCGTCATCGCCTGTGCTCATGGAGTCGCTGATCCGCGAGGGTGGCGAATGGGGAGTCGACGAGGTCACCGATCTCGGTGCCCTCTCGGGCTCCAAGCAGGTGCAACGGTGGGGCGAGCTCGCCGACCGCAATCGCCCCGTGCTGCATACGCACGACGTCGTGGGCAACCGCATTGACGAGGTGGAATTCGACCCGGCCTACCACGAGCTGATGAGTGCCGCGATCTCCCACGGCCTGCACGCCGCGCCGTGGGCCGACCCGCGGCCGGGCGCGCACGTCGTCCGCGCCGCGGCGACCGGGGTATGGACCGCCGAGCCCGGGCACATGTGTCCGATCTCGATGACCTACGCGATCGTGCCCGCCCTGCGCAACAACGCCGAACTGGCCACGATCTACGAACCGCTGCTGACCAGCCGCGTCTACGATCCCGAACTCCAGGTACCCACCGCCAAAGCCGGTATCACCGCGGGCATGTCGATGACCGAGAAGCAGGGTGGCTCCGATGTGCGCGCCGGAACCACCCAGGCCGTGCCGAATTCCGATGGCAGCTACACCCTGACCGGGCACAAATGGTTCACTTCCGCGCCCATGTGCGACGTCTTCCTGGTGCTGGCCCAGGCGCCCGGGGGATTGAGCTGTTTCTTCCTGCCCCGGATCCTGCCCGACGGCACCCGTAACCGGATGCGCCTGCAGCGGCTCAAAGACAAGCTCGGCAACCACGCCAATGCCTCCAGCGAGATCGAATACGACGGCGCGACGGCATGGCTGGTAGGTGATGAGGGCCGCGGCGTCTCGGTCATCATCGAGATGGTCAACCTCACCCGGCTGGACTGCGCGCTGGGCAGTGCCACCAGCATGCGGATGGGCCTGGCGCGCGCCACCTACCACGCTCAGCACCGGAAGGCCTTCGGCGCCTACCTGATTGACCAACCGCTGATGCGTAACGTGCTGGCCGACTTGGCCGTGGAGGCCGAGGCGGCAACCATGGTGGCGATGCGCATGGCCGGTGCGACGGACAAGGCGGTGCGCGGCGACGAACGCGAGGGTCTGTTGCGCCGGATCGGGCTGGCCGCCACCAAGTACTGGGTGTGCAAGCGCGCCACCCCGCACGCCGCCGAGGCCATGGAGTGCCTCGGTGGTAACGGCTACATCGAAGACTCCCTGATGCCCAGGCTGTATCGGGAGGCGCCGTTGATGGGCATCTGGGAAGGCTCGGGCAACGTCAGTGCTCTGGACACGCTGCGTGCCCTGGCCACGCAGCCTCAGTCGGTGGCGGTGCTCTTTGATGAGTTGGACCAGAGCGCCGGGCAGGACCGGTGGCTCGATGCTCACGTGGCCGCGCTGAAGGCGCAGCTGGCCGGACTGGGCGATGACGTGCTGGCCGCCCAGTATCAGGCTCGCAAGATCGCCGAGGACATCTGTCTGGCGATGCAGGGTGCGTTGCTGGTGCGCCACGGCCACCCGGCGGTCGCCGAGGCGTTCCTGGCGACCCGGTTCGCCCGTCAGTGGGGCGGTGCGTTCGGCACCCTGCCGGCAGGAATGGATCTGGGGCCGATCCTCGAACGCGCCCTGGTCAAGGGCTGAGGCGCAACGCAATGCGGCATCACATCGCGCCGGTCGAATACGACAACCTGCGGACCATGACCTACGAGGTCACCGACCGCGTCGCCCGGATCACCTTCAACCGTCCCGAACACGGAAACGCGATCACCGCCGACACGCCCTTGGAGCTGTCGGCTCTGGTGGAGCGCGCCGACCTGGACCCCAACGTCCACGTCATCCTGGTGTCGGGGCGCGGCGAGGGCTTCTGCGCCGGCTTCGATCTGGGCGCCTATGCCGAAGGTTCCGCATCGGCGGGCGGCGAGAACTTTCGGGGCAGTGTCCTCGACGGTAAGACCCAGGCCACCAACCACCGCTCGGATCAGCCGTGGGACCCGATGATCGACTATCAGATGATGAGCCGATTCGTCCGCGGCTTCGCCTCGCTGATGTACGCCGACAAGCCGACCGTGGTCAAGATTCACGGTTATTGCGTGGCCGGGGGAACGGATATCGCACTGCACGCCGACCAGGTGATCGCGGCCTCGGATGCCAAGATCGGCTACCCGCCGATGCGGGTGTGGGGCGTACCCGCGGCCGGTCTGTGGGCACACCGGCTCGGCGATCAGCGGGCCAAACGTCTGCTGCTGACCGGCGACTGCATCACCGGCGCCCAGGCCGCCGAGTGGGGTCTGGCGATCGAGGCGCCCGAACCCGCCGACCTCGATGAGCGCACCGAACGTCTGGTGGCCCGGATCGCCGCGATGCCGGTCAACCAGCTGATCATGGCCAAACTGGCGCTCAACACCGCCCTGCTGCAGCAGGGTGTGGCCACCAGTCGCATGGTCAGCACCGTGTTCGACGGGGTGGCGCGGCACACGCCGGAAGGGCATGCGTTCGTTGCCGATGCGGTGGCGCACGGTTTCCGTGACGCGGTGCGGCACCGCGACGAGCCATTCGGTGACTATGGCCGACGGGCCTCAGGGGTTTAGGACGCGCGCGATGCCTAACACTGTGCGTATGACGGCCCGGTCGGTGGTGCTGTCGGTGCTGCTGGGAGCCCACCCGGCCTCGGCTACCTCGGCCGAATTGCTGCGTCTCACCACGGATTTCGGAATCAAGGAAACCGCACTGCGAGTTGCCTTGACCCGGCTGGTGGCCGCCGGCGACCTGGTTCGATCGGCCGAGGGGTACGGCCTGTCCGAACGGCTGCTGGCGCGTCAGCGTCAACAGGACGCGGCGCTTAATCCCCAGACTCGGCCGTGGGACGGCCACTGGAACACGGTGGTGATCACCAGCATCGGCTGTGACGCGCGCACCCGCGCCGCGCTGCGCTCCGGGCTCTCGGAGCGGAGATTCGCCGAGCTGCGCGAAGGGATCTGGATGCGGCCGGACAACATCGATGTTGAGCTGGGCGACGTCCTCGGCGGCTACACCCGGCAGCTCACCGCCCGGGACCAGGAACCCGCCGAGCTGGCCGCCACGTTATGGGATCTGGCCGCGTGGGCGCAGACGGGGCATGATCTGCTCGCCGCGATGGCCGAGGCCCAGGACATGCCGAGCCGGTTCATCGTCGCAGCGGCTATGGTCCGGCACCTTCGCCGGGACCCGGTGCTACCCCCCGAACTGCTCCCGCAGGACTGGCCCGGTCTGCAGATCCGCAGGCGCTATGCGGAATTCGCCGATGAGTTGGCCTCGCGGCGGGACGCGAACCGCGAGGCGGTGCTGCGATGAGCGCGGCGGTACGCGTGGAGCGCAACGGCCCGGTCACCACCGTGATCCTCGACCGGCCGCAGGCGCGCAACGCCGTGGACGGCCCGACGGCCGCTGCGCTGTATGAAGCCTTTGACGAATTCGACCGCGACGAAACCGCTTCGGCGGCGGTCCTCTGGGGTGATAACGGAACGTTTTGTGCGGGAGCCGATCTCAAGGCGCTAGGCACTCCCAACGCAAATCAGACCCACCGCAGCGGCCCGGGCCCCATGGGGCCGACCCGCATGATGCTGTCCAAACCCGTGATCGCGGCGGTCAGTGGCTACGCGGTGGCCGGCGGTCTCGAATTGGCGCTCTGGTGCGACATGCGGGTGGTGGAGGCCGACGCAGTGTTCGGCGTCTTCTGCCGGCGCTGGGGTGTTCCGCTCATCGACGGCGGCACCGTGCGGCTTCCCCGGCTGATCGGGCACAGTCGCGCCATGGACATGATCCTCACCGGCCGGGCGGTAGCCGCCGACGAGGCCCAGGCGATGGGACTTGCCAATCGGGTGGTCCCGCGCGGGCAGGCGCGGGCGGCCGCCGAGCAGCTGGCGCTGGAACTGGCCGAACTTCCCCAGGGCTGCCTTCGCTCGGATCGGTTGTCGGCGCTGCAGCAGTGGGGCATGACCGAATCCGCCGCCCTGGACCAGGAATTCACGAGCATCGAGCGGGTGGCCGACGAGGCCTTGCGCGGTGCCGGCCGGTTTGCCGGCGGCGCCGGGCGACACGGCGCTAAGGCCTGATGCGCCCGGCTCCGCAGTGCTTGCGACCGCCGGGAGGCCTTGTCAGCGCTTGTCGGTCACGGTGTTGCGCGAACCGTGGTTGTCGACCTTGGGCTCACCGCCGCGATAGGTGACGGAATTGTTGATCCCGGTCAGCCGTAGCACTTTGTCGACTCGCTCGATCGTGATGCGATTGTCGGCCCCGCTGATGGTGACCTCCTCGCAGCGACCCCGGACCGTGAGCTTGTTGTTCGACCCGACCACATTGAGTGACTTGCCTTCTGCACAGTCCAATGTCGAGGTCGCCCCGAAGGATTCGTAGCTGATCGTGTTCGAGAACCGGCCCTCATAGTTCTTCGAGATCCGCCCGGACTTGGGGGGATCTTCGGACTCACACCCGGCGACGGCAACCGTCAGCAGTGCGATGCCACCGGCCAGCAGCGTGCGCAGGTGGAGGTGAGTCCCGTGGCTCACGCCGGTACGCGTTGGAGCCGGTTAGTCATCCCCAGCTCGCGTCCGCGGTCAAACAGCAGCGGGTCGCCGTTGTGGTAGTACACGGTCGTGTCATTGCCGTAGACGGTGACGTCATTGAGGATGGTGTCGGCGATCACGGTGTTCTGCGAGCCCTGCGTGGTCACCGCCCAACAGGTGCCCATCGCGTGGATGGTGAGGTTGACGCCGTTGATGAACAGCGTCCCGCCATCGCAGTCCAGGGTGTGGGTCTCGTGCACCCCATAGATGTGGATGTCGCCGGGCACGGCCTGGGCGGCTGCCGCAGTCCCCAGCGAACCCGCCCCCAAACTCAGCAGCGCACCGGCCAGCGCAGTCCACTTCATCTCCCCGTGCCCCTCTCGCCGGACGCAATGTCGACAAAGCTTACGTCGCATCGGCTGGCGCGTACTCGGGTTCCCCCACTAATCGGTCCACTAGAGTTCCTTGCTGACCTGCTCCTCCCGTCGCACCCTACGAAGGGCGTATGCCATGCCAGCTCGGCCAGACCCGCCCGCCGCGGGTGGCCGCTCGCGCGCCAACGGCAGGCCCGGGGCGCGCCCGGTGAAGCTGAGTCGCGAAGTCATCGTCAATGCCGCCCTGAACTTCTTGGACCGTGAGGGTTGGGACGCGCTGACCATCAACGCCCTGGCCACCCAGCTGGGCACCAAGGGCCCGTCGCTGTACAACCACGTGCACAGCCTGGGTGACCTGCGCCGCGCCATGCGCATGCGGGTCATCCAGGACATTCTGGAGATGCTGACCCAGGTCGGTCAGGGCCGCGAACGTGACGATGCCGTACTGGTGATGGCCGGGGCCTATCGCAGTTATGCCCACCACCACCCGGGCCGGTACTCGGCCTTCACCCGGATGCCGCTGGGCGGTGATGACCCGGAGTACACCGCTGCGGCCACCCGGACCGCCGCCCCGGTCATCGAGGTGCTGATGTCCTACGGGCTCGAGGGTGAGCGGGCGTTTCACGCGGCCTTGGAGTTCTGGGCGGCCATGCATGGATTCGTCCTGCTGGAGATGACCGGCGTCATGGATGACGTGGACACCGACGCCGTCTTCGCCGATATGGTGCGCCGGCTGGCCTCGGCGATGGACAGCCGTACCGCGTAGCAGCAGAGCGGGTCTGAGGGCCCGGTTCGACGCGCTTTGACCTGCCGGAGTGCCGCCGGGTATTGTGGTAGCTCGTGCCTGGCCACCGAGGCGCGTTTGGTGACATAACGCGCGCGCCTGGCCCAATTCGCATGTCCATTATGCAGCGGAGTAATCCGCGGCGGCCCATGCGACACGCCCGACCGCGGGGTAGCGGTGGGGCACAGACTGCAGGATTTACAGAGTTTTGAACAGCGATACAGGAAGCCGGTAGATGCCAACCATTCAGCAGCTGGTCCGCAAGGGCCGCCGCGACAAGGTCGCCAAGGTCAAGACCGCGGCCCTCAAGGGCAGCCCGCAGCGTCGAGGCGTGTGCACCCGCGTGTACACCACGACCCCGAAGAAGCCGAACTCGGCGCTTCGCAAGGTCGCGCGCGTGAAGCTGACCAGCCAGGTGGAGGTCACGGCCTACATCCCGGGTGAGGGTCACAACCTGCAGGAGCACTCGATGGTGCTGGTGCGTGGTGGTCGTGTGAAGGACTTGCCGGGTGTTCGCTACAAGATCATCCGCGGCTCGCTGGACACCCAGGGAGTCAAGAACCGCAAGCAGGCCCGCAGCCGCTACGGCGCCAAGAAGGAGAAGAGCTGATGCCGCGCAAGGGCCCCGCACCCAAGCGTCCGCTGGTCAACGACCCCGTCTACGGGTCCCAGCTGGTCACCCAGTTGGTCAACAAGATCCTGCTGGACGGCAAGAAGTCGCTGGCTGAGCGGATCGTCTACGGCGCACTCGAGCAGGCTCGGGACAAGACCGGTACCGACCCCGTCGTCACGCTCAAGCGTGCGCTGGACAACGTCAAGCCGGCCCTTGAGGTCCGCAGCCGCCGCGTCGGTGGTGCCACCTACCAGGTGCCGGTCGAGGTGCGGGCCGAGCGCTCCACCACCCTGGCGCTGCGCTGGCTGGTGAGCTTCTCGCGGGCACGCCGGGAGAAGACCATGGTCGAGCGTTTGGCCAACGAGATCCTCGACGCCAGCAATGGCCTGGGTGCAGCTGTCAAGCGGCGTGAAGACACCCACAAGATGGCCGAGGCCAACCGGGCCTTCGCTCACTACCGCTGGTGATCCTGCCGGCGTGATTCGCCGGGCACTCGCGACAACAAGCAATGTGAAGTAACCGAAAGAGTGGGAAGACTGCTGTGGCACAGGACGTGCTGACTGACCTGAACAAGGTCCGCAACATCGGCATCATGGCGCACATCGATGCCGGTAAGACGACGACGACCGAGCGGATCCTGTACTACACCGGCGTCAACTACAAGATCGGTGAGACGCACGACGGTGCCTCCACGACCGACTGGATGGAGCAGGAGCAGGAGCGCGGCATCACCATCACCTCCGCCGCGGTGACCTGCTTCTGGAACAAGAACCAGATCAACATCATCGACACCCCGGGCCACGTCGACTTCACCGTCGAGGTGGAGCGTTCCCTGCGTGTTCTTGATGGCGCCGTTGCCGTGTTCGACGGCAAGGAGGGCGTGGAGCCGCAGTCCGAGCAGGTGTGGCGGCAGGCCGACAAGTACGACGTGCCCCGTATCTGCTTCGTCAACAAGATGGACAAGCTGGGTGCGGACTTCTACTTCACGGTGCGCACCATCGAGGAGCGCCTCGGTGCTCGTCCCCTGGTGATCCAGTTGCCGATCGGTGCGGAGAACGACTTCGAGGGCATCGTCGACCTGGTCGAGATGAACGCCAAGGTGTGGCGCGGCGAGACCAAGCTCGGTGAGACCTACGAGACCATCGAGATCCCCGCCGACCTGGCCGACAAGGCAGCCGAGTACCGGACCGCCCTGCTCGAGGCCGTCGCCGAGACCGACGAGGCTCTGCTGGAGAAGTACTTCGGCGGCGAGGAGCTCTCGATCGAGGAGATCAAGAGCGGTATCCGCAAGCTGACGGTCTCTTCGGAGCTGTACCCGGTGCTGTGCGGCAGCGCGTTCAAGAACAAGGGTGTTCAGCCGATGCTGGACGCGGTGATCGACTACCTGCCGTCGCCGCTGGATGTCGAGTCGGTGCAGGGCCACGTGCCCGGCAAGGAAGACGAGATCATCAGCCGTAAGCCCAGCATCGACGAGCCGTTCTCGGCGCTGGCGTTCAAGATCGCGGTGCACCCCTTCTTCGGCAAGCTCACCTACGTCCGGGTGTACTCGGGCAAGGTGGAGTCCGGCGCCCAAGTGATCAACTCGACCAAGGGCAAGAAGGAGCGGCTGGGCAAGCTGTTCCAGATGCACTCCAACAAGGAGAACCCGGTCGAGTCGGCCTCCGCCGGCCACATCTACGCGATGATCGGCCTCAAGGACACCACCACCGGCGACACCTTGTGCGACCCGGCCAACCAGATCGTGCTGGAGTCCATGACGTTCCCGGCTCCGGTCATCGAGGTGGCCATCGAGCCCAAGACCAAGAGTGACCAGGAGAAGCTGAGCCTGGCGATCCAGAAGCTGGCCGAAGAGGACCCGACCTTCAAGGTCCACCTCGACCAGGAGACCGGTCAGACCGTGATCGGCGGCATGGGCGAGCTGCACCTGGACATCCTGGTGGACCGCATGCGTCGCGAGTTCAAGGTCGAGGCCAACGTCGGCAAGCCGCAGGTGGCCTACAAAGAGACCATCAAGCGCATGGTGGACAAGGTCGAGTACACCCACAAGAAGCAGACGGGTGGATCCGGCCAGTTCGCCAAGGTCCTCATCTCTGTTGAGCCGTTCACCGGCGAAGACGGTGCGACTTACGAGTTCGAGAACAAGGTCACCGGTGGCCGCGTGCCCCGCGAGTACATCCCGGCGGTGGACGCCGGCGCCCAGGACGCCATGCAGTACGGCGTGCTGGCCGGGTACCCGCTGGTGAACATCAAGGTCACCCTGCTCGACGGTCAGTACCACGACGTCGACTCCTCCGAGATGGCATTCAAGGTTGCCGGCTCGCAGGCGCTGAAGAAGGCTGCCGCTGCCGCGCAGCCGGTGATCCTGGAACCGATCATGGCCGTTGAGGTCACCACGCCCGAGGACTACATGGGCGACGTGATCGGCGACCTGAACTCCCGCCGTGGTCAGATCCAGGCCATGGAGGAGCGCAGCGGTGCGCGCGTCGTCAAGGCGCAGGTGCCACTGTCGGAGATGTTCGGCTACGTCGGCGACCTGCGGTCGAAGACCCAGGGCCGGGCGAACTACTCCATGGTTTTCGACTCCTACGCAGAAGTGCCGGCGCAGGTGGCGAAGGAGATCATCGCGAAGGCAACGGGCGAGTAAGTAGCTTCGCGCCCGTGCCGCTACGGTGGCACAAACCCAAATAGATCAATCCTGCTGTAACCCAGCACCAACAAGTCCAGGAGGACAAGAAGTGGCGAAGGCGAAGTTCGAGCGGACGAAGCCGCACGTCAACATCGGGACCATCGGTCACGTTGACCACGGCAAGACCACGCTGACCGCGGCTATCACCAAGGTTCTGCACGACAAGTACCCGGCCCTCAACGAGTCGCGTGCGTTCGACCAGATCGACAACGCTCCCGAAGAGCGTCAGCGCGGTATCACCATCAACATCTCCCACGTGGAGTACCAGACCGAGAAGCGGCACTACGCCCACGTTGACGCGCCGGGCCACGCCGACTACATCAAGAACATGATCACCGGTGCCGCCCAGATGGACGGCGCGATCCTGGTGGTCGCGGCCACCGACGGCCCGATGCCGCAGACCCGCGAGCACGTGCTGCTGGCCCGTCAGGTCGGTGTGCCCTACATCCTGGTGGCGCTGAACAAGTCGGACATGGTCGACGACGAGGAGCTCCTGGAGCTCGTCGAGCTGGAGGTCCGTGAGCTGCTGGGTGCCCAGGAGTTCGACGAGGAGGCCCCCGTGGTTCGGGTGTCGGCTCTCAAGGCGCTCGAGGGCGACGAGAAGTGGGTCAAGTCCGTCGAGGACCTGATGGACGCCGTCGACGAGTCCATCCCGGACCCGGTCCGCGAGACCGACAAGCCGTTCCTGATGCCGGTTGAGGACGTGTTCACGATCACCGGTCGTGGCACCGTGGTCACCGGTCGTGTCGAGCGCGGCGTGATCAACGTCAACGAGGAGGTCGAGATCGTCGGCATCCGCACCGACGTCACCAAGACCACCGTCACCGGTGTTGAGATGTTCCGCAAGCTGCTGGACCAGGGTCAGGCCGGTGACAACGTCGGTCTGCTGATCCGCGGTATCAAGCGTGAGGACGTCGAGCGTGGCCAGGTCGTGGTCAAGCCCGGCACCACCACCCCGCACACCGAGTTCGAGGGCCAGGCCTACATCCTGTCCAAGGACGAGGGCGGTCGCCACACGCCGTTCTTCAACAACTACCGTCCGCAGTTCTACTTCCGCACCACGGACGTGACCGGTGTGGTGACGCTGCCGGAGGGCACCGAGATGGTGATGCCCGGTGACAACACCGAGATGACCGTCAAGCTGATCCAGCCGGTCGCCATGGACGAGGGTCTGCGGTTCGCCATCCGTGAGGGTGGACGTACCGTCGGCGCCGGCCGGGTCGTCAAGATCATCAAGTAGTTTCTCTCTCGGTGTCGCCGGGCTTGCCCGGCCACCAGAGGCGAGAGCCCCCTTCCCCGCGTGGGAAGGGGGCTTTCGTATTTGCCGGTCCGGCTCCAAGGCGGCGATGTTCTGTCGTCCTGCACCACCAGGTGGCCGCGGTGGTCCGCCGGGCCGCCGAGCAGCGCGCCGACGTCGCGGGGAGGGCGACGGTTCTCCATCGGTAGAACACGTTCTAGATCGAGCTGTTAGCCTCGTCAGGTGAGCGAGAGCCAAAACCACAATCTGCAGGGCAAAGTGGCCTTTGTCACCGGTGCGGCGCGCGGCCAGGGCCGTTCGCACGCGATTCGGCTGGCGGCCGCGGGAGCCGACATCATCGCCACCGATATCTGTGGCCCGGCATCGGAGGCCATCACCTACCCGCCGGCCACCCCGGACGACTTCGCCGAGATGGTCAGCGCCGTGGAGGCCCAGGGCCGCAAGGTGCTGGCGCGGACGGTGGACGTGCGTGACGACGAGGGGCTGCGCAAGCTCGTCGACGACGGTGTTGAGCAGTTCGGGCGCCTCGACGTGGTGGTGGCCAACGCCGGTGTGCTCAGCTGGGGCCGGTTGTGGGAGCTGACCGACGAGCAGTGGAACACCGTGATCGACGTGAACCTGACCGGCACCTGGCGCACCATTCGCGCGGCGGTGCCGGCGATGATCGAGGCCGACAACGGCGGATCGATCGTGATCGTCAGCTCGTCGGCCGGACTGAAGGCCACCCCCGGAAACGGCCACTACGCGGCGAGCAAGCATGCGCTGGTGGGCCTGACCAATACGCTGGCCCTCGAAGTCGGGGCTTACCGCATCCGGGTCAACTCGATTCACCCCTACTCGGTGGACACCCCGATGATCGAACCTCAGGTGATGGCCCAGATCTTCACCGAGCGCCCCGACTACCTGCACGCGTTCCCCCCGATGCCGCTGCACCCGCAGACCTTCATGACCTGTGATCAGGTCTCCGACGTGGTGGTTTGGCTGGCCGGTGATGGCTCTGGAATCCTGACGGGAGTCCAGATCCCGGTCGACAAGGGCGCGCTCAAGTACTGATCGCCCTGCCCGGGAGAACAGGGGGGAATTGTGGTGCCCGACAACGGGATCGTCATCGTCGGTGGAGGACTCGCGGCCGTGCGTACCGCGGAGGAACTGCGGCGTGAGCAGTACGCGGGGCCGGTGACGATCGTCTCCGACGAAACCCGCCTCCCGTATGACCGGCCGCCGCTGACCAAAGAGGTGCTGCGCGGCGACCGCGACGACACCACGCTGGAGCCCGCGGAGTTCTACGCCAACCACGACATCGGCCTGCGGCTGGGCTGCGCCGTGGGCAGTGTCGACACCACAGCCCAGACCGTCACACTGGCCGACGGCACCGTACTCGGCTATGCGCAGCTGGTGATCGCCACGGGCCTGGTGCCGCGGCGTATCCCCAGCTTCGGCGATCTCGACGGTGTCCGGGTGGTCCGGTCGTTCGAGGACAGCCTGGTGCTGCGGGACGACGCCGCCAAGGCGTCACGGGCGGTGGTGATCGGTGCGGGATTCATCGGGTGTGAGGCGGCGGCCAGCCTGCGCAAGCTCGATGTGGACGTGGTGCTTGTCGAACCGCAGCCCACCCCGCTGGCGTCGGTCCTCGGCGAGCAGATCGGTGAGCTGGTGGCGCGGCTGCACCGGGCCAACGGTGTCGATGTGCGCACCGGTGTCGGGGTGGCCGAGGTCCGCGGGACCGGACGCGTCGAGACCGTCGTCCTGAGCGACGGCACCGAGCTGGCTGCCGACGTGGTGGTGCTGGGTGTGGGTTCGCGGCCGGCGACCGAGTGGCTGGAAGGCAGCGGGGTCGAACTCGACAACGGGGTGCGCTGCGACGCCACCGGACGCACCAGCGCACCGAACGTCTGGGCCGTGGGCGACGTGGCGTTCTGGCAGGGCCGTGACGGGCATCAGGTGCGCGTCGAGCACTGGAGCAATGTGGTCACACAGGTCCGGGTGATGGTGCCGACCATGCTGGGTAAGGAGTCCCTGCATGATGTGGCGGTGCCGAGCTACTTCTGGAGCGACCAGTACGACGTGAAGATTCAGTGCCTGGGCGAACCGGAGGCCACCGACACCGTGCATCTGGTTGAGGACGACGGCCACAAGTTCCTGGCCTATTACGAGCGCGACGGTGTGCTCGCCGGGGTGGTGGGCGCGGGCCGGCCCGGCAAAGTGATGGGTGCACGGGCCAAGATCGCGGCAGGCGCACCGATTTCCGATCTGCTCGCTCCATAAGGCCGGGCGGCGCCACACAGTTGCGTTGAAACTGCGTTGAGGGTTGTGGATCTCGCGGATCTATAACCTTGACTGCAATCTCGCGTGCACGCTGGTCTGGATCCAGAACGCGGAAGGCGGCGGGCTGATATGGGATACGCGGACACTCTGTTCGACCTGACCGGCCGGGTGGTGTTGGTGACCGGCGGCAGCCGCGGCCTGGGCCGTGAAATGGCTATGGCGGCAGCCCGATGCGGTGCCGATGTGCTGATCGCCAGCCGCAAATTCGAGGCCTGCGATGCCACTGCCGCGGCGATCGAAGCCGAGACCGGTCGCCGCGCCGTGCCCTACGCCGTGCACGTCGGACGCTGGGACCAGCTCGACGGACTGGTCGAGACGGCGTACGACCAGTTCGGCCGGGTCGACGTACTGGTCAACAACGCGGGCATGTCACCGGTCTACGGCAAGCAGTCCGAGGTCACCGAGAAGATGTTCGACGCCGTGGTGAACCTCAACCTCAAAGGCCCATTTCGGTTGTCGGCGTTGATCGGTGAGCGGATGGTGGCCGCGGGCGGGGGCTCGATCATCAACGTCAGCTCGCACGGCTCGCTGCGCCCGCACCCGTCCTTCATTCCCTACGCCGCGTCCAAGGCCGGCCTCAACGCGATGACCGAGGCGCTGGCCCAAGCCTTCGGGCCGACGGCGCGGGTCAACACGCTGATGCCGGGGCCTTTCCTGACCGACATCTCCGCCGCGTGGGATTTCGAGCAGGACGCCAACCCCTTCGGCGACGCTGCGCTGGGCCGGGCCGGCAATCCGCCGGAGATCGTCGGCGCCGCGCTGTTTCTGATGTCGGACGCCTCCAGCTACACCACCGGATCGATCGTGCGGGTCGACGGCGGCAGTGTCTGACCCTGGCGTGACGCCGATCGGGGCCGTGACGCTACCTTGTCGACTATGCGTGCTCACCTCACTGCCAGCCGTCGACGGAGCTGCGCCTGATGCGCGCGATCGTCTGCGAGCGCTACGGACCGCCGGAAGACCTGGTCCTCAAGGAGCTTCCGGACCCGACGCCCGGGCCGGGCACCATCGTTGTGCGGGTGCGCGCCGCGGCGGTGAACTTCCCCGACGTGTTGTTGATCGACGGCAAGTATCAGCTGAAGATCCCGGCGCCGTTCACGCCCGGTAGCGAACTGGCCGGCGATGTGATCGCCGCGGGCGAGGGTGTGCCCTTCACCCCCGGCGATCGGGTGGTCGGGACATCGTTCGTGGGAGGTTTTGCCGAGCAGGCTCTGGTGCCGGCCGCGGCAGTGACACCGATTCCCGAGGGCATCGACTACGCGGCCGCGGCCGGATTCGGGATCACCTACCGCACCGCCTATCACGCACTGCGCTCCGTCGCGCGCATCAGCGAAGGTGACTGGGTCGTGGTGCTGGGCGCGGCAGGCGGGGTGGGCCTGGCGGCCGTCGATCTGGGTGTGGCGATGGGCGCCAAAGTGCTTGCCGCAGCGTACAGTCCGGAGAAGCTCGAGGTGTGCCGGGCGCGCGGTGCGGCAGCGACGGTGGACTACGACCGGGAAGATCTCAAGACGCGGATCCGCGAAATCACCGGCGACGGGGCCGTGGCGGTACTGGACCCCGTCGGAGGTTCCTACGCGGAGCCGGCGCTGCGCAGCCTGGCTCGCGGCGGGCGCTTCGTCACCCTCGGCTATGCCGCCGGGGCGATCCCGGCGATTCCGCTGAACTTGGTGATGCTCAAGGGCATCACGGTGCAGGGCATGGAGATCCGGACCTTTGCGACCGACCATCCCGCGGAGAACGAGCGCGACCTTGCCGAACTGCACGCCATGTTCGCCGGCGGCAAGGTCAGCCCCTACATCGGCGCCCGGTTCCCGCTCGAGGAGACCGCGGCAGCCGTGCGCTACGTGGCCGACCGCAAGGCGGTCGGCAAGGTGATCATCGACGTCTGATCCAGACCAGGGTGTTCTGCGTCGTTACGCCGTCGCTGGTGGCCGACGCCGAGAGGGTCAACCGGTCTCCCTCGACTCGGGCCTGCCGCAGCTGAGGCCCGGCCAGGAGCTCGGGCAGCATCGAGACACTCACCACGTGGTGGACGGTGGAGGTGTCCTCGTCGACGTGGAAACGTCCGCCGTAGGCGATGTAGGTGGGCGACGTCGTGTTGGCATGTCCCCAATGAACGGGGCCATCCTGTTTTAGAGTCCTGTTGCCCGTGAC
>NZ_MVHH01000052.1 GCF_002086515.1 Mycolicibacter arupensis
CCGCCACCCCCACCGCCGCCGGCTCGGCTAGTCGTGCTGATGCTGTTGCCTGCGCCGCCGTTGCCGCCGGCACCTCCGACTCCGCCGTCACTGGCACCGCCGTGGCCGCCGACACCACCGTTGCCGCCATGACCGCTGGAACCCAGGCCAGTGCCGCCGCCTATGCCGCCTGCACCACCGTGGCTCGCTGACCCGCCTTCAATACCATCACCACCGTTGCCGCCACTGCCGCCCACACCACCGTTACGGCCACCGGTCAGGGGACTAGTCACGCCCCCAGCTCCGCCGTTACCACCGGCGCCAGCGATGCTGCCAGCGCCGCTGGCCTCACCGCCATCGCCGCCATTGCCGCCCGCACCCCCGTCACGAGGACTGGCAAAAGCGCCGCCGACACCGCCTACGCCACCGTCACCTCCACTGCCGGCCCGGCTCCCGAGACCCGTTGCCGAGCCACCGTTGCCACCGACGCCACCAGCACCGCCATCACGCCCGCTACCTAGGGCACTTCCTGCGCCGCCCATACCGCCGCTACCACCGTTGCCGGCGGCGCTGTTGGCACCGACCGCCGCGCCACCGTCGCCGCCCTTGCCACCAACACCGCCGTCGCGGCCGCCCGTCATGGCACTGCCGGCACCGCCCAGGCCACCGATACCACCGTTGCCGGCGGTGCTGTTGTCACCGAACGCTGCGCCGCCATTACCACCGTTGCCACCGATACCGCCGTCAACATTTCCCAGGCCAACAGCGAAGAGACCGCCCCGGCCGCCGAGCCCGCCATCACCGGCGGTGCTGCCCGCGCCGGTAGCAACGCCACCATCACCACCGTTGCCGCCGTTACCGGCGTAACTACTTATCCAATAGCTTGATTGATTGCCGCCACCACCGGCGCCGCCGTTACCTGCGGTGCTGGCGACTCCATCAGCACTGCCGCCGGTACCACCGTTTCCACCATTGCCGCCGATACCACCGATGGCCAACACTCCCGGGGCGCGGCCACTGGTGCCTCCGTCGCCGCCGGCACCACCGGTCCCGCCGAAGCCGACCGAGTCGCCTCCATCGCCACCGTTGCCGCCATCACCGTTGATGCTGAACAACATTCCGCCACGCCCGCCGGCGCCGCCGTTGCCGCCGTCGCCGGCGTAGAGGCCGTCCAGGCCGGTCCCGCCGTTACCGCCGAAACCGCCGTTGCCGATCCAGTTCGCGGCCCCACCGAGGCCGCCGTCTGCACCGTCGCCGCCATCACCTCCGGCACCGCCGTTGCCCAGCCAGCCGGCATCACCACCATTACCGCCCGCGACACCGTCCTGGGTGCTGTTCCAGCCGTCGCCGCCGTCACCGAAGATCCAGCCCCCGTTGCCGCCGTCGACGTTGGTTTCGGTGCCATCGACGCCGTTACAGACCAGGCCGCACGCCCCGCCGAAGGCGAACAACGGGTTGATCAGGCCATTGATCTGCGAACCGAACGGGCTCTCGATCCAGTCCTGCATCGCGGCATGCAGTGGCAGATAGATGTCGCTTTGGAACCAGTCGGCGAAATCGGTGCCCATGGCCGCACCGGGCAGGTCAGCACCATCGAACAGGGCAGCCAGATCGATCGAGTTGCCCGCGGCCACCCCATCCCACGACCCGGTGTCGAACACCGTGGCCCACGCGGTGGGGTCCAACAGATCGGCGAGAAAATCGTCAAAGTCAGCTTGAGCGGTCGGCGCCATCCCGAAGGCGGCCAACGCCCCCAAAGATGCTCCCGCAGCAGCCGCCCGGCGCGCGGAATGAGAGCCGTTTCCCTTAAGCCAACCTGAGATATTCACCTGACCTGCCTACCACGGACGTGAGTGAACCGCCATTCGAGAGCGGGGTCTGCCCTTCACGCCACGCCCCTATCCGTCCGAGTTCTGTGCCCGCGCCATCGGACGCCACCCGGAACTGATCAGACTGGTCAGGTTGTCGGCCCATGCTGCATCCAGCGGTGCGTCGTGGCGCACGATGATGCGGAAGATCGCAGCTCCCACCACGACCTCGGCCAGCAACGGGAGCTCGCCGGCGTCACCGTCCGTACCGGACTCCGGCTCCATTCGGGTCCGGAAGGTGGCCAGGCTGCCGGCGAATCGCGCGGTCATGCGGGCGTGCACATCCGGATCCGCGACGGTGTCGGCGATCAGCGCCGGGAGCGCGACCCGAACCTCGGGGCGGTCGAACATGATGCGAGTCGCTTCCACCAGCGCCCGGATGTCTTCTCTTGTGTCACCTGACGCACTGGGCATGGCCATCACCTCGGCCGGCAGTATCGCCTCGTGCACCAGCTGCGCCTTACCTGACCATCGCCGGTAGATGGCAGCGGTCGTGGTCCCGGCACGGGCCGCGATGGCCGACAGGGATAGCGCCGAATACCCCGTCTCCAGCAACAGTTCTCGGGCGGCTTCGATGATGGCGGCGTCGATCTTGCCGTCGCGGGGCCGTCCCGCAGGAGATCGGGCCAGTCCCTTGTCATCGCCGTCACGATCTGCTCTCATAATTACAATATAACTCGCATCGTATTGTTATTGGGAGAGTCTGTTGCACCTCAGTCCGCTCGACGAATACCCGATCCACCAAGCGCCGGTGCCGATCAGTGCCCCGGTGACCTCAGACCGCAACTTCTACGACCGCTCGTACTTCAACGTGCTCGACCGAGACGGCGGTTTCATGGCCTTGACCGGAATCGGCTATTACCCCCGGCTGGGCGTGAAGGATGCCTACTTCCTGGTCCGGCGTGGAGATGCCCAGACCGCCGTGCGCTTCAGCGACGCCATCGACGACGACCGCATGAACCAGAACGTCGGTGGCTACCGGCTCGACGTCATCCAACCGCTGCAGGAACTGCATCTCACCGTCGCCGAAACCGAAGGCGTATCAGCCGATCTACGGTGGCGCGGTCTGTTCCCGGCCGCCCTGGAACATCCGCACCAGATGCAGTCAGAAAGACGCGTGACGTTGCAGGCCTGTCGATTCGCCCAACTGGGCAGCTGGGAGGGCTGGATCGACGTCGACGGCGACCGCATGGTCGTGGACCACACCTCCTCGGTGGGCAGCCGCGACAGGTCGTGGGGCATCAGGCCCATCGGCGAACCCGAACCGGCAGGCAGACCCGACACCGCGTTCAACGGAATGTGGTGGCTCTATCTCCCGCTGGCGTTCGACGACTACCAGGTCTTCCTGATCATCCAGGAAGATCCGAACGGACACCGCAGCCTCTATGACTGCACGCGACGCTGGCCCGACGGCAGGATCGAACAACTCGACGGCGTCCGTGCCACGATCCACTACACCGCGGGAACCCGGATACCGCATGGTGCGCACATCGAGATGATGACGCGATCCGGTGGCCGACTTCAGCTCGATATCGAATCGAAGCTGTTCGCGCCCATCGCCTTCGGCTCCGGCTATGGCGGTGATTCGTCCTGGGCACACGGAACGTGGAAAGGCGGCCCCTCCGCCGAACGCGTCACCTACGACCTCACCGATCCCCAGACCCTCGCACGAGCCCCGTTCAGTCTCATCGACCATGTCGGCCGCGCCGTCTGCACCGACGAGAACGGAGTCACACAGCACGGCGCAGGACTGTTCGAGCATGCCGTCATCGGACCCCATCACCCGTCCGGGTTCTCCGACTGGACCGACGTGCTGACCGGGTCCCCGTCATGAAGGTGATGACGGCGCTGTTCAGCTCGACGGACGCGGTGCAGCGTGCCGCCCTGCTCCGCGAGGCCGGCGCATCCGGCGTCTTCACCTTCGAGGGGCCGCGAGAGGTCTTCTCCCCCCTGGTCTTGGCGTCCACGGTCAAGGGCCTGGATCTGATGACCAATGTGGCGATCGCCTTGCCGCGCAACCCCATCCAGCTCGCACACCAGGCCAACGACCTACAGGAGATCTCTGAGGGGCGTTTTATCCTCGGCCTCGGAACCCAGATTCGCGCGCAGATCGAGAAGCGCTACGGCGTCGAATTCGACCGGCCGGTGGCGCGGATCAAGGAGATGGTCGGCGCGCTGCGGGCAATCTTCGCCACCTGGAACGAGGGCGAGCGCCTCGACTTCCGCGGCGAGTTCTACCGCCACACGCTGATGACGCCGACGCTGAACCCCGGGCCCAATCCCTACGGTCCGCCACCGATCTACCTTGGTGCGCTGGGCCCGCGCATGACCCGTGCGGCCGCCGAGGTCGCCGACGGCCTGCTGGTGATGCCTTTCGGATCGAAACGATTCCTGCACCACAAGACGATGCCGGCCGTACGTGAAGGCCTCGCCGCTGCCGGCCGCGCAGCCGACGATCTCGCGGTAGTACCTGAGGTCATCGTCTCCGTCGGTGAGGACCACAGCTCCACCCGGATGCTGCTGGCGTTCTACGGTTCCACCCCCGCGTACCGGCCGGTGCTCGACGCCCATGGCTGGGGAGATCTGCAGCCGGAACTGAACGCCATGTCCAAACAGGGCCGCTGGCAGGAGATGTCGACCCTGATCGACGACGAGATACTGCATACCATCGCCGCCTGCGGCACTCCGGCAGAGATCGCCGCACACATCCGGGACCGGGTCGACGGCGTGTCCGACCGAATCTGCCTCTATCAACCCGGGCCCATCGCTGCCGAGGCGCTGGCCGAGATCATCGACGCGTTGGGCTGACGAATGCACACCACCACCGTCGAGTTCGACGAGATATCCGACGACCGGTACGGCGGAAAGGCGCTGGGGCTCGCGGAATTGACCCGCCTCGGACTCTCCGTGCCGCCGGGCTTCGTCATCGCGCAGGTCTGCGGGGCGCCCCTTCCGGATGCCGTGGCGGACCGCTTCGCCCGGATGCAGGCCGCGGGCGCCTGTCCGGTGGCCGTCCGATCCTCGGCCACCGGGGAGGACGGCGCGGACCAATCGTTCGCCGGGCAGTACGACACCGTGCTCGGTGTCGAGACCGCAGAGGAATTCGCCGCTGCGGTCCGTCGGTGCGCCGCCTCGGTGGGGTCTGACCGCGCCACGTCCTACGCCGGCCAGGACGGCAACGCTGGCGCGATCACCATGCATGTGGTGGTCCAGCAGATGGTCGATGCGCGCGCAGCCGGCGTCGTCTTCACCGCGGACCCAACCACGGGACGCCGCGACCTGATGGTGATCGACGCCATCGCCGGGCTGGGTGAAGCACTCGTGGACGGGTCCGGTGTGTCCGACCATCTGGTGTTGACCTCCGATGGCGCCCAGGCCGTGCGCGATGTCGGTACGGTCCCGGTCCTGTCCGATGCGGAGGTCGCTGAGATCCGCGCCGGCGCGCTGCGGGCTGCCCGGCACTGGGGCAGGCCGATGGATCTGGAATGGGCCATCGATCAAGCAGGACAACTGCGTTGGCTGCAGGCCAGGCCGATCACCACCCTGCCGGGCGATCTCAACGAGATGGACACCCCGGTAGCCGGTCCCTCGCACGTCTACACCCGCTGCAACATCGGCGAGATGATGCCGGCCGCCTTCTGCCCGCTCACCGCATCGGTGTCGGGCCACGCCATCGACTACGCGATGCAGATGATCCAAGTCGTGGCGCGCGCACAGGAGAGCTACGACACGCAGTGGCTGCAGGTCGGCTACTTCTACGGCCACATGTTCCTCAACATGACCGAGGGGACCGCCCTGAGTTCGGGCATCCTCGGGAACTCGCTGGAACAGTTCTCAATGTCGATCTGCGGCCGGGTGGTCGACGAACTCGTCGCCGCGCCACCGAAACCCTTTGTCACCAGGCTGATCAACACCGTTCGGCTCACCACGCACGCATTGTCGGCCGGGCCGGCCATCCGACGGCTCGGCGCGCAGATCGACGCGTTCCCCGTTCCGACCAGCCGCGACGCCGCAGTCATTCTGCGACAGTTGGAAATCGGCGTGGAGCTGTACTGCCACGTCACGCTGGTGCATGTCCGCTCGTCATCACGAGCGGCCGTCGGCGCGAATGTCCTGGAGAGCTATCTGGTGCGCGCCGCGGTCAAGAGCGGCCGCGACGAGAGCGAGGGGCAGGCCGAGGCCGCACGATTGATGGCGGGCGCCAGCGACGTCGAGAGCGCCATGATGGTCGACGAGCTGCACACAGTGGTGCGAACGATCGCCGCCGACGACGCGTCTACCGAGCAGTTCCTGGCAGCGGCACCGTCGGACGCGCTGACTCGCTTGCGCGACGGTGACAGTCCCGGCGGTGTGGCGCTGCGCCAGTTCCTGATCCGGCACGGGCACCGCGGCTACCGCGAACTGTGCATGCGAGACCCGGCATGGGCCGAGGACCCCGAGGGGCTCGGCTCGATGATGCAGGTGATGTTGCGGGCAGCCAGGGACTCACACATCGAGAGTCCGCCGCGCCAACGCGTCGACCTGCCGGAAACGCGGACACTCAGGCTGCTGGCACGCCTCGCCCAAGGCGGCGCGCGTGGTCGCGAAGAGACCAAGTCGAAGATGGCATTGATGGCCCACCGCCTCAAGCTCGGGTACCGCCATCTGGGTGAGGTCCTCACCGAATCGGGACGCCTCCCCGACGCCGACCTCGTCTTCTTCTTCGATCGCACTGAGCTGCCCCGGGTGGTCGGTGACGCTGACATCACAGACCTCGTCCAGTGCGCGGTGCAGCGGCGTCATGCACTGGATTTCCAACAGTCCCTGGAGTTCGAGGATGTGTCGGTCGGGCGGCCCACACCGATCCTCGCGCGGGCCGCGGCTATCGCCGAAGGTCAGATCCAGGGACGTCCTGCCAGCCGGGGAAGCGTGGAAGGAACTGTGCGCGTAGCGAAGTCAATACAGGAAGCGCGCGACGTGCAGCGCGGAGAGGTCCTGGTCGCACCTGTCACCGATGTCGGCTGGACGCCGTACTTCACCGTGATCGCGGCGCTGGTCACCGACATCGGCAGCTCGGTGTCGCACGGCGCGGTCGTGGCTCGCGAATACGGTCTGCCCTGCGTGGTCAATACCCTGGTGGCCACGCAGGTCCTCCGAACCGGAGACCGTGTCCGGGTGGACGGCGATCGAGGGGTGATCACGCTGCTCTGAGCCCGTCTGGCGCGGAAAGCCTCTCGGGGGCGGCTTTCTTATTGCAGACCACGCGTCTACATTTCCGGCATGGCAGCGCAGCAACCGATCCGTGTCGTGATCTGGGGTCCCGGCGACATGGGCGGTCGGGCCCTGCAGGCCACCTTGGACTCTCCCGACTACGACGTAGTGGGTGTGAAGGTGTTCAGCCCGCACAAGAACGGGGTGGACATCGGCGTACTCGCCGGCCGCGACCCGGTGGGCGTCCTCGCCACGACGTCGAAGGAGGCGATTCTTGCGCTGGACGCCGACCTGGTGATCCACACGCCCACCACCCCTGCACTCCTGCAGGGTGCGGACGAGGACGTAGTCGAACTATTGGCGTCAGGAAAGAACGTCGTCTCGGCCGCGGCCTTCCACAATCCAGCCCAGCCGACCTGGCTCTCAGAGTCGCACTCCCCCATGTCGGTGCTCCGCTCGCTGGCCCGCCTCAAGGTCACCGGCAACGTCTTTGGCCCAGCCGAGAAGCGGGCACTCAAGGGATTGGCCGCCACCATGCGGGCCGTCGACTCCCCCCTTGGCTTCGCGCTGCGGCCCGGAGCCGAAGTGCTCGCCCGGGGCGTCGTCGGCCGCGCGATCCACCAACGCGCCGACGGCGTCCGCCTGCAAAAGGCCTGCCTGAGCGGTGGCGTCTCCCTGCACGGAACCGGCCTGCACCCCGGTCTGATGGTCGAGCAGGTGCTGCTGCGGATCGCCCTTCTGATGGAGGAGGTCGAGGAGGTGCGGTTCCTCGAAGTCGGAGACCTCTCGGCGGCGCCCGACGGCATGTGGGGCGGCCTCGCCAGCCTGGGCTTCGGAGAGCCGCTCAGCGCGGTCGACAACGACCACGCGATCGCCTGGATGCAGCACTTCTATTTCGACGCGGTGCTCGGCAACGTTGCTTGGGAGCTGTGGGGTGTGCCCCCGGAGCAGGTGCGCGTCGAACGGCATGTCTACCCCGTCCCCGCGCGGGTGGAGGTGACTGCCGGCGGCACGGTGATCCGACCCGGCACGGTCGGCGCGATTCACATGACCTACCGCGGCTACATCGGTGATCGGCTCTTCATGACCAATGAGGAGTGCTGGCACGTGGGCGGCGGCAACGCGCACCTGGGGCCCGATCATCCGAACAGCCTCGCCGGCGGCCACCTCATCACCCTGGAGGGCAAGCCCGGCAGGGTCGAGATGCGCAGCGAGCCCGACGATGAGGCGTTCAACGCCGATTGGTCTGCCGTCACCGACATCTCGGTCAACGCCATGTTGGCCGCGGTGCCCGCACTCATCGCGGCTTCACCCGGCGTCGTCATTCCCGATCTCGCACCGCGCTATCGACTGGAGGCGGCATCGACTGACCCCGCGCCCTTGCAGTCCACGACGCCGACGATCGCTGTCGCCGTGGTGGGAGACGGCGCTGTCGCCGAGCACCTGACCGGCCGGATCACCGAGCGCACGGACTTCGCCGGAATCGTCGCTGCCGACGCCGCGTCGGCGGATCTGGTCGTGTTCGCCACCGATGGGCCACCGGACGCCCAGGCGGTAGTCGATGCACTCGCGGCCGGCACGGACGTCATCACCGTCTCCCCGGTACCCGATTCCGCGGCCGTGCTCACCGCCTGCCGCACCGGCGGCTCGACGTTCCACGCCACGGGAGGACACGTCGCTGCCCTGCCGGGCTACGTGATGCGGGCCCTGTCCGGGATCAGTCGCGGTACCCAGTCGGTGACGCTCACCCAGGAGGTCACCGAGCATCCGGCCGACGAGCCGTCGCTGGAACTTGCTCGGGCTCTCTTGGGCGAGGCCGTCTTTCGGACCGAAGGCCCCGACGCGCGCGCTGTGCTTGACACAGCCAGCCCGGGCACTGACGCTCCCCTACGGTGGCGCCTGCGCACCGAATCCGGCGACGGCAGCGGCAGCACACGGTTCACGTTCCACGCCGGGGACACTCCCGACGCCGTGCACCCTGCTGTGCACCTCACGTGCTGGGGCATCCTGGCTGCCATCGCCCCGGTGCGTGCGAGCGCGCCGGGGATTGTCCACCACGATCTGGGGATTGATCACGTGCGAGCGGATCACCGACTTCCGTCCTGACGGGGGGCATGGCGGGGACTGCATCGCCATTGAAGCTGGGTTCGCGTGGTTCTGGCTCGCTTTCTGGCTGGCTCAACCGTCGCGATAATCACGCCCGAAACTGCGTTCATCCTGCGCGTCCAAGATCACCACATCCGCGTCATCAACGCAGCCGCCGGTGACTCTTGCGCGAACTAACCCTCGCCGCCTCACGCCAAGCCGCGTTAGTCGCAGAGCGACAAACCTTTAGTGAGCAGTGGGCCGATATTCACCTTCAGCCCCGGGTACGAAGCATCCTCGGCCCAGATCTCGTCGATGTCTTCGAACTGGCCTGTCGACTTCGCGGTGCCGTTCACGGCGTACATCTTCCGATTTGCGGCGAGCGTCACCGACTGATGCCCTCCCCCGACACCCTGGCGCGCACACATCAAGGTTGCTTCGGCAACCGTTAGCGGCCATGGACCATCAGTCCAGGTCTCCTCAGACACATAGCCCCGCGGGCGGTTGTCGGGATTAGGAGCAGCAGCAGTGATGGCGGTAGGAGAAGCAGTGGTAGCGGCAGCAGCGACTGCGATGACCGCGGCGAACTGCAGCAACGACTTGGACGGCATGGAACCCCTTCCGCTCTATCAGTGCCATGTCATCTAATCGCACGGACGATTGCCGGTGTGCGAATCCAGCTACTCACCGCGGATACCCAGAGAAGCAGCGTGGAGTGCCCGTCAAACCGGAACCAGTGCCCATCGCTGTCCTCCGACACTTGTCGCCGCAGCCAAGTAACCTCCTTGGAATGGCCTCTGTGACTTCGGCCGGCGGTCTTCGGAACCCGCTGTAGCCCCACCCCCGCGGCGATCTGCGGACTCGGTGGGGCTACCCCGTTCCGAGGAATCCGCATCTCCCGCAACGATGCTCACAGCGCTTTCCGTGTCCGCGTTGCCCGCCGCGAGATCAGCGTCGCCGCTGTCCACCGCTGCGGTGGCCGCGACTGCGACTTGCCCGTCCGCGGCGCCGGGGGTCGCACCCGCTGCTATTGGCAGTTCACCTTCACCGGCGCGAATATCTGTAACTGCTGGATGTGCCACTGGCACCACCGCCCGGAGGATCGCCGGTCTGCAATGCGCGCCCGCCTCCGCGACGAGGCTCGCCCGTGGAACGGCGGTGATCGGGAGGTGTGACGACCCCAACGCCTGGTGCGACGACCACGACGACCAACCTACATCGTCGATCTGATCAAACAGATCACCACGGTAAGCGTCGAGGGGATGAATATCGTTGACGAACTACCCGGTCCAGAAGGTCACGAGTGACTGGGCGGCAGTGTCGAGGGGCTTTGGGAGAATGCCCGATATGAGAATGGTTGTCTGTTCCAAACTTGAGCTGGCATGAGCACCACCGAAGATCACGCAGAGTCCGGTGCATCGACGGCGGGCGAACAGCCGATCGGCGGACCGTACATCGAGCCCTCTTCGCCGCTGCCCGAAACCGTCTATCACTACACCACAGCCGCAGGGCTTCTCGGCATCGTGAATAACGACCGCAAGGATGATCATGTCGCCGACCGTCCGCGCCCGCTTGAATTTTGGGCATCAGACCTTCTGGATATGAACGATGCCACAGAGCTGGCATTCGGACTCGAACTCATGCATCAACGCGTCACGCAGGATCGTCCCGACAGCTCGCCGCCGGACACATCTTCTCGATTCAACGGAGTTCTATCGGTTCTAGACCAGTATCTCGGCGTCCCGGAGTTGGATCAGAACCGGAGCATCGAGCCTCGACCGAGCGTGTGCGGTGCAAGCTTCAGCACTGAATCGGATGCCCTGAGTCAGTGGGTGAGATACGGCGCAGGCGGAGGGTTCGCGATTGGAATCAAGGGCTGCTTACTGCGGGATGTCCCGTATGCGGTCGTCGATCCCAGCGGCTCGGGAGTTGAGGAGTTCCCGTGCTCATTTGCTGAGATTAATTACGGCGAGAAGGCCCGCGGCATCATCGATGGACTGCCGTTTCTGACTCCTGGGTCGACCGGCCTGCTTGCCGCGGCCTTCGGGGTCGCCGGGCTGGTGTCGTTAGCTAAAGCCGTCTGGGATGGAATACAGGATCCCGAACACAAGCTCAAGCTCCCAATCCATCCTGCTAGCCCGCTCATTGCTACGGCAACCGTTGCAGCGGCCCAGTGCAAGGACGGCGCGTTCTCAGATGAGAAGGAGTGGCGCTTACTGGTCGGCGGTAACAGCGAGCGGTTCGCCGACCTCTTGCTCAACGACGCCTATCCGCTGAAATTCCGCCAGAAGGGCGACCGCCTGGTGCCGTATCGAAAGGTAGTCGTCAGGCACCCCGAAGAGGGTGCAGTTATCTCGGAGCTTGTCGTCGGCCCGGGGCCGGACCAGGCCCGCGTCGTTCACGCTGCGCAGCGACTCCTCATCGCCAACGGACACGACCCACGAGTCGTACACGCGAGCAAGACGCCGTACCGAGGGTGGTGAGTTGGATAGTTATCCCGCCGTCGCCGTCAGCCGCCAGCTATCACGACCCTGCCGCGGTAGCCGCATTACCTCGTCGTCGGCGGCCGCGGCGGCCGACGAGCCGATCATCGCCGGTGGCCCCCAACTGGGTGTCACCAAACAGTTGGGCGAACTTGTAGCGGTTGGCCTGGGGCCGGATCGGTCGTCATCTCGTTGGTCAAGTTGCGCCACCAGCGCCCGGCGGCATCATCGGCGTGGAGCCGCTGCAGCACATCGGAGCCGCCGGATGCTCGCATCGACCCCAGCGGGCGCCGGCAGCAGCTGTGGTCCGAGCCGCACGCTCCGCGGCGCGGCGATCACACCGCTGCCGTTGTTTTTGAGACAGCCGTTCGCTCTGGGGATAGCCGTTGAGGGACGGCAGCGCCAAACTGCGGTTTCCCGCCAGACTAGATCTGCGCAGCCGGTAAGTGTTGTCTCGCTAGGATTGAGCTCAATGACAAGGGCGCCCCGGTTCTTGGCTAGCTGCGGCAAGCTTGCGGATGGATATGCGGCGCCAGAACATCCCGCAACAAGCATCCGATCACAGTTCTGCGCATGCCCGATGGCGACACCGAAGTAATATTCCGGCAACTGTTTGTCGAACCACACAACACTGGGTCTGAGTAATCCTTCACATCCACAGCGCAGCGGCGCCACCCGTACGAAACGTGCTCTTCTACGGGGATCTGGTAGCGGTTCTGACAACGGCCGCAATGCGAGTCGAGCAGTTTGCCGTGAGTGTGCACAGTTTCAGGAACCCCGGCTCGTTCACGGAGATCATCGACGTTCTGCGTGATCACGTGGAGTTCGGCAAGCGTGGACCGCTCCGCGATAGCGCGATGACCGGCGTTTGCTTCGACAGCCTGCAACTGGTGGCGGGGCTGCTGATACCAGGCCCACATCAGCCCGGGGTCGTCAACCCATGATTGCGACGATGTAAAGCTCATCGGTGTCATGTTTGGACCAGAGACCAGCCTGAGCATCACGAAATGTCGGCAAGCCACTATCTGCGGACATGCCTGCACCGGTGAACACCGTGACCCGCCGAGCAGCGTCAGCGACATCGCAGACATCTAGGGGCACAATCGCGCGCCCCGAGGGGCGATCCAGGCCATCGGCTGAATCCTGCTCATGCATTCGCCGAACCCTATTCGTGCCGACCAACATTGCTCGATGGCGCGCTGGCACGAGGCTAGGTACGGCCGGTGGCCAACCCGAAGATTGCTTTCTCGACCTGGACCGGGGTGCGACCGTAGGCAGATCCCCAGGCCTTTAGGAGATCCAAGTAGCGCTTGTAGTCCGGGGTGCGGGCGATATCGAGCACGATACTGGCTTTCTGCTCCAGCCAATCATGCACCTGTTTATCCAGGATCGGCGCCGCGTTCTCGTCGTCGACACTGTTCAGCGCCGAGACGAAATAGAGCCACTTGGTGAAGAAGGCACTCGCGAGAAACTTGATCCGGCCAGCATTGTTCATATAGCGGAAACCCTCGACCGCCCCTTGAGCGCGCACGGTTTCTGCAGCAGTTCGAAGCAAGTCAGCAATATCGTGGCGCACCGGAGCCTCTCGGGAACCCTCCCGCACACCCGTCAACACCCAGCGGACACGGGTCGGCCCATAACCAGCATCGCCGTATCCCCATACCATGGCGCCGACGAAGGCTGGCAAAACTCGTCCCTCATTCAACTCAGTTGCGACGACCTCGCGAATCAGGTTGCGATCTACCCTGTCGGGGAGACGTTCGAGAACCCGCTGAACTTCAGGCAAGTCGTGCGCTACCGCCCCCCAAGCCGCGCGGTTCCAGGGGAAAGACCGTTGGGGAACGGCTGGCTTGGCTAGCACTTCGGCCAACACTGGAGGCACGCCTTGCGTCATATTGATCCAATCTTGCTTGCCACAAAGAATTACTAGACATTAGCGGTCTCTACCGACACAGCCGGCCTGGCGCATGGCGGTTCACGGTGGACTAGGGTCGCCTGGTTGATGAGCCCGCGCCCGCGCCAGCTGATCCCGCCCCATGGATTCTTCGATCAGAGGTAGCCAAATTCAGCAAGAATGGCTTGAGGTCCGCTACTGATCGAAGCTCCACCGGATCGCGTCCGCGAGATTCTCGATGTACTCGGCTTCGAGGTCGCTATTGTGCTGACGCTGGATCCACGAAGGGTGCTTAGCTACGAAAGCGACTGGCACGCCTTTCGGGAGGCGCCCCCGCGGAGCCTCAAAGCGCGACAGAACAACCCGAGCCCGCGGATAGAAAAACCTTAAGGCCCGTTCAGCATCTTGCCCCAGCGTGACCACTAGCCGTGGCCGGACGATTTCCAGTTCGCGGTGCAGGAACGGGGCACAATTCACGATCTCGTGCTCGGCGGACTTGCGGTTGCCCTCGGGATGGCAGTGCACGGCGTTCGTGGTGAAGAGGTCGTCCTTGACCTTGTCTGCTGCTTTGATGCTCGCGTCGATCAGATCGCCGCTGCCACCGGTAAATGGAATCCGGGTCTCCATACACTTCTCGCACAGACTCTGACCGACCAGCGCGACTGGTGAGTGTAGGTCACCGTAGCCGGGCGCGGAAGCCGTCACGCCCTTGACGTTCATCTTGTCGCAGCGTCGGCACGCGCCGATCTCGGCGTCGAGAACAGCCTTGTGCTCCTGCCGCGACACCGCGCTGCCGATATTCCCCACGTATGCGCTCACAGCGTGAGCGTATTTCGCAGCGAGCGATCAGCCCCCGGGAATGGCACCAACGTCTCCGTCTCCCGCGAATTCCACAAAGGCGAGTTGACCGAAGCCCTGGTGCCGCTAAACCAGGTGAATGAGTACCCGGTGCGCTCCGGGCCGAATGGCTGCACGCCCTGGCGGTGAGGGATTTTCACCAGCTCCAAGTTCATGGCCACCGAAGACTCAGCTAGGAGCCGTCGCCGCCGGTGTCGTCCATCATCTCTAACAGGTAGTAGGAGGTCAGGTCGGTCAGGTGCTTGTGTATCTGCTGTTCACGAGGCAAGGCGCGGAGAATCGTCGGCAAGAGGCTGAAGAATACGACCAGCCGCCCAGCACCTGCACTTTCCAACCTCTTCAACCTGGCCTGCATCTTCTTCAACTCACCGCGCTCCGCTACGGCATCGTCCATCAGCGCCTGCGCCGGGTTCACGATGTTCGGATTGTCCGTCAGCCCGATCACCGTCGCGCCGCTCGACGCGATGTTGACGTAGCTCGCCTCAAGCTCGGTGCGTACTTTCTCGTACGCCGAGGTGAGGGCAGCGATGTATCTCTTCACCGCATCCGTGTCCCGTGTGATGGGAGCCGGCGCAGACTGTCGCTCTTTTCTGAGTAACTCGCTCACACGGTTGCGCTCCTCCACCGCTGCAACGAACTCAGTGACGGCTACGTCCAGTGCCTCGTTTCCCATGTCTCCACTGCTGTTCTCGCGTGCCTGTCTAGCCCCGAAATCATGCCCGGGGTGGCTACAAGCGGTGTTCAAAATGGAAAAAGGGTGCCTCCGATTGCTCGAAAACACCCTCTGACCTGACCTCAACTCTGTCGGGCTGACAGGATTTGAACCTGCGACCACTTGACCCCCAGGCATCCCAGGCGTGTTCGCCGATGTTCGCGGATGTGTCCTATCCTGTTGCCCACCAGCCGATTACAACGTCAGAGCACGCTGACGAACATCGGCGAATATCGGCGGATTTTGGGGCTGGTTTGGGTACGCGTTTGGGTACGCGGGCCGGGTGCAGGTACGCGCTCGGGGGAAAGGTACCCGTCATGGCGCGTCCTTGCCGAGTGCTCTGCCGGTTTGACACCCGGCCCGCCCGGTTCCCCGGTTCCCGCAATAGGTGTACGGAACCGGAACCGCCGGATTTACTGTGCCCGCACCCGGTAGCGGTTGAGGACGAACTGCTCGGCCAGGGTCCAGCCGCCGAATGCACCGCGTAGGGATTGGCTGAACTCCCCCGCGGTTTTATCGTTCGGGAAGCCGGCCGGATTGGCGGCGAGCCGGCTGGCCGCGGTGGTGATCACCGCGGCCAGCTCGTCGTTGGGTTCGCCGGCCGTGAAGCCGTTGCCGCGGGTGTAGGCCCGGACCATGACCGTGATGATCGGGACGGCCGCATCGAGGCTGCCCTGGTTGAGGCTGGCAGCCTGGTCGATGATGTCGTCCTGGTCGACGCTCATCAGGCCTCGGTCAGCAGCGTGACGGCCTTGTCCTGCAGCAGGCCCACGTCCCAGCGGGACACCACGCGGATGCCGATGGAGTCGTAGTCACCCCAGGTCTGGTCAAGGATCTTGACCTCGGCGTTAACGTCGCGGGCAACGACGACCTTGGAGAAGTCGACCAGGCCGACCCGTGCCTTGCCCGGTGCGGTGCCGCTGTTGGGGATGCGGTCGGTCACGATCACCGGCAGGCCCAGCAGGCGCAGGTCGGTGCCGTTCTGGATCGTGTTCGGGTCGATCACGTACCGCTTGTCGGTGGTCCCGACCTTGACCTTGCGGATCGCGGCGAAGCTGGCCGGGGTCATCACCCAATGCGACGGGGTGACGTGGTTGGCCTGGGCCTTGGCCAGGCCGTCGATCAGCGAGTCGGGGTCGGCCAGGTCCAGGGTGCCGGTGGCGATCCCGCTGGCCTTGAAGATGCCTTTGACGGTGTTGCTGGTTCCTGCACCGTCCCACAGGGCGGAGTCGAGCGCGTTGGCCACGTCGGTGACCAGGCGGGTCCGCAGCACGGCCTCCAGGCCGACCACGCTGGTGCGGATCAGCTCGTTGGACAGCCTGACCAGAACCTTGAGGCCCTTCATGGTCGACGGCAGCAGGGTCACCTCGTCGAATCCGACGTCGCCGTCGGTGATCTGGGCCCCCTCGGCGACGAATCCGGCGCTGACACCGCTGGTGATGCGGGGAACACGCACGGGGCTGCTGGAGTCGAGGACGACGGGGCCGGCGGCCAGGAACGTGCTGGCCTGTTCCAGTGGCTGCACGAGCAGGCTGGCGACCTGGGACTGAATGAGAGTGGAGTTGTCTCCGGTGACTTCGATGGTCATTGCGAATTGTCCTTACTGGCAAAGGGGTTTCAGGTGATGTACCCGTGTCGCCAGGACAACTGAGGGTGCCGCCCACCAGGAGCGACACCCTCAGCATATACCCCCAGGGGGTTAGGTCCGTTCTTTGAGCATTCCCAGCAGGGAGAACTCCCCACCGCCGTTGCCGTGCTGGCCTTGGCCGATGTCGCCCACCGGTCGGCGGGACGCCAGGTGCGGCCTGGCGGCCAACAGCTCGTCGACCGCGGCGGTCAGCTTGTCGGGGTCGGCAAGGTGGTCCTCGTCGAACTCGAGGTCGGCCGGGTCGGCCAGCCGCCCGGTGGCCCTCACCAGTTCGGCGTGCAGGCGGTGGGCCAGCTCGTCGGCTCGCTGCGCCCGCTGGCGGTACTTGCCGCTCTCCTGGCGCAGTTTCTCGACGACCTCGCGGGGGAAGGTGTCCCCCGCGGCTTCGTCACCTGACGTTTCCGGGGCCTCGGTGTCGACCTGTTCGACAGCCTCGTCGGGTTCGGTGGTGATGTCGTTATCCATTGCGGTGCAGCCTTTCTGTGAATTTCGTTTCCTTGATGTGTTCGGCCAGCACGATGCGCTGAGAACAGTTGCAGCCCTTATGGCTTGGCATCGGATGATCGGCAGGCCAGATCCGGCCGTCGCGTGCCCACCATGTGCAGAGCTGGCAGGGGTCGTCGTCGAACTCGCGTACCCATCCCTGAACTAACGGGTGTTTGGTCATGGCCTCGGTGGTGGCCTGCTGGCCGGCCTCTAGCGGTTCGGAGTGCCCGATTCGGCCGGTCTGCATCCGGCCCTCGTCGGCGTCGATCTCGCGGTGCCGGAACCGCCCGAAGATCGTGCCCATTGCCTTACGCAGCCGCGGGAAGTGATCGGTCGGCGTGATGCCGGTGGTCGGGGTCGGCCGCCTGGTGGCTTCTTCGATCTGCCGCGACAGCCAGGCGTCGGCCAGCCCGACCGCCCTGGCGATGCCGATGTTGACCGCCTGGGCGATCAGATCGGCGGCCACGTCCTCGACTAGGCCGCCATCGGTGTGGGCCACCCATAACGCTGTCGCCTGGTCGCGGGTCACGTTCGCCAGGCGCATCGTCGCCGCCTGGTATTCGGAGATCAGGCCGCTGGTCATGCCGGCCTACCAAGGTCCAGGCCCGCACTGTCGAGGGCTTCGGCGCGGCGGGCTACGCGGATCTCGGCGATCTCGTCCTGGCCGTAACCGAGCTTCGCCAACGCCGCGGATGCCGGGAGCAGACCGGCTTGGAATAACTTCACCGCTGCGTCGGCCTCCTGGGCGACACTGCGGGTGGCGGCGTCGGCCCACTGCACCCGCACGTCGTCGATCAACTGCGGATCACGCCCGTCACGGACGGCGATCATCAGCTTGGCGACTTGCTCCCAGGCGCGGCCAAACGTGGCCTGTCGCGCCTCGGCGCGGGCGGTCAGGGATGCCTCGGCAGCGCGCAGGGCATCGGCGCTGGCGGGGTTGTCGGTGAACACCCCAACGTAGTGCGCGGGAAGTGTTGATACCGCCATGATTTGACCGAGGATCACCCGGACGCTGGCCTCATAGCCCGCCAGGTCTGCCGAGGGGAGTTGGCCGAACTTCGCGTCGGGTGATTCGGAGATCATTGCCCTAGAGCCTTCCGGGATCGGGTTGATCTCGCGGGTCTCCCCGGTGTCGTTGCCCTCGTCGTCGAGGACCGGCTCCTCGGCGAGTTCGATGCCGGTCGCCCAGCGTCGGGGCCGGCCGACGTACTCCGAGGTGGTCATCAGGTCCGCCAGCGACTTGTTGAGCGCGTCAACAAGTGGCATCAGGTCGTCGATCTCGGAGTGCCCGCGGCCGTCGAACTCGCTGTGCCAGTGGCGGTCAAGGATGCGATCAGAGTTGTGCAGCCGCACGACCGGGACGACGCCCAACGGGTTGGCAATCTCGTCAACGACCTTGAAGCCCGACCCGACCGCGCCGATCTGATTGGCGACCAGCCGCGTGATCCGATCCGGCTCATACAGGACCGCCGTCGAGGTCTTGGCGAGCCGGTCCTCCCATCGCTTGGCCGCCGCGGTGATCTGCCGGGTGCCCGGATCGGTCAGGACCGTGACCTGCTTGGCGCTCTCGACTGTCACGTTCGGCCGGCCGAGCTGATCGGCCCACACGATCACGTAGCTATCGCCCAGCAGCAGGGCCTCCCGGTGCGCGGTGCCGGAGGTCTGATCGAGGTCGCACCGCACCCAATCGGCCCACAGTGCCGGGTCGCTGAAGCCGGTGATCCGCAGGCGTTCAGCCAGGGCGGTCACCGCCAACCGAGGAATGTTGCTGGCCATGCGGCCGAAGCGGGTGCCCAGCGCCGTGCGGGCCTCCGGTGACAGGAACGCCAACGGTTGCCGGCCCTCGTAATAGCCGTCCAGCTCGGCGTAGCGATGCGCCGAGGCATCGAGCTTCTGAAGTAGGTAGGTCAGTTGATCGGTCATGCTGCGAAACTCCTTGTCTTGGAACGCTTCTTACGGGTTGCACGCCAGGTGGCGCGACTGTGGGCCATCACCAAACAGGCGGCGAGGTCGATCTTGGCGGCGCTACGGGACCGGGATGCTTTGGCCAGGCGCATCCCACGCGGGTCTTCGGAGATCACCGCATTGGCGACGTGCTGGGCCAGGATCGGGTTGCCCGAATGGCTCAACTTGCCGTTGACCGCGGCGCTGTACAGATCGGTGGTCGCCGCGGTCAGCCGGGACGGTGAGTGAGGGAACTCCACCACCGGAAGCCGTTCGGCCTCCAGGGCTTGCAGGGTGCGGGTCCAGCGGAACGGGTCGGCGATGATCTCCACCACCTGGAAGCGGCGACAGGCATCCCGGATCGTCTGCTCCACCTCGGCCACCGGCACCCGGTAGGACTCATCGCCGCCCGGGCGCTCCCACACTCGCAACACATCAAAGTGCGGTTCGGTCGCGACGGTGCCCAGCAGCAAGGCGGTGGTGTCATCGGAGAACGACCCGTCGAGGGCCAGCACCACCGAGGCATCGTCCGCGATGGGCTCCCCCGTCGACAGGCCATCCCATACCCCGGCCGGCAGGAACTTGCCCGTGGTGTCGGTGACGAACTGACACAGCCTGGCCCGCCTAAACGTCGCCTCACGGGTCTTGGGCGGCAGCAAGGCATGGAGGGCGTCACGGTGCAGGAAGTCGTCCAGGGCCGGGTTGGCGAGCTTCCAGCAGTGATCGCAGTCGACCGGGTGATCCTCGAACCCCGCCGCGCCGAACTCCCGCCATACCAGCGAGGTATCGCCCGGATTGGTCAGCGCGTAGCTGCGCAGATCGGCCAAGACGTTGTTGAACGGGTCCGGGCCGGGTGTGCCAATGCCGACCAGCGTCGAGGTCTCCCGCTTCCCCTGGGCCAGCGTCAGCACCTCGTAGGAGTCGCGGCTGACCACGCCGAGCTCGTCGAGGATCGCCAGCGAATAGTCCAGCCCCTCCAGCCGCTTCGGCTCGGCGGGCAGGCAGTGGAACTGGGCATCGCGCTCCGGGATCACCAGGCGCTCCTTGAACACCTGGCACCGGCTGGCCAGCTCGTCGTCCAGCTCAACGATCCGGCGGGCAATGTTGAACACGATCCCGGCCTGGCGCTCGTCAACCGCGACCACCACGACGGTGGCGCCCTCGCCGCCCTCGAAAAGCTCGTACACCCCCCACGCGGCCATCAGCGTGCTCTTGCCCTGGCCGCGTGGCAGCGTCCACCCTGCGGTGCGCGGGCGGGGATCAGCGTCGAGCACCGACCCGACCAGCTTGATCTGCCAGGGCCGCAGCCGCATCGGCGACAGCGCCCCCGTGCCCTTGGGTACCTTGACGTAAGTTTCACAGAACTTGGCGAAGCGAGCCGCACCCGTCGACCGTGGCCGCCACGGCAACACGCTGGGATCAACCGCAGCCTTAGGTCCCGCCTTCATGGCAGGCTCCAGGGATGGCATTCACGGTCTTCTACACCCGCAACGGAAAAGTCGGCTACGACTCCTACGACGACGATCACATCGTCGGAGTTCACGAGGCCGTGATCGAGGTGACCAAGCGTGGGGAGCAGGTCAAGCTCTACAGCCCCAACTGCTGGGACTACGTCGAGCCCGGCGAGAAGCTCCCGACCAAGCCCGCTATGCCAAGTCGTATTCGCTGATTTCACGCAGGCCCCCCAGTGTGTAACGGGGATCGCGGCTTGCCTCTGCGCCCCCCTGAGGAGCATTCCCCCTGGTCACAGCGTTGCCGCGTGCTGCGCCGGCTGCCCGGTTGCAGGGGCCGCACAGCACGTCCACGTCGGCCAGCCTGATGGCCTTGCCCTCGGCCTTGCGCTGCCAGGCGCTGGGCTTGTGGTCGCACTGCAAGTCCTCGCTGCTGCCGCAGCCCGAACACCACGGCTGCAGCCGACGAGCGCGGCGGCTGAGCCGATCCCACGCGGCGTCATAGCCGTAGTGCCTGGGCGACTTGGGCGGTGGCTTCGGTCGGTGCTCATCGCAGTGCGACCGCGGTGACGGCTCACCGCAGCGCAGACAGGGGCGCAAGGTCATCGGTTACCCGCCTCGGTCTGGAGCGCGACGCTGCGGAGGATCTGCAGGATTTCGTGGGGATCGCCTGGGACTGACCGGACCAGCGAATCGAATGCGGCGGCCAGGCCGGTGATGAGCGGCACGCCGTCGTACCGGTACATCTGCAGGACGGCCTGGACTGTGTTCATGTCGCGGTCGAGGTAGGCGGTCGCCAGGGTGAGGGCGCTGTGGACGCCATCCATGTCGCGCTGTTCTTCCGGTGTCAGTGGCATGTCACCACCACTTCCGCGAGGTGGTACGCGTGGTTGCGGGCTGCGGGTCGTCGTCGGTGTCGACGCGGCCCCATGCCAGCCACTTGCCCTCCAGGCTGTTGTAGCGGTACTCCACGCGGTCATGCACGAAGATGTCGTGACGGCTGGCCTCGTTGAGGATCCGCAGGACTGCACCGGGGTCGGGCTCTGGGCGGTGGCACTTGAGTTCCTTGCGTACCCGGTTGAGGGCGTCGAGGTCGTCGCGGTCGAACATCACGATCATCGGGTGGTCTTCGTCGGGGCCGGCGATGGTGATGTAGGCGATCCCTTCGTCCGGTCGGGCGTCGAGCACGTAGACGGTGCCGTCAACGGGCTCGGTGTTGTTACTCATTGTTTTTCCTTTCAATCGGTGGTGTCGTGGTCGGTTGCTTGCTCGCGCCAGGCGCGTAACGCCTTGACGGCTCGTTGTTTTCGCCAGCCGAGGCGCTCGCGTGCGTCCTCGACGGTCGTCGGTGGCGGGTCCAGTTCGGCGACTGCGCGGACATCTTCGGCGGGTGCGCTCTCGTCGTCGTTGCGCTCGCCGTCGGCCGGCGGATAGATCGCCCACTCCAAGACGCCATCGGCGAAGGCCAGGAGCCTGAAGGTTCCGGCGACAGGCTCTCGGTCTCCGACCGGGCAGTGCTTACGGAGTCCGCCATGCCGGTCCTTGTTGATGACCAGCGTTGCGCTTCCGCCGTGACCTGGCGTGAAGGGTGTCTTGACTCGCATCCGCAGGGACACGCCGCCGATGGCTCGACGTTTTGCCGCGGTGCCGCCGGGGCCTACCGCGCGCGAGTCCGGGTTTTTGGCGAGGTGGTCGACGGCGATGACAGCAGCTCCAGCACGGGCGAGTGGCTTGAGGACGTACTGGTGGGCGTTGGTGAAGTCGTCGGAACTATTGGAGCTGGCTCCGTACATCGGCAGGAGCTCCCCTACGGAGTCGACGATGGCAACGGCCGGTCGCCACGTCGTCGAGTCGTCGATGACCTGTCGGAGTTCGGCGCGGTCTTCGGGCTCGCAGTAGCGGAAGCAGTCGGGGTTGCGGAGGGCCTCGGACTTGGCTCCCAGATCGAGGAGCCGCCGCACGGTGGCGGGCGCGCCGTTGTGGTCCAAGTCGATGATGAGCACCTTGCGGCCCGCATTGAGTCCCTCAACAACGCAGGCGAGGCACAGCCAGCTCTTGCCACTCTCCGGATCGCCGAAGAGCCAGTTGACCTGACCCGCGTAGAAGAGACGGATGCCGTCTGCGCGGCGGCCAAGTTGCGGTTCCGGCGGTTCCGGCAGTGTTCCGTCCAGAAGAGCGCATATGTCCACGTAGAGCGGCTGTCCGTCTGCGGTTCCCGGTTCCCGTAATGGGTGTAGGGAACCGGGAACTTGCGGCGGTTCCGGTTCCGTACGGTTATTGAGGGAACCGGGAACCGCGTGGAGTTCGGTCACCGATTCACTCATCTCCGCCCTCCGCGTAGTCGGCGGCAATGACGGCCACCAGGCCGCGCAGATCGTCGGGCACGATGCCCCACACCCGGCGAAGGGCATCACATCCGCCACGGGCAAAGCCCTCACGGAACGTGCGGGCACCCAGGCCAACCGGGGCAGTGTGGTGCCGTTGCGGGCCGATTTCGCGGGCCGCCATCGGGATCGGCGTTGCGTGCCACGCTTGCTCGGCTGGTGTTGCGGTACCGTGGCAGTAGTCCCCGACCAAGGACCTTGAAGCCGCTCCGGTGTTGCCGCCGGGGCGGCTTTCGTCTTCGTCTGTCATTGGTCCTCCGTGATGCTGCTGACGTAAGCCGCGAGACTTTCGCCCGTGATGAATGAGCGGCGGCCGATGTTTGCTCGGGTCAGGTGTCCCTCTTTGACGAGGCGATAGAGGGTTGTCCGGCCGATGCCGCCGAGTTCCTTCTGCGCGTTCTCAATTGGGACGAGTTGGCGGACGGATTCGCGGGTCTGCATGTTCGCCTCCTTCCTTCGGTATTCGTTGGTGTTCGCTGACACGTGCTTAGAGTGCTATGTTGAACGCTAAGCAGTCCACTTAGCAGTACAACCGGGAAGTGAAAGCGCAGATGACAGGATCAGGGCCTCAGGTGATTGAGACCGACAAATGGCGTCTGAAGTTCGGTGACTACGTCGACGTTGCCGACCATCACATGCCGGAGTGGCTAGAGGTTGAGGTATTTGGGTTCGATGAACCGGACTTTCATGTCCGAATCGAGTTGCGCGACAACGTGCCGCGGATCGTCTCGGTCACGTGGCAGGCAGGACCGGGGTCCCGCGAGGTCATGCAGAAGGATCTTGGCGCGGGCATCAGCGCGTGGGTCGAAGACCTTTATGCGTCCCTGGTGATCGTCGTCGATCGCGACGAACGGATGGTTCGCGTCAACCCAGACCCGGAGAGTGATTTTCAGAGGACCGTCCGCAACTTCCTGGAGGAGCGTCGAGCCGGGAAGCGTCGTATCACCGGCGATTTCCTACGGCAGGTTGCGGCCGTCTACCGCCAGAACATCGGCCATGCGCCCACCGAGGCGGTATCGCGCACGTTCGGGGTTAAACACCGGCAGGCCACCGATTACGTGAAACAGGCGCGCGACAGAGGATTCCTGCCGCCGACCAAGCAGGGAAGGGCGAAGGCATGAGTAAGCGAGCCAACGGTGAAGGCAGTGTTCGTCAGCGACCTAATGGCCGTTGGGAGGGGCGCATCTCCTACGTCGATCCGGCGACCGACCGCCGCAAGTCAATGTCGGTGTACGGCGCAACGGCCGCGGAGTGCCGCAGGGAACTAAAGAAGGTCCGGCAGCGCATCGACGAAGGCAAGCCGGCCAAGGACGCACCCGACACCGTGGCGTCGTGGCTGAAGCGGTGGCGCGATTCATCGCTGGCGGCGTCGGATCGCAAGGCGACCACTAAGGCGCTGTACGGGTCACTGTCCCGTAAGCACCTGGAGGGCACGGGCATCGGCGACAAGCGCATGGACCGGTTGAATCCGTCCGATGTGGAGTCGCTGATTGTGGAGCTGCGCGGTAAGAAACTGGCCGACTCCACCGTGCGCCAGGTGTACACGGTGCTGCGCCAGGCCCTCGATGTCGCGGTGCGCGATGGGCTGCTGGCCAGCAATCCGGCCGCAAAGGTGAAGCGCCCCGCGGTAGCCCGCAAGGAAGCGGTGTACCTCTCGGCAGCCGACGTGGCGCGGCTACTCGGTGCGGCCAAGGGCCTGCGCTACTACCTGGCGGTGCTGCTGATGGCGGCGACCGGGCTGCGGCGCGGTGAGGTCGCCGGGTTGCGGTGGCGCGACATCGACCTGGCCAAGGGCCAGATGACCGTGCGGCACACGCTGTCGCGGGTCGACGGGGAGCTGGTGCTGACCGAACCGAAGACTGATCGGTCCCGGCGGCGGATACCGCTGCACTCCGGGCTGGTGACTCAGCTCAAGGCACACCGCAAGCGGCAGGTGGCCGAACAGCTCGCGGCTGGCAATCAGTGGACCGACACCGGGGCGGTGTTCGCCACGGAGTTCGGGACCATGTGCGACCCGCGGAACCTGCTGCGGACTGTCGAGATCGCCGCGGCGAAGATCGGCGTGGAGGGCGTCGGCGCTCACAGCCTGCGGCACAGTGCGGCTGTGGCGTGGCTGGAGTCCGGGGTGCATATCAAGGCAGCCGCCGACCTGCTCGGCCATTCGTCGATCAGCATCACGGGCGACCTGTACGGGCATACCAGCGACGACGCCGCCAGGGCCGCGGTCGACGGTTTGGGTTCGGCGCTCGGGCTGTGAACAGACGTTCGGGCTGGTTTGGGTACACGGTTTGGGTACGGCATGGAAAAAGGCGGCTCCCGGACCTCGGAAACCGCCTCTGACCTCTGTCGGGCTGACAGGATTTGAACCTGCGACCACTTGACCCCCAGTCAAGTGCGCTACCAAACTGCGCCACAGCCCGCCACCGCCGGATCATCTCCGGCAGCAGGTCGAAATGCTACCGCACGCCCGCCGGTGTCCCGAATCGGCCTGAGGACACCGCGACCACGTAGGCTCAGTGGGCGAGACTGGCCCCCCGGCAGCGCCATCAACCCCCAGGAACCCCCACGTATGCAGCTT
>NZ_MVHH01000053.1 GCF_002086515.1 Mycolicibacter arupensis
CGGCGGGGGTGGGCCGGGCCGCGGACCGGTGGGAACCAGCCCGGGAGACGGCTTGCGCGTGGGCGTGGTCTTGGTGCCGGCGGTCGATCCGTGCGGGCACGGGGGCAGCAGCGAGTCGTGGGCAAGGTTGCGCAGTTGGGTGATCGCGTCATCGAGCGTGCCGGCGGGCAGGCCGTTGTTGACCTGTTGGCGGGCCGGCGGGCGCAGATCCTGCAACGTCATCAGCCGGCAGGACAGCTTGTCGCCGGATTGGCTGAAGCTGATCTGCACCAGCTCTCCCCGGCTGTCCAGGCAGCCCAGCAGGTACGGCTCCTGCAGCGGCACACCGAGGATCGAGCCCTGCACCCCGCGCATGATCGCCACCGTGCCGCCGTAGGCGGTGACGTAGTAGTTGGTGCGAATGACGGCGCGCCCGACCAGCAGGGCGGTGCCCAGCAGGACCAGCAGCAGCGCCGCGATGATGAACTTGCGGTGCCGTGAGCGGGGTGGGCGGTCGGGGGTTTCGATGCGCGGCAGTACTCGCTTGGCGACGGTCTTGCGCGGTGAGATCGCCGATGCCCGGCCGGCGGCGGTGTCCAGGGAGATGGTGTGCTCGTCACCGTTCTCCGAGACGGCGCCGGCCAGAATCGGCTGGGTCTGGCCGTAGTCGACGTCGACCACGTCGGCCACCACCACGGTCACGTTGTCGGGTCCACCGCCGCGCAGCGCCAACTCGATGAGCCGCAGTGCGCAGTCGTTGACGTCGGGAATCTGCAGGGCCTCGTGGATGGTCTCGGTGCTCACCGGATCCGAGAGGCCGTCGGAGCACAGCAGGTAGCGATCCCCGGCCTGCGCCTCGCGCATGATCAAGGTGGGCTCCACCTCGTGACCGGTGAGGGCGCGCATGATCAGGGACCGCTGGGGGTGGCTGTGTGCCTCCTCCAACGTGATTCGGCCTTCGTCGACCAGGGTCTGGACGAAGGTGTCGTCCTTGGTGATCTGGGTGAGCTCGCCGTCGCGCAGCAGGTAGCCGCGGGAGTCGCCGATGTGGGCCAGCCCCAGGCGGGGTCCGGCGAACAGGATGGAGGTGAGCGTGGTGCCCATGCCTTCGAGCTCGGGGTGCTCTTCGACGTAGGCCGCGATCGCGGAATTGCCCTCGTGCACTGCGCGTTCCAGCTTGGCCAGCAAGTCGCCGCCGGGCTCGTCGTCGTCGAGATGCGCCAGCGCGGCGATCACCAGCTGGGAGGCGACCTCGCCGGCGGCGTGCCCGCCCATGCCGTCGGCCAGCGCCAGCAGCCGTGCGCCGGCGTAGACGGAGTCCTCGTTGTTGGAGCGCACCAGGCCGCGGTCGCTGCGGGCGGCGTACCGCAGAACGAGGCTCACCGGCGGAGCTCGATTGCGGTCTTGCCGATTCGGATCGGCGTTCCCACCGGAACCCGTACGGCAGTGGTCACCTTCACCCTGTCAAGGTAGGTGCCGTTGGTCGAGCCCAAGTCCTCGACATACCATTCCGAGCCGCGCTGTGACAGCCGAGCGTGCCGGGTGGAGGCGTAGTCGTCGGTGAGCACCAGCGTGGAATCGTCGGCGCGGCCGACCAGAACCGGCTGGTCGCTGAGCGCGATGCGCGCCCCGGTGAGTGGTCCTTCGGTCACCACCAGATGCCGCGCTCCTGCCCGTTGCTGGCGCGGCGGCAACAGCACGCCACGGATGGAAAGCCCCCGGCGGACCATGACCGCTTCGGTGGGAGCGTAGATGTCGGTCCGCAATATTCGCAGCACGGACCAGATGAACAGCCACAACAACGTCAAAAAGCCGGCTCGCGTCAGCTGCAGCACGAGTCCCTGCATCCGGCGTCCTCTCCGTTGTCGCGCCGCCCTAGCGTGCTCGTCGAAAAGAGCACATCGGCACAGTCACGATACTTGGGCGCGGCGGGCCGTAGGGCAAAGCGGCAGGGCTTTGCTGTTTGGGTTGTCGTTGGTGGCCGCTGTCCTAGTGGACCCGCACGATGATCTCGGAGTGGCCCAGCCGGATCACGTCGCCGTCGGCCAGCTGCCACTCCTGGACCGGGGCGTTGTTCACCGTGGTGCCGTTGGTGGAGTTCAGGTCCGACAGCAGGGCCACCCGGCCGTCCCAACGGATCTCCAGGTGACGGCGCGAGACTCCGGTGTCGGGCAGCCGGAACTGGGCGTCCTGCCCGCGGCCCACCACGTTGGCACCCTCGTGCAGCTGGTAGGTGCGGCCGCTGCCGTCATCGAGCTGCAGGGTGACCGAGGCAGGAGCGCTGTAGGCACGCTGGCCGTAGCCACCGCCCTGAGCCTCGCCGTAGCCACCCGCCGCGGGCTGGCCGTAGTCGTAGCCGCCCTGGCCGCCCTGAGCCTCGCCGTAGCCACCCGGCGCCGGCTGGCCGTAGTCATAGCCGGCGGGAGCCGCGGGCGCCTCGCCGTAGCCGTAGCCGGGCTGGCCGTATTCCTGGCGGCCGTAGGACGGCGCACCTTGGTCATACCCGCCCTGGTCCGGGTAGGCGGGGCGCTGCTCGTAGGGCGCCTCGGGATAGCCGTACTCCTCCGGGCGGGCCTGGGGACGCTCGTATTCGCCGTAGCCGGGCTGCCCGCCGGCCGGGTATCCCGGTGCCGGCGGCTGGTGCTGGGGGTAGCCCTGCTCATAGCCGGCCGGAGCGCCGTAGCCGCTGGGGGGACGCTGCTCGTAGGGCTGCGCCGGCGGGGCGGGAGGGGCATAGCCGCCGCCCTGGCCGGGGTAGCCACCCTGCTCGGGGTAGCCGCCGCGGGGCGGGCCGTAGGCGCCCGGGCCGCCGTGGCCCTGGTCGGGGTAGCCGCCGCGCTGCTCCTGCTGGTAGGGGTCGGCCTCGGGTGAGTAGCCGCCCCGCGGGTCCTGACCGCCACGAGCGTCATCGGCCGGCCGCCCGTAGCGGGGGTCGTAGTAGTCGTCGCCGGGACGATCCTGCCCGTGGGCTCCGCGGTAGCTCGGGTTATCGGTCATCGGTGGCACTCCTGATTCTGCGGTAAACGCATGAACTGATTGTCGCGGGCGGGATTCGTTGAGCGTCTCGTGGGGGCTGGCGTCAGGGTTGACCCCGCCGCGGGCGCGGACCTGGCCGGTGCGCAGGCTGGGCGACTGCTGGAACCGGACAACCACATCTCCATAAGTTTGCCACCCCTGTTCGCCGATGTAGCCCGCTAGATGGCGGGCGAAGGCCTTCGACGTCAGATCCTGGTCGGCGCCCACTTTCTCGTAGTCGTCGCTTCCGAGGGTAATGACGTAATCGTTGGGTGCCAAAAGATGATTTCCGGCCAGAGAGCGCACTCCGGCGGCGGCTTCGCGGCGCAGCGCAGCCTCAACCTCCTCGGGGAGCACTTCTCCTCCGAAGACCCGGGCCATCGCATCCTCCACAGCGGATTCGAGCCTGCGCTCGATGCGATGAACCAGCCCGCGCTGGCTGTCCAAGCTGCTACCCGCCTTACTCTTCGCCGTCATTGATCGTGTCGGGGACGCTGGCGCGGCGTGTCGCTCAGCTGCATCCGCCCTGGACATGGTATCGACCCGGAGCGCTGGGGCGGCACCCTTCTACGGCGGAGAATCGGATAAGACCAGGTCACGAAGGGGTCACGGCGCTTGATCCGGCTCCGGGCGATACTCGCCAGCGGGCCGGAGCCGATTTTTCAGGGGGCGGGGGACCCGTGATACGCTCCCCCGGTTGCTCGGGCGAGTGGCGGAATGGCAGACGCGCTGGCTTCAGGTGCCAGTGTCCTTCGGGACGTGGGGGTTCAAGTCCCCCTTCGCCCACAGTGTGATCTCTCGGGAGATCCCGGACAGGCCGAACCCTTGAGGGTTCGGCCTGTTTTTGTTTGTGGCGCCATCGTGCGTGGCGGTCGTTGCGGTCGGGTTTCGTGAACTCACAAGGGCCTCCCCCACGATGTGTGGTTCCGCGAACTGCATAGTTCTCGGCCGGGAGTCGTCGACCGCGCTCGACAGCCCGGCGTGGGATCTCGATCACTCCGACGGGTCGAGCAGGGCGCGGGCGTCTTTGATCAACAGCAGCAGGTGCAGCGGGTCGGTCGGTGAGGACTCGAAATCGAAGTGCGCGTAGAACGCCCGGGCCTGCTCGTGCAGCGCGTGCACCAGTAGCGCTCGCACACCGATGATCTCGGCGGCGGCCACCGCACGGGTGATCGCATCGCGCAGCAGCGCGGCACCCAACCCCCGGCCCTGTTCCTTGCGGTCGATCGCCAACCGTGACAAGAGGATCACCGGAACCGGATCGGGCATGTTGCGCCGCACCCGCCCCGGTGCGCCGGCGCGTTGCACCGCCGCCGAGGCCAGTGCGTAGAAGCCGACGACGCGGCCGTCCCGGCACGTCACGAAACACCGGGACGCACCCTCGGCGTGGTTGGCCAGCGCCCGTCTCCGCAGGTACTCGTCCAGGCTGGGCTGGCCGCTGTCGAATTCGGCGACCACATCGTGCGCGCCGATCGGGCGGGGTGCGCTGTAGCCGCTCACTCGTCGAAGATCGAGGGCTCCGCGAACAACTTCCCCAGCCGCGGCTTGTGCGACACCGGCCGGTCTAGCACCGAGACGAACTGCGACCAGGCCGGCGCGTCGAGCATGAACAGCCGCCGATCGGCGAGCACGTCGCGGGCACGAGCGAGTGTCGCGGTCACCGTGAAGTTGGTCAGATCGGTCCCCTCCACCTCGGCGGCACGACGGATCAGCGCGTCCTGCTCAGCAGTCAAGCGCACGGCGAACCGCTCCGTCTTCGTAGCCACGCCAACCATTGTGTGCCCAACGGGCACACAATGCAACGGACCTTTGTGTTTTGCCCCCCACGTATCCCCCGCTCACCAGAGCGGATCGCGCCCGTTCCACGCCACCAGCCGGTCGATGGCGGGGGCGTCGTCGGGAACGGGGACGGCTTCGGCGAACGGTATGGCCACCTCGTCCAGGCCCATCGCGGCCGAGATCTCCGCATACAGCGCGCGGCGGTTCGCTGGCGGCAGGATCCGGTGTGCGGACTGCAGCGCCGCGTCGATCACCTTCTCGTCCCAGTCCGGCTGCTGACCGGTCCCCGCCGCCAGGTCCCAGGTGTGCACGCTCACCTCGGAGAGGTAGGACGCCAGCACGTCGGCGCCGCTGCCCTGGATCCACGGCAGCGCCATCGGCCCCACCAGCAGGGCGTCGTCACTCCAGGCCTGCGCGGCGTTGCGGGCTGACTCTTGCCAGGCATCGGCCCAGCGGCCGTCGGCAACCTGCGGAACGGGTACGGCGAAGGGGTCGCCGCCGTTGCCGAGTGCGGCGATACGGTCCAGCACACCGATGAGGTGGATCAGCATGGCCCGCACGTCCATCTCGGGGCAGGGCGTGAGGTTGGCGTGCTGGTCGGAGCGTATGCCGGCGATCACGGCGCCGCCGGTGGCAATGGCGCGCTCGAGAAGCGGCCGGGGGTCGGTGGCAGGGGTGGCGGGAGAACTCGTGGGTGTAGTCATGGCGCCATTGTTGGGACCATAACCGGACATCTATTGGCCGGTTTGTGTGGAATTCTGCTGAGGTGCGAGCTGACCGGCTGGTGGCCACCCTTCTTCTGCTGCAGCAGCGCAAGCTGGTGACCGCCTCCGAGGTGGCCCGCGAGCTGGAGGTGTCCGAGCGCACCGCCCGCCGCGACCTCGAAGCGCTGAGCATGGCCGGTGTTCCGGTGTACTCGGTACAGGGCCGCGGGGGCGGGTGGCGCCTGGTGGGCGGCGCGCGCACCGACCTTTCGGGGCTGACCGCCAGCGAGGCGCGTGCGCTGTTTCTGGTGGCCGGGCCCGCGTCGACGGCCACCCCGGACGTCAAGGCCGCCCTGCGCAAGCTCGTCCGGGCGTTGCCCGAGCCCTTTCGGGCGCAGGCCGAGGCCGCCGCCGCGTCCGTGGTCGTCGATCCACGGCTGTGGGGTGCCAGTGCGGCCACGCCACCTCCACCACGCTTCCTCGACGCGCTGCAGGAGGCGGTGATCAGCGGTGTGCAGGTGCGGCTCGGCTATGTCGACAGCAAGGGCGCCGAGACCGAGCGGATGGTCCATCCGCTGGGCGTCGTCGCCAAGGGCCCGACCTGGTACCTGGTCTCGGAAACGGAGGTGGGCCGGCGGACCTTCCGGATCGATCGGGTGTCGTCGGTCGCGCTGACCGACAAGCCCGTGCGGCGGCCCCCGGGATTTGACCTTGCACAGAGTTGGCGGGAGATCGCCGATGAGGTCGACCGCAAGCGCACCCCGCTGGAGGCCCAGGCGGTATGCGCTCCCGACGGGATCGGTCTGCTGCGGGCCATGCTCGGGGGCCGCCTAGAGGTCGGCGGTACCACGTCCGACGGCCGGATCGAGGTGGTGATCCGGGGCCACAACGAATACGCCCTGGCCGGCCAACTCGCCGGGCTCATCGAATGGGTTGAGGTGACCGGTCCGCAGGGCGTGCGCGATCACTTGGCCGCCATCGGTACCGCGCTGGCGGCGCGGTACCGATGAGCGTGGGCCCTCAGTAGGCCGTCGCCACGTTCTCCTGGGCCCACCGTTTCTCGGCGTCCGATCCCCCCGGGGGCGGCACCAGGCCGTTGATCATCCACAGTTCTTCGCTGGTCTCGTCGACGTGGAACTCCCAGTGCAGGCCGGGGTGCTGCTCCAGTGTCGGAGTAAGGATCTGATTGATCCATTCGGTGATCCGTCGGCGGTTCTGGCTGTCGGCGGCGTGCCGGGCGATGTGATCGATCACCACGCGCACCCCGACCTCGGTCGGCTCACCACCGACGTAGAAGTCCTGCGGGGAGGTCTCCTGGAACAGGGTGACCACATAGAAGCGTGGCAGCCCGGCCTTCTCGTAGTGATCGGTGATGCGGGCCGCCAGCGCATGCTTGTCCTGTGCGCTGAAGAGTCCGGGGGTGTGATGAATGGTCCACAGTGGCATGGCAGTTCAGTGCTCCTTGATCCGGTTCAGTGCGACAGGGCGAAGGACAGGTTCTCGACCGGACCGGCCAGCGCGGCCTTGACGCTCACGCTGATGTCGTCGGCCAGCACCTCGGCGGCACCGGACTCCACGCCGTCGATGATTCGCCGCGCCACGTCGACCGGCGTCACCTTGGGTCCGGACATGTCGGAGACCATGTCGGTGTCGATCAAGCCGGCGTGGACGCCGACCACCTGCGTGTGCTGCGCCGCCAGTTCGAGGCGCAGCGAGTTGGTCACCGACCAGGCGGCGGCCTTGGACGCACCATAGGCGCCGGAGCCCGCCATCCAGGACAGCACCGAGTGCATGTTCACCAGCGCCCCTCCCCCGTTGGCGGCCAGGATCGGCGCGAACGCCCGCGCCAGGCGCAGCGGCCCGAAGACGTTGACGTCAAAGGTCTCGGTGATCCGCTCGAAGGAGCCGGTCAGCAGGGGGTCTGGCAGCAGCACGCCCGCGTTGTTGAACACCAGTTCGGCATCGCCTGCCGCCTCGGCCAGGGCCGCCACCGACTCGGGCGAACCCACCTCCAGGGCCAGTGGCACCACCTGCGGGCGCTCGTCGGTGAAGGCGGTGCGGGCGGTCGAGTAGACCTTGCGGGCTCCGCGGGCCACGAGCTCGTCGACCAGGGCCGCGCCCAATCCGCGTCGCCCGCCGGTGACCACCGCGACCTTTCCCTGTACTGCAACCATCTCCGGATCCTCTCTCGCTGACTAACGACTACGTTAGTAAGAGCAAAGCACGCCAGGCTGGATAACGCAAGTGTTAGTCACGTAAGCTGGAGCACATGGAGTTCGAACCCCGGTTGCGCGACCGATCGCGCTGGTCCACCGGCGATGCGTGTTCGGTGGCCCGGCTGCTCGATGTGCTGAGCACCAAGACGGCATTTCTCGTTGTGCGCGAATGCTTTTACGGCACCAGCCGATTCGAGGACTTCACGGCACGCATCGGCGCCTCAGCGCCGGCGGTGTCGCGCGCACTCAAGCAGCTCGAGTCCGCCGGAATCATCACCCGGGTCCCCTACCAAGAGGCCGGGCAGCGGGCCCGAGACGAGTACCGGCTGACACCCGCCGGCGAGGATCTGCTGCCCGTGCTGCTGGCGTTGACCCAGTGGGGTGACAAGTACCTCCAGGACGGAAAACCGCCGCTGAGCTTCGTCGACGCCGCCACCCAGCGCCGCATCGGGGTACGGGTCACCGACGAGCTGGATGCCCCCGAGCCCGACCCCGACAACATCGAGATCCGATTGAACCGTCGCTCGCGCTGAGCCGCCCTAGGGCGCCTGCCGCAATCCCGGCAGCACGTAGCGGCGCAGATGCCGGCGCACGGCCGCCGGATCATCGGGGTTCATGTGGTTTCCCGGAACACTGCCCAGGCTGATCATCACCCGCGCGATCCACTCGCTGGCCTCGGGAACATCGGTGTCGGGATGGATGTCGCCGGCGTCGGCCGCGGCCGCGACGAACGGATGCCAGAACGCCGCCAAGTCGGGCACCAGACCGCGAACCCCGGCGCCGGCGCAGGCGGTGAACTCCTCGGGTTCGGCAAGACGCAGCCGCATCAGCAGGGTGCCGGGATCGTCATAGGCCCGGCGGCCGATCTGCACACCGGCCACCAGTTGCTCCTCGAAGCCGGTCAGGGTGGCCAGCTCGGCGCCCGCCTGTGCCCAGCTGGTCTCGATGAGCCGCATCAGCGCGGCGCCCACCAGCGTCGGCTTGTCGGGGAAATTGCGGTACAGCCACGCCCGCGACACCCCCGCCACCTGCGCGACATCGATCATGGTCGTGGCCCGAATCCCCTTGTCGGCCAGCAGTTTCTCGGTGGCGTCCAGAAGCCGATCGGTGGTCGAGGCGGATGCGGGCGACGCAGATGCAACGGTCATGGCCCACCTCCTGGGCGGTAAGCGTAACAACACAGTAGACACATTCACAGATCTGTGTACTATTGCGACGCGTCGTGTAGACCCACGGGGCAGGAGGTCGCGGTGGCCGAGACGATGCAGCAATTGCTCGCCGAACGCACCGACCATCCCGGGTTGGCCGTGCTCTACAACCACGCCGACGGCCACCAGATCCGCTGGACCTGGCGGCAGTACCTTGATCACGCCGCCCGCCACGGCGCCGCACTGATCGCCCGGGCCGATCAAGCCCGGCCGCTGCACGTCGGCGCTCTGCTGGGCAACACCCCCGAGATGCTCACCGCGATCGCCGCCGCCGGCCTGGGGGGCTATGTCCTGTGCGGGGTCAACGACACCCGCCGCGGCTCCGCGCTGGCCGGCGACCTGCGCACCGCCGACGTGCAGATCCTGCTCGTGGACACCGCTCACCGCGCCCTGCTGCAGGGACTGGAGCTGCCCGGCATCACCGTCATCGACGTCGACAGCCCGGCCTGGGCGGCCGAGTGCGCCGCCGCCGGGGAACTTCAGCCGCACCGCCACGTCGCGCCGCTGGACCCGTTCATGCTGATCTTCACCTCGGGCACCAGTGGCGACCCGAAAGCGGTTCTGGTCAGCCACTTCATGGTGCTGGTGGCAGGCATGAACCTCGCCGAGCGGTTCAGCCTGGGCTCCCAGGACGTCATCTATCTGTCCATGCCGCTATTCCACTCCAACGCTATCGCCGCCGGCTTCGGCCCCGCGGTGGCCGCCGGCGCAGCCATGGCCCCGGCCAAGTTCTCGGCTTCTCGGTTCCTGGCCGACGTCCGCGCTTACGGTGGGACGTATATGAACTACGTCGGTAAGCCGTTCGCCTACCTGCTGGCGCATCCCGAGCAGCCCGATGACGCCGACAATCCGCTGCGGGTGGCCTTCGGTAACGAGGCCTCCGAACGTGACATCGGCGAGTTCGCCCGACGGTTCGGCGTGCACGTGGTGGACGCCTTCGGCTCCACCGAGAACGCCGTCACCATCACCCGCGATGAAGGCACCCCGCCCGGCTCGGTGGGCCGCGGATTCCCCGGCGTCGCCATCTACAACAGCGACACCAAATCCCCATGCCCGCCCGCGACGTTCGACGAGCACGGACTGCTGACCAACGCCGACGAGGCGATCGGCGAGCTGGTCAACACCGCGGGGTCGGGCTTCTTCTCGGGCTACTACAACAACGCGCACGCCACCGCCGAGCGCATGCGTGATGGCATGTACTGGTCGGGCGACTTGGCCTACGCCGACGCCGACGGCTGGATCTACCTGGCCGGGCGTACCGCCGACTGGATGCGGGTGGACGGCGAGAACCTGGCCGCAGCGCCGGTGGAGCGAATCCTGATGCGCCACCCCGACATCAACCAGGCCGCGGTGTATGCCGTACGCGAGGCCGGCCAGGTCGGTGACCAGGTGATGGCCGCGCTGGTGCTGCGTGAGAGCGCCGAACTGACCGAAGCCCAATTCGCCGATTTCCTCGCCGCCCAAGAAGACCTCTCCCCCAAGGCCTGGCCCCGCTATGTCCGCCTGAGTTCCCAGCTGCCCGCGACGGCCACCAACAAGGTGCTCAAGCGGGTGCTGGCGGCCCAGGGCACCGACGTGGGAGAAGACGCCCTGTGGGTGCGCCCCGAACGCGAGCGCAGCTACCGAACCACCACCACATCCGGAGTGTGACCATGCCAGCGCCCAAGCCCGTTGCCCTGATCTTCGGCGGCGCGTCCGGGATCGGCCTGGCCACCGCGCAGGCCCTGGTCGCGCGGGGCGATCAGGTGGTGATCGCCGACGTCAACGGCGAGGGCGCACGGACTCAGGCCGCCGAGATCGGTGACGCAGCCAGCGCCGTGGTCGCGGATGTGACCGACGAGGCAAGCGTCGCAGCGGCTTTCGCCGCCGCCGCCGAACGCGGGCCGGTGCGGACCGTGGTCAGCTGCGCCGGGCTGTCGATCATCGGCCCGATTGCCGACATCGAGCTGTCGGGCTGGCAGACCACCCTCGACGTCTGTCTCACCGGCACCATGCTGGTGATCAAGCACGCCGCCCGCACGCTTGAAGACGGCGGCAGCGTGGTCGCGATCTCCTCACTCAACGGGCGCCAGCCCGGCACCACCATGGCCGCCTATTGCAGCGCCAAGGCCGGGGTGCTGATGCTGGTGCAGGTGGCCGCCCTGGAACTGGGCCCCCGCGGCATCCGCGTCAACGCCGTCTCCCCCGGCCTGGTCGACACGCCCCTGGTGGCGGGCCTGGCCATGGTGCCGGGCCTCACCGACGAGTACCTGGAGAACACACCGCTGGGTCGCTCCGGGGTGCCCGACGACATCGCCCAGACGGTGGAGTTCTTGACCTCCGATCGCGCCGGCTGGATCACCGGAGCGACGTTCGACGTCAACGGCGGTGCACATCTCAAGCGTTACCCCGACGTGCTCGGCAAAGTACAAGCCCTAGCTGAAGGAACGTGACATGCGCAGTGTGGTGATCGAGGGACCCGGCTCTATCCGGGTCGACACCCGCCCCGACCCCCAGCTGCCCGGCGCCGACGGCGCCGTCGTGGAGGTGACCGCGACCGCCATCTGCGGCTCCGACCTGCACTTCTATGAGGGCGACTACCCGATCTTCGACCCGGTGGCGCTGGGTCACGAGGCCATCGGCACCGTCGTCGAGGTCGGCTCCGACGTGCGTTCGGTGCGCGTCGGTGACCGGGTCATGGTGTCCTCGGTGGCGGGCTGCGGACAGTGCGCGGGCTGCGGCACCCTCGACCCCATCCGGTGCCACTCCGGCCCCCAGATCTTCGGATCGGGCCTGCTGGGCGGTGCGCAGTCAGAACTGCTGGCCGTGCCCGGCGCCGACTTCCAGCTGGCACGTATCCCCGAGGGCATCCTGGACGCCGAGGCGCTGTTGCTCACCGACAATCTCGCCACCGGATGGGCGGCGGCGCTGCGCGCCGACATCCCCGTGGGCGGCACGGTCGCGGTGATCGGGTTGGGTGCGGTGGGGCTGTGCGCGGCACGCAGTGCGCTGTTCCTCGGTGCCGCAACGGTTCTCGGTATCGATCCGGTACGCCAGCGCCGGGACCGGGCCGCCCTGATGGGCGTGACTCCGGCGGCGCCGCCCACCACCGCGGCGGCCATGGAGCTGAGCGCCGGGGTAGGAGTGGATGCGGTGATCGACGCCGTGGGCTCGGACACCACCATGTCCGACGCCCTGACCGCGGTACGCGCCGGCGGCACGGTGTCGGTGGTGGGCGTCCATGACCTACAGCCGTTCCCGTTCCCGGCGCTGCCCGCCTTGCTGCGCAGCGTCACCCTGCGCATGACCACCGCACCGGTGCAGCAGACCTGGCCGACGCTGATTCCGCTGCTGCAGTCCGGGCGGCTGTCGGTGGATGGGATCTTCACCACCGAGATGGCTTTGGACGACGCGGCCGAGGCCTACCGTGCGGTGGCCGCCCGTTCCGGTGACGTGGTCAAAGTACTGCTCACTCCCTGATCTTTCCCAGCGCCGTCGGACAACGAGAGGACCGGAGTTGACGAAGCGAATTGTGGTCTGGGGCACCGGCTTTGTGGGCAAGCTCGTTATCCCCGAGATCGTCAAACACCCTCTGTTCGAGCTGGTGGGCGTGGGCGTCAGCGATCCGGGCAAGGTGGGCCGCGACGTCGGAGAGATCTGCGCAATCCCCCACGTCGGGGTCACCGCCACCGACGACGTCGAGGCCCTGATCGCGCTGGCACCCGATGCGTTGGTGCACTACGGCCCTACCGCCGCCCACGCCGCCGACAACATCACGCTGATCTCCCGGTTCCTGCGGGCCGGTATCGACGTGTGTTCCACGGCCATGACGCCCTGGGTGTGGCCCGACCTCAAGCTCAATCCGCCCGATCTGCTGACACCGATCACCCAGGCCTGCCAGGACGGCGGGGCATCCTGCTTCACCACCGGAATCGATCCCGGCTTCGCCAACGACCTGTTCCCCATGACCCTGATGGGCGTGTGCGCCGAGGTACGCAAGGTGCGGGCCTCGGAGTTGTTGGACTACACCAATTACACCGGTGACTACGAGAACGAGATGGGAATCGGCCGCGACCCCGATTTCCAGCCGGTGCTCAAGATCCCCGAGGTGCTGATCTTCGCCTGGGGTGGCACCGTCCCGATGATCGCGCATGCCGCCGGGATCGAACTGGACGAGATCACCACCACCTGGGACACCTGGGTGACCCCCAACGAGCGCACCACCGCCAAGGGAGTGATCGCCGCCGGGCAGGTCGCGGCGGTGCGGTTCACCATCAACGGTGTCTACCGCGGCGAAACCCGCATCCAGCTCGAACACGTCAACCGGATTGGCCGAGACGCCGCACCGGACTGGCCGGCGGGCACCCAGGACGACGTCTACCGCGTCGATATCGAAGGCACGCCCAGCATTTCGCAGGAGACGGCGTTCCTCTTCACCGACGGGTCGGGCCGTGACGCCGCAACGGCGGGCTGCCTGGCCACTGGGATGCGGGCGCTCAACGCGGTGCCGGCGGTCAATGACCTTGCGCCGGGTTGGGTTACGGCCCTGGACCTGCCGCTGATCCCGGGAGCGGGCACCATCCGCTGAACGCGCGCGGCTACCCGGTGCTGGGCCGGCGCGGACGCAGCCGCAGTGGGGGCATGGCTGGTGCCGGCAGCCGCTCCAGTCGACCGCGATAGCCGTCGACCTGGCCAAAGCGCGGGTCGCCTTCCTGCCATTGGCGGCGGAATTCGACGATCTCGTCGTGGCTGCGGCCGATGAAGTTCCACCACAGCACCAGCTCCTCGCGAAAGGGTGCCCCGCCCAGCACCAGCACCCGGGCGGGGGAGTCGCCGGGGTTGCGCAGTGCCAGGACCCGGTGGCCGGGTCCCTGATAGCCCAGCTCGCCCACCCCCAGCCCGGCACCACCCAGCAGCACCGGGCCCTGGTCGCACAGCACCCCGTGCTCGAAAGCCGGGTCGACGTCCAGCGCCAGCGTGGTGCGCGGATCCAGGTCCAGTTGGGCGCCCAGCATGGGAGTGAACGACGGCACGGGGGAGCGGTAGCCGGCCAGCTCGCCGAGAAACACCAAGGCCGAAGCCCCGGGCCGCGAAACCGGCTCGGGCACAAAATGATGGAAGGCGCGCCCGGTGTTGCGGGCGGTATCGGGCAAGGCCACCCACAGCTGCACGCCGTGCAGCACGGGTGCCGACACCGGGTCGGCGGAGACCTCGGAGTGGCAGATGCCGGCGCCGGCGGTCATCAGGTTCAACTCACCGGGGCGCACCAGCGCGTGCACGCCACCGCTGTCCCGGTGTTCGATCAGCCCGCTGAACAGCCAGCTCGCCGTCTGCAGCCCGGTGTGCGGGTGCGGGGGTACGTCCATGCCGCCACCGACGGTGACGTCGTGCGGCCCGTAGTGGTCGAGGAAGCACCAGGCGCCGATGAGTGAGCGCTCCTGCTGCGGCAGGGTACGGCGCACGTGGAGGGCGCGGGCTCCGCCGAGTGGCACATCGCGGGGCTGCAGCACCTCGATGTGATCTGCAGGCGTTGCAGCACAGGCGAACTCATTCGAGGTGGTCTCCAGATTGCTCAACCGTCCACCTCCGCACTGCGCGTCACGCCGCTTCGACGATCCTACCGACTCACGCCCTGATCAGGCGGCCGAGCGGGGACCGAGTGCGCCGCCCGGCAGGTGAAAAACCGTCGCCGCGGGCACCGGCGCCTGACTCTCGTGGTTGGCCAGCAGCGCCTGATTGTCGGGTAGCTCCCGGGTATTGATCCGCCCGGTGGCGATCGCCTGCAGCACCGCGTGGGCGCGGGCCAGCTCGGCGCGCTTGCGGTACTGACCGCCGGGAAGCTTCACGCCGGCCCACACCCCGTACTCCTCGCGGCACTCCACAGCAAGTGCCGCGCACCGGCGCTGCTGGGCCAGCGGGCAGCGCCGCAGGCACTGCAGCCGCGCCGCGGTGGCGGATTGTTCGTAGGCCCGGGCCTTCGCGGCTCCGTCGGCTCCGTCGGCGTCGGGGTAGCCGAACCACAGCTCAGGGTTTGCGGTGCAGGGGGGTGCCATGCGATGACCTCCTCGTAGACGGACCGATAACGTAGATAGAAACGTATACACCGAAAGGGGAGAGTGCAAGAGAAGTTGATAAAAACATATATGTAAGTCCCAGGGGGGAGGGCTGTGTACTATCCGTCCATGGCCGGGGCGCAACGATGAGCCGCGAAGCGGCGGGCGCAGCCATTCGGGCACTTCGTGAGGCGCGGGACTGGTCGTTGGCGGACCTCGCGGCGGCTACCGGCATCAGCATCATGGGCTTGAGCTACCTCGAGCGTGGAGCCCGCAAACCCCACAAAGGCACTGTTCAAAAGGTTGAGAATGGGCTAGGCCTGCCGCCCGGAACCTATTCGCGCCTTGTGGTGGCCGACGACGCGGAGGCCGAACTGGCGCAGTTGATCGCCGCGGCCGCACCGCGGGTCGCCCCGGCGCGGCCCGGCGCAGCGATCGTCGTGGAGCGCCACAGCGACACCGAAGTGCTCGAGGGCTATGCGGAGGCACAGCTCGACGCGCTGCGTTCGGTGATCGCTCGACTGCCGCCGCAAGCATCAGACGAATATGAAACGTATATTCTTTCCGTGATCGCGCAGTGCGTGAAGGCGGAGATGCTCGCGGCCAGCTCATGGCGCGTGGCTGTCAACGCGGGCGCAGACCACGCTGAACGGCTGATGGCCCACCTGCTGTCGTTGGAGGCCATCCGCGGGGACCTGCTGCAGCGGATGCCCGCGAGCCTGACCGCCCGATTCGACCAGGCATGTGCACGCTCAGCGCTGCCCGAGCCGGTGATCGCGGCGCTGGTCGGCGTCGATGCCGAGGAGATGTGGGAGATCCGAAACAGAGGCGTCATTCCGCCAGGTGCGTTGGCGCGAGTACGCGCTTTCGCCGACGGATCCATCGCGACCGATGGTGGCAACGAGGGGGGATAGCGGTGAGCAACGGTGAGTTAGAGCTACTGATGCGCGCCAGGGAGCTGTTCGCGGGCAGTCCGCAGCCGGCGTCACTGGCATCAGACCTGCACCGCTACGCCCACACCCTCGCAAGGAACGCGGTATCCGATACCGGGACGGGTCACGACCAGTACCGGCAGGCGGTCCTGAGGCAACGGAACCTGTTGTTGGCCAACGCTCGAACCGATGGCGCGGCCACCACGGACTTGGCCGCCGCCATCGCCGATCACGCCCGCGCCCGCGCCCGAACCGACCACACGATCGCCGAGGCTCGAGCCGACGCGGCGGCCACCCCGGACAGCCCGCTTGCGTATCGGGAGGCCCTGCTGCGGCGCGCGGCACGACTGCGGGCTCAACACGTCCACCTAGTAGCGACACGCCACCGGGCGCGAGCGCACCACGCAGCCCTGCGGCGGTTGCGTTACCGGCGGGCCCGGCGCCGGGCGTTGAGCCTGGGTCGTCTGAAGCTGCCCAACACTCGTGCCGGGCTGGCCGTCCGGGCTGCGCTGTCGCGGCTGGGCAGGCCCTACGTCTGGGGCGCCACCGGTCCCGATCGATTCGACTGCTCCGGACTGACCCAGTGGGCCTACCGTCAGGCGGGCATACCCCTGTCCCGTACCACCTACACGCAGATCAACGAGGGAATGCCGGTGCCGCGCTCCCAGATTCGCCCTGGCGACCTGGTCTTCCCCAGCACGGGACACGTGCAGTTGGCGATCGGCGGAAACCGGGTGGTTGAAGCCCCGCATGCTGGAGCCACCGTGCAGATCAGCACCCTGGGCGCACACGTGGCGATACGCCGCCCGGTGCCGTGATCGACTCCCCCCCAAGGCGATCCCGGGTGAATTGTCGGCGCCCACGGGCGTCGGTACAGTCACCGGCCATGGAGCGGTCAGCCCCCGAGCGTCAGCCCACCGTAGCGACGTGGGGCTGAGCAGATGGCGACCCGCGACGACGTGCTCGACGCGATCGACCGTATCCGTACGACCGCCGGCGCCGGCGAGGCTACCCGCCTGGCCCAGGCGGCACTGACGTTGCCCTTGCCCCCGGCGGGCTACGACAGTGTTCTCGACCGGCTCTATGCGGCGTACCCGGCCATCGGTGAGCAGCAGCGGGGCCGCGGACCGCAAGCCATAAGGGCGGCCGAAACAGCATTGGCGCAACAACTGTCGGCATCGGCGCAGTTCGATCGGAACATCCTCGAGGCCCTCCGGCACGCACACAAGACCACGGTGGAAGGGCGCCGGCGGCTCGACGATCTCGAGACGGAGGTCGCCGCCGCGGCAGCATCCTGGGATCTGAGCACTGCCGCGGGAGCGCGCGAGTTCCAGAGGTTCCTCATCACCAAGCTTGGCGAGATCATCGCCACGGTCGAACAGGCCAACGATGACGACAGGTCCAAGGCAGCGTTGGCCGCCGCCCTCACCGGGCTTTACCACTCGACACCCGCCGAGCCCGGTGATGCGGATCCGTCAGACCGGAGCCCGGAACAGGCTACCGAGCCGCCGCCGGCCGACGGGGACCTCCCGCAGTCCTGCGCTGACCCGGAGAGCGATGCGTATCTGGAGCCGCTGGACGACGACACGATGATGGCGGCCCCGGACGCAGCACAACGGCTGCCGCAGTTCACAACTCCCATGGCTCCGGGTCTGGGCTCGGAGGGACCGGGTTTCGGCGGGTTGCCTGCGGGCATGCCCGCAGGATTTCCGTGGACCGGTCTGAACACGAGCCCCGGCGGCGACGAACTGTCCGATGAGGCGCAGTTCCTGCCCGAGGATGCCGGTGGTACTGATCCGCCCGATGGAGCCGACGACACCGAAACCGGCGGCGACGATTCCGCGCCCGATCAGGGGGAGCGGGGACCGGTCGTCGTCCGCCTGCCCGACGGTGAGACCACGACCGTGTCCGACCCGCGGCTGGCCGCGGCCATGCAGGCGGTTGCCGACGGACAGCCAGTCGTGGAGGCATTCCGCAGTCAGGGGATCGACATCCCGCCGCCGGGGACGCCCGTGGCCGCGGCGGTCGATGCAGCCAGGCTGCAGCCAGGAGACATCGGAGTCTTCACCGATCGTCATGCGCTGGCCGTGGGTGACGGCAAGGCCCTGCTCGACGGACAGGTTCACCTCGTGACGAACATGCGTGGCCCGAGCTTCCTGGGGTGGCAACACCCGCCGGCCTTCCCCCGGGAACCGGAAGCGGACGCGTCGCCCGTGGAAACCAGGCCGGCGTCGGCCATCAATGCGCCGCTGACCTTGAAAAACCCGCCGCTAACCGGCATCGTCGATGAGCCAGGAAGGTAGACCCATGCCCGAGAGAATCCACGTCAATCCGGACGTTCTGACCACCGCTGCCGGGAACCACCAGGCGGCCGCGGACTACCTGTCCACGGTGTCGGCCTCACACGAGGCGATCCAGGCGACACTGAATTCGCTCGGCCCGATCTATGACGACTTCCGGCAGGCCGCCAGTGCGCTGCTTGAGGCGCGCAAGAACTGCTACGACGACCAGGCCAGCGAACATTCAGCCGTGTCGGACAACCTGCACCGCGCAGTGGCGATGTGGAACACGCACGAAGATGACGCAGCCGATGCCTTCGGGCACCTCACCGATGGGTCCCGATGACGGAGCCCAATCCCGCGTTCGACACCGCCCACCCGAGTGGTGACGTGCTGTTCCGGTCCTGCCGTGGAGGCTATCTGCACAGCGTTGTGCTGACGGAAGCGGTGATGGACACCGATGTTCGCCGGCTGGCGGAGGCCATCGTGCTGACGGCAGACGTCTCGTTTCTCAAGGCGGTGTTAGAGATCCGCGGTGAGATCGTCACCTCCGGGCACGCACCCTCGGCGGCAGTGCCGACCAATGACGATCTTCGAGTGGCCACCGAGCGGCTCTTGGCTCACACGCTGCAGCCCGGCTCCACGACAGCTCGCTAGAGCACCCATTTCCCCGCCGCATCGGCGTTGGGCACGATGTCGGAAGGCGGGTCAACAATTGTGTCGCCGAACAGATTTCGGGCTCTTTCCAGCAACGCGAGAACTTCGCTCAACTGCGCTGCACACCCCGCTCCCGGGGACCCGACATCAGCCACGATCTGCACGCTACCGACCTGCGGTTGAGCTGACAATTCACGCGCATCCCGGTTGTGGACAGCCCCACTACCGACGCGCGGAGGTGCGTCGAATTCGGGCAGATGCGCCCAGACGGCAACGGTACGCTTGCGCGGTGGCACTCTTCGGTCGGCTGTCGGCGCGCCAGCGCCTCCGGAACGCTGCGCGGGAATCGCTGGCGATCCCCGCTTTCAGCGCTCCGGTCGACTGCAGTTCCTGGGTTCTCGGGGGCCTGTGGCCCGCCGAACTGGCGACGATCACGCCGGAGACGGCCCCGCTCGCCGACTATCTCAATGCCGACCTGCAGCGAATCGCCGATTCAGCCAACGAGAAGTTGCACGCGATCAGCCGCTCCGAGTTGACGGGACCGGCTCGCCAGGCAGCCGAGACGCGGGTCATCAATGTGGCCAGGGCGTTCGCTGTCCTGCGGGTGGAGTCGACAGTGCGCCAACTACACAAGGAAGCCCTGGAGTTCGGTGCGGAGTACGTCAGCCTGACACCGCCACCGCCCTCGGCTCCGGCCGAGCAGACGCCTTCGGATCCCCCAGAGCCGGACCGTGCGGACGATCCATCGCGGCAGGTACCCGAGAGTCCCGCACCCCGGAGTCGGCACCGGCTGCCGGAGGACGGCAATGCGCCGTCCTCCCCAGACCACCCCGAGCCGGAGGCCCCGCAGGTGAGCGCGATGGCACCGACGTGGGAGGTGCCGGAGCCGGTGCTCCCGCCGATCCCCGAGGTCGGATTCGAGGCGGAGCCCCTCGTTCCTGACCAACCCGTCATCGCCGCCGCGCCGGCGGCGCCGGTAGCCGAATCCAGCGAGCGGCGATTGCAGCGCCTGTTGGCCTTTGTCGCGCGCCAGGAGCCCGGACTGCGCTGGGCGGTAGGCGCCTTCGAGGACGGCACCACCCGACTGATCACCGATATCGCCCACGGATGGGTGCCGTCAGGGATCGACCTGCCGGCCGCGGTGGTGCTGCCCGAACCCGGTCGCCGGATAGGAACGGTCACCGAGATGCTCAGCGGTGCCACGGAGTCGGTCGGCTACCGGCCCGGCGATCGCCTCGGCTGGGCCAGCGACTTCGCCGCTACCGAGACTTCGGTGATGCCCCGGGAGCTGCCGCTCGTCCGCGATCTCGGCTGGCAGCTCAGCGAGGCCACCCACTGGCGCGAAGGCCTGCCCCGGATGGTCAATACGCTGGCCAAGGCGGGTTCGGCAGGCACCGGGGTGGTGGACGCCGAAATCGACTTGCTGCGTGTACATCTGGACACTCTGCGCTACCAGCTGTTGGCCCAGTACCCCGACGCTGACACTGCGCTGGTGCTCAACTGCATGTTGCTGGCGGCCACCGAAGCCATCGCGACCGGCGATACGGTCTCGGCCAACTACCACTACAGCTGGTTCCGGGCAATGGTCGCACCTCCCGTCGGGCAGTGGGATCTGCAGACATGACGGTCAAAGATGAATTGACGCTGCTCACAGCGGCTGGACATACTTAGCCCATGTCGGGGGCGGAGAGCCGCGCGGAACTCAGCGACAAGGACCTCGTTGAGTCCGTCTTGCGGGACCTGCGCGAGGCCGCCGAGAAGTGGGAGGCGCTGGTCGCTGAGGCTGAGAACACCACGTACAGCGTTGATCTCGGCGATGTCCGTGCCGTTGCCAACGCCGACGGCAGGCTCCTTGAACTGACCTTGCACCCGTGCGTGGTCAGCGACTACACCCACGGTGAGTTGGCGGATCGACTCAATCTCGTGTTCGCCGCGCTGCGCGAGGAGGCTCAGTCCGACTTCGAGGCACGCTACGGCGCGGGCTCACTCTGACAGTTCGCCGCGGCGCTACCAATTCAGGGCAGTCATCTCGCGGTTGGAGTCGCAGACGGTGCGCACCGCGGAGTCGATGTCGGTCGCGGTGATGGTGGTGAGGTCGTCGATCGTCACTGACTGCCCGGCGCGCTTCTGCGCAGCCACCCGAGTGTCGCGGGCAAGCTCCGCCTCCTCGATGACATTGCGGGCGAACCGCCCGTTGTGCAGGAGGTTGATGCCGTGCTCGCCGCGCGGACTGACATAGCCGCGGATAACCGTCACCATATCCAGAAACCGCTGGTGTGCAGCGGAATTCAGTACGGTTGCACGGCTGGATCCGTAACGCTCTCCGATCTCGACGATCTCTTCGGGAGAATACGACTCGAAGCGGATCTTGCGGTTGAACCGGCCGGCCAACCCGGGGTTAACGGTCAGAAAATCATCGACTTGATCTTCATAGCCTGCGGCGATGAAGCAGAAGTCGAAGCGGTGCTTCTCCAGCGCGATCAGCAGCTGGTTGACCGCTTCCATCCCGATCATGTCCGGCGTCCCATCCTGGTGACGCTCCACCAGGGAGTAGAACTCGTCCATGAAAAGTATTCCGCCCAAGGCCCTTTCGATAAGCTCATTGGTCTTCGGGCCAGATGCTCCGATGTGCTCGCCGCAGAAGTCCGAGCGGCGCACTTCGATGATCTCCGGATTGCGCACGATACCCATGCCGGCATAGATCTTGCCCAGCGCCTCGGCGGTGGTGGTCTTGCCCGTTCCAGGCGGGCCGACCAGCAACATGTGGTTCGTCTGACCCTCCACCGGCAGGCCGTGCTCCAGCCGCATGGCCCGGATCTCGAGTTGGTCCTCCAACGCCCGGACCGCGCGCTTGACCTCTGCCAGGCCGACCTGCCGCTCCAGCTCCGCGCGGCCTTCCTCCAGCAGCTCGGCTCGTCTGCCCAACGCGTTGTCCTCGTCCAGCTCCGCGCGGCTCTTTGCCGAACCGGCGTCCCAACGGTCGCTGCGACTGTCGATGATTTTCTCGTCGGTGACCACCAGTCTCAGATTGGGTTCGGCCAGTGCGGCTTTGGCCGGTTCGGTCAGCACACCGTTGATGGCCGCCTTGGACAACCAGACCTGAGCGAGATCCTCTTCGCCGAGCTGACGGTGAATCATGCCGCGTAGATAGGCGAGATCGGCGGCAAGCAAGGGGATCTCGCCAGGGTTGATCGACGCAGTCAGTACCCCGACCCCAAAGCGCTCCGAGGAACGGGTCTGACCGGCGATATCCACGCGATCGAGCCAGTCCAGCGCCACTCGGCCCTGGCCGAGATGTGCGGCCGCATAGCCTGCTAGTGCACATACCGACGCCGTGACGGCGGGCATCACGATGGCGCGGTCCGGCAACTCTTCTGCCGCCACGGTCAGCAGGTCCGGCCAGCGCTGCGTCACGAACATCAGGTAGGCACGGCCCAACTGGTGCCACTGGTGGTTGACCCAGCTGTCCAGCAGGCCGGTGTCGGCCAGTAGGGCCTCGGCGCGCGCGAACTCGCCGGCAACGGTGAGAGCAGAAGCCAGGGCCAGGCCCACGTGGGAGGCATCGGTCACGGTGATCGACAGGTATGGACCCAGCGGAATCTGCGCGGCCAGGTGCCGGCCCAGCCGCGCGGTCTCCTTGTGCAGCCAGTCACTGTGGGCATAGAGCCGATCGAGGGTGTCCAGGTCGGTGTCGCCGCAGGCGATACGGCCCAACCAGGCGTCGGCCATGGAGGGATCGGCCTCGGTTGCCGCGACGAAGTGGGCCCGGGCTTCGGGCGAACCGTAGCGCGTGTCCATGCTCACCATGGCCCGGTCGAAGTGCCGCCGTGCCGCCAGCAGGTCGCTCAATGTCTGTCGTCCTCTGTTGCGCGTCCAGGTACGTCGGCTGGCTGCCGGTGCGGTGCGGGTGTCATTGCGACATCGGCGCCAGCGCCTCCGAGCTGCAATACCGGTTCTCCGCCCGGAACAACTCCACCGTAGCCAGCCACGATTTTCCGCCGGCCGCAACTCGTACCGCGTTGCGGTCGATCTGCTCGATGCTCACCTCAACGGCGTCCGGTGGTGGGGGCGGTGTCCCGGGCGGGGCGACGGTGATCACTGTCGCGGGCCGCGGAGAGGGAGCGATCGGCCCGTCGACCACGCTGACAGTGGTGCGCGGCGTCGGCCTCGACTCACTGACCAGGGACACCTCCGGCATCCGAACGCTGGCCCAGCGTGCCCGGTCTCGGGTGTGCACGCAGACCCGTTCACCGGCACCGACGGCGCGTATCACCAGGCGCTTGGCGATCAGATCTTCGGCGGCGATGAACACCCGGCTCAGCTCACCGGAGTCGGTCAGCGGCACCATCAACCGGTCGCCGTTGGCCAGCTTGCCCACCAGGACTCCCGAGGGACCGATCTCGATGGGCAGGTGCGCCGGCAGCCGACCGGGTCGCAGGCCGCGCAACCGCGGGCGGGGCGTGCACGTGTTCGCCGCTACCGCCGCGGCCTGCTCGCCGTTGAGCCGGCGCAGTATCACTGCAGGAGGGGTGGGGGCCGGTTGCGGCGTCTGCAGGGTGACGGTGGCCGTGCAGGTTCGGTCCGGGAACACCGTGATGTTCTGGATCACTTCATCGACCGGCAGGGTCCACGCCTGGGCGAGCAGCGCGGCGCTGATCTGGCGAGCCGGATAGGCGTAGGTCGTCACCCAGCCGCCCTCGGTGCGCAGCGTCTTCCACCGCTCGGCGCCGCTGGGAACGGGAGCGCCCCCCACGCGCCGGTCCAGTTCGACCAAGTCGCTGGCGGTGGCTACCCGGGCGCGCAGGCCGTCGCAGCGCAGCGTGCCGGCGACTCGTTGCGCGACGGCGACCGCGGTTGCACCCAGCGTGGTGCGCCAGCGCAGTGCAGCGGTGTTGTCGATGACGCGCAGGCGAAGCAGCAGCCAGGTCTCCCGCCGGCCGGCGTAGGGCGGCGTACCGATCTCGGCGTCGTAGACCCGCGGGAAATCGCCGGTGGTGGCGCGGCGCGCTCCGATACTGATCACGCTCATCGACTCCAGCTCGAGCCCGAGCGCATGTCGCAGCATCGGAAACAGTTCGGCGACGTCGACGACGTTGTCGGTCTCCACGTGCACCGATCCGGTAGCCACCGTGGCCGCGTGCGGCCGGCCCAAGAGGTGGACCGCCACCACCGCCACGCCGTCGTGGATGCGAACTCCACCACCGGCCCGGTTGTTGGCCACCGTGATCGGTTCACTCCAGGCGGTCTTGGGTGGGCGTCGCAACCACAGCAGCGCCCACGACCAGGCCGGCTGACCCCACCAGGGCACCAGGACGACAAGCACCGCAAGCGGGATCGTCACCGTGACACCGACCAGTCCGCCCACCGCCCAACCCGCCATGCCGGCTAGGGCAATGGCCGCCGCGCACAGCAGGCGCCGATTGCTTGAGGGGGTGAATCCCGTGAGCCGGTAGCGGGTCGGGCTCACCGGGTGGCCCTCCTGATGCGCGCGGTGATCGCAGCGGCCAGGACCGCCGCGGCAATCACGCCGAGAAAGCCCAGGGCGACGGTGCGGGCTCGATGGTCCGGAGGTGGCGGCGGCGGCGCAGGAGTGAGCACTCGTTGCTGCGAACCCGGCGCCAGCGCAGCGCCCACCGGAACGTTGAACGTCAGCGCGGCCACCGGGTCGACCAGCCCGTACCCCACCCGGTTGTCTACCCCGGCGGGCGGATTGTGTGCGGTCTGCGTGATCCGATAGATGACCTGATGGGCGGTGAGTTGCGGATACTTCGCCCGGACCAGGGCGGCCACGCCGCTGACGTAGGCGGCGGAGAAGCTGGTGCCCCAAAACGGCATATTCTTCTCGCCCACCCGAATCGGCGGGTACGCGTTGACCGGGACGCCGCCCTGCGGGGACAACCCCATCACGTGGGTGGCCGGCGCGGCCACTCCCACCCAGGGCCCGGCCATGCTCTTGTCGATCGGCGCGCCGGTGGCGTCCACCCCGCCGACGGACAGGACATAGTCCGAGAACCAGGACGGGCTGGAGATCACTTTGACCTGATTCCAGTCCCGCGGGTCGCTCGGATTCAGCGGATCGAACATCGGGTTGTCGGCGCAGCCGGCCTCCCCGACATTGCCGGCCGCCGCGACGATCACCGCGTCCTTGACCGTCGCGGCGTACCACAGGGCCGCTCCCAGCACCCGTTGGTCGAGCCCGGCTGCCACCTGAACGCAGGAGGTCACCGAGATGTTGATGACCTTGGCGCCCATGTCGGCCGCGTGGACCACGGCCCTGGCCAAGGTGGCCAGCGTGCCGGCCTTCACGTGCTCGTCGTCATAGCCGAACCGCTGCGGATTCACCGGTTCGAAGGCCCGGGACGACTGGCGGATCGAGATGACGGTGGCGTGCGGCGCCACACCGACGACACCGTCGGGGGCGCCCGGCGGGGGCGGGGGG
>NZ_MVHH01000054.1 GCF_002086515.1 Mycolicibacter arupensis
GCACACCCCCAGCTCATAACCGCCAGATACACGTCCAACCCAAGGGAACATATGTGCGATACTACGCCGACCCCACGACAGATGGCCGAGCCTAGGCTCGGGTCATGGAGCAACGGGTGCATTTCGTCACCATCGCGGCCATCGATCTGGACGCGACCAGGAATTTCTACAGTGCGCTGGGATGGCGCTCCCTGCTGGACGTCGAGGGGGAGATCATCTTCTACCAGGCGGCGCCCGGCCAGGTCCTGGGATTTTTCGATGCCGCGAAATTCAACCAAGACCTGGCGTCGCCCGGCGACCAGTCCCGAGTCTCGGGGGTCACCGTGGCCCACAACGTCGAGGATCCCGGCGCGGTGATCGCGCTGACCGACGCCATGGCCGCCGCGGGCGGGCGCGTCGTGAAGTCGCCGCAATCTGGCCAGTTCGGCGGGGTGTTCCATGCGCACGTCGAAGACCCCAACGGCCTGATCTGGGAGATCGCGCACAACCCCGGCTGGCGGATAGGTCCCGATGGGGCGGTAAGCCTGGCCTGACGTCGTAGGGTGGCCGGAAGCCAGAGGGAAAGGAACGGCACGAACGATGCCCTCACTGCTCAGTACCGCCTTGGGTGCGGCCCCGATCTTCGGCGGAGCTCTTCTCACGGCGGCCGCCGGACAGCTCAAGGGTCCGGATGTGCGTGGCCTGATCAAACAGGATCTCGACCTGCTCGACCGGATACCGACGGAACAGACCCAGCGGCGAGCCGACTTGCAGCGCACCATCGACGAGCGCATCGACGACTTGGTTGCCGCCTCCGACCGAGCGCGCGCGTTGCGATCTGCGGCGCTGACCTACCAGGGCAACTGGCGCGACATCGTCTTCTTCATCTCGTCGGTGTTGTTCACCTACGTGTGGTGGCACATCAACCATGACCGCGGCAACTGGTTGCCGATGTTCGTGGTGTTGATTCTCGCCTGCATCATGTCCGCCGTCTATGCGCTGCGCGGGGCCTTCCGGGCACTCGCGCACGCCCGGCGACGCCGGAGCTGACGAGCTGATCATGGCGGACGTCGTCGAAATAACGCGGCGCCACAACCCCTTTCCGGCCACCGGGGTGATCCGGGACTCCAGCGGGATCACCCGTTATGCGCAGCTGCCCGCAACCCTGTTGGACCTACTGGCCGAACAGGTCGAGCTGCGGCCCGACAGCGAGGCCGTGGTGGAACTCGGGGCCGGCAGGCTTACTTACCGGCAGTTGTGGCGGCAGGCCGCCCGCGTGGCGGGCGGGCTGAAGGCCGGCGGGCTCAGGCGCGGTGACCGTGTCGCCGCGCGGTTCCCCGCGGGACTGGACTGGGTGCTGGCCTTCTGGGGGACGCTGATGGCCGGGGGTATACCGGTGGCCGTCAACACCCGTTCGGCCGCGCCGGAGATCGACTTCGTGCTCGCCGACGCCGGTGTGCGGGTCGACCTGGCTCCTGGCGGCGCGTTGCCCGATGGCCAGCCGTATGTGGTGGACGGGCTCGAGGCCAGTGACATCGCGGCGCTGTTCTATACCTCCGGCACCACGGGCAGTCCGAAGGGCGTGCCGACCACGCATGAGGCTTTCGTGACCAATGCCGAGAACATGATGCGCACCCTGGGCAGATCCCGTTCACTGGGCGAGGAATATCGAACGCTGATCTCGGTGCCCCTGTTCCATGTGACCGGCTGCAACTCCCAACTGCTGGTGGCTGTCTACACCGGCGGCACGGCCGTCATCATGCCCTCGCTGAGTCTGCCCGCGTTTATCGAAGCAATCCCTGCGCAACGGATTTCATCGATGGTCACCGTGCCGGCGATCTATGCGCTGCTGCTGCGGCATCCCGAATTCGCCTCGGCTGACGTGAGCGGGGTGCGGTGGGTGGGCTACGGCGGTGCACCGACGGCGCCTGCGTTGGTGCGTTCATTGCGTGACGCGTTCGGGGCCGCAACCGTTTTCAATGGCTATGGGATGACTGAGACCGCCTCGCTGATGACGGTCTTGCCGGACTCCGATGCCATTGCGCATGCCGACTCCGTCGGCTATGTCGTGCCGTCGGGGCAGATCGGAGTCGTCCCGACAGGGGGCGATCCCGGCGTCGGTGAACTCGTGGTGCGCGGCGCCAATGTGATGGGCGGCTATTGGAACCGGCCCGAGGCCACCGCGGCCACCATTGTCGATGGCTGGTTGCACACCGGCGATGTGGTGCGCGTCGATGACGCCGGACGGGTGCACATCATCGACCGGCTCAAAGACATCATCAACCGCGGTGGCGAGAACGTCTCCAGCGTCGAGGTGGAGGCGGCGCTGCTATCGGCGCCCGGGGTGGCCGATGCCTGCGTGCTCGCGGTGCCCGACGATGTGATGGGTGAGAAGGTCGGCGCGGTGTTGCTCGGCGACCAGGAGGGAATCGACGTGGCCGCGGTACTCGACTACTGCCGCGGCCAGTTGGCGGACTTCAAGGTGCCCCAGTACGTCACCGTCGTGAGTGAGGCGTTGCCGCGCACCGCCAGCGGCAAACTTCTCAAAGCGCAGCTGCGCACCCAGGTGAGGTGGGGCTCGCCGCTGAGGTGACCGGGACTTGTCGGTGGCCCGCGCTACCTTGCCAGGCATGGACACAGCACTGCTGATCCTCCTCACGTCCCTAGCGCTGCTGGCGGTGATCCTGCAGGTCGTGGTGCTGCTGCGTCCCACGGGCGCATCGATCGCACCGGATCAGCTCGCCGCGTTGCGGGGCGACAGTGAGCGGGTGGAACGCACCCTACGTGCGGAGCAGCACGCCGGGCGAGCGGAACTGGCGCAGGCATTTCACCAATGGCAGACGACGTTGCACCGGTTCGGGTCGACGCTGCAGGGCACGCAGGACAAGATCGGCGCCACGTTGGATCGGCAGCTCAAGAGTCTGCAGGCCGAGAACACCGCACAGCTGGAGAAGATGCGGGCCACGGTGGACGAAAAGCTGCAGGCAACGCTGGAAACCCGGCTGGCCCAATCCTTCACCCAGATCTCCGAGCGCTTGGAGGCCGTCCAGCGTGGCTTGGGTGAGATGCAGTCGCTGGCCGCCGGGGTGGGTGACCTCAAGAGGGTGCTGACCAACGTGAAAACCCGCGGGATCTTCGGTGAGACGCAGTTGGCCGCGTTGCTGGCCGAGACGTTGACGCCCGAGCAGTACGCCACCAACGTCATCACCGTGCCCGGTTCGAACGCGCGGGTGGAGTTCGCGATCCGGCTGCCCGGGGCCAGCGGCGCCGGAGAGGTGCTGTTGCCCATCGACGCCAAATTTCCCCGCGAGGACTTCGAGCGCCTGCTTGACGCGCAGGAGCACGCCGACGCCAACGGCGAGGCGGCCGCGCGACAGGCACTGATTCGGCGGATCGAGGCGGAAGCCTGCGACATCTGCGACAAGTACCTTGATCCACCGCACACCACGGACTTCGCGATCCTGTTCCTGGCCACCGAGAGCCTGTACGCGGAGGTACTGCGCCAGCCTGGGCTCTTTGAACGGATCCAGGCCAAGTACAAGGTGACGCTGGCCGGCCCGACCACCTTGGCTGCGCTGCTCAACAGCTTGCGCATGGGATTTCGCACCCTGGCGATCGAACGGCGCAGCAGCGAGGTTTGGCAGGTCCTGGCGGCGGTCAAGACCGAGTTCGGGAAGTTCGCGACCGTACTGGAGAAGACCCGCAAGCAGCTCGACGCCGCCCGCAACACCATCGATACCGCCGGTGTGCGCAGCCGGGCAATCGAACGCAAGCTGCGGGGAGTGGAATCGCTGCCCGTACCGGAGGCCGACACGCTGCTGGGCGGCTTCGGCGACGGGGTCGACGAATTCAGTGAAGTTGACATCGAATTCAGCTAGCCTGCACGGATGGATACCGTGCCGGCCGCCCCGGTTCGTCCGCTGCCGGCGACGGTGCGGGGGGCGCGGACGCGGGCTGGGCTGGTCGCCGCGGCCCGCAAGGTCTTCGAGCGCGACGGTTACCTCGACGCCAAACTGACCGACATCACCAAGACTGCCGGCTGTGCGACCGGGTCCTTCTATACCTATTTCGCGAACAAAGAAGAGATCTTCGCCGCCGTCCTGGAGCAGGCTCAGCAGGACATGATGCACCCGGGAATGGGCCGGGTGCGGGATTCAGACGATCCCTACGCCGTGCTGGAAGCCAGCAACCGCGCCTATTTGGAGGCATATCGGCGCAATGCCCAGCTGATGGGGCTGCTGGAGCAGGTATCGCAGATCGACCCGAAGTTCCGCGCCTTCCGCGCGCAGCGCGCGGACGCCTTCATCCGGCGCAATGCTGCCGGGATCGCTGACTTACAGGCGCGCGGGATCGCCGGTGCCGACGTCGATCCGCTGCTGGCATCGCGCGCACTGTCGGGGATGGTGAGCCGGCTGGCGTACGTCACCTTCGTCGGTGAGGGCGGCGCACTGGGCTCTGGCGCCGACTTCGAGACCCTGGTTGCCACGGTCACCGAGCTCTGGGCGAATGCTCTGAAATTCCAGACCGTCACAAGTCGAACATGAGATCGGATTCAACTAATGTCACTGCTGTCGCGAACTGAAGAACGGGATCATCGACCATGAAGGTTGCCGAGCGGGTCGCCATCGTCACCGGAGGCGGTGGCGGTATCGGGGGAGCACTGTCGGTGGCGCTGGCCGACGCCGGAGCTCACGTGGTGGTCGCAGACCTGGACGCGGCCGCCGCGACGGCGGTCGCCGACCAGATCAACGCCCGGCATCCCGGCGCAGCGGTCGGGCACGGCGGCGACGTATCCGACACCGCCACCATCGAGAAGCTCATCGCGCTGGCGGAAGACCAGTTCGGCCCGGTTGACTTCTACTTCGCCAACGCCGGCATCACCGGGGCCCCCGGCCTCCCCGGGGAATCCGACTGGGACCTGGCTATCGACGTCAACCTTCGCGCCCACATCCGTGCCGCGCAGCTGCTGATTCCCGATTGGGTACGCCGGGGCGAGGGCTACTTCGTGTCGACCGCATCGGCGGCGGGACTGCTCACCCAGCTCGGTGCCGCTGCCTACTCGGTCACCAAACACGCCGCCATCGGATTCGCCGAATGGCTCAACATCACCTACGGCGATCAGGGCGTCAAGGTCAGCTGCCTGTGCCCGATGGGCGTGAACACCCAGTTGCTCTACGCCGGCGAACAATCCGGCGATCCGCTCGGCGACCTGGCGACCCGAGCGGTTACCACGGCCGGTGAGGTGCTCGAACCGGCCGCCGTCGCCGCCGAGGTGCTCGCCGCCATCGACGACGAGCGTTTCCTGATCCTGCCGCACCCGGCGGTGCTGGAGATGTTCCGGCACAAGGCAGGCGACTACGACCGCTGGCTGCGTGGCATGCGCCGATACCAGCGCGGCCTGCTCGACTCCGAAGTGTCCTAGGTGAGGAGCCTGTATGTCCCTGTTTGAAATGTCAGAGCGCGCACAGCAGTACCAGTCCGACTTGTTGGACTTCATGGATTCGCATGTGTATCCGGCCGAAGCCGTCTACGAGACACAGATGGCCGAGGCAGGAAACCCGCATTTCCAGCCCCCGATCCTCGAAGAGCTCAAAGCGGAGGCACGCAGTCGCGGTCTGTGGAACCTCTTTCACCCCCATCCAGAATGGGGTCCGGGCCTGACCAATCTCGAGTACGCGCCGCTGGCCGAGATCATGGGCCGTTGCCCGCATCTGGCACCCGAAGCGACCAACTGCGCGGCGCCCGACACCGGCAACATGGAAGTGTTCACGCTGTTCGGCAGCGACGAGCACAAAGAGAAGTACCTCAAGCCCCTGCTGGAGGGCACCATCCGATCCGCCTTCGCGATGACCGAGCCCCAGGTGGCCAGCTCTGATGCCACCAACGTGCAGTTGTCCATGGTGCGCGACGGTGACCACTACGTGCTCAACGGCCGGAAATGGTTCGCCTCCAACGCGTTGCATCAGAACTGCAAGGTGATGATCGTGATGGGCAAGACCGATCCGGACGCGGCAACTCACCGGCAGCAGTCGATGATGGTGGTTCCCATCGACGCTCCGGGCGTCACGATCATGCGTGGCCTGACGGTGATGGGCTACCAGGACCGCGAGGGCCACGCCGAGATCGACTTCAAAGACGTGCGGGTGCCCGCCAAAGATGTTCTCAAAGGTGAAGGCGAAGGGTTCGCGATCGCCCAGGCGCGGCTCGGCCCGGGCCGGATCCACCACTGTATGCGGGCCATCGGCATGGCCGAACGAGCGCTGGAGCTGTTATGCAAGCGCGCGCAATCGCGCGTGGCCTTCGGCAGGCCGATCGCCGACAACGCCAACATCCGCGACTGGATCGCCGAGGCGCGCATCGAGATCGAGATGATCCGGCTGCTGACGCTCAAGACCGCGTATCTGATGGACACCGTCGGCAACAAGGCGGCACAGGTCGAGATCGCCGCGATCAAGGTCGCGGCACCCAACATCGCGCTCACGATCGTGGACCGGGCCATGCAGGTACACGGTGCCGGCGGGCTCACCGAAGACTTCCCGCTGGCCGGTTTCTGGGCCCACCTGCGTACTCTGCGACTTGCCGACGGCCCCGACGAGGTGCACAAGCGCGCGATCGCGCGCCAAGAACTGCGTAAATACCGGGAAGGTGCGCGATGACGACACAGGATTTCGCGGGGCGTACGGCGATCATCACCGGTGGGTCGCGCGGGATCGGTCTGGCGATCGGCCAGCGGTTGTCCGAGGCCGGTGCCAATGTGGTGCTGACCTCGCGAGACCAGGAGAGTGCCGACGCCGCGGCGGCCCAGATCACCGGCAGCGCACTGGGCGTGGCCGCCCACGTCGCCGACGAGGAGGCCGCCCAGCGCTGCATGGACGTCACCGTGGAACGCTTCGGCAGCATCGACATCCTGGTCAACAACGCCGGCACCAATCCGGCGTTCGGACGGCTCATCGACCAGGACCATGCCCGGTTCGCCAAGATCTTCGACATCAACCTGTGGGGACCCCTGATGTGGACGTCGCAGGCGGTGAAGGCCGGACTGGGACAGCGCGATGGGCACAGCGGCGTCGTGATCAATACGGCCTCCATCGGCGGCATGAGCCATGCGCCGCTGATGGGCCTGTACAACGCCACCAAAGCCGCGCTGATCCATGTCACCAAACAACTCGCGCTGGAACTGTCCCCCGGAATCCGGGTCAACGCGATCTGCCCCGGAGTGGTGCGCACCAAGCTGGCCGAGGTGCTGTGGAAGGAGCACGAGCAGGCGCTGGCGGCCACCATGCCCTTGGGCCGGATCGGCGAGCCGTTGGACGTGGCCGACGCGGTGGCGTTCCTGGCATCCGATGCGGCGAGTTGGATCACCGGGCAGACCCTGGTCATGGATGGTGGCCAGATCCTCGGTGACGCAACCGGATTCCGGGGAGGTTTGGGTGGCTGACGAGCCACTGGGCCTAGATCCGGCGGCGGCGACCGCATGGATCACCGAGCTGGGCCTGCCGGTGGATGGACCACTGCGTTTTGAGCGGATCGGGATCGGCCAGTCCAACCTGACTTACCGGGTGTCCGACAGCGCAGGCCACAACTGGGTGCTGCGCCGCCCCCCGGTGGGACAGCTGCTGGCCTCGGCTCACGATGTCGCCCGCGAAGCGCGGATCCTCGCCGCACTGGGCGACACCAACGTCCCCACGCCGAAGGTGTTCGGACTGACCCGAGACGCGCACGACGTCCCGCTGTTGTTGATGGAGTTCGTCGACGGGGTGGTGGTGGACCGGATGGCTGTGGCGCAGTCTCTGTCTGCCGAGCGACGCCGGCAGATCGGGCTGTCCATGCCCAAGACCCTGGCCAAGATTCACGCCGTCGATATCGCCGAAGTGGGACTCGCCGACCTGGCCAGTCATAAGCCCTACGCCCAGCGACAGCTCAAACGCTGGTCTGGGCAATGGGAGAAGTCCAAGACGCGAGAGCTGCCCGCACTCGACGACCTGACCCGGCGGCTGTACGCCGCCGTCCCGGAGCAGCACGAACTGACGTTGGTGCACGGCGACTTTCACCTGCGCAACGTGATCACCGCACCGGAGAACGGGCACGTCATCGCCGTGCTGGATTGGGAGTTGTCCACCCTGGGCGACCCGCTGGCCGACATGGGCAGCCTGCTGGCGTACTGGCCGGAGGTGGGCGAGGAGCACATCGCCGGCGACTTCGTCATCAGCACGTTGGAAGGGTTCCCCAACCGGGCGGAGCTGGCACAGGTGTATTTGGACGAGACCGGCCGTGACGCGGCATCGCTGCAGTACTGGCATGCCCTCGGGTTGTGGAAGGTCGCGATCATCGCCGAGGGGATCGTGCGGCGGGTCCTGGACAACCCTGCCAATAAGGCCGCCGCCGGCACCCCGATCACCGCCTGGATCGACGGGCTGGTGGACAAGGCGCGTGCGGTAGCCGATGAGGCGGGCATCTGACATGACCACGTCGTATCGCGCCCCAGACGGCGAGGCAGACCTTGTCGGTGGTGTCCCGCGCCGCAGGATCGCCGTGGCGGCCATGGTCGGCACCACGGTCGAGTTCTACGACTTCTACGTCTATGCGGCCGCCGCCGTCACGGTCTTCCCCCACCTGTTCTTTCAGACGGGCAATCCCACCGCGGCGCTGCTGGCCTCGTTGGCGACCTTCGGGTTGGCGTTCGTGGCCCGACCGGTGGGATCGATCCTGTTCGGTCACTTCGGTGATCGACTGGGCCGCAAATCCACCCTGGTCGCCTCTTTGCTGTTGATGGGCGTCGCCACATTCCTGATCGGCGTGCTGCCCACCTACCACCAGATCGGGCTATTGGCCCCCGTGCTGCTGGCTGCCCTGCGGTTCTGCCAGGGCCTGGCGCTCGGCGGCGAATGGAGCGGTGCGGCGCTGCTGGCCACCGAAACCGCCAAACCGGGTCGCCGGGCGACGGCGGGCATCTGGCCACAACTCGGTGCGCCCTTGGGCTACGTTTTGGCCACCTCGATCTTCCTGATCCTGTTCCTCTCGTTGGGATCGGGCGGCGTCGGCGCGGATACGAACGGGCCCTTTCTCACCTGGGGCTGGCGGATTCCGTTCCTGCTGAGTGCTGTGATGGTGGCTGTCGGACTGTATGTCCGGCTGCGGCTCACCGAAACTCCGGTCTTCGCGCAGGCCAAGGCCACCGGCACGCCGGTCAACGCGCCAATCGCCGCGCTCCTGCGGGGCAGCTGGCGCCGGCTGGTCATCGGCACGCTGGCGATGGTGGTGCCCTACACACTCTTCTTCACCGTGACGACCTGGAGCCTGAGCTACGGCACCGCCAAACGTCCGCCCGAGGGCATCGGCCTGGGATATGGCTATGCCGAGTTTCTCGGACTGCAGCTGATCGCCGTGCTGTTCTTCGTCGCCGTGCTGCCGATCGTCGGCAGACTGGCCGACCACTTCGGTCGACGTCCGCTGCTGTTGTGCTTCACCGCCGGGATCATGCTGTACGGGAGCGCCTTCGGTCTATTCCTGAAACCGACCGCCTCCACCGGCGCGGTGCTCGTCTTCCTGATCATCGGGATGACGCTCATGGGTTTGGCGTTCGGGCCGATGAGTGCGGTGCTGCCCGAACTGTTCCCGACCAATGTCCGCTATACGGGTTCGGGCGTGGCCTACAACGCGGCGAGCATCCTGGGCGCGGCGGTGGCCCCGTTCATCACCACCTGGCTGGTGACCAGCCACGGGGTGGCCTGGGTGGGCGGCTACCTGTCGATCGCCGCCGCGTGCTCATTCGTAGCGCTGCTGGCGATGCACGAGACCCGCGACGCGGAACTGGTTGACGTCTAACCGGTGAGCGCGGCGCCGAACAGCTCGCGCATGGCCGCCCAGTGCCGGGCCGCGGCGTCGGCGTCGAAGGGTGCGTTGTCGGGGACAGCGAAGCCGTGGGCGGCCGGATAGAACTCAACCGTGTGGGGGACCCCGGCGGTGGTCAGCGCCTCATCGAGGGTGGCCGCGTGCTCCTGGGTGAACGAGGCGTCGTTCTGGGCGCCGGCCACGTAGACGGTGGCCCTCATCCGATCGGCCAGCAGATGCGGGCTGTCCGGGGCATCGGTCACCAGCCCACCGCCGTGGAAGGACGCCGCCGCGGCCACCCGCTCGGGCACCCTTCCAGCGACGACGACAGAAGTCCGTCCGCCCATGCAGTAACCACACACCCCGAACCTCTCCCCACGCACCTCGGGCCGGCCTGCCAGGTAGTCGAAGAATGCTCGTGCGTCGCTGGTCATCCGGTCCGGGGTCACGCTGCCGAGCATCCCGAACAGGCGGGCGCGCTCAGTGGGGTCGGCGAACACCGTCGCCATCTCGAAGGGCTGCCAGCCGGGCTGGCGGTAGTAGACATCGGGCAGCAGCACGGCGTAGCCGAATCCGGCCAGCTCAGCGGCCATCGCGTCGAAGGTCGCGCGGACCCCTCCTGCGTCGGGATACATGACAACAGCAGGCCAGGGGCCGGAGCCCTCCGGAGTGAACAGGCGAACCGGGCAGTCGCCGTCCGCAGTGGTGACGGTGTCGGTGATCATGGGCATGGCGTCCGTTGTACCCCGACCAATCGCCGCTGTGTTGGAGGCGGCGACCCGCGGCGCGTGGCTTCGCCACGCTTGCGATCGCCGCTAAGCTGGCGGCGTGCCGATCGCGACCCCGTACGAGGACCTGTTGCGGCTGGTTCTGGCCGAAGGAACCCCGAAGGCGGACCGCACCGGTACCGGCACCCGCAGCCTGTTCGGTCACCAGTTGCGGTACAACCTGGCCGACGGGTTCCCCCTGATCACCACCAAAAAGGTGCACCTGAAGTCGGTGATCTACGAGCTGCTGTGGTTCCTGCGGGGTGACTCCAACATCGCCTGGCTCAAGGAACACGGCGTCACCATCTGGGATGAATGGGCTTCTGAGACAGGAGATCTCGGACCCGTCTACGGCGTGCAGTGGCGGTCCTGGCCGACCCCGTCGGGCGAGCAGGTAGACCAGATCTCCGCGGCGTTGCATCTGCTGCGCACCGACCCGGATTCTCGCCGCATCATCGTGTCGGCATGGAACGTCGGCGAGATCGCTCAGATGGCGCTGGCGCCCTGTCACGCGCTGTTCCAGTTCTATGTCGCCGACGGCAAGCTGTCTTGTCAGCTCTATCAGCGCAGCGCCGACCTGTTCCTCGGAGTGCCGTTCAACATCGCCAGTTACGCGCTGCTGACCCACATGATGGCCGCGCAGGCCGGGCTGGGCGTCGGCGACTTCATCTGGACCGGCGGCGACTGCCACATCTACGACAATCACGTGGACCAGGTCACCGAACAACTCAGTCGCGCGCCGCGCCCGTACCCGAGTTTGGTTCTGGCGCCGCGCCAATCGATCTTCGACTACACCTACGAAGACATCGAGATTCGGGATTACGATCCGCATCCGGCGATCAAGGCGCCCGTCGCGGTATGACGATCAGTCTGATCTGGGCTCAGTCGTTGTCGGGGGTGATAGGCCGCGCCGGGGGGATCCCGTGGCGGGTGCCGGAGGATCAGGCCCGCTACAAGCAGCTCACCCTCGGGCACACCGTCGTGATGGGACGCCTCACTTGGGAGTCGCTGCCCGCCAGCGTCCGGCCGCTGCCGGGCCGACGCAACGTCGTGGTGACCCGCAGCCCCGACTACGTGGCCGAGGGTGCCACCGTCGTCACATCGTTGGAGGACGCGCTCGATGCGGACGATGTCTGGGTGGTCGGCGGAGCCGAGATCTACGCGCTGGCGTTGCCGTTGGCCAGCCAGTGCGAAGTCACCGAGATCGACATCGATCTGCCGGTCGGTGACGGTGACGCCGTTGCTCCGGTGCTGGACGAGTCCTGGCTGGGCAGCGCGGGGGAGTGGTTGACCAGCAAGAGTGGCCTGCGTTATCGCTATGTGCACTACCGCCGGTCGGTGTGCCCGTCTTAACGGCGGCGCAGGCGCGCCGAATCGCCGTTGCCGCACAGGGATTCACCGAGTCCAAGCCGTCTGTCGCGGTGACCAGGGCGCACCTGAGGCGCCTGATCTCTCGGATCCACCTCCTGCAGCTGGATTCGGTTTCCGTGGCGGTGCGTGCACACTACGCGCCGGTGTTCAGCCGCCTCGGCCCCTATGACCGCTCCGTGCTGGACCGTGCCGCATGGAGCCACAGTGCCCGCTCGCCGCGGCTGCTGGTGGAGTACTGGGCACACGAGGCGGCGCTGATAGCTGTCGAGGACTGGCCACTGTTGCAGTGGCGGATGCGCCAGTGGCCGCATGGTCGGTGGGGCTCGGCCATCGTTCGGGCCAATCCGCAGCTGGTCACCGATGTCGTCGCCGCGGTCAGCGAGCTGGGCCCGGCGACCGCCGGGCAGATCGAGGACCACCTCGCCGCCGCATCCGGACGGGCCGGAAAGGGACCCTGGTGGAATCGCAGTGACACCAAATGGGTGGCCGAGGCACTGTTTGCCTCTGGTGTGCTGACCACCGCGACCCGGGTCGGCTTCGCCCGGCACTACGACTTGGTGGAGAACGTGCTGCCGGAGCACGTGCTGGCCGTCGACGTCGACGATGACCAGGCGATCCGAGAGCTGATACTGCGAGCGGCGGGGGCCCTGGGGGTGGGTACCGAGGCCGACCTGCGGGACTACTTCCGTCTGTCGGCCGCCCAGACCAAGCCGGCGATCGCACAGCTGGTGGCGGCAGGCGAATTGGAACCGGTCACGGTCGCGGGTTGGGATGCCACGGCCTATCTGCGTGCCGGGCAGGCGATCCCGCGGACGGACCGCGGCACCGCGCTGTTGTGCCCGTTTGACCCACTGATCTTCTTCCGGCCGCGGGTCCAGCGGTTGTTCGATTTTCACTACCGCATCGAGATCTACACCCCGGCCGCCAAGCGTCACTACGGCTACTACGTCTGGCCGCTGCTGCTCGACGGCGAATTGGTGGCCCGGGTGGATCTCAAAGCCGACCGCCAACGCGACGCGCTGCACGTCGTCGGCGCCTACGCCGAGCAGGGCCGGGATCCGAAGCGGGTGGGCGCGGCATTGCTGGCCGAGCTGGAGTCGATGGCCAGCTGGCTGGGTCTGAGCCGAGTCACCGTGGGCGAGCGCGGGGATCTGGCTGCCGCGCTTCGATGACCTGCCTGGTGGTCACCGACGATGGGCGTCGAGCTGGCGGATGCGGCGACGAGCGCCGTCGGCGAGCGTCGCCGCCCCTTCCCGGGCTACCTGCGCAAGCTCGGTCCCGCGCTCGGCGGCGAGCTCTGCCAGCTGGGCTCCCCGTTCGCCGGCAGACTCAAGTAGCGGACCGGCTTTCTCGCCGACCAACTCTGCGAGTTCGCGACCGTGCTCGACGCCGGCTAACAGGCCCGCACTCGCTTTGTCGCCCAACGTCTCCAGCACGGCATCGTTGGACGAGGCGGGCAATGCCGAGGCCGCACGTTGATAGGCGCGGCGGGCGGTACGTCGAGCGCGCCAGCCCAGCGAAGGCCGTCCTTCGGTATCGGCCGCCGCGATCATCAGTCCGCCGATAAGGCTGACGTCGGTCAGGAAGGCCCGACGCTTCTCGGTCCGTCGCTGCGGGTCAGGCTCCGACCAGAACAGGTGCCCACCCGCGCTGCCCGGTATCACCGTGCAGGCCAGCACCGCTGCGGCCAGACGGGGCAGCCTGCCGCTGGCAAGCAGCAGGCCGCCCCCGATCTGCGCCAGCGCGTTGGCCCTGGCGAACGACTCGACGTCGGACGGCACCTTCCCCGCCACCTCATCGGGTAGCAGTTTGAGGCCATCCAACGTCGGGCGCGCCGTCTGCGCGGCCTCCTGGGGCCGAAGCAGTGCCTCCACCCCCTGTCCGACGAAGGCCGTCGCGAGCAGGGGACGTGCGATCTTACGCATCAACACTGGCGGGACTCCTCACTACTGCTCGGCGCGCTCGCGTGCCTCTTCAGCAGCGGCCTTGGCCCGGGCCTTCTCGGCTTCGGCTTCCTTGACGGCGACCTCGCGCTGAGCTTCGGCCTTGTCCTGCTGTGCCTGGCCTTCGCGTTGGAGAGAGTCGTTGCCGATCACCGCTCCGGCGACTTCCTTCGCCTTGCCCTTGACGTCTTCGACGACGCCCTTGATGGCGGCCTCAGGTCCACTGTCGTGGTTACTCATCTGGTATCCCTCCCATTTTCGGCAGGCCGGGGCGCCCGCCGATTGTCTCGGCGTACCCGACGGGCTTACGGCGTAAACATCGTCAGAACGCGCCGCAGCCCCGACAGCGGCCGGACACGCCTTAAGGTGAGTGCCGTGGCCGAGACGGCGCCGCTGCGCGTGCAACTGATTGCCAAGACCGAGTTCACTTCGCCGCCGGACGTGCCCTGGAGCACCGACGCCGACGGTGGTCAGGCTCTGGTGGAGTTCGCGGGCCGGGCCTGCTACCAGAGCTGGTCAAAACCCAACCCACGCACTGCCACGAACGCGGCCTACCTCAAACACGTCATCGACGTCGGGCACTTGGCGGTGCTCGAACACGCCTCGGTGACGTTCTACATCACCGGTATTTCCCGGTCGGCCACTCACGAGCTGATTCGGCATCGTCACCTGTCGTTCTCCCAGCTGTCGCAGCGCTACGTCCCGGAGCCGGACTCGCGGATCGTGGTGCCCCCCGGGATGGAAGACGACGCCGAACTGCAGCAGATCCTGGCCGAGGCCGCCGACGCCAGCTACGCCGCCTATACCGAGCTGCTGGCCCGGCTGGAGGCCAAGTTCGCAGCAGGCCAGCCCGCCGAGACCATGGGTGCGCTGCGCCGCAAGCAGGCCCGGCAGGCCGCTCGCGCGGTACTGCCCAACGCCACTGAGGCCCGCATCGTGGTGACCGGCAACTACCGGGCGTGGCGGCATTTCATCGCGATGCGCGCCAGCGAGCACGCCGATGTCGAGATCCGCCGCCTTGCCGTCGAGTGCCTGCGCCAGCTCGCCGGCCTGGCTCCGGCGGCCTTCGGGGACTTCCAGATCAGCACGTTGGCCGACGGCACCGAAGTCGCGACCAGCCCGCTCGCCACCGAGGTCTGAGCAACCGCGGGCGCCAGGTAATCTTGGCCCGTGAGCAGCAGCGGATTCGACGCCAAGGCGCAGTTCGGCACGGTGCTGACCGCCATGGTGACCCCCTTCGGCGCGGACGGCTCGGTGGACACCGACGCCGCGGTGCGCCTGGCCAATCGCCTCATCGACGCAGGTTGCGACGGTTTGGTGATCTCGGGTACCACGGGCGAGTCGCCGACCACCGCGGATTACGAGAAGCTCACGCTGCTGCGAGCGGTGGTTGAGGCCGTCGGCGACCGGGCGCGGATCATCGCCGGCGCAGGCAGCAACGACACCGAGCACAGCGTGCGGCTGGCCGAGGCCTGCGCGGGCGTCGGCGCGCATGGCCTTCTGGTGGTGACGCCGTACTACTCGCGACCGTCGCAGGCCGGACTGTTGGCGCATTTCACCGCCGTAGCCGATGCCAGCGCGCTACCGGTCATGCTCTACGACATTCCCGCTCGGTCAGTGGTGCCCATCGCACCGGACACCATCTTCGAGCTGGCCGAACACCCCAACATCGTCGCGATCAAGGACGCCAAGGGCGATCTGCACGCGGGCGCGCAGATCATGGCCGAGACCGGGCTGGCCTACTACTCCGGCGATGACGCCCTCAACCTGCCCTGGCTGGCCATGGGTGCCACCGGATTCGTCAGCGTCATCTCCCACTTCGCGGCGAGCCAGTTGCGTGACATGCTGGCTGCCTTCGCCGCCGGCGATGTTGCGACCGCCCGCAAGATCAATGTCTCCATCGCGTCGTTGTCCAATGCGATGGGGCGCGTCGGTGGGGTGACCTTCGTCAAGGCCGGGCTGCGGTTGCAGGGCTTCGACGTGGGCGATCCGCGGTTGCCGATGGTTCCGGCGACGGCCGCCGAGGTCGACGAATTGGCCATCGATATGCGCGCCGCGTCTGTTCTCGGGTGAGACCGCTGTGAATGAGGATCTGACCCCTCCGGGTCCGCTGGCCGAGGGCGGCCTGCGGATCACCGCGCTGGGCGGTATCAGCGAGATCGGTCGCAACATGACCGTTTTCGAGCACCTCGGCCGCCTGCTGATCATCGACTGCGGTGTGCTTTTTCCGGGCCATGACGAGCCCGGTGTCGACTTGATACTGCCCGACATCCGCCACATTCAAGACCGCCTCGACGACGTCGAGGCGCTGGTGCTCACCCACGCCCATGAAGACCACATCGGCGCCATCCCGTTCCTGCTCAAACTGCGGGCTGACATCCCAGTGGTGGGATCGAAGTTCACTCTCGCCCTGGTCGCCGCGAAGTGCCGCGAGCACCGCATCAAGCCGGTATTCGTCCAGGTTGCCGAAGGCCAGCGCAGCACCCACGGGGTGTTCGAATGCGAGTACTTCGCGGTAAACCACTCCATTCCGGACGCACTGGCGATCGCGGTGCATACCGGAGCGGGAACCGTGCTGCACACCGGCGACATCAAGCTCGACCAGCTGCCTCCAGACGGGCGCCCCACGGACCTGCCCGGCATGTCACGGCTGGGCGACAAGGGCGTGGACCTGCTGCTGTGCGATTCGACTAACGCCGAGATACCGGGCGTCGGGCCCAGCGAAAGCGAAGTCGGACCCACCCTGCATCGGCTGATCCGCGGCGCCGAGGGCCGGGTGATTGTGGCGTGCTTCGCCTCCAACGTGGACCGGGTGCAACAGATCGTCGATGCCGCGGTCGCGCTCGGTCGCCGGGTGTCGTTTGTGGGCCGATCGATGGTCCGCAACATGGGAATCGCCAAGGACCTGGGCTTCCTGCGGGTCGAGGACTCTGACCTGGTCGATATCGGTGCCGCCGAGATGATGCCGCCGGAGAAGGTCGTTCTGGTCACCACCGGAACCCAGGGTGAACCACTGTCGGCGTTGTCGCGGATGTCGCGCGGCGAGCACCGGTCCATCACGCTGACCGCCGGCGATCTGGTCGTGCTGTCGTCATCGCTGATCCCCGGCAACGAGGAGGCCGTTTACGGGGTGATGGACGCGCTGGCGAAGATCGGCGCCCGGGTGGTCACCAACGCCTCGGCGCGGGTGCATGTCTCCGGACACGCCTACTCCGGCGAACTGCTGTTCCTCTACAACGGCATTCGGCCCCGCAACGTGATGCCCGTGCACGGTACCTGGCGGATGATGCGCGCGAATGCCGAACTGGCCGTTCGTACCGGTGTGCCGGAGGAGTCGATCCTGCTGGCCGAGAACGGGGTCAGCGTCGACTTGGTCGCCGGACAAGCCCGCATCGCCGGCGGCGTGCCGCTGGGCAAGATGTTCGTCGACGGCCTGGTCGACGGTGACGTCGGTGATGCCACGCTGGGTGAGCGCTTGATCCTGTCCTCGGGATTCGTCTCGGTCACCGTGGTGGTGCGCCGCGGGACCGGCAAGCCGGTGGCGCCGCCGCATCTGCATTCGCGCGGCTTCTCCGAAGATCCCAAGGCGCTGGAGCCGGTGGTCCGCAGAGTCGAGGCTGAGCTGGAATCCCTTGCCGCGGAGCAGGTGACCGATCCGGTGCGCATTGCCCAGGCGGTCCGACGCACCGTCGGCAAGTGGGTGGGGGAGACCTACCGGCGTCAGCCGATGATCGTGCCGACGGTGCTCGAGGTCTGAGCGGGCTCGACGGCCCTGGTGCTCAGGGCCGCAGCTGGCCCTGAGCGGGTTCTCCGGCCGGGACTGGCTGCAGCATCTTGATGTCGGGCGCTCCGGCAAGGTGCTCGGTGAGGCTGCCGAACAGCGCGCCGACCGCCGGGGCCGTGGAGTGCGCCTTCAGCGCGTCGGCGTCGGCCCACTGCTCGATGAACACGAAGGAGCCGTCGGCTTCGTGCAGGGAGTACAGCTGGCAGCCCGGTTCTTCGTGCACCTGCGCCACCGCCTTGGTGCAGATCTCGCGGACTGCTTCGACCGATTCCGGCTTGACGGTGAAGGTGGCGACGACGACCACGGGCATAGCGCACTCCTTGACTGTTGGTAATTCACCGGACACCCTACCGAGCCGCTCGTGAGACGAGTCGTGGACCAACCGGCCGGGGCCAGTGTGGCTTAAGGTACAGATGGGGCAATTGCGACTAGGCTTGCCCGCATGGCTAGTAAGACGGCTAGTAGGACTCCCGCACGCTCTGGTGCCCGTACGACCAGGTCAAAGGCGGCTGCCCGGCCCGCTCGGTCTCGTCCTGCGGCCAAACCCCGCCGTAACGCCCGGCAGCACTCGCGTCCGGTTGCCCTGGGGATGGCTTGTGGTCGCCTCGCGCGCGCGACGTGGCTGATGGTGGCCAAGGGCGCCGGTGGCGCCGCTCGTTCCGTGGGCCGTGCGCACGACATCGACCCCGGGCATCGTCGGGACGGCATTGCGCTGGCGCTGCTGGCGCTGGCCGTGGTGACGGCCGCAAGTTGCTGGCTGGATGCGGCGCGCCCGGTCGGTGCGTGGATCGACACCGGTCTGCGCACCGTGATCGGCGGTGCCGTGGTGCTGCTGCCGGTGCTTGCCGCCGCCGGTGCCGTCCTGTTGATGCGCACCGAGCCGGACCCGGAGAACCGGCCCCGGCTGATCCTCGGATCGGCCATGATCGCGCTGCCGGTCCTGGGGCTGTGGCACTTGTGGTCGGGTTCGCCGCAGAGTCCCGACGGCCGTCTGCACGGTGCCGGGTTCGTGGGCTTCGCGATCGGTGGCCCGCTTGCCGATGGGCTCACCGCCTGGATCGCCGCACCGCTGTTGTGCATCGGTGTGCTGTTCGGCGTCTTGTTGCTGACCGGGACCACCCTGCGGGAGGCCCCGGAGGCCTTGCGCACGATGTTCCGCGGCGACTACGGCGACGACGAATACGACGACGAATACGACGACTACGACGATCAGGACTACGACCCGGCTTACGACGGCGCCGAGGACGACGCCCGTAGCTATGACGCCCGCAACGACGAAGTTCGCCACGACGCCCCCGTCGCCACCCGGGCCGGAACCAGCCGGTTCGCCGCTGTCGATACCGACGTGATCGACGACGCCCCGGACTGGCAATCGCGCAGCCCGCTGGACAACTACCCACTCGAGGAGCCGCCGGCCGCTGCGGCGCCACCGGTCAAGCCGATACGTCGCAAGGCGACCAAGGAGCCCAAGGCCAAACCCGCCGAAACCACCGTCGTGCTGGATCGGGTGGTGGAGGGTCCCTACACCCTGCCGGCCCTGAATCTGCTGATTGCCGGCGACCCGCCGAAACTGCGCACCGCGGCCAATGACCAGATGGCCGACGCGATCACCTCGGTACTGGACCAGTTCAAGGTTGACGCTGCGGTCACCGGCTGCACCCGCGGTCCCACCGTCACCCGCTACGAGGTGGAACTGGGCCCGGGTGTGAAGGTCGAGAAGATCACCGCCCTGCAGCGCAATATCGCCTACGCGGTGGCCACCGAGAGCGTGCGGATGCTCGCGCCGATCCCTGGCAAGTCCGCCGTCGGCATCGAAGTGCCCAACACCGACCGCGAACTCGTTCGGCTGGCGGACGTGCTGACCGCGCCGTCGACCCGCGGGGACCACCACCCGCTGCTGATCGGCCTCGGCAAAGACATCGAGGGCGACTTCATCTGCGCCAACCTCGCGAAGATGCCGCACCTGCTGGTGGCCGGGTCCACCGGCTCGGGCAAGTCGAGCTTCGTCAATTCGATGCTGGTGTCGCTGCTGGCGCGGGCCACCCCGGAAGAAGTCAGGATGATCCTGATCGACCCGAAGATGGTGGAACTGACCCCCTATGAGGGCATCCCGCACCTGATCACACCGATCATCACCGAGCCGAAGAAGGCTGCCGCCGCGCTGGCCTGGCTGGTTGAGGAGATGGAGCAGCGCTACCAGGACATGAAGGCGTCCCGGGTCCGCCACATCAACGACTTCAACGACAAGGTGCGCTCCGGGGAGATCACCACACCGCTGGGCAGTGAGCGGGTCTACCGGCCGTATCCCTTCATTCTCGCCGTCGTCGACGAGCTCGCGGACCTGATGATGACCGCTCCCCGCGACGTCGAGGATGCGATCGTGCGGATCACCCAAAAGGCCCGTGCCGCGGGCATCCACCTGGTTCTGGCGACTCAGCGGCCGTCGGTGGACGTCGTGACCGGCCTGATCAAGACCAACGTGCCCTCGCGACTGGCCTTCGCCACCTCGTCGCTCACCGACTCTCGGGTCATTCTTGATCAGCCAGGCGCCGAGAAGCTGATCGGCATGGGCGACGGGCTGTTCCTGCCGATGGGCGCCAACAAGCCGATCCGGCTGCAGGGCGCGTTCATCTCCGATGAGGAGATCCAGGCCGTGGTCAGCGCCTGCAAAGACCAGGCCGAGCCCGAGTACACCGAGGGCGTCACCGCGGTGAAGGCCGGCGGTGACCGCGCCGACGTCGACCCCGACATCGGCGACGACATGGACGTCTTCCTGCAGGCAGTCGAGCTGGTGGTGTCGAGCCAGTTCGGCTCGACCTCGATGTTGCAGCGCAAGCTGCGGGTGGGCTTCGCCAAGGCGGGCCGGCTGATGGACCTGATGGAGACCCGCAGCATCGTCGGTCCGTCCGAGGGCTCCAAAGCCCGTCAGGTGCTGATCAAACCGGACGAGCTGGCGGCGACGTTGATGGCTATCCGCGGTGGTGGGGCAGACGCCGACGACGTCGACGACGACGCGTTCTAGGCGTCGCTACGCGCTGTGCACCAGGGTCAGCCCGTGCCAGTCACGCAGCGGCTTGCGACGTTTGCTGCGCGCCACCAAACGGGCCACCGCGGCCTCCAGTCCGCGGGCGAGTTCGTCGACCGCGGCGAACTCGTAGTCGGCCAGCACCCCGATGAACAGCTCCCCGGCGTAGCTCAGCACCGACACCCCGGTGCGCAGCTGCAACGCGATCGGTGGCACCGGGAACACGCCCACCACGGCGCAGCCCATGATCTCCAACGGTTCCGCCGGCCCGGGAACATTGGTCGCCAGTGCCACCACACCTCGCTGGCGGAGCCCGCCGAGCAATCGGGCGGCCGCGGCCGACCATGCGACGGGTAGCAGGCCGGCCGCCGACATGACGGCACGTCCGGCAAATCCTTGCCCGCTGTCTTTGGCCCGCGCCACTCGGGAACGCACCGCCAGCAACCGCTGCACCGGGTTCGACTCCTCGACCGGTAGCCGCGGCAGCAACACGGTGGACATCGCCGACTCCGGGACCAGGGTGCGCAACGAATCAGGTTGGGGGACTTGGCCACGGCGGATCATGAAGTCCCGATAGCTTTCGGTCAGGGCGGACAGCACCACATCGTTGACGGTCACGTCGAACACCCGGCAGATCTGCTGAATGTCGTTCAGTGGTACGCGTGCCGCGCTGTAGCGGCGTCTGCTGGTGATCGGACCGTTGAGCGACGAGGTGACCGGCGCCAGCAACCCGCTGGCCAGCTCCAGCACGCCGCGAAGGTTGTACATCCAGTGCACCGGGTTGAGGTCCAGCAGGGGCCGGACGTGGGGTGCCTGCGCGTCATGCGACGCGGTGGCCGGGTGGGCCGTGCCAGCGGTGACGCCGTTGTCGGACAGCCCGGTCAGCATGTGCGCGGTCGCGCTACCGCTGGCGACGCAGTGGTGAACCTTCATCAGCAGGGCCCAGCGGCCGTCACGCAGCCCGCTGATCACCCAGATCTCCCACAGCGGGCGGTTGCGGTCCAGCCGCCAGGACATCACGTCGGCGACCACCCCATGTAGTTCGCCGTCGCCGCCGGGGGCGGGCACCGCGATCCGGCCGATGTGTTGGGCGACATCGAAGTGCGGGTCGTTGACCCATTCGGGTGCGCTCAGCTCCAGGGCATGCCGGAGTAGCCGCTGCCCGAACCGGGGGCAACCTTGGAGACGATCGGCCAGGGTCCGCTGCAGGTCGGAGAACTCGGGAACCGGGCCATCGAGGACCGCGAGCGTGCCGGTGGCCATGCTGACGTTCCGGTCGGCGTCCTCGACGCCCAGAAATCCGGCGTCCAAGGGGGTCAGGTACTCGGCCACGGCTACCTCCAGTTGTCTGCAACTGTCAGTACCACTATCGCCGGATCAGCGGGTGCGCGGCAGGGCCGGAAGTCCTTTGCTCTGTCGACCGCGGCAGCTGCCAGACACGCGCTGGACACGGACCGGACACTAAGCGGACACCAGCGGTTTTCCAGTGGCGTTCAGGCGCGTAATCTCGCCACGTGGAGTGGGCGCGACTTTTCTCTTTCGATACACCGCCATCGGAGATCTTCATCCGCGGAACCGTCATCTACATTGCGATCTACGCGTTGCTGCGGGTGGTGTTGAAACGTGAGGCGGGCACCAACGGGATCACCGATCTGATCGTGGTGGTGCTGATCGCCGATGCGGCGCAGAACGGCATGTCCGGCGGCTACCGATCCATCAGCGACGGCATCCTGCTCGTCGGCGTGATCATCGGCTGGTCCTATCTGCTGAACTGGATGGCGCACCGTTGGCCCGGGGTGGCGAGGATCCTGCGACCGGGGCCACTGCTGGTGATCTATGAGGGTGCATTTCTTTACGCCAACATGCGTAAGGAGATGATCACCGAGGAGCAGGTTCGCGAGCAGGCCCGTAAACAGGGGATTGCCGATCTTTCCGTGGTGCGTGAGGGCCGGATGGAGTCCGACGGTCAGTTCAGTTTCCTCATCGGCGCGCCCCGCCGGGTCCGCGACATGGTGATCGACTAGAGGATCAGCAGCATTCGGGTGTTGCCCAGGGTGTTGGGCTTGACGTAGCTCAGGTCCAGGAATTCAGCCACTCCGACGTCGTAGGACCGTTGCATCTCCTCATAGACCTCAGGGGTCACCGGTGTGCCGTCGATCTCGGTAAAGCCGTGCCGTGCGAAGAACTCGGTCTCGAAGGTCAGCACGAACAGCCGTTGCAATTCCAGCTCGCGGGCCACCTGCAGCAAGCGGTCGACGATCGCATGACCGACCCCGCGACCGGTCGCGGCCGGGTCGACCGCGATGGTGCGCACCTCGCCGAGGTCCGACCACAGCACATGTAGTGCCCCGCAGCCGACCACCTGCTGGTCAGCGTCCGTGGCGACCCAGAACTCCTGGACCGCCTCATACAGTGTCACCAGGTTCTTTTCCAGCAGGATCTTGCCGGCGTAGATGTCCACAAGCCTCTTGATCGCCGGCACATCCGAGGTGCGAGCGCGCCGCACCTGGGGCCGCTCCGCCGGTCGATCCGCCGCAGCATTCACAGCTGCACAGTATCGGTTTCTCATTTCGGGCTGGGTAACAGATATTCTGACTGCCGTGTCGGGGCAGCCTCAAACCAATCCAGTGGTGACGCACGTCCCGGTGGTCAATATCGCCAACGCGCTCACCGTGATGCGGCTGGCGCTGGTTCCGGTCTTCTTGGTGGCGTTGTTCGCCGAACACGGCCACGATCCGAAGACCCGGATTGCGGCTTTCGTCATCTTCGCGGTCGCGATCGTGACCGATCGACTCGACGGAACCCTGGCTCGCAACTACGGCATGGTGACCGAGTTCGGCACTCTGGCGGATCCGATCGCCGACAAGGCGCTGATCGGCGCGGCGCTGATCGGGTTGTCCATGCTGGGCGACCTGTGGTGGTGGGTGACGGTAGTCATCTTGGTTCGCGAGATCGGGATCACGCTGTTGCGGTTCGCGGTGCTGCACCGTGGCGTCATCCCGGCCAGCCGTGGCGGAAAGCTCAAGACCCTCGTGCAGGCCGTCGGAATCGGGCTGCTCATCCTGCCGTTGGAAGGCCCGTGGCTGGTGACGGCGTGGACCGTGATGGCCGCGGCGGTGGTCCTGACCGTGCTGACCGGCGTTGATTACGTGGTGTCGGCCATCACCGACCTGCGCGGCGGGCCAAGGGCACACTGACGCCACTCCCGGCGGGTCACGAGGCTCGACGTAGGAGAGCCGATGCTGGGCCCGCCGAATTGGCCCGGCGGGTCACGAGGCTCGACGTAGGAGAGCCGATGCTGGGCCCGCCGAATT
>NZ_MVHH01000055.1 GCF_002086515.1 Mycolicibacter arupensis
GGGCCCCCGGCCCCCACCGCCGAACGTGAAGTTGGCTTCACGCTGGGCCGCCGAACGTGAAGTTGGCTTCACACTGGGCGGATAGCCGAGCGGGCCTCAGGCGATGTCGGCGGCGGCACCACGGCCGGCGGCCCGACCGGAGAAGATGCAGCCGCCCAGGAATGTGCCCTCCAGCGCCCGGTAGCCGTGCACCCCGCCGCCGCCGAATCCGGCCACCTCCCCGGCCGCATACAACCCGTCGACCGGCTTGCCGTCTGCACCCAGCACTCGGGCGTCCAGGTCGGTCTCCAAGCCGCCCAACGTCTTGCGGGTCAGAATGTGCAGCTTCACGGCGATCAGCGGGCCCGCGGCGGGATCGGTCAGCCGGTGCGGGGCCACCACCCTGCCGATCCGATCGCCCAGGTAGGCCCGGGCGCCGTGGATCGCGGTGATCTGCCCGTCTTTGCTGAATCGATTCGCGACCTCGCGGTCGCGTGCGGTGACCTCGGCCTCGACGGTGGCATAGTCCAGCGGGACCACGTCCGGCAGAGCGTTCATCGCGGCGACCAGCTCGCGCAGCGACGCCGCGTGTACGAAATCGACCCCCCGGTCGATGAACGCCTGCACCGGCGGAGGCGGTCCGGAGCGGGCCCGGGACGTGGCCAGCTGACGCAGGCTGCGGCTGGTCAGGTCGGGATTCTGTTCCTGGCCCGACAGCGCGAATTCCTTCTCGATGATCCGCCGATTGAGCACGAACCAGGTGTAGTCCTGTCCGGACCGGGCGATGTGCTCAAGAGTTCCCAGGGTGTCGAAGCCGGGATAGAGCGGCCCGGGCAGTCGTGCGCCGGCGGCGTCGAGCCACAGTGATGAGGGACCCGGAATGATCCGGATACCGTGGCCCGGCCAGATCGGATCGTGATTGGTGATGCCTTCGGTGTAGTGCCACATCCGGTCCCGATTGATCACCCGGCCGCCGGCCGCCTCGGTGATGCCGATCATCCGGCCATCGACATGCGCCGGCACTCCGGCCAACAGCTGCTCGGGCACCCGGCCCATTCTCGCCGGCCAGTTCTGCCGCACGAGGTCGAGGTTGCCACCGATGCCACCGCTGGTGACCAAGACCGCCGGTGCACGGAACTCAAACTGCCCCACGATGTTCCGAGAAGATGCCACCCCGCGCTGCGCAGTGCTGGGTTCCAGCACGCTCCCCCGCACTCCGGTGACCGCGCCGCCGTCGACGATCAGCTCATCGACGCGGTGCCGGTGCGCGAACTGGACCCGGGGGCGGTCCCGCAATCGGCCCGCGAAGATCTCCACGAGGGCGGGACCGGTGCCCCAGGTGATGTGGAACCGGGGCACCGAATTGCCGTGTCCGATAGCGCCATACCCGCCACGCTCGGCCCAGCCCACCAGCGGAAAGAGTTTCAGACCACGGGCCCGCAGCCAGCTGCGTTTCTCGCCCGAGGCGAAATCCACATAGGCGTGCGCCCATTGTCGCGGCCAGTAGTCCTCGGGCCGATCGAAGCCCGCGGTGCCCAGCCAGTCCTGCAGCGCCAGTTCGTGACTGTCACGTACCCCGAGTCGGCGTTGTTCAGGGCTGTCGACCAGGAAGAGCCCACCGAAGGACCAGAAGGCCTGTCCACCTACGTTGGCACTGTTCTCCTGGTCGACGATGAGCACTCGCTGGCCGCGCTCCGCCAGCTCGCAGGCCGCCACCAGACCGGCCAGACCTGCCCCGACAACGATGGCATCGGCGTCCGCCTTAGCGTTCATGGCGTCCCAGGGTAACGACTCAGGCGCTGAGCTCCGCGCCCAGATCGACCACCGGCTGCGGCCAGCGGTAGCGCTCCGGTCGGCAACCATGACCCATCGCGGTGTCCACCGCCTCCAACATCGCCGCGGCCACACCCGGTTTGTTCAACTGGCGGGCGCCGACCGACAGGCGCACCAGTCCGCCGCGTCGCGCAATGCGTTCGGTGGTCGCCACCACCATGCGGCACCACCAGGGCGCGGCAAGAAAGCCGGCACCGACACCGATCACCCGCGCCCGCTCGGTATGGCCCAGCACCAAGTCGGTGACTCCGTGCAGACCGGCGAGCAGCCTGAATCCGTTGCGCGGCAAGGCTCGCACCGTTCCCTGCGACACGGTCCAGCCGGGCGCGGCGAATAGACGGGTGCGCAGGCCCAGGTGCTCCAATACGCGATCGGCACCCAGCAGTCGCAGATTGGCCTCATGGGCGGGCAGCGTGGCGAATTCGCCGCGGCGCCGCTTGGTGGCGGCCTCGTCGAAGCCGTGCAGGACGATCGCGGCGCCGGCGGCCCGCCGCTGGGTCAGCCAGTCGACGGTGCCGGGATCGCGATCGAGGCGGTAGTCGGCACCCAGACGCGGCGCCACCAGCAGCGAAACACCCACGCCCCGAGCGTCCAGTTGCGCGCAGAATGCCTCGGCATCGTCACGCGTGCGGGCCCCGATCCCGGAGACGGAGACGATCAGTTGTCCGGTCACCACATCAGTGTGACCAGTGCAGGTGTCCACCCGGTGACGTCAAGGAAGACGCCAGGCGGCGCTACGGAGTGGGGTTACGACGGCTGTGGTCGGCCGGATCGGTGGTGTCGGCGGCGATCGCCTTGAGCCGGGCCAGATCACGCGGGTGCAGATCCGGCGCGCGCTCCAGCGAGTCCACCAGCAGCTCGGTCTGCTCACGCAGCGCCGGCAGATGCTCGGGCCGACCGGACTCCTTGGCGTGTGCGACCAGCATCCGCAACACCCGCAGGATCGCCGCCGCCACCAAGGGCTGGGAGGGCGCGGCCTGGCGGAGTTGATCGAATCCGTGTCCGATGTATTCCTTGGGGTCCAGGTCCCAGGGCCGCAACAGTATTCGCCCTTCTGGGCCGGCCACGGCCGGCAGTCGCGGTGGTGCCGACAGGACCCGGCGCAATAGGCTTCCCACGCGCAGCGTGGCCTCCACCGCGGTGGTGGGGTCGTTGATCGCCGAACTCAGCGCCCGCAGTCCGATGTCGACCAATTGACGGAACGCGAAGTCGACGTCTTCCTGCATGGTCCGACTGTCACTGACGACAACGGCCCGGGCCAGCTTGTGCCGCACCCGATCCGGGTGGGCGGGCACCGGCCAGATGGTGACCAGGGGTTGCCCGAGATGAATATAGGCGCCGACACGGGTGTCCAGCCGGATAGTGGTGCCGGCCGGGATGGCGGCCAACAGCCGTTCGGCGTGCACCTGACTGACCCAGCCGTTGCCGGGCGAAGTCAGCCTCAAAGCGTTCTGCGGAACGTCCATATCGGCGTCGTGGGCCGGTCGCTCGTGCACAGCGGCGGCCGCGACGGCATCGATCACCATCGAGCCCTCCGCGGCGATTTCGCGAACCACCTGTCCCACCTCCAACCGATGGGCCAAGTGGTCGACGTGGGCGATGATCGTGATCACCGTGGCGATGGTCAACACGATCGCCACGGTGACGGTCAGCGGCGGCGCCGGCACGGGCGATGAACCATCGAGATCGGGCAGGCTCAGCACGCAGTACACGAAGGTCGCCACCAGCAGGCCGATGACGACCTGACTGAGCCGGTCCCGAATGAACCACCGCATGACCCGTGGCGACAGCTGCGAACTCGCCAGCTGCAGGCTCACGATGGTCAACGAGAAGATGACCCCGGCGGTGGTGATGGTCGCACCGGCGATGGTGGACAACAGCGTGGTGGCCACGCCACTGTCCATCTGCAGCAGGTAGCGCGGGGAGGGGCCGATGTTGCCGTCCACCACCCGGGTGATGACCGCCAGCGCCATCCCGCCGACCACGATCAGCAGCGGTAAGGCGAAAAGGCTTTCCCGGAACCGGTAGGCCAGCGCCGCGGCCCGCACACTGGGGAAGCGTTCCGACCGGGTGTGCATCACCCAGGCAGGACGGCTTCGATGGCGGCGATCACCTCGGGCGCGTCGGGCACGGTGGTGGGCCGGAATCGGTTGACCACTGTGGCGCCGGGGGCAAGCAGAAACTTCTCAAAATTCCACTGCACGTCACCGGCGGCACCCTCGGCGTCGGCAGCCTTGGTCAGCTCCGCATACAGCGGGTGCTGCTGCGCACCGTTGACATCGGTCTTGGCCAAGAGCGGAAACGTCACACCGTAGGTGGTGGAGCAGAAGGTCTGAATCTCCTCGGCCGTGCCGGGTTCTTGGCCCATGAACTGGTTGCAGGGCACGCCCAATACGGTCAGCCCGCGGTCACCGTAGTCCTGCGCGAGTTTTTCCAGCGCGCCGTATTGCGGAGTCAGTCCACATTTGGACGCGACGTTGACGACCAGGATCGCGCGGTCGGCATAGTCGGCCAGCGAAATGGACCGGCCGTCAAGGGTGGTCAGCGGGATATCGGCGAGGCTCATGGCCGCGACGTTACCCGCAGCCGACCACCGACAGCAGCCAGGCGTAGGAGAACGCGATCTCCTTCCAGCGTTCATAGCGCCCGGAGATGCCGCCGTGGCCGGCATTCATCTCGGTCTTCAGCAGCACGGGATTGTCGTCGGTCTTGGTGTGCCGCAGCGCCGCGACCCACTTCGCCGGTTCGACGTAGTACACCCGGGTGTCGTGCAGCGAGGTCATGGCCAGAATCGGCGGGTAGTCGCATCGGGCGACGTTCTCGTAGGGCGAATAGGACTTCATGTAGAAGTAGACGTCCTTGTCGTCCAACGGGTTTCCCCATTCGTCCCATTCGGTGACGGTCAGCGGCAGCGAAGGGTCCAAGATGGTGGTCAGCGGGTCGACGAACGGGACCTGCGCCACCACGCCGGCGAACAGGTCCGGCGCCAGGTTGGTCACGGCGCCCATCAGCAGGCCGCCGGCGCTGCCCCCCATCGCCACCAGGCGACCGGGCCGGCAGATTCCGGCATCGATCAGGTGACGCCCCACCGCGACGAAGTCGCTGAAGCTGTTCTTCTTCTCCAGCAGCTTGCCGCCCTCGTACCACAGCCGGCCCAGTTCACCCCCACCGCGGACGTGGGCCACGGCGAACACCATGCCCCGATCCAGCAGCGACAGTCGCGCGATCGAGAACTGCGGATCCTCACACATCTCGTAGGCCCCGTAGCCGTACAGCAATGTGGGCGCGGGAAGTTCGATACCGGCACGGTGCACCACCGAAACCGGGATCCGGGTGCCGTCCGGCGCATGAGCCCAGTCGCGGTATTCGACGTAGTCGGCACTGCGGTACTCGCCCAGCACGGGTTGTTCCCGCAGCAGCGTGCGTTCACCCGTCGCGGTGTCGATGTCGTAGATGCGCACCGGGGTGATGAACGACGTCGCCCCCACACGCAGTTTCGGGGCGTCCCAGTTCGGGTTTGTTGCCAGGCCGGCCGAGGTCAGTTCGGTGTCGAAGGTGATCTGCTGCGGCGGCTGGAACTGCCCGTCGGCGCCGATCGGCCATAACTCGATGCGGGGCAGGCCGTCGGCACGGTACCCGACCACCAGATGTGCAGCGAAGGCGTCCACCGAGTCCAGCCGCACGTCGTCTCGTCCTGCGATCAGCGTCTGCTGCGCGGCGAGATCTCCGGCTCGGTCGACGGGCACCTGCACCAGGGTGAAGTTGACCGCACCATCGTTGTGGAGCATCAAGAATCGATCCTGGCCACCGATGATCGCGTGTTCCACCGAGTATTCGATGCCTTCGCGGCGCGGCAGCACCACGGTGAACTCGGCATGCGAGTCGGCCGCGTCGGCATAGCGCACTTCGGAGGTGATCGACGATCCGGCCGCGATCAACACGTAGGTGTCGCTGCGGGTGCGGCCCACCGACAGCCAGAAACGCTCGTCGGCCTCGTGGTAGACCTGTTCAGCGGGCTCGTCAGGGGCACCAATCCGGTAGCGCCACACGGTGTCCGGGCGCCAGGCGTCATCGACGGTTACGTAGTACACCGTCCTGTTGTCGGTCGCCCAGGTCACCCCGGCGCCTATCCCGGCGATCTCATCGGCGAGCAGTTCGCCGGTGCGCAGGTCCTTGAAGCGCAGGGTGTATCTTTCGTCGCCGACGACGTCGACGGAGTACGCCAGGACATTTCCGTCCGGGCTGACGGCGGCGGCACCGAGCGCGAAGAAGTCGTGCCCCTGCGCCTCGACATTCTGGTCGAGCAGCACCTGTTCGCCCGGGATCTCGGTGAGCTCGTCGAGCTGTGGGGGGTTCCAGTCGTCGGGGTCTGCGACCGGGCAGCGGCATTGGACGCCGTACTGCTTGCCTTCGAAGGTGCGCCCGTAGTACCACCAGCCGCCTCGGCGGGCGGGGACCGACAGGTCGGTCTCCTTGGTGCGCGCCTTGATCTCATCGAAAATGTTCTGCCGCAAGGGCTCCAGATGCGCGGTGGCAGCCTCGGTGTAGGCGTTCTCGGCTTCCAGGTGGGCGATCACCGCCGGATCGGCCTTGTCGCGCAGCCATTCGTAGTGGTCGATGAAATCGTCGCCGTGATATGTGCGGGTGCTGTCCACCCGCTTGGCTGTGGGCGGGCCAGGCAGGGCCTGGGAGGCGTCGGTCATGCGCCGGGGCCGACCCAGTCATCGAAGGACAGGCCCGAAATCCGTTCGTAAGCCTCGATGTAGCGTGCGCGAGTGGCGGTGACGACGTCCTCGGGTAGCGGCGGGGGCGGCTGGTCTCCGGAACGGTCCCACCCGGAGTCCGGACCGGTCAGCCAATTGCGGACGAACTGCTTGTCGAAGCTGTCCTGAACGACGCCGGCCCGGTAGTGGTCGGCGGGCCAGTACCGCGACGAGTCCGGGGTGAACACCTCGTCGGCGAGCACCAGGTTGTCGTGTTCGTCGATTCCGAACTCGAACTTGGTGTCGGCGATGATGATTCCCTTGGTCAGCGCGTGGTCGGCCGCCTGGACGTAGGTGGCCAGGGTGCGGTCGCGCAATTGACCTGCGCGCACCGGACCGACCAGATCGATCACCTGCGCGAACGAGATGTTCTCGTCATGCTCACCGATCTCGGCCTTGGTCGCCGGCGTGAAGAGGGGGTTATCGAACCTGCTGGCTTCGACCAATCCAGGCGGCAGCGGAATGCCACACACGGCGCCGCTGCGCTGATAGTCCAGCAGACCCGAGCCGGTGAGGTAGCCCCGCGCCACGCACTCGACGGGCATCATCTGCAGCTGACGCACCACCAGCGCCCGTCCGAGCACCTCATCGGGGATCCGCGGGTCATCGGGCGGCCCAGCCAGGTGGTTGGGGGCCTCGACGAGATCGAAGAAGAAGACACTCATCGCCGTCAGGATGCGGCCCTTGTCCGGGATCTCGCTGTCGAGGATGTAGTCGAACGCAGAGATGCGGTCGGTCGCGACGAACAGCAGGTGCTGGTCGTCGATCCGATAGAGTTCGCGGACTTTGCCGCTGGCCAGGTGCTGGTAATCAGAGAGCGCGGGACGCGGCATTGCGCCAGCCTAGTGGGGAGGGTGCACCCGGCCCCAACTCAGCACGGGGAACCACACATCACATGCAGATAATTGTTAGTGTCTTCATAGTTATTGCATAGGTTCCCACGCTTCGAGGTAGGTCCGCTCATGGTTCCCGCACGCAACGCCGACTCCCGCCGCCGGCCCCACCGGCCCAATCGCCGTGCCGGCCTGGCCGTTGCGGCGGCGGCAGCGGGGGTCTCGTTCGGAATCGGACTGCCCGCGCCCGTCGCACACGCGGACATCGAGGACGCCTTCGAACAGCTGATGGTCGGCATCTCTGTCGACACGTTCGGCGACTGGCCGGGCATCGCCAGCGGCACCAACTTCGACCTCACCGACTGGTTCCAGCAGGCGATTTATCTGCCGTTGTACAACGGACTGGACCAGTGGCTGGACACCCAGGCCGGCCAGCAGGTCGCCGGTTTCCTCAACGGGTTCGGCAGCTTTGTGATCGGTGACGGCGATGCGGGCACCGAGGCAGACCCCGACGGCGGCGCCGCGGGGTGGCTGTTCGGCACCGGCGGCGCCGGGTGGGACAGCGATCAGACCGGAGTCGCCGGCGGGGCCGGCGGGGCGGCGGGGCTTATCGGCAACGGCGGCGCGGGCGGTGACGGTGGCGCCGAAGCCGCCGGTGGTGCCGGTGGCAGCGGTGGCTGGCTGCTGGGTAATGGTGGGGCCGGCGGAGACGGCGGATACGGCGCCAACGGCGGCGACGGCGGCAGCGGTATCGGCCTGTTCGCCGCAGGTGGCAACGGCGGCGACGCCGGCTACGGCGACAGCATCGCCTCAACTCCCGGCTGGGCGCGGCCGGCGCTGGGCGGGGCCGGAGGCAACCCCGGACTGTTCGGCACGCACGGTTCCGTCGGCGCCTTCGGCATGTTGGACAGCGGCCCGCCGATCGGCAGCGGCGCGTTCAGCACCGCCGGCACCTGGCTTACCGACGCCGACGGCAGGGTGGTGATCCTGCACGGGGTCAATGAGGTCAACAAGTACGCCCCGTTCACCCCTGAGGCCGACCACTTCGACGCCCAGGACGCGGCGTACCTGGCCGCCAACGGCATCAACTCGGTGCGCGTCGGCGTGATCTGGTCCGGGGTCGAACCCAGCCCTGGACAGATCGACTACGGCTATCTGGCATCGATCAAGGCCACCGTGGATCTGCTCGGGTCCTACGGCATCGTCAGCGTCATCGACATGCATCAGGACCTGTACAGCGACACCATCACCGGGATCGGCGACGGGGCACCGGCCTGGGCCGTGCAGATCGGCGATGCGCTCAACATCAACTTCGGCTGGCCGTGGAACTACCCGCTCAACGCCGCGGTGAATCACGCCTGGGATGCGTTCTGGACCAACTCCCCCGCCTCGGACGGGATAGGCCTGCAGAACCACTACGCCAGCATGTTCCAGGCCGTCGCGGGCGTGTTCAACGGCAATCCCCACGTCGCCGGCTACGAACTCATGAACGAGCCCTGGCCGGGTTCGGGCTATCTGTCGACCGCGTTCGGCAACCCGTTCTTCGACACCCAGCAGCTCTCACCGTTCTATGACCAGGTGACGGCCGCGATCCGCTCCGTCGACCCGAGCACGCCGGTCATCTTCGGTTCCAACACCTTGTTCGGCAACCTGCCGGTCCCCACCCACGTGACCCCACCGGATGACCCGAACGCCATCTTCGCCTTCCACAGCTACTGCCCGTGGTACGAGATCCTGGGCAGTGACTTCGGCTGCGGGTTGTTCGACGACTTCATCATGGGCCACGCGAACGCCTACTCGCAGGCGCACAACGTGCCGGCGCTGCTCACCGAATTCGGCAACACCACCAACCCCAGCGTCATCACCGGTGCCGCCGGGTCCGCCAACCAGTACGGCTTCGGTTGGCTCTTCTGGGATTACAACAACGTCCTGGTCCGTGACATGCAGCTGCCGCCGGCCGGCGACAACGTCGCCACCGACGCGGTGAACGCACTGGCCGCCCCCTATCCGCAGGCAGTGGCCGGCATCCCGGGCAACTGGTCGTTCAACGACGGCACCTTCGCGTTCAACTACTCCACCGAGATGGCCGACGGTTCGGGGCAGTTCGCCGCCGGAGCGCACACCAACATCTCGGTACCGCCCGGCCTCTACCCGGACGGCTACCAGGTAGCAGTCACCGGCGGGCAGGTCGTCTCGGCCGCCAACGCCCCGGTGCTGGTGATCGCCTCCGACGCCGGTGCCGCCAGCATCACGGTGACCGTCACGCCCAACAGCTGAGGCGCATCGCCTGCCGGACGGGCGCCGGGTGTGTTGGGATCGAAGGCATGACGTCCCGGTTGCTGCCCTATGCCACCTCCCCCGGCCGCTTGCTGCTCCAGCTGCTCAGCGACCTCGTCGTCGCGGCATGGACCTTCTTGTGGGTGATGATCGCGCTGGCGGTGCACGGCGCGGTGACCACCATCGCCGGGGTCGGCCAGCAGTTCGAGCGCGGCGCCAACGGCGTGGCCGACAGCCTGGCGTCGGCGGGTAAGAGCGCAGACCGCATCCCGTTGGTGGGCGACGCAGTGAGCAAACCCCTCACCGCGGCAGGCCATGCCGCGGTCGACATCGCCGGGGCGGGCCACAACCTGAACACCACCGCCGGCTGGCTGGCTTACGTACTCGCGTTCGCGGTCGCGGCCCCGCCCATCCTGGTGGTGGCAATGCCGTGGCTGGCCCTGCGGCTGCGGTTCTTCCTGCGTAAACGGGCCGTGTTGGGCCTGTACTCAAACCCCGCCGGGCAGCAGCTGCTGGCATTGCGTGCGCTGACCAATCGCCCCCTGAACAAACTGACCGCGATCAGTCCCGACCCCGCCGGCGCCTGGCGCCACGCCGACCCTACGGTGATCGGCGGCCTGGCCGCCCTAGAGCTGCACTCCGCCGGCCTGGCCCGGAGATCCCCCGTGGCGAAGAGCTAGGGGCGCAGCTCCACCATCATGTGCCGCATCCCGGTGTGCCGGTTGCTGCGCGTCCACTCCACCGGCGCCACCACCGCCACCTCACCGAAGCGCCCCAGCAGTTCCTCGTAGAGCACCCGAAGCTCCAATCGCGCCAGATGGGCGCCCAGGCAGAAGTGCGCGCCGTGACCGAACCCGATGTGCGGATTGGGTTTACGGCTGATGTCGAACTGGCCGGCCCGATCGAAGACACGCTCATCACGGTTCGCCGACCCCTCCCACACCAAGACCTTCTGACCCGGCTCGACGGTCTGCCCGCCCAATACCGCGCGCCGGGTGGCGGTGCGCCGCTTAGACGGAGCCGGCGAAGTCCACCGCAGGATCTCTTCGATGGCGGTGGGCAACAGGTCGAGGTCGGCGCGCAGCAGCCGGTATTGATCGGGGTGCTGAGCCAGCGCCAGAAGCCCGCCGGCGATGGCGTTGCGGGTGGTCTCGGCACCGGCGCTGAACAGCAGCTGGAAGAACAGGTAGACCTCGAGGTCGCTGAGTTCGGGGTCGGTCGAGTTGGCCACTACCGACAGCATGTCGTCGGCGGGGTCGGCGCGCTTGGCCGCGATCAGTTCCCGGCCGAAGGTGTAGACCCGGTTGCCGGCATCCTCGATGGACAGCCGCGCGACCACCGCCTTACGCGAGCCGCGAAAATCGAAGCTGGGCTCGATGGCTTCAAACAGCCAGTGCCGGTCGGCCTCGGGCACGCCCAGCAGGATGCAGATCATCTGCATGGGCACCTCGGCGGCGACGTCGACCAGGAAATCAAACGGCACGCCGGGCTCAACGGCATCGAGCAGTGCCCGGGCCCGGCGCCGCAGGTCTTCTTCGACGCGGCGGATCATCCGCGGAGTCAGCCCGGAACTGACCAACCGCCGGACCTGGGCGTGGCGCGGGTCGTCCATCATGTTCAGCAGCTGGCCCGCGATCGGCAGGTCCTGCAGCACGGTGCCACCGAAGGGTCGCTCCCCACCGGTGACCGACGAATAGGTCTGCGCATCGCGCAACACCTCGAGGGTTTCGGCGTGCGTGGCCACCGACCAGAAGCCTTCACCGTCTGGGGTGTGCGCGGTGGGCTGGTGCCAGAACACCGGGGCAGCCCGACGGTGCAGCGCGAACAGCTCGTGCGGGAAGCCGTCGGCGAAGTTGTCCAGATCGGTGAAGTCGATGCCCTCGAGCTGCTGGACGTCCATGACGGCTAGAGGATCGCGCCCGGGGCGTAGGCGGCTGCGGCCGGATTGCGCTCGACCAGCTCGGCCACCTGAGCCGCAACCCGGTCCACCTGATCGGCGGCCGCACCCGTGAACGCCTGCCGATCGGCCACGGCCGCCTCCAGGGCGGCGCGGTCCAAGGGCAGCCGTTCGTCAGCGGCCAGCCTGTCGAGCAGGTCGGGCTCGGCGCCACGCTCGCGCATGGCCAACGCGACAGCCACCGCATGCTCCTTGATCACCTCGTGGGCGACCTCGCGGCCCACCCCGGCGCGCACCGCGGCGATGAGCACCTTGGTGGTGGCCAGGAAGGGGAGGTAGCGATCCAGCTCGCGGGTGATCACCGCCGGGTAGGCACCGAATTCGTCGAGCACGGTCAAGAAGGTCTCGGTCTGTCCGTCGACGGCGAAGAAGGCGTCCGGCAGCGCTACGCGGCGCACCACCGAACAGAACACGTCCCCCTCGTTCCACTGCGCGCCGGCCAGTTCGGCGGCCATCGAGGCGTAGCCACGCAGCACCACCTGCAGGCCGTTGACGCGCTCGCAGCTACGGGTGTTCATCTTGTGCGGCATCGCCGACGAGCCCACTTGGCCGGGCGCGAAACCTTCGGTGACCAGTTCGTGGCCGGCCATGAGGCGGATGGTCTGGGCCAGCGAGGAGGGGCCTGCACCCAGTTGCACCAACGCGGAGACCACGTCGTGGTCCAGCGAGCGGGGGTAGACCTGCCCGACGCTGGTCAGCACTGCGGCGAAGCCGAGGAAGTCGGCCACCCGCCGTTCGAGTTCGGCCAGCTTGGCGGTGTCACCGTCGAACAGGTCCAGCATGTCCTGCGCCGTGCCCATCGGCCCCTTGATGCCGCGCAGCGGATAGCGGTCGATCAGTTCTCGCACGCGCGTCAGCGCCAGCAGGGTTTCCTCAGCGGCCGAGGCGAACCGCTTGCCCAAGGTGGTTGCCTGCGCCGCGACGTTGTGGCTACGCCCGGCCATCACCAGATCGCGGTAGGCCACCGCGTGGGTGACCAGCCGCGCGGCGATCGCAACCCCGTGGTCGTGGACGAGCTGCAGCGACTGACGGATCTGCAGCTGCTCGACGTTCTCGGTCAGATCCCGGCTGGTCATCCCCTTGTGGATGTGCTCGTGTCCGGCGAGCGCATTGAACTCTTCGATGCGGGCCTTCACGTCGTGGCGGGTCACCCGCTCCCGGGCCGCGATAGAGGCCAGGTCGACGTCGCCGAGGACGGCCTCGTAGTCGGCGATCGCCTGGTCCGGGACCGGGACGCCCAACTCGGACTGGGCGCGCAGTACGGCCAGCCACAGTCGCCGTTCGGCGACGATCTTGGCCTGCGGCGACCAGATGTCTGTCATCGCGGTGCTGGCATAGCGGGTGGCCAACACATTGGGAATGCTCACGAGCAGCTAGCTTACGGACGTGTGCTTCGGCCGAGTCGCACACCTACAGCGCGTGCAGGATGTCCTCGACCCGGTCCTTGGCGTCGCCGAACAGCATGGCGGAGTTCTGCCGGAAGAACAGCGGATTCTGCACGCCCGCGTAGCCGGACGCCATGGAGCGTTTGAAGACGATCACATTGTCGGCGTCCCACACGGTCAGCACGGGCATGCCGGCGATCGGGCTGGACGGGTCTTCGGCCGCCGCCGGGTTGACGGTGTCGTTGGCCCCGATCACCAGAACCACCGAGGTGTCGCCGAAGTCGTCGTTGATCTCGTCCATCTCCAGAACGATGTCGTAAGGCACCTTGGCCTCGGCCAGCAGCACATTCATGTGACCGGGGAGGCGACCGGCGACCGGGTGGATGCCGAATCGCACCTTGACACCGCGGTCGCGCAGCTTTCGGGTGAGTTCGGCGACCCCGTACTGGGCCTGAGCGACGGCCATGCCATAGCCCGGGGTGATGATCACCGAGTCAGCGCCAGAGAGCAGTTCGGCCACACCCTCGGCGGTGATCTCGCGGTGCTCGCCGTAGTCCTTGTCTTCCGACGGCCCGGCCTCGATCCCGAAGCCACCGGCGATCACCGAGATGAACGAGCGGTTCATCGCCTTGCACATGATGTAGGACAGGTAGGCACCTGAGGAACCGACCAACGCGCCGGTGATGATCAGCAGGTCGTTGGAGAGCAGGAAGCCCGAGGCCGCCGCCGCCCAGCCCGAGTAGCTGTTGAGCATCGAGACCACCACCGGCATGTCGCCACCGCCGATGGAGGCCACCAGGTGCCAGCCCAACGCCAGCGCCAGCACGGTGACCGCGATCAGCAACCACAGCTGCGGCTCGTGCACGAACCACACCGTGCAGGCCACGAACGCGACCAGGGCGCCGATGTTCAGGAAGTTCTTGCCGGGCAGCATCAGCGGGTTGGACTTCATCCGCGCCGAGAGCTTGAGGTTGGCCACGATGGACCCGGTGAAAGTCACCGCGCCGATGAACACGCCGATGAACACCTCGGCGGAGTGAATGCCCAGCAGACCCGAGGCCGCCAACTCCTGCGCGTCCGGCCCGTTCCGTGCGGCCTCGACGTGGAGGTAGCCGTTCCAGCCGACCAACACCGCGGCCAACCCGACGAACGAGTGCAGCAACGCGATCAGTTCGGGCATGCCGGTCATCTCGACCACCTTGGCGCGCCACAGGCCGATCGCAGCACCCACCACGGTCGCGCCGATCAGCAACGCCAGCCCAGCCGGCTGGATGCTGTGGTTCACGGCCAAGGCGATGGTCGCCACCAGCGCCACGGCCATCCCCAGAATGCCGAAGCTGTTACCGGCCTTGGACGTCTCGTGCTTGCTCAGCCCGGCCAGCGCCAGGATGAACAGCAGCGCCGCGACGATGTATGCCGCCGAGGCGGCGGTCTCAACAGAAAACATAAGCGGGGTCTACTCCAAGTCGGGGTGCGCAGCGCCTAGCTGCGGGAGAACATGGCGAGCATGCGGCGGGTCACCGCAAAACCACCGAAGATGTTGATGCTGGCCAGCAGGATCGCCGCGGCGGCCAAACTTGTGATGATCGTGTCACCGTGGCCGATCTGCAGCAGCGCACCCACCACGATGATTCCCGAGATTGCGTTGGTCACCGACATCAGCGGCGTGTGCAGCGCATGGTGCACGTGGCCGATCACGTAGTAACCGATCACAATCGCCAACGCGAAGACAATCAGGTGCACCTGCAGCGCGGCCGGAGCCATCGCGACCAGCGCGAACAGCACCGCGGCAGCCGAGACCACCACGCCAAGCCGGCGTCCGGCGGACATCGGCTCCTTGGTCGCCTGCGTCACGACCGGGGCTTCGGCGACCTTGGCCGGGGCGGCCGAGACCTGCACTGGGGGCGGAGGCCAGGTGGACTCGCCGTCGCGGACCACGGTCATCGACCGCTGCACCACGTCGTCGAAGTCCAGCACCAGCTGGCCGTCCTTACCGGGGGTCATCAGCTTCATGAGATTGACCAGGTTGGTGCCGTAGAGCTGCGACGCCTGGGCGGGCAATCGGCCGGCGAGGTCGGTGTATCCGATGATCGTGACCCCGTTGTCGGTGACAACGGCCTGATCTTTGACGGTGCCCTCGACGTTGCCGCCGTTGGCGGCGGCCATGTCGACGATCACGCTGCCCGGCTTCATCGACGCCACCATGTCCGCGGTGATGATCCGCGGTGCGGGCCTACCCGGGATGAGCGCGGTGGTGATGATGATGTCGACATCGGCGCACTGGTCGGCGTAGAGCTGCGCCTCCCGGGCCTTGTAGTCGTCGCTCATCTCCTTGGCGTAACCGGTTGCCGACACCTCATCTTCCCCGGCCTCCGGGACAAAGATCGACAGGTACTCGCCACCGAGCGAACGAACCTGGTCGGCCACTTCCGGACGCGGGTCGGTGGCTCGCACGATGGCGCCCAGGCTGCCGGCGGCACCGATAGCCGCCAGGCCCGCCACTCCGGCACCCACCACCAACACCTTGGCCGGCGGGACCTTGCCGGCAGCGGTCACCTGGCCGGTGAAAAACCGGCCGAAGACATGGGCGGCCTCGATCACGGCGCGGTAGCCGGCGATATTGGCCATCGAGCTCAGCACGTCCAGCGACTGCGCGCGGGAGATCCGCGGAACCGCGTCCATCGACAGCGCGGTGATCGGCCGGCGTGCCAGATCCTCCACCCGATCCGGGTTCAATGCCGGCGCCAACAGGCTCACCAGCGTCGCGCCCGGCTTCATCCCGTCCAGTTGCTCGGTCGACGGGGCGTTGACGCCGAAGACGATGTCCGCGCTGCGTGCGTCACCGATGGTGGCGCCAGCCTCGGTGTACGCCGCGTCGGAAAAGGACGATGCGTCACCGGCACCGGAATCCACTACGACGTCGTAGCCGAGCTTGATCAGTGCAGCGACCGTCGTCGGCGTCGCCGACACACGCGTCTCACCAGGCTGCGCCTCGGATAGGACACCGATATTCATGACGTAGCTCTCCACATTCGCATCTCTCCGCCAATTTCGGGCGGCTGACTCCCCTTGTTAACTGCAGGTTACAAAAATCCGACAAGAGGATCGCCGCAGCATACCGCGCGGCCGAATCAGGCCGACACCGCGCGCTGATCGAGTGGCGCGAGCATGTCGATGACGTCGATCACCGCGGCCCGTGCTGCCACCCGTGGCCGTTGCAGGTCATCGACCAACGCCGCCATCACCGCCCCGTCCACCATACAAACCAGGGCATAAGCCATCTCGACCCGCGCGATCCGGCCGGAACGTTCGACGGCTTCGGTGACCGCTTCGGATCGTTGGCGAAGGATCCGGCGCTGGATGTCGCGCAGCGCCGGCTGACGGGAGCAGACGATGTAGCGCTCGTAGCGCGAGACCAATTGCTCGGCGACCCGCTCGCCGCTTTCCACCCCCACGAGGAGCTCGACCAGAATGTCCGCGGTGGTCTCGGCGCTACGCCGGCGCCGCGTCAAGTCGGTGACGCGGGCACGCAACTGCGCGACCTCCAACATCTCGATGTGTTCCACCGCATGGGCGGTGAGGTCATCGAGGGATGAGAAGTAGTAGGTCGTCGACGCCAACGGCAGACCGGCCCGCCGCGCCACCGCGCGATGCCCCACCGCGTCGAATCCCCCCTCGCGCAGCAGCTCCGCGGCAGCGCTGATCAGCGCATACCGTCGGCGTTCGCCCTTAGGCGTTACTGCTGTCATTACGCGTAGATGCTGCCAGCCCGAGTATCGCCGCATCATGGGTTTCCGCCTTTTTCCGACAAACGGCGCCCCGCTGGCATGATGGCCGACATGCCGGAATTGAGCCGACGAGCGGTACTGCGCCTCGGGGCCGCCGCGAGTGCCGCGGGCGCTTTGGGGGCGACTTCTTTACTCAGTGCCCGGCACGCACCGGCGGCCCCACCGCAGAGCGCACCGACGATGGTCACCGGATCATTCGCCTCGGCCGCACGCGGCGGCGTCACCACCAACTGGGCGATCGCCCGGCCCCCGGGTCAGACCGGTTCGCTGCGTCCGCTGATCGCCCTACACGGCAAGGGCAGCGATGCCGCAACGGTGATGGCCGGGGGCGTGGAACAGGGCCTTGCGGAAGCGGTGGACGCGGGGCTGCCGCCGTTCGCGGTGGTCGCCGTCGATGGCGGCGGGAGCTATTGGCACCGACGGACCTCCGGCGAGGACTCGGGGGCCATGGTGACCGACGAACTGTTGCCGCTGCTGGCCGATCAGGGCTTGGACACGTCTCGGGTGGCGTTCCTCGGCTGGTCAATGGGCGGGTACGGCGCGCTGCTGCTGGGAGGCAGACTCGGCCCCCGCAGAACAGCGGCCATCTGCGCCGTCAGTCCCGCGCTGTGGCTGACGGCCGGGGCGACGGCACCGGGAGCCTTCGACGGCGCTACGGACTTCGCCGCGAACTCGGTCTTCGGGATGCCCGCTTTGGGCTCCATCCCGATCCGGGTCGACTGCGGAAACGCCGACCCATTCGCCGCGGCGACCCAGGCGTTCATCGCCCAACTGCCCAGCCCGCCGGCAGGTGGCTTCTCTCCCGGCGGGCACGACGGTTCGTACTGGAGTTCTCAGCTGCCTGCGGAGTTGACCTGGATCGCTCCGCTGTTGACGGCCTAGATCCGGCTGATCCGGGGGCGGCTGTGAGCGTTTACTGGCAGAGCTTGCCCAACGTGGTGATGTGGTTGTCGAGGTCATGCCCCAGCTGCTCACGCTCGGAGTTTGGTTGCCCGACAAGGTAGCTGAGGTTCAGGCGCTCAAGCGCGCCCGCCATCTTCTCGGTGGAATCCACAATGTCTTCGGGCGTCGCAGGCTCAGCTTCGAGCCTGCCGCGCAGATACGCCGCGCCCGCCGTCAACGACAACCGGGCGTTGGCGGCCACCGCGAGCTGGGCGATGGGGTTCTCCGGGTCCGGGTTCTTCATGTGCATGTTGTTGGCGACCGCCTGACGCGCCATCACGACGGCGTCGCAGACATTCTTTTTGGCGTCGTCGGCCTGCTGGGCACTGAACTTGCCGCCCGATGAGGAGCCTCCCGATGACGGATGCCAGAAAGCTGCCACTGCCGCACCGCCGAGGAGCCCTGCAACCAAGGCGACCGCCGCGGCGATCAGCAAGGGGCCGGTGGTGGAGGGAGCCGGGGCCGGAACTGACCGCCGCCTCTCCGGGGTCGCACTTTTTGCCGGGGGATCCTGCTTTTCGGATTCAGTGGACTCCGGTTCGGTTTCGTCAGCCATGTCACACAGGATAGCGGTAGACGCGTCAGCTCAGACCTGGATCTTCCCCGCGGCCGCGGCCGCTCCGATGTCGGTGCGGAAGTGACTGCCGGGCAGTCGAATCGAATCGAGGATCCGATATGCGTCGGCTCGCGCCGCAGTCAGGTCGGCTCCCACACCCACCACCGACAGCACCCGCCCTCCGGAGGAGACCACCGCCCCGTCGTCACGCACTGAGGTTCCGGCGTGCAGCACCCCGTCAGCCTCAGCGCCGGAGATCACATCGCCGACCCGCGGTCGACCCGGGTAGTTCTCCGCGGCCAGCACCACCGTCACCGCGGCCGCATCCCGCCAGCGCAGTGCCCCGAACTCGCTGAGCCCCCCGGTAGCCGCGGCATGCAGCAACTGCCCCAGCGGGGACTCCAGCAGCGCCAGCACCGCCTGGGTCTCTGGATCGCCGAAGCGGCAATTGAACTCCACCACCGCCGGCCCGGTCGACGTCATCGCCAGCCCCGCGTACAGCAGGCCGGTGAAGCGACTGCCCCGCCGAACCAGTTCTGCCGCGACGGGTTCGACGACGTCGGAGACGATGGCCGCCAGGGCCTCCCCCGACAACCATGGCAACGGCGCGTAGGCGCCCATACCACCGGTGTTGGGTCCGCTGTCGCCGTCACCGACCCGCTTGAAGTCCTGTGCCGGCAACAGGGGGACAACGGTGGCGCCGTCGACGACGCAGAACAAGGAGAGTTCCGGGCCGTCCAGGAACGACTCCAACAGCACCGGGTGCCCGCTGTCCAGCAGTCCGGCGGCATGTGCCCGGGCAGCTGCCCGATCCGCAGTCACCACGACGCCCTTGCCGGCCGCCAGCCCGTCGTCCTTGACCACCCAGGCCGCCTCACCGGCTTCCGGCCCGAAGTTGTTGAGCGCGGCATCCAAGTCAGCCGGGTTGTCGATGATCTCCGAGCGGGCAGTGCGCACGCCGGCGGTGGCCATCACGTCTTTGGCAAACGCCTTGGAGCCCTCGATGCGCGCGGCGTCCTGCGATGGCCCGAAGCAGGCGATGCCGGCGGCACGCACCGCGTCTGCCACGCCCAGAACCAGCGGCACCTCCGGGCCGATCACCACCAGGTCGGCTTCGACCTCACGAGCCAAGGCGGTGACCGCCGAACCCGAGGTGATGTCGATGTCACGCTGCTCGGCCACCGCCGCGGTACCGGCATTGCCGGGGGCGATAACCAGGTGATCCACGCTGGGGTCCTTGCGAAGAGCCAGGAGTAACGCATGTTCCCGGGCGCCGGAACCGATCACCAGGACGCGCATGGGCGCCACTCCTCTCTGAGTTTCGCCTCGCTGGTCCGCCGGCGACTCGCGACACAGGATATCTAGCGTCGGTCACTGCCGATGGCGCTGCATGCCTCCAGCTGCGCACCACCGGGCCCGGCCCATCGGCTAGGCCGGGGCGCCCGATGCGCCGGCCTGGCCGACCGAACCTGCCTGCCCGCCCGAACCGCCTGTGCCCGCGGCTCCGGCGGTGCCACCCGCGCCGCCCTGTCCGGGGCTGCCGCCGTTGACTCCGGCGACTCCGTTGGCTCCGTTGCCGCCGACGCCGCCGTTGCCGCCGTCGCCGTTTTCGCTGCCCTGCGCAGCACCGCCGCGGCTGGCCGAAACGCCCGAACTGCTGGTGCCGGCGTTGCCGCCGGCGCCGCCGGTGCCGCCGATGCCACCGGTGCCGTTGTTGCGATAGATCTCGCCGTTCGCGCCCGCGCCACCGTCGCCGCCATAGGCACCGTTGCCCCCGACTCCGTCGAGGCCGATACTTCCGGCGTTTCCGCCGTCACCACCGCGTCCGCCGTTGCCGCCGTAGCCGTTGTTGGCGTCGATCCGGCCGGCCCGGCCGTTTCCACCGATACCACCGTTCCCGCCGGAACCGGCCTGACCAGTGGCAGCGCCGGCATTACCGCCGTGACCCCCGCTGCCGCCGTTGCCGCCGTAGCTGTTGTTGGAGGTGGAGGTGCTGTCTGCGCCGTTGCCCCCGTCACCGGCATCGCCGCCCCTGCTGACATTCGGACCGGCAGTGCCGACCGATCCACTCTGCCCGCCGTTACCGCCGCTACCACCATTGCCGCCGTAGCCGTTGTTGTAGCCCAGCTGGCCATGGTCACCATGGCCGCCCTTGCCGCCGTCTCCACCGGCGCCGGCCTGACCAGTGCTGTTGGCTGCGTTTCCGCCAGACCCGCCGTGCCCGCCGTTGCCGCCGTAGCCGTTGTTGTAGCCGACGCGGCCGTCCGCACCGTCTCCGCCGGCACCACCTGTACCGCCGTTGCCCACCTGTCCGGTGGATCCCACGGCGCCGGCCAGCCCGCCGGTCCCGCCACTGCCGCCGTTGCCGCCGTAGCCGTTGTTGTATCCGACTTGGCCCTGAGCACCGGCTCCGCCATTGCCGCCGACACCACCGTTGCCCGCCTTGCCTGTCGCGTTGCCGGCGTTACCTCCCACGCCGCCGTTACCGCCGTTGAAACCCTGTCCGTTGTTGTTCGTCACAACGCCAGCCGCGCCGGTTCCGCCCGCGCCGCCGTCGCCGCCACTGCCGGCCACACCACCGTGGCCGATGCTGCCCGCCAGACCGCCGGTTCCACCCTTGCCACCGTTTGCGCCGGTTCCACCGTTGTATCCGCGGTCACCGTCCGCTCCGGCACCACCCGCGCCTCCGACACCACCGTTGCCGACCTGCCCACTGGCATCTCCGGCGTTGCCGCCATTGCCCCCAGTACCGCCGGTGCCGCCGTAACCGTTGTTGAGACCCAGCTGGCCGATGGCGCCAGCGCCACCGCGACCACCGTCGCCGCCGTTGCCGACCACGCCGTTCGAGCCCATGATCGAACCGCCCAGGCCGGCCTTTCCGCCCGTGCCACCGTTGCCGCCGTTGCCGCCCTGACCGCCACCGGACTGCATGGTGGTGGCGTCGGCTCCCTGTCCACCGTTGCCACCTGAACCGCCGTTACCGCCGTTACCGTGGTCGCCGCCGTTGCCACCATTGCCACCGGCACCACCGTTGGCAGCGGTCTGGCCGGGGACGGCGGGAGGTGCCGGGGTGTAGCCGGCGCCGCCGTCGCCACCGTTTCCGACGATGCCGCCGGCAGGAGCGCTGCCGGAGTTGCCGGCGTGGCCACTGCCGTTCGATCCGACTCCCGCCGTACCCGCAGCGCCCCCGAGCCCGAGGTTGCCGCCGTTTCCGCCGTTGCCGCCGGTGGTGTGAGTCGCGATCCCGGACGCCCCGTTGCCGCCGTCGCCGGGGTCAGCACCGTTGCCCCCGCTGCCGGCGTTGCCGCCGGCGCCTTGCGTTCCGGCGCTGCCGCTGCCGTTGTTGAGTGTGCCGGCTGCACCGCCGTCGCCACCGTTGCCGCCACGTCCGCCGGCTCCGCCGTTGCCGCCGTTGCCGCCGTTGCCGGTCCCACCGTTGGCGAAGCTGCCGGCAGCTCCGTCGTTGCCGGTGCCGCCGTTACCACCGGTGGCTCCGTGGCCGCCGTTTCCTCCAGAGCCAGCGTTGCCGGCTTGGGTGCCACTGGCTCCGCCGGCGCCGCCCTGACCGCCGGACCCGCCGACGCCGCCAGTGTTTCCTGCTGCACCCGGGTCGTGGCCGTCGGCACCTTGCGCACCGGCGGCACCATCGCCTCCGTTGCCGCCGCTGCCGCCATTACCGCGGTCGCCTCCGTTGCCGCCGGCGCCGCCGCTTCCACCGTTGACGCTCGCCGCGGCGTGGTCGTCGCTGCCGGCGTCGTAGCCGTGTCCGCCGTTGCCCCCGTTTCCGACGACACCGGTGACGCCGTTGCCGGCCACTCCGCCTTGGCCCGCCTGGCCGGTACCGGCCTGGCCGCCAGTCCCGGCCGCGCCATATTCGCCGCCAGCTCCGGCAGCACCGGTGTTGCCGCCATTGCCGCCATTGCCGCCGGCGAGGTGGGTTGCGTCGCCCGCCTTGCCGTCGCCGCCATCGCCGGGGGTGCCGGCGTTGCCCCCCTGACCACCATTGCCTCCGCTGCCGTTCGCGCCTGCCACGCCGCCAGCCGCTGTCGAGGCTCCACCGTTGCCGCCCTGGCCTCCGCTGCCACCGGCGCCACCGTTGCCGCCGTCGCCGGCGTTGCCGCCGTGGCTCCCGGCAAGGGCATCGCCGTCGCCTGCTGCGTCATAGCCGTCGCGGCCTTGACCACCGTTGCCGCCCTGACCACCGTTGCCGCCGTTACCGCCAGCGCCGCCGATGGCCCCGGTACCACCGTGACCACCGGAGCCGGCTGCGCCGCCCCTGCCGCCTTCTTGCCCGTTGTCGCCGGAGTTGGCTCCGCTCAGGCCGTGGTAGCCCGCGCCGCCATCCCCACCGTTGCCACCGTCGCCACCATTGCCCTGAGCCCCGTCGAGTCCACTGGCACTGCCATCGGCGTTGCGGCCGCCGGTGCCGGCCGCGCCGCCGTTGCCGCCGTTGCCACCGTTGGTTCCCGCACCGCCGTTACCCCCCGGGACGGTGGCGAGGCTGCCATCGACACCATCAGCACCCCGGCCACCAGCACCACCATGACCACCCACACCGGCGGTGCCATCAGCACCCGAAGCGCCCTGACCCTCACGACCCGAGCCACCGGCGCCACCAACACCGGCATTACCCCCAGCGCCACCAGCCTGACCGGCCTCACCATCGATCGAGGTGTTGCCATCGCTGAGGCCATCACGACCCGCAGCCCCATCGGTGCCATCAGCACCACTGCCGGCGTTACCACCGACACCACCAAGACCCTGCAGACCATCGGTGCCCGCCGCACCCTCAGCAGCCCGCGTGCCATCACCGGAGAGACCACCAGCACCGGCAGTGCCCGCCGCACCACCAGCACCACCATCGCCACCAGCACCGCCAGCGCCACCATTGCCGCCAGCTAGACCGGCACCGGACTGCCCCAGACCACTGCCACCGCTACCGCCGGCACCACCATCGCCACCGTTGCCACCATTGCCGGCGTTACCACCAACGCCACCAACACCGGCCACACCATTGTTGGCGCCAGTACCGGCAACACCACCAGCACCGCCGGCACCACCATTGCCACCACGCGTGCCCGCGCCACCCTCGCCACCACGCTCACCAGCAGCACCATCAACCGAACCCGCAGTCCCGTCACCACCAGCAGAACCAGCCCCACCAACAGCGCCGGCCCCACCATGGGCACCGTGACCACCCGCACCACCGACGCCACCATTGCCGCCATCACCATCAACAGCCCGAGTCAGCCCATCAGCACTCAAACCACCCTGGCCACCACTGCCCCCAGCACCACCATTGCCACCAGCAGTGCCATCA
>NZ_MVHH01000056.1 GCF_002086515.1 Mycolicibacter arupensis
CAAGGTTTTCGACCGCATGTCTTATGGAACTCCGCTGCCTGCTCGCGTGTTTCGGTAAGCATGGCTTGGGCGACACGTGCGCCATCAATGATGGTTGCGGGCAGGGTTCACTCCTCACAGAGGAGGAACACCCAGGCGGTCGATGCGTGCAAACGTCGCTTCCCGGTGGTGTCCCACCTGCGCCAGTCGTCAAGCTAACCGCCGAGTCCGGCGCCGCCAGAACGTCGAAACCGTTCAGTCGGTCAATTGCTCACAGAAACTGGCCCTGGATCCAGATGTCTTACTCTACCCGGGCGGGGGTGACCGATGATGTCGTCGAGCAATGCTGGATCGCAGCGCTGGGGCCGCTCACCCAGCGCCGTCGGGACGCCGGCCAAGTCCACATCACCCTGCCGGGCTCGGCACGCTCGACTGTGGAGTACCAACTCGCGCGGCGGCTCCCGCAGCTGCGCATTGCACGTCAAATGACCGCCTTTGGCGGGTCGGGTTTGTGGCTTGGGATTACGGGTGCGCAGGACGTGGACAGAAAGTATCGACACCAGCGCGACATCGGCAAAGCCAAGCCTGCCGGCGGCCAAAGCCGCTCGCGTAGCGCCAAGTTCATGTTCGAATCTGGACCAGGGGGCGGCACCGATTCTGGCCAGACCCCCATGAATAGTGCAACTTCAACGGGTCGCTATCGCAGAGCACGATTCGGTGTTCTGCCCCGAGTTCTGGGGGTCCGCGCGCAGCTGTCGCGGAACGCGATCTGCTGGTGCCGGCGCGGGCTGTCGGGGGTCATCACATGACGGTGGCGCTGGGCCGCCCGTCGGCGACTTTGACGAAGAAGCGCCGCCAGGGTCGCTGGTCGAGATCGGGATGCACGTGATGCCAGTTGTGGGAAGCCAACACCGCCGCGATCGAATCTGAATCCGAGAGATCGGCGACGGGCGCTTGAAGATCGATGATCGGTTTCGCTACGAGACCGGGTATCGAGGTGGAGCCGACGTGCTCGATGCGGGCGATCCGCCGAGGGGAGAGCAGCGTTTCGAGATGGTCGCGTTCCTGCTCACCGCGGAGAGCCCAGGCGGGATCGGCGTCGACGAGATCGACGGACTCGGTGGCCCAGGGTGGTGGACCGGTGTTGGCCGACATACCCTTCTCTCTACACGCTGCGCTAGATTCCACTGCCACTGCACATGACGAGGACCTGAGTAATCCGGCTCGCACCACTGAGGCGCGGCTCAAGACGGCCGCTTCTTGCGTGCCAGTTGCTCCAGTAACTCTGATCGCAGCGCCGTGATGTCGTATCCCCTGCCCTCATGGTGATGATGATGTCGCCTGAGCTGGCAGCCCTGCGAGCACGGTCGGCACCGCGCCGCGCTTGGGCACGTAATGCACGCCCTCCGGTGATAGCGCACCGCATTGGCGATCAGGCCACCGGGTGAAACCCGGGATCGGGTCTTCTGTCGCGACGTAGACGTCCAACACGACCACCTCATCGCCATGATCCAACGCGGCGCCGGACTCTATGGCGAACGTCCGCGAGTACAGGTGTGGCTGGAATGCGACGATCAGTCGTCCGCCAGCTGCGGGCGAGGCTGCTTTCATCCGTGGCAACGTGTTCGCCCACAACGCCGATCGACTCGCCCGCCGCGGCGGGCGACGATCCGGCGCTGCGCCCGCTACATCCTGCGCGGGCTGATGATCGAACGTGCTGTCAATGGACACGATCCACGGTCGCGGCGGTAACCCGGCAGCTGGGGTTGCACATAGTTGTGCGGTCCGGCTCATGGGTCACTATTTCGGCCTTTCGCCATCGTATCGGTTAGGCCTCGGTTCTCAGCTCTGTGATTGCTCCTAGTGTGGTTTTCGGCGGGTATCCGATTGAGCATTTGCGGGGTAGTTCAGTTCGAAGGCGGGCCTTTCGGAGCGGACGCGGGGCAGTTCGGTGAAGTTGTGTCGTGGCGGTGGGCAACTGGTGGCCCATTCCAGCGAGTTGCCGAAGCCCCAGGGGTCATCGACGACGACTGGTTCGCCGTAGCGCAGCTCTTTAACAAGTTCCAGACGAACGGCAGCATTGAGGCCGCTAAAGTGAAGGCCCCAATCGTGGAGACAATATTTTGCGTTTGGAAACCGTCGGTGGGTAAGTAGTCGGCATAACGGACCCTGACACTCTGACCCTCGATACGTGGTATACCGCCTCGTGCAGCAACGTAGTGATCAGGTGGGCAACCTCAGCCGGACGCAACGGATTTCATCGTGGGCACATGCTTCACGATCGGATCCGGTCAATCCCACGGCACGCCCCCCATTCAACGGGCCCCGGCACAACATCATTCACGGTGGCGCGGTGTGCAGCAAGCTCTCTGGGCAAGTCCGCTGCACGGTTTCCAGGCTGCCTACTCGGCTCGCATACAAGAGAGTGCATTCGGTCCCGAGCGCCAAGCTGGAACGACTGCCAAATCGACCCCACCAGCCCTCAATCACGCCCGGCAACACCGCTTGCACGGGCTGCACCGCGAACAGGCCGGGCGAGATCGGCGAGATTGCTGGCGTGCGGGAAGGCTGGAGACCCGCGGACGCGAGGTGAGCGCCCGGTTGGCTTCACGACTCTTCGTGAAATGTTGAGCTCGCGTTGTGCATATCCATCAGCTTGCCGTCGAGCCGACAGAGGTAGGCGACCGGTCAGCTACGATTGGCTGTGTGCCCCGCCCATCGAATCCCGACGTGCGTCGCCGCCTGCTCGAAGCGGGACTCAGCCTCATACACGCGCGTGGATTCACCGCCAGCGGGGTCAAAGACATCACCGATGTCGCAGGTGTGCCAAAAGGGTCGTTCTACGCATATTTTGCCAGCAAAGAGGCATTCGCCGCGGCGATCCTCGAACATTATTGGTCCGATATCGAAACGCGCCTTCTCCCAATTCTTGAAGCAGAAGGTTTGGCACGGGAACGAATCACACGCTTCTTCCACGCCCTCGCCGACGAGCACGAGGCCGGCGACTTCGTGCTCGGCTGCTTGGTCGGCAACTTGTCGCTCGAGCTTGGTGGTTCTAGTGAACCGGTGCGCGCCGAACTCCTCCGCATTCTCTACCGTTGGGATGAGGCTCTCGCCGAGTGTGTGCGCTCTGGCCAGGGTGAATGGGGTGGCGTCCGAGCGGATCTCGATGCGGCGGAGATCGCCCAGCAGCTGATCCAGGCGTGGGAGGGTGCGGCCCTCCGCGGGAAGGTCGCCCGCAGCCGCGCGCCATATGACAGCTTCGAAGCGGTCACCGTTCCTGCGCTTCTGCACCGATCTGTCCAGGGCCGGGTTCGGCGTCGGCGCGGTGCTTGAATATAGTCGACTGGTCATCTATTATTCATAGTGTCTCGCTCTTCCCTTTCCGGCACGTGAGGATTGCCCCATGACAGATCTGACTATCTACGCCGAACCAGACAACCCTGCGCTCCCAGGTTCTACCTTTGTGCTCAATCGTGAGCACGCCGCGCTGGTCATCACTGATCCGCAGATCGATTTCCTCAGCCCCGAGGGCGTCTCATGGGCGGTGTTCGGTGACAGCATCAGCGAGAACAACACCGTCGCTCACATCGGCGAACTGTTCGACGCCGCGAAGCTGATGCACATGACAGTTGCGGTGTCGCCGCACTACTTCTATCCCACCGACAAGCAGTGGCGGTTCGGCGATCCGCTCGAACAGTTCATGAGCACTGCCGGCATGTTCGGGCGCCGGGGCGCATACACGACGGACGGCTTCGCCGGCTCGGGCGCCGACTTCCTGCCCGCCTACCAGCACCACATCCATGACGGGCAAACCGTGATCGCCTCTCCGCACAAGATCGTCGGTCCCGAGTCAAACGACCTGGTTCTCCAGTTACGTAAACGCGGCGTGAACCAGGTGATCCTGGCAGGGATGGCTGCCAACCTGTGCGTCGAAGGCCACATGCGTGAACTCGTCGAGCAGGGCTTCGAAGTCGCCGTCGTCAAGGACGCCACAGCGGGCCCACGCCTGCCCGAAGGCGACGGCTACCTCGCCGCGCTAGTGAACTTCCGATTCCTCGCCAGCGCGGTCTGGACCACCGCAGAGGCCATTGCCCTCCTCAAGGAGGCTGACCGATGACCACCCCCCTCACTCGCGCTGACGTCACGGGACTCATTACCGCCGAGCGCATTCAGCGTGGGGTTCGATGGTCCCAAGTCGCCGAGGAGGTCGGCGCCAGCAAGGAATGGACGACCGCGGCGTGCCTTGGACAGATGGCGCTCGAAGCAGACCAGGCGCAAGCTGTGGTACGAATCTTCAACCTGCCCGCTGAGGCGGAGCACATTCTGCAGGCACCGCCCTATAAGGGCTCAATGCCTGCCGTCGTACCAACCGACCCGCTCATCTATAGGTTGCATGAAATGGTCGCCGTATACGGCCCAACGATCAAGGAACTCGTGCATGAGGAGTTCGGTGACGGCATCATGAGCGCCATCGACTTCCGCATCGATCTCTCCCGCGAGCCCGACGCGGCCGGCGACCGCGTCCGAATCGTCCTGAGCGGCAAGTACCTTGGCTACAAGGAATTCTGATCGGAACCCGCGGCTAACCGACACGAAAAGTTTCTCAGGAATTTGGTATAAAAAAGTACCACTGAGCGAGAATCGATACCCCATCCGTCCCTCAAACGCATGATCAGCCACCTCTACGAGCCCGGGGCTGGGACTGTAACCACAGCGAGGCCGCAGGGGCAGAGTCGGGATGCTCCTCGATCGAGCGAACACAGTGAACACGGAAGCCGTTGCGGGTCTGCCCTTTCCGGTGGCGGCCAGCGTATCGGGGGCCTGGGTGCACCGTCGGCCGATCGGCTCGCGGCGGGGCGGAGTTGCCGTAGTGCTCCGAGGTCGGGGGACCGGTCACATGGGGTAGGGCAACAGCGAGAGGATGCAGTTGGTTGCTGTAATGCCGAAAGATGCACCGCCGAAGGCGGCGCCGGCCGCGCGCCAGAAGGGTCCGTGGCAGCGGGTATCGGAGATGCAGGACAAGCTGCACCGTTGGGCGGTGGCCGATACTGGGCGGCGGTTTGGTGATGTGTTCAACCTCGTGCACGACCCGGCGACGCTGATCGTGGCGTTCGACCGGGTCGCGGACAACCGTGGCCGCAACACGCCCGGCTTCGAGGTGTGACTACCGTCAACGTCGAACAAGGCCTCGGGATGCCTAGGTTCCTGGACCAGCTCCGTACGTCACTCAAGGACGGCTCGTTTCGTCCTGTGCCCGTACGACAGCGCAAGATTCCGAAACCGGGTGGGTCGGGCAAGCTCCGCAAGTTGGGGATCCCGACCATTGCCGATCGGGTGGTTCAGGCCGCATTGAAGCTGGTGCTGGAGCCGATTTTCGAGGCCGACTTTCTTCCGGTCTCCTACGGTTTCCGGCCCCGGCGGCGGGCGTACGACGCGATCGCTGAGATTCAGATGTTTGGTTCCCGCGGTTATCAGTGGGTGCTGGACGCCGACATCGAGGCGTGCTTCGACCGGATCGATCATTCGGCTCTGATGGGCCGAGTTCGGTTGCGGGTCAAAGACAAGCGCGTGCTCGCGCTGGTGAAGGCATTCCTCAAGGCTGGGGTGTTGACCGAGACCGGCCGCTACGAGGACTCCGACACCGGCACCCCACAGGGCGGGATTCTCTCACCACTGCTGGCCAACATTGCGTTGTCAGTGCTCGATGAGCACGTGATGGCCCCGTGGCAACCGGACGGGGTGATGGGAACGACCTACCGACGCAACCATCGTCGCTCCAAGGGTCTGCCGACGTGGCGGATCGTCCGTTATGCGGACGATTTCGTCGTGCTCGTGCACGGCGAAGAAGGCGACGTGGTCGCGTTGCGCGAGGACATCGCGACCGTGCTTGCTCCGCTAGGGCTTCGATTCTCGGAGTCCAAGACGCGGATCGTGCACATGCGCGAAGGGTTCGACTTCCTCGGTTTCCGCATCCAGTGGAAACGTAAACGGGGAACACGGAAGTGGTTCGTCCACACGTTCATCACCGATCGGCCGTTCCGGTCGGTCAAGGCGAAGATCCGTGCTCTGACACATCGTGTCAGCCAAGCGGACATGGGAGCCGTCGTCGGCAGGATCAACCAGATCCTGCGCGGTTGGACCAACTACTTCCGGTATGCCGTGTGCAAGCACACGCTCAACCGGCTGCGCCGCTTCGTCAATTGGCGCATCATCCGCTGGTTGCGCAAACGGCACCGCTGGAGGTGGAAGGTGTTCCGCCGCAAGTTCACCACTCCCACGGGGAGGTGGCTTCCGATCGCGGCAGATGGGATCGAGGTGTTCAATCCGGCAGCGGTGACGGTCACCCGTTACCGATACCGCGGCAACAAGATTCCTAACCCGTTCCTGCGGCTGAGAACGGCCTGACGGCACCCGATCGTGGAGAGCCCGGTGCGTGGAGACACGCACGCCGGGTTCGGCGAGCGGCCCGGGGAAACGGAGCGGCAGCAATGCCGACACCGCGCCCCGGGCCGACTCAACCACCGCATCGTCCATCGTGCCCTGCCGGCACCGGTCGGGTCCAGCGACCGGGTCACCAGATAGAGGCATTTCAGGGCGGCCTGCTCCGCGGGGAAGTGCCCTCGGGCCTTGATCGCGCGGCGGTAGCGGGCATTGAGCGACTCGATCGCATTCGTCGAGCAGATCACCCGCCGGATCTCCACGTCGTAGTCCAGGAACGGGATGAACTCGTTCCAGGCGTTGTCCCACAACCGAATCACCGCCGGATAGCGCTGCCCCCATTTCTCGGCCAACTCGTCGAACGCCGAGCGGGCCGAGGCGGCGTTAACCGCGGTGTAGATCGGTTTGATATCGCGCTTGATCTCATCCCAATACTTACGGGAGGTGAGCCGAAAAGTCTTGCGTATCAGGTGAATGATGCAGGTTTGGACGATCGCCTGCGGCCACACGTTGCCGACCACCTCGGGCAAGCCCTTCAGACCGTCGCAGGCGACGAAGAAGGTGTCCTTGATGCCGCGGTTGCGTAGCTCAGTGAGCACGGCCATCCAGAATTTGGCGCCCTCACCGCCGGTGCCGGCCCATAGGCCCAGGATGTCGCGTTCCCCGCCGAGAGTGACGCCGATCGCGGCGTAGAACGGCCGGTTGGCGACTTGGCCGTCGCGGACCTTCACCACGATCGCGTCGATGAAGATCGCCGCGTAGGTTTCATCCAGAGGCCGCACCGCCCACTCGTTCATCTCCTCGAGCACTTTGTCGGTGATCCGGCTGATCGCCTCCTTGGAGGCCGAGGAGCCGCTTCCTCGAGACCGAGGCGCCGTAGATCTCGGCGAAGTGAGCCGAGATCTCGCCCGTGGTAAGCCCTTTGGCATACAAAGACAACACCACCTCGTCCACACCGGACAGTCGGCGTTGCCGCTTCTTGATGATCTGCGGCTCGAACGTCGCTGCCCGATCACGCGGCACGTCGATCTCGACCGGGCCGGTGGTGTCGGTCAGCACCGTCTTGGAGCGGGTGCCGTTGCGGATGTTGCCTGTCCCCGCGCCGGCCGGATCGTGTTTCTCATAGCCGAGGTGCTCGGTCATCTCCTCGTTCAGCGCGGTCTCCAGGACCGTTTTCGTCAGCTGCTTGAGCAACCCGTCGGGCCCTGTCAGCGACAGGCCCTGCTCCTGGGCCAGCCGGACCAACTCGACCGCAGCCTGCTGCTCTGCGGACTGCTCAGCCTTCTTCTTGGTCACATCATCCAGTGTCGTCATCACGGCGACCTTTCTCGCCGAGCATCGCTCAGCAGACCCGCCTGTCTGTCGTCACAGGTGACTAGCGACGAGCAAGAAGCAGCGCCGACCAGCGAGCCGGACGATCCGATCAAGGACAGCTCCGCGCCGTCGGGCGAAGACTGAACGTTCCTTCACCGTGGCGAGCGTCTGACGGAGCACCGGTTTCCTTCCATGAAGCACATGCCGAATGGGTCCGAGCCGCCTACGGGGTCCTCATCCAGACGGCGAAGCGCTACAACGACTACCTCACCTACTCGGACCTTGCGCGGAGCGTCCTTGGCGACTCGGGCATCCAGTACGGCGCGCATCAGCGGAGCTGGATCGGCAAGGGTTCCGGTCGCGATTGCAGACCGGAATGCGACCGAAGGTGGACCGCCACTGAGGGCGCTGTGCGTCTCGAGCGGTGACGAAACGGTCGGCGCGGGTTACGCATACGCGTTGAAGATCATGGGTCAGCCAAAGCCGAAGGATCTTCAGCCGCACGCTGCCGAGTCGCGGCTACAGTGCTACCGCTTCCATGGCGCCGACATGCCGGCCGATGGCGGCCAACCCACCCCGACACGCGCGGTCATCGCCAAACGCGTGAGGACAAAACCGCACGTCGGGAAACCCGTCATCCTCGGCCCCGTGCACTTCAGCCAACTCCCGCTCAGCGGGCAGTGCGACCCGTGTGACTAAAGCCGATCGCTGACCGGTCGTCATGAGCGACCGACGGTCGCGGTGGCCAGGTCTTCATCTCCACTTCTGTTGCGGCCCTTCCGCTCCTGCGATTGGCCTACAAGTCCAGGACCAGATTCGGTGTGAGTGCCCTGCTGATGCAGATCATCATCACAGAGTTCGATGCATGCTCTTCGTCGTCGAGGTAGACATCCCTGTGATCGGGAATCCCCGACAACACGGCGGTCTCACACGTGCCGCAATAGCCCTCCTGACAAGAGAACTCCACCTCGGGAACGACAGCCCGCACCGCATCCAGGATCGACTGCCCACCGTCGACGTGCACGACCACACCCGAGCGCTTCAACTCCACCTCGATGGCCCCCGACGGTCCCTCATCAACGGCTGCGGGACCCGTGAACCGCTCAATCTCCAGTCGCGGTGTACGACCGGCGGCTTTGACCGCGACCGACGCTGCATCCAGCATTGCAGCGGGCCCACACACATAGACCAACGTTTCCGGCGTCGCCGCTGCGATCAGCTCACCGACTGGCATCCGGCCAGCAGAGTCTTGCGGCCAGAGCGTGTACCGCGCCGGCGACAACTCGTCAACGCGTTCCCGAAAAGCCATTTGCTCAAGAGACCGCGCCCCGTAGTGAAGCCTCCATTCGGCCCCGCGCTGCGCCACCGAACGAACCATGGGAAGCAGCGGGGTGATTCCAATTCCACCGGCAAGGAAGAGATAGGAGGGTGCGTCGCGGAGGTGAAAGTTGTTTCGCGGCTTGCTGATCCTTAACACCAAACCGGGCTTGGTCACGCGATGCAACTCCGCCGAACCACCGCGACCGGCAGGCTGGCGCAGCACGCCAATGGTGTAAGACCGCTCGTCGGACCCCGAACCACACAGCGAGTACTGCCGCGTTATACCGCTGGGGAGACCCACCTCGATGTGCGAACCGGGCTGCCACGGCGGGAGCGGCGCCCCCGACGGATCGGTCACCCGTATCTCGGCGACGTCCGGGGTGAGTTGGCGAACACTGTCGACAACGACATCGATGCCGTCGGCCAGACTAATGTGCGGTCCCACGTGCAAACTCCTCCGAGGTCATTCGGTCGCCGGCGTAGTCGCCGATACAGAAGAGGCGCATGTGGCGCGTGGCTGCCTTGCTGTGGAAGTCACCGAATTCAGCAGAGGCATCCTTGCCTGCGTACAGCCTCGCCACGAAGGGCCCTCCCGGATGGCGGTCCTTCCACTCGGTGAGGTCATAAACCTTGCCGTGAATGATGACCCAGCAGTCCTCGAAGGTGTTGTGCTGCTCGAGTTCCTGTCGGGTCACCAAGCGATCGCCCGTCGCGGGCACGCTCGGTTTCCACAGGTTCATCGTGATCACCCGACGCGCCTCAGCACCCGCACCCGACGCCCGGTAATCCCACGGTCCCCACCGCCGAGGCGGAAGCCGGTCCCCGATCTCGCGGGCGTCGAACTCATAGATCCAGGAGTCGTCATTGCCCGCGCGTTCTTCGTGGTCGAAGAACGCGAAGTCTCGTTCATCCACGGCAGCCAGGATCTGCTTGCGCTCAGCTGAATCCTCGGGCTCGAGATGTTTGAACGCGACCTTCGACGCGAACTGGAACCGGGTCGCGCGGTAGTGGCGCACGCGTTCGTAATGCAGGAAGGCCGACGCGAAGTCGCTCTGGTGCAGCGCGAAGGCCTTGGCAAGGGCTGCGCTGTCCTCCATCGTCTGGGAGGCACCCTGACCCATCGTCGGCAACATCGGGTGCGCGGCATCCCCGACAAGACAGATCCGACCGTCCTGCCAGGACGTGAAGGCAGGGCGATCGTAGAGACCCCACTTGGTGGTGTTCTTCATCGCGCCGGCAAGTGCGACTAGGTTATCCATCCGCGGGTCGCCAGCCCACATTTTCTTGATGTGCTCGACGAGTTCGTCGACCTCGATGGTGCGCCAATCGCCCCAGTCATCGGTGAACTCGGTCGACTCGGGGTCATACCAGGTGAAACCGATGTTCAAAAGTTCGCCGCCGCGTACCCAATAGCTCATGGCGTAGTCGTCGTTGCGCTTGTACATGTCCATACACAGCTCGTCAAGCGGGTTGTGATCGAGCGGCCTCCCATCGGCTTTCCGAAGCGTCTCGACATCCGCGCGTGGAATCAGCCCGCGAAAGATCAGTGAACCGGTGAACCGCCGCTCCGGGGCCTCCGGCCACGTCAGCTCCAGCACCTTCGAGTGGATACCGTCCGCACCGATGAGGATGTCGCCGGTCGTGGTGGTTCCATCGGCAAAGCTGGCCGTCACACCCGCGTCGTGCTGCTCGATGCCCACCAGACGCTTACCCATGTGAACGCTGATCGGACTGGCAACGGGATACTCAGGCGCCAATTCACGTACCCGCTCGTGCAAACACATCAGCAGATCTTGACGGTGCATGTGATGGAACCCACCACCAAGTGCCCGCTTCTCGGGGGCGTTGTAGTGGAACGGCTTCCGCGAAACACTGAGATCGTCGTTGATCATCCGCGTCACGTCCAGGATCGAAGCGCGGCCGCCATCCGGCACACCGCTGGGCCCTTTGGGATCCCCCCCGTCGAGATCTACCCCGAGCCAGTGACATAAACGGGCGCCATTGGGAGCGATGTTCAGTCCAGCACCGGCCTCAGTCGGCACCGACGATTGCTCGAAGACCTCGATCTGGTCGAAGACCCCTTCAGCCTGCCGGAGGGCAATCGCGGTAAACAGTCCCCCGATTCCCCCACCAATGATGATTGCTCGCATCGGACTACTTTCTGTGTGTGCCTGCATATAAGTGATTGACGCCCAATAGATTTCCGTCAGGTCAGCGTGGTCATGAATTCGTCGGACAACTCCTGATGGAAGTAGAAGATCGACTTGGCCAAGTTGTCACCGGTCCAGGTGATCGGCCGCCAGTCCGGGAAGGTGGTATAGCCACCCGCGAAGATCTCATTACGATTACCGGAGGTATCGAAGAAGTAGGTCGTCGTCCCTCGGGTGACGGAATGCTGTGTGGCGCCTTCGTCGATCCGGACGTCGTCCTGGACGAGGATTCGGGTGCCGCGCAATATATCTGACCAGTCCTGGACGGTGTAGGCGAAGTGGTGAAGCTTGTTGTTTGGCCCCTTCAGCACCGCGAAGTCGTGTGGAGTGTTGCTGCAGAACAGGAATGATCCGAGCAACTCCGGCTTCGGCTCATTTCCCAGCACCCGCTCGGCTGGCTTGAAGCCCATGCACTCCTGGAAGAACCTTTCGATAACCTCCGGCTCCTCGGCCGTAATGACGGCGTGGTCGAGGCGGGGCACGTGCACGCCGATCGGGTTTCGCGGCGCGACATCGGGGTTCAGCAGGCCGAGTTCGTGCCCGACATACTCCGCCTCGGAGTAGAGCTCGACGAGATGGTCGGAGGGAAGGGTGATCCTGACACCGTCGCCGATCGCGAGATTCTCCCCAGCGGACATGCGCTCGACAGTGCAGCCGAAGGCGAGAACCTTCTTCTCGATCTCCTCGATGTCTTCGGGCTTCTCGCACTTGTAGCCCATCTTCACCAATCCTGCGCCACCCTCTTCCAGCACGACGGAGTGGTGGTCGTACTCATCCCAGGACTTCAGGAACACCTGGCCCGGCTTCTCTGCCATCACGGTCATTCCGAGTGTGTCGCTGTAATGCTTGGTCGCGGTGGTGAGGTCACTCTGCCGCACATGAACGTACCCAAGTCGCATTACACCCATGGTTGATCTCCTTCGCCGATTAGATTGTGAACGTTGCTTCTTCAGTGCCCGGTGGTTGCTAGGAATCTTCGTCCGCTCCTAAGCGGGCGTCGCAGTACGCGGTGGTGTTGCGGTAAAGATGCGGCGAGCAGGACCCCGCAGACGGATTTTGCAGTCGGTGAGGGCGTGCGCACGGCATGGAAGGCAGACCCCGTCCGCTACTTCTTCGGCCGTGAGCGCAGTAGCAGCGGCACCGACCTCGTGCGTTACCGTGCCGGAGACGACATCGGCCTTGCATAGGCTGCAGCCACCGCGGCGACAACCCGACCTCGGGGCGATACCGTGACGGCGCATGGCCGCAAGAACCGTCTCGCCGAGTTCGGCCTCGACAACGAAGCCACCCGGGTCGATTTCGATGATCGACATCGCGTCCCTCACCTTCTGTCGCGGCCGCTCGTCCGCCGCTCATTGGGAATTAGGCGACGCACGACAGGCCCGTGGTGGTGCTGCCCCATTTCTGCTCCTGTCTCGCGGCTGACCTACATACTCCAAACAAGGCGCTCTGTCTATCTACATCGGAGTCCATTGACCGGACCGGCGCGGACAGCCGTGCAATGTCAGGACTGCCCGCGGCTCGAGGTCGGACAGTCACATCGCTGGGTGCTGGATTTCAACCTGCTCGACAGCGCCCCATGACTTCTCGGAGTGAGTCGGGCGGAGGGCTTCCAAGTGCGATCCGTCATCGACCTTGATCACGTCGTCGATAGCCACCCGGCAGGTAAACGTACGCAAAGCCGCGATACGGGGTGTCTTCGCAGATGAATCTGGGGTCGGCAAACACATACGCCGGCTCAGCCCCATCCCCGTCGTGCCGCGAGCTTCCAATGACCAATGAGACGACCAGACGGGTCAACAGAGCAAACACCACCGCGCACACAACCATACCCCGTAGCGGAACCCATTGGAGCAGAACACTTGTTGCGTGCGTCGCAGGACTAGTCGCGTCCAATGTCTACGCGTCGACGAAGACTGTCACGCCGTGCGTGAAGAAGTCCTTCGCGGCAGGGCCTTGCTCACGGGAACCGAAGGACGACGCCTTCATCCCGCCGAATGGCGCCCAGAAGTCAACACCGGTGGTCGGAGCGTTGACGCGCACCATGCCGACTTCGCTGTGCCGGATGAACTGCAGCACCGCAGCCACATTCGCGGTGAACAGCCCCGCAGAGAGCCCGTAGGGGGTAGCTGAGGCGAGTGCCATGGCATGGGACGGGTCGTCAGCGCGTACGAGCGCGGCGACGGGGGCGAACACCTCCTGGTCGAGCAGGATGTCGTGCTCCGAACCGTCCACCTCGACCATCGTGGGCGACAGGACGTTGGTGTCCGGGGCCGCGTTGCCGCCGCAAAGCTGACGACCGCGGGTCTGCTTGAGTGCGTCGAGAGCCTCGGCAAGGGCGGCCTCTCCGATCACGGGCCCAGTCACCGTCGCGTCGTTCCCGGGGTCGCCGACCGTGAGCCGTTCGACGGCCTCGACGAGCCGGTCGCGCACCTCGTCGTAGACCGGGGCCTCCACGATGATCCGGCCGGTGGCGGTGCACTTCTGACCCGCGAATGCCATCGCCGACCCTGCGACCGCGGCGACGGCACGCGGGATGTCCGCATCGGCCAGCACGACCGACGGATTGCTGCCGCCCATCTCGGTCTGACACGGGATCGCGCGCTCGGCAGCTTTTTTCACCAGAGCGAGTCCGACCGGCGTGCTTCCAGTGAAGCTGAGCCCGTCAGCGCCATCGATGAGCCGGTCGACCACGGCCTTGCCACCGACAGCCAAACTCAGCAGTCCTGCGGGTAAGTAGACGGACAGAATCTCCACCAGCTTGGTGGCCACTCCGACAGCCTCCGACGACGGCTTGAGGACGACGGCGTTCCCCCACGCCAGAGCGGGGACTACTTTCCACAGTGGGATCGCGACCGGGAAGTTCCACGGGGTGACCACCGCAACGGTGCCCAGCGGACGGCGAGTGGTGAATTGAATGCCGGTCACCGTTGAGCCCGGCAGGGTGTCGCCGGACGGCATCATGATCGAACCAGCGTGATAGCGCAAGATGTCAATACCGCGCTTGAGCTCGCCGCGTGCCTCGACGACCGGCTTCCCGACCTCGCGCACGACGAGGTTGGTGACCTCAACCTTGTTGGCTTCGAGGCCGGCTGCCGCAGCGTAGAGCGCGTCCGCCCGGGCAGTTGCGGGCAGGGCGTTCCACTCCCGGCGTACGTCCCGCGCCCGGTTGAGGACGTCGGCGATCTCGTCAGCTGACGAGATGGGAAACTCACCGACCCGGTCCGAACGGTCGAAGGGGTTCGTACTGACGATCAGGGGGGTGGAGGTCATCGTCTCGCTTCCTCGGTGTGATGCCTCGCCGTGGGTCACCCTGGTGGACCTGGTCTTCGGCGGGCTCTTGCGCTGGTTGGGCCGCGAACGGCCTGGCTCTGATCGTTGCGTCGGGCACACACGAAGTCCCGCCCTCGGTCCACTGGGCGGTCCGGTTCGTTGTCGTGTGATTCAGCGGTCGCGATAGTTACCGGTATGACTAGTCCAACCAAAACCGAGGGCCGAGTCCTTGACGACGAGCAGATATTCCAACTCGCCGAGGAGCTCTACGTAGCCGAGACCTCGGGAGTTCCGGGCATTTCGATCAGTGAGCGACACCCGGAGGCGACGATCGGGGACGCCTACGCCATCCAAGCCGCCGGCACGAAACTGCGTGTACAGGCAGGTGAGTCCGTCCGGGGTCGGAAAGTCGGGCTCACCGCGAAGGTAATGCAGGTGCAATTCGGCGTGGACACACCAGATTTCGGTGTCTTGCTCGGATCCATGTTCCACCCCGAGGGCACGCCACTGAGCAGTTCTGCGCTGATCGCCCCGCGTGTGGAACCGGAGGTCTCCTTCGTCCTGAACCGATCGCTGCGCGGTCCCGGCGTGACGGTCACTGACGTTCTTGCCGCGACGGCGTTCGTCGTGCCTTCCTTGGAGGTCATCGACTCCCGGATCCGCGACTGGCAGATCACCATCGTCGACACGATCGCCGACAACGCTTCTTCTGCACGGGTCGTGGTCGGCGGGACGCCGACTCGACTGGTCGACATCGACATCCGCGCAGTTGGAGTAGTCCTGCGCCGCAACGGCTCGATCGTGGAGACCGGCGCGTCGGGTGCGGTTCTGGGCAACCCCGCCAATGCGGTGGCGTGGCTGGCGAATACCCTCGCCGCCTACGGGGTGCAGCTCGAGGCCGGCGAGCTCGTCATGCCGGGGACTTGCACGCGGGCAATCAACGTCACGCCAGGTGACACCATCCGTGCCCAGTTCGACGGTCTCGGCGACGTCACCGTGGGATTCGTCGACGACACCAGTGACAGACAGGTTCTCGCGTCGGCCGGTTCGGGGGCGGGAAGATGACCGATCTCAGTCTCGTTGAACTATCGAGCCGGCTCGACCAGGCAGCCACGACCCGTATCACCATCCCGCCGTTGACCGAGCAAACCGAGCTCACCGAAAATGCCGCCTATCAGATCCAACGCGGTGTGGTGGACGCCAGGATCGGCCGTGGGGCGCGGCTATTGGGCGGCAAGCTCGGACTAACCAGCCGCGCCAAGCAGATCGCGATGGGCGTGGACGAACCCCTCTATGGGTTCGTGACCAGCGACATGCTCGCCGACGGTTCTGAGCTGGATCTTGACGCGCTCATTCATCCGCGGGTGGAGCCCGAGATCGCCTTCGTGCTCGCCGAGCCGGTGCAGGGTCCTGATGCCACCGCAGCCGATGTCCTCGGTGCCACCTCATATGTCTGCGCCGCCCTCGACGTGATCGACAGCCGCTACCACGGGTTCTCGTTCACCCATCTCGACGCGATCGCTGACAACGCGTCCTCGGCAGGCTTCGCGCTCGGCACCGACCTGGTACGGCCGACTCTCGACTTGGCCGCCGTCGGCTGTCTACTCGATGTCGACGGTGTCATCGCCGACTCTGCCTCTGGTGCAGCGGTTTTGGGACACCCGGCAGCCTCGGTCGCCTTCATGGCCAATGCGCTCGCCCGCCGAGGGCAGCGACTCGAAGCCGGCTGGGTCGTGCTCTCCGGTGGGTTGACCGCTCCCGTACCGATGAAGCCTGGCAGTACCGTCACTGCCAGCGTGACCGGAATCGGAAGCGTCAGCTTGAGCGGCGTCAAGATCTGACGACGGGTCCCAACAGCCATGAGCAATCAAATGGAACGGAACGGATATGCCCTTCATTCAAGTGAACTTGGCCAGCGGCAGGACCCCTGAGCAGAAGCGAAACCTAGTCCTCGGCATCTCTCGAGCCGCCAGCGACGCCCTCGGTGTACCCGAAACCTCTGTCCGGGTCTGGATCGTCGAGGTCTCTCCCGACGAGGTCGCCTCCGGTGGTGAGATCCTGTCTGAGCGACTGCGTTCACAGGCATCGCCGGCGGTAGGGCAGGACGGGTGACCCACTTCATCCTGACCCACGGCGCCTGGCACGACGCATGGTGTTGGGCGCCCCTGATCCATGTCCTCGAAGATCGCGGCCAGACGGCGACGGCTGTTCAGCTACCCAGCGATGAGGTGGGCCAGGGCGCCGAGGCCTACGCAGCGGCGATCGCCGCTGCCGTGCAACCGACGGGCAGTGTCGTCGTTGGGCATTCATTGGCGGGGCTCGCCATTCCGCTGGTTCCCGCGCTCGCGCCGGTGAACGGCCTGATCTTTCTCGCCGCACTTCTGCCCGAGCTTGGAACCAGCTGGCGTGACCAGCTCAAGGCCGGCCGACCGATGGCGCCATGGTGGTATGACAATGGCTTACCCCGCCAACTCAAGGACTCCGACGGTCGGAGCCTTTGGCCATCGGATGTTGCGATTGACCTCTTCTTCCATGACTGCGAACCCGGGATGGCCGCCGCGTCAGCGGTGCGGCTGCGCCCGCAGGCTCCGACACCGGTCATCGAGCCCACCCCGCTCCACGAATTCCCGGACGTGCCCACCGCCTACGTCATGGGTCGAGACGACCGAGCGGTGTCTGCGGACTGGGTGCGAGCCACGTCCACATCGCGCCTCGGCGTCGAGCCGACTTGGATCGACGGTGGACACAGCCCGTTCCTCGCCCGTCCCACGACGCTTGCCGAACTCTTCATTCACCTGGCCGACCTGGAATTCACGTCCACTCAACGAAAGTCATCCCCGAAACTCTCACATCGCCCAGGCACCTAGTAGGACTTTGTTAGGTGGGCGTGTCGTCTGGACATTGCCTTAGACTCTCGAGAGCATTTGTGGGTGGATGATCTTGCACTGGGTCGGGTCAGCGAGGCGCTGGATGTGTTTGTCGCCGAGGTCTTCTCGTCGCTCAAGCGTAGTGATCAGCGGGCCAAGGCAGGCTTGTATGCGCGTGGGTTGATGCTGGATGGACGACGAAAGTCGATGCAGCCCATGGCGGCACGGCTGCAGGTGGATCATCAGCAGTTGCAGCAGTTCGTGACGACCTCGCCCTGGGATGTGGTGCCGGTGCGCAAGACGTTGTCCCGCAAGGCGTGCGATCTGATCGCTCCACGTTGCTGGGTGATTGATGACACCGGGTTCGCCAAGGACGGCCCGCACTCGCCGTGTGCGACCCGGCAATACTCGGGCACCCTGGGCCGGGTCGACAATTGCCAGGTCGCGGTGTCGGTACACGCCGCCACCGACGCGGCGTCGGCCCCGTTGGATTGGCGGCTGTTCGTGCCGCGAAGCTGGGATGTCGAGCACGCCGAGGATCCCGAGGAACGTGCCCGTATCGCCACCCGCCGCCGCCGCGCCGCGATCCCCGAGGATGAGCATCATCGCCGCAAATGGGAACTGGCCCTGGACATGCTCGATGAACTCATCGACTGGGGACGCACCCCACCCGCGGTGGTCGCTGATGCCGGGTACGGCGATATCACCGCGTTTCGGCTGGCCCTGACCGCACGCGGCATCCCGTACGTGGTGGCGGTCAAAGCTGCCACCAGCGCCCACCCCGGCGACGCGATGCCGGTCGCAGCGCCCCGCGCCGGGGACCGTGGCCGCTTTCCGGTGCCGGCCTACCCCGACCCGGCCGTCAGTCTCAAAGAGCTCACGGTGGCCGCCGGGCGTGGCGCAGCCCGCACCGTCACCTGGCGCGAGGGCACCAAGACCGGCCCCGACAACCCCGCCGCGACCATGGCATCGCAGTTCGTGACCCTGCGGGTCCTCCCGGCCAACCGTGACATTCCCCGCGGCGATGACGGGACGCTCCCCGAGTGCTGGCTGATCGCCCAATGGCCCACCGACACCGCCGAACCCACCGACTACTGGCTGTCCACCCTGCCCGCCGACACACCCGCTGCCGAACTCGTCGGGCTGGCCAAAATGCGTTGGCGCATCGAACACGACTACCGCGAACTCAAAACCGGACTGGGCCTCGATCACTTCGAAGGCCGCTCCTGGTTGGGTTGGCACCACCACGCCACCCTCGTCACCGCCGCACACCTGTTCCTCACCACCCTGCGGTTGACGCTCCCAAAAGCAGCCGGGCAGGACTGACCCTTTACGCCATCCTGCGCGAAATCCAACGCGCACTGGCCATCTGGATCGGCACCTGCCCACTATGCCACCACTACTTCCCCACCTAACAAAGTCCTACTAGACGGTCGCACAATGCGCTGCGCTACGCATGCTTCCTGCCGGCGATGCGCAGGTGAGGGTCTGCTCTTTGGTTCCAGTCCGAGGTGGCGCGGTGTTCAAATCCGTCGCACGCCAGTTCGGCGGCAGCGATCATCCCAATTAACCGTAGCCGCCGTCGTGCTTAATCCTGCCGCTGAGCCGTTCACGCCAGAGCCCGAGCTTATGGTTCCACACAGCAGCGTCAATCGGATCCTTCACGCGGGTGAAGCCCGGACCGAATGTTTCCCGCGCCTCGATGGAGACCTGCATCGCGGCCAGCAGAGTGGGGAGCGCCCCGTAAAACCAATCATCGTTACTCCGGCGCAGCTGCGAAAGGTGCTGCATCACAGCAGGATCACCCGGGTTGGCTTCTGCCAAGAGGTTGGCGGAGTCGTTTAGTTGGCTGATGGTGTGCTGCCCTGTGACCAGCTGACGCGCCAACGTCCAGATCTTCTCCTCCGGATTTATGGCGAACACGCCCTCCGCGGGCCCGTCCGAGCCGGATCCGGGCCCGCTCACTGCGGGCCCGATGCGGCCATCAGGGTAAAGGACACAGCGCCGACGCCGATATGCGCAGCGCTGAACACGAGGGGAATCGCCCAGGCCGCACGGCTCTTCACAAGCCGCACCACGATCAGCGCAAAATCAACCGCCGGCAGCGCCGCGGCCGACACCAGCACCATGCACAGACTGATGGTCGACCAGATCGGGTTCCCGCAGGGGCGGTAGGAGCACGGGTCCAGGCCCACCCCCGCGAACCCGACCACCATGACAGTGCCTATCGCCAGCACGATATGCACCGCCAGCAACAGGAACGCCCCGGCGGCATCGACTCCGCGGTGTCGCGGCGGCGGTGTCCATGCGGCCGTTGTCGTGGCGCCGTGCCCGGGTGCCAGTTGCGCGCCGGAACCTGCAGTGCCCCAGCTGGGCCGTGTCATGCGCGGCCCGCCTGGGCCAGGAGCACCAGCAGCAGCACCGTGTAGGCCACGTGGACTGCCGACATCGCCAGCGGAACCAGCCACGCCGGTCTGCGCATGCACAGTGCCGTAATGGTCAGCGCCAGGTCGATGACCGGCAGCGCGATGACACCGACGGCTGCGGCGAGCAGTACGAGCCACGTCCAGCTGGTGTCCGGGCAGACGGCGCTCTGGCAGTCCTGCATCGTCGTCACCGCGAAGGTCACCAGCACGGAGGCACCCCAACCGAGTGCGAGGTGGACGGCCAGCAGCGGGAATGCGATGGCAGCGTCGATACCGCGGCTGAGCCGCGTTGTGGTCGCCATGCTCATGGGAATCGGGTGAAGCAGCCGTCGACACTGGGATTGATCACCCCGGACCGGAACGCCATGATCCGGGTGAATCCTGCTGCGACGGTGTTGCCGTCGACCCCGGAGGAGGCCATCCCGTTGTTGAGCAGCCCGGCCACCGCTTCGTCGAAGTCGCCGGCGGTCAGCACGAGGTTCCCTCCGCTGGGGGCGTCGATCGGCTCGACCATTTTGCGTTGAGCCACTCCGGTGAGGCAGGCGGTGCGTACCGATGCCGCGGCGTCGGTCAGGTTGACACCGCGCTGCTGTTGCAGCGCCAGTGCCACCCGCGAGGTGAGCACAGAGATGGCAGTGTTGTCGCCCTGGACCAGCACGCGTTCTTTGGAGCCTGCTTGGCTGCCCAACGCTTGTAGAGCAGGCAGGTCGACGGCCAGGGTGTTACTCGACGGGCAATAGGACACCGGTGGTGTGGCTTTGGCGTCCGGGCAGGGCGGCGCATCCGCATCCAAGGTCACCGTCGGCGGTGAATTGAGCCCGTAGATGCCCGAGACCACCTCGGTGACCATCTGCACCATCTTCTCGTTGATCGGCGCTTCCCCACCCTGGTTCTGCTCGTCCTCCAGGATCATGGGCATATCGCCTCGGTTGGCTTCGATTTGCGCGAGATCCATGTCGGCGCAGGCTTGCACGCCGTCGATGAAGCCGACCTGGAAGGCGCTGATGCGGTCCAGGGCGTTGCCGTGCCCTTCGTGGACCATCTCTTGGTCTTCGGGCGTCAGGACGGGGTCGCGGATGGTGATCACTGCGGCCAGCACGCGGTTGAGTCCGTCGCTGGTGTTCAGTTCGAAGCGCTTGGAGTTACCTTCGGCGACCCAGCGGATGTAGTTGCCGGCGAAGCAGTCTGCCTGCTGTTCACGCACGATCACCGGGGTGGAGCGGTCGACGAGATCGCCCATGGTCTGTACCGCGTGGCCGTATTCGTGGGCCAGCAGTGCCGCGATGGACACATCGCCGAAGTACTCGATGCCGGTGGGCACCAGGCTGCCTCTGTCCCAGGCGATCAAATCCGCACCCGGGCAGAAGAAGGCGTTGGGTTTGCGAAACCAGTCCGAGCCACACAGGCGCGGCCCGAGTGGGTTGGTCGAATCATAGGAGGCGATGTTCTCGACCGGTTCGAAAGTGCCTGCCATCGGATCGGTGTAGTGCTGCTCCCAGAACTCCACGACATCGTTGACCGACAGCAGGCCCAGCGCGTCAGCATCGGAGCCGTCGCTGTCGACGACCTCGCCCTCGGGTTCAGGGGCATCCGGGCGCACACCGCTAGGTCCGTTGGCAACCGGCAGGCCGCCGACGGTGTCGGGATTGAACAGTGAGGACTTTGCCTGACCGCCGCCGTCCAGCGGCTTGGAGCAGCCGGTCATCAGTGTGGCTGCCAGCGCTGCGGCCAATGTGGCTGCCAGCAGTCGTGATCGTCTCTGTCGCAGCGTCATCGGGCACCCACCACGGCGATAAACTGCTCGAACGCGGCGCGGGCCTGCCCGCTTAGTGGGCGTTCAGCCTCGGCGGCAGCGACGGTGTCAACATCAGTGCCCGATGCGGCGGCCACCTCGACGGGAGTCAATCGGCTGCGGGTACGTACGGCTGTGAGGCGCTGGCCCAGCGTGGCTCCCGGTGCGCGGGCGGCGATGCCGGCCAGATCCTCCACCGAATGCCGGATCTGGCTGAGCAGTCGGGCGATCTCAGGACGGCCTGTGCTGGTGGTCGCGGCTCCGGAGATGGTGCGCTCCAGTCGGCGCAGCTCGGACAGCAGGGGGGCAATCTCGGCTCCGAAATGCGGGGCGCTCGTCGACGGCAACCCGGCCGCACGTGCCAGCAGCACCCGCAACGCGATCTCGGAGGCATCGATGAGGACCGCGACCTGCACGGTCGGGGACAGCACCTCGGTGGACTCTGCATCGGGTGCCGAAGCCCCGGCACGGATTCGGGCGATCGTGCCGGGCGACCAGTCCAGATAGCCCTCGATTCTGGTCAGCGTGTTCTGCCGCGGCCAGTGCTCACCGCGCTCGAACCGCACCAGCACGCTCTGGCTGACGATGTGCTCCTCGGCGAGCTTGCGCTGGGACAGTCCCAGCTCTTCGCGCCGAGCCGCCACCGCCGCTCCCGCCCGCGCGACCGACAGGTCAATCTCCCCGGTTAGAGAGTCTGCGGAGTCCGCGACCTCGCCGTCACGATCGTCCAGGTCGGCCAGGTCGGCCGCAGCCAGGGCCACCACCGTGCCCTTGGGCGTATCGGTAACCGCGGCCGCACTGCGGATACGGACCGCGATGCCGTCCACGCCGCCCATGTGGAAGGTGACCGACTCGGTCAGCGGGGTGGGCAGCGGCACCGCGTCGATGCGCTCACCATCACAGAAGGTGCCGTTGCGGGTGCCGGCGTCGCTGACCACCCATTGCTGCCCGACCGGTTCGATGCGCAGGTGGGTGCGCGAGATGGCATGCGTGGTGATGCGGATCTGCGCGGGTAATGCCCGGCCGATTAACACCGGTCCCTGATCGGGTCGGGCGATGAAGGTCTTACCCGCCACCTCGATCGCCAGCGCGGGCAGCTCGACCTCCGCCGGCGGCTCCTGGCATTGCTGCACTGTCACGTCCCCTCCTCGATCGCACTACATCCCCGGCCCTGCCGCCGTCGCGCGAGCACGACTTGTGGCCCAGCAACGCCCAAACCGTCGCAGAACATATCTCCAGCTAAAACGGCAAAACCCGTCCAGGTGAGCGGTGCTAGCCGGTGAGCTGTGCTGTTGCCGAATTCAGTGTTACACACCATGAGAGGGGGTCTGAGCGGCAAATAATTGGTGCAATGGGGGTGCAACGGATCATGCGATGATCGATGCGACGGATGGTGCAGGACAACTCATCGCACCGCGACATTTTCGGGGGGTTACATGAATCCGCAGGGGCATGGACAGCCGGGAGGCCGTGAACAACGGCCCTGGCCCGGGGGCAACCCGAACCGGGATCAGGCACCGTTTGATCAGCAGGAGACGCAGCAGGCGCAGACGTTCTCCCGACCTCAGCAGCCGCCGCCCCCGTATCCGCAGGCACCGCAGGGCTACCCCACACCCCCGCAGTACGCATC
>NZ_MVHH01000057.1 GCF_002086515.1 Mycolicibacter arupensis
GATGCGTGATGTGATCGCGATGGCCAGCCACGCCCACCACTACCTACGCATCTACCAGGGCGCAAAAGAACTCGCGTTGTTTCACACGAAGCGATTGGCCTCGCCGGGGCAGCGGATCGTGTTGTATGCCAAAGAGCGCGGCTGTTCGCATCCCAACTGCCCGATATCGGGCTATCACTGCGAGGTGCATCATGACGAGGACTACGCCACCACCCGCCGCACCGACATCACCGATCTGACCCTGCGCTGCGGCCCCCACCACCAACTCATCACCACCGGCGGCTGGAAAACCCGCAAAACCCACGACGGCACCACCCAAACCCTGCCCCCACCACACCTCGACCACGGCCAACCCCGCACCAACCACTACCACCACCCCGAGCGGCTGCTGCGGGAAAGCGAAGACGACGACGGGCCGTAACAGGCCGGGGTGCGTGTGAGCCCGGGCTCAGTGCCAGCAGCGCTGGTGGTCGGCGTGGGTGCGCAGATACGCGCCAGGGCCGTAGAACTCGTCGTAGAAATCGGTGTCCAGATGCTGCGCCTGCAGGTACATCAGCACCTGAACGGTCGGAACGGTGCCCGGCAACTTGCCGAAGGTGTCGTAGATGTAGGACGCCTCGCAGGTGACCAATTCGGCGATGCCGTCGGGCGGCAATGCCGAACCCCGCACCGTCGTGCTGTCGGTCCACGGACCCGGGGTGTCGGGGTGCGACGGTCCGCCGCGACCGAACTTGCGGGCCAACAGCTTTCGGACCCCCTCGGCGACCGACGCGACATGCGGCGGGCTCAGCGTCTCGAAATAGCCGGGCAAGCCGGTGACATTCGGAAACGGCCAGCGCGGATCGGTATCGGCGACAAACCCCAGTCCGGGCGCGCGCGGGTCACCCGATCCGCCCAGCACCGACAGCCGGTCCAGGCCGTCGAAGATCCAGCCACCCAATCCCATCGCCTGCAGGCCGAGCGCCCCGTTATGTGCCGCGATGGACAGCTCGGCGCTGGCCTCGGTCAGGGTGTACTGCTCGACGAATGACAGGGGTATCGGGTCGTCCGCGTGTGGCAGACCGGAAAACGCCTGTACGCCCGGGATTTCGCGACCATGGATGTCGTCGCGGATCGCATACCCGTTGGCCGCGAAGAACCACAGGTTTTCCAGCAGGTGTTCGGCCAGGTCAGCCACGCTGAACGCCAGCAGGCTCCCCGGGTGGTTGCCGATCCAGGTGTTGTGGCCCTCCATGTAGGGCTCTTCGCGGGGCAGTTCGAGCCGGGAATCCGAAATCCGCACGTAGGAGTCGGCGGTGTGGCCGATCCATCCCTCGATGTCGTCGAACTCGCGCGGCGTCTGGTCGCGGGTGGGCACCAGGTAGCAGCCGGTGTCGTCGGTGAAGAACAACTGGCTGGTGTGAAATCCCGCCGCCGACGGCATGGCCCGCCCGGTGGCGCTGCCGGGATAGTTCGGCAGCGCCGGGGCGTACCCGGGGTGGTGTGCGATCCCGTCGTGCCAGCCGGTGACGCCGGCCATCAGCGACAGCAGCAGGGCACGCTCCACCTCCGACAACGGCTGCACCGGACGACGGCTGGCGTAGGCCAGCGCGCCGGCCGGGATGGCGCCGCCCACCGGAAACCGTCGCGACCGACGTCCGGTGATGGCGGCGAACAGCCCGAAACCGGCCGCCTGCGCCAGCGCGGCCCGTTCGTGCTCGGTGATCACCAGGGCCATAGCCCGGGCCTACTTGCTGACGGTCTCCAGCAGGGTGGCCAGCTGGGTGGGCGACACCGCGATCCCACACTGGTTCTTCAGGTCGGTCAACGGCTGAGCGATGCCCTGCAGAGTCGACAGCTGGTCCAAGTGACCGATGAAGTAGCCCTGCACCGTGGACTTGGCCTGGTCCGGGGGCATGCTGGCAGCGGAGGTCAGCACGTGGTCGGTCTCCGGGTGGTCGTGCAGGAAGCCGCCGGCCTGGCTCAGCACGCCGCTGGCGGTGCTGGCCAGCCCCGCCGCCGAGCAGGAGTCGGGCGCGGCGTCGGCGGGGGAGGTGAGTCCGGCCGTCGCGGCAGCGGCGACGGCACCCAGGATGCCTACGGTCGCCGCGCCCAGCGCCAGCCGAGAAGTGGTGGTGGTGCGCATAGCAGTGATCCCTTCGATCAGGTATTTCCAGCTTGCGGCTAAACCTACCCGAGCGGCAGCCACCCGCGGAGTCGGCGCAGAGCCTCATCGATGTCGGCGGTCGGCCCGGCGAACGACAGCCGCACGCAGGTGTTGCCGCGCTCGGTGTCGAAGTCGACGCCCGGAGCCAGTGCCAGGCCGGTGTCGGACAGCAGGCGGGCGCAGAACGCCAGGGAGTCGTCGGTGTGCGCTGCCACGTCGGCGTACACATAGAACGCGCCGTCGGTGGGAGCGAGCCGGTCGATGCCCATGTCTCGCAACCCGCCCAGCAGCAGCGCCCGGTTGGCGGCGTAGTGCCGCAGGTGACCGTCGGACTCGGCGATGGCCTCGGGGGTGAAAGCCGCCACCGCGGCGTGCTGGGCCAGCACCGGAGGGCAGATGGTGAAGTTGCCGGTCAGGCAGTCCACGGCGCGGCGCAGCGCCGGCGGTACCAGCAGCCAGCCCAACCGCCAGCCGGTCATGGCGAAGTACTTCGAGAAGCTGTTGGCGACCACCGCGTTGCGGGAGGTCTCCCAGGCGCAGCTGGTCTGCGGCGCACCGTCATAGACCAGGCCGTGATACACCTCGTCGCTGATCAGCCGCACCCCGGCGGCGTCGCACCAGGTGGCGATCGCGGCCAACTCTGCCGGTTCCAGCACGGTGCCGGTCGGGTTGGCCGGGCTGGCGACGATCACCCCGGCCAGCGGACCTTCGATCTCGGCCAGCATCGCCGCGGTGGGCTGGAAGCGGGTCTCGGGCCCACACGCGATTTCGACGACTTCGCAGCCCAGCGCGGTCAGGATGTTGCGATAGCAGGGATACCCCGGGCTGGCGATCGCCACCCGGTCGCCGGCGTCGAAACACGCCAGGAACGCCAGCAGGAAACCCCCCGACGAACCCGTCGTCACGACCACATCGTCGGGATCGACGGACAGGCCGTAGCGATCGGCATACGAGCCGGCAATGGCTGAGCGCAGCTCCGGGGTGCCCAGCGCGACGGTGTAGCCCAACTGGTTGGCCTGCAGAGCCCTGGCCGCGGCGGCGCGCACCGGCTCGGGGGCGCCGACGCTGGGCTGACCGGCCGACAGGTTCACTAGATCACCGTGGGTGCGCTGGCGTTCGGCCGCGGCCAGCCAGACGTCCATGACATGGAAAGGCGGGATACCTGCGCGCAGGGCGACGCGCTCGTTCATGAGCCGTCGTCCGTCATGATGCGGTGCAGGAAGCGGGTGGAGTCGGGCATGGAGGCGAGCACCGTGCCGGAATGGTCCTGGTCGGGGTAGATGTGCAGCTCCACGTCCTGATGGTGATCGACGAGCTGTTGGTACAGCGTCTGTGTGGACTGTGGCGGGACGTCGGTGTCGAGCAGGCCGTGCCCCAGAAAGATCGGCAGGTCATATCCGTCAGTCGGGGTGCCCATGAAGCCATCGAGCGCCGGGCCGATGCCCTCCAGCGACGCCACCGGGGCGCTGAACAGCTCGTCGAGCCGTGTTCCTGCCACCTGCCGGTCCAGTTCGGGCTTGCAGACGGTCTCGGCTTGGTCGGCGAGTTCACGTCCGCGCGGGGTGAGCACTCGGTCGAAGGGAATGGCGGGAAGCCCTTCGCGCAGTGCCGCGACGATGTAGGCCGTGTAGCTGATCGCGGCGGGGGGAACCGGTCGCGGAGGCAGATCGGGGCCGGCCTCCAGGACGACGCGTTCGGTGTTGGCCGGTGTTCCGGTGGCCACCACGCCTCGGTAGTCCAGGCCGGTGCCGGCGCTGAGCCGGGTGGCCCACCAGGCGCTGTTGATCGCCGCGCCGCCGCCCTGGGACTGGCCGACGATCGCCCACTTGGGCGACAGCGGCAGGTCCATCTGGTGGATGGCCCGTACGGAATCGATCACGGCGTGTGCTTCGGCGACACTGTTGAGGTAGCTCATCAGTCCGGGAGTGCCGAGGCCGGCGTAATCGGTGCCGACCACCACATAGCCCTGATCCAGCCAGTGCGAGAGGTATTCGTTGTCGCGGGCACTGCGGGGGCGAGCCGACGGGGTGCAGTTATCGCCAAGGCCGACGGTGCCGTGGGCCCACGCGATTACCGGCCATCCTCCGGCGGGGGGTGCACCGTGCGGTACGAAGACCGCCGCCGTGCTCACTGCTGGTCGGTCGTGTTGGTCTTGGGTGGCGTACAGGATCCGGAATGCCTTGGCGGCGCCGGTCACCGACAGGGCCGGGTCCAGTGGCACCGTGGTGATCAGACCCCCTTCGGGGGGAATGGGGCCGGCGTAGCTGCGCGCGTCAAGGCCCGACCACTGCGGCGCCGGCTCAGCGGCCGCGGGTGCGGCCAACACCAGGGCGGCCAGTCCGGCGGCCAACAGCGCATTGCGGCGCGGCGACCTCACTTGTTCAATCCGAGAAAGGTGAACGCTTCGGCCGCTTCGAAACTCGCCGATGTCTCGCCGGCGAAGACATTGCTGTCGTCGGAGCCGAGGGCGAGCTTGCGTACCGGGGCGCCTTCGTCGAAGTCCAGTTTGTTCAGGTCCACCCAGAACACGTTGGGGGTCAGTGCTGATTCGAAGCAGTACAGCTTGCGGGTGTGGTGTGCGACGGTGCGCCACCGGGTGGAGGAGATGTTGGGCTCGTTCGGTGTGGAGATGCCGAACGGCACCGAAACATTGCGTACGACACTGAGCACCGACGCGAGCGCGATCTTGAGGTCCTCGGATTTCGGTATCGCGTTGACGTAGAACGAAGCCCGCGCGAAGCGATCCGCGGCCCGGTTGGTGCCCGGCAACATGACCGTGCCGCCCAGCTGCTCCCAGTAGGAGTTCACCGCAAGCTGTTGCTCGAATATGGGCGAGTTGGTCATCACCTGGTACTGGCGGCCGTGATGGATGACCTGTTTGCCGTCAACGTATTCGACGATCGCGCTGTCGCCTGTGGCATCCGACAGTGAAAGATGCAGTGTGGCCAGGCGGTCTTCACCGGGCACTCCGTCGGTGACCACCTCGAACGGCTCGGCGCTCAGTGCTGCGACGGCTTCGGCCACGGTGGCGAAGTTGTCCAGGACATACTGGGCCCAGATGGAGATGCACAACCCGGGGCGGCTGCCGTCGTAGTGCGGGTAGACCGATTCGGCCAGCCAGAGCAGGTTCGCCGACAGACCGGCTTCGTTCAGTCCGTCGGTGGTGCAGATGTTGTAGCCGGTGGCCACCACGCTGCCGTACTTTGCGGTCCATTCGATGGAGTTGGCCCCGGCCCTGCCGTCGCGTTTCACGCCACGCGGCATCGACCACAGATCGGTCCAAATCCAGCTTCCAGTCCATCGATCGACCGGTGATGATGTTGCCGTTCGGGCCGAGGTAAACCAGGCGAGTACACATGCCGCTACCGTACGGGCCTTCAGACCACCTCGGCCTGCAACCGGCGAAGATGGTGTGCCGGCTGGCCAAAGAGTTGCGAACTTCCGTGTGCGCGTTTGAAGTACAGCTGGATGTCGCTTTCCCAGGTGATTGCGATACCGCCGTGCAGCTGCACGGCTTCGCCGGCCACCTTGGTGAATGCTTCGCTGGCGACCACCCTTGCCAGCGCCGCAGAGGTCGCCGACGGCTCGGCGATCGCGTCGTCGACCACGGCGCGCGCTGCCGAGACCGCCACGTACAGGTCGGCCATCCGGTGCTTGAGCGCCTGGAAGCTGCCGATCGGCCGGCCGAACTGCACCCGGCTCTTGGTGTATTCGACGGTCAGGTCCAGGCAGCGGGCCGCCGCTCCCACCTGTTCGGCGGCCAGCAGAATCGCCGCGTAGTCCGCGATGCCCGGGTCATCCCCGAGCGGCGCGGTCGCGGTGGCACGCAGGCGGCCCAGGCGGCGGGTGGGATCCATGGTGGCCACCGGCTCGGTGGTGAACTCGGTCCAGCGGGTCAGCGCGCTGCCGTCGGTGCCGATGACCACGTCGGCGATGTCGCCATTGACGGCATAGTCGTCGTCGAAGACGACCGCTCCGATCGCACCCCCCTCGGCGAGCTGCTCCAGGGTCGCGGCGTCGGGCTCCGGTGCGGCCAGCAACGCCAACTCGGCCAGGATGGTGCCCAGCAGCGGCGTCGGCACCAATGCCTTGCCCAGCTCCTCGAGAACCACCGCGGCATCACCGAGTTCGCCACCGGCGCCGCCGAGCTCCTCGGGCACTACCAGCGCGGCGGCACCCACCTGTTCGCACAGCAGCTGCCACAGCGCCGGGTCATAGCCGAGCTCGGATTCCATCGCCGAGCGGACCGCTTCGGGCGTGGCATGTTTGTCGACCAGCGCCGCTACAGTCCGGCGCAGCAGGTCGCGTTCGTCGTTACGGGCCGCCATCTCAGATTGCCTCCAACACTCGCCGCCGGTGTGCGGTCGGGTCGCCCCACGCGGGTCGCAGGGCTTGGGTGCGCAGCAGCCACAGCGACAGGTCGCATTCGCTGGTGAAGCCGATGGCGCCGTGGGTCTGCAGTGCCGAATGTGCGGCCAGCAGGGCGGCGTCGGATGCGGCCACCTTGGCGGCGCTGACGTCGCGGGCGGTGTCAGCGCTGCCCTGTGACAGTGAGATCGCCGCGCCGTACACCAAGGGGCGGGCCAGCTCGAGCGCGATGTGCACATCGGCCAGCTTGTGCTTGATGGCCTGGTAGCCGCCGATAACGCGGCCGAACTGGGTGCGCTGCTTGGCGTAGTCGACGGCGATGTTCAGCATCGCCTGTCCGGCCCCGACCAGTTGTGCGGCGGTGGCCAGGGAACCCATCTCGTAGGCGCGGGCGGTCTCGGAGTCCCAGCCCGGCCCGGTGGAGGTGACGTCGAAGATGCCGCGGCTGGGGTCCACCGAGGCGTGGCGCGCGCCGGCTTGTGCCACCGACGCTGTCCCGTTCTCGGCCAGCAGGACCAGGTCGGCGCGGTCGGCGTCGACAGCGCGTGGCGTGTGTGGCGGAAGCGCCACGGTGGCGATCAGTTCGCCGCCGGCCAGTCCGGCAAGCTGCGAACCGGCCTCGGGTGATCCGGCCAGCAGGATCGGCGCCACCGCAATGGATTCCACCACCGGTCCGGGGACGCACCAGCGGCCCAGTGCTTCGATGGCCAGCACCACGTCGACGAGGTCGGCGCCGATGCCGTCGAACTCTTCGGGCACCGCCAGTGCGGTCACGCCGAGCTCTGCCAGTTGGTTCCACACCCGACGGCCCGGTTCTGCGTCACCCTGGGACCAGGCCCGCACCGCGCCGGGCACGTCGGCGGCGCCCAGGGCGGCGTCGATGCTGGCGGCGAAGTCGCGCTGATCTTGGTCTAGATCGAATCTCATTTCTTCTCCCGGGGCAGGCCCAGCAGCCGCTCGGCGATGATATTGCGCTGAATCTCGTTGGTGCCGGCGTAGATCGGTCCTCCGAGCGAGAACAGGTAGCCGTGCGTCCAGGCGTCGGCGAGTTCACCGTCGGCACCGCGCAGGTCCAAGCCGGTCTGGTGCAGGGCGACGTCCAGCTCGGACCAGAACACCTTGGTCACCGAGGACTCCGCGCCCAGTTCACCACCGGCCTCCAGCCGGGTCACCGTTCCGAACGTCTGCAACCGGTAAGCCTGGGCCTTGATCCAGGCGTCGGCCACCCGATCGGTGAACACCGGATCGCTGCCGCGCTCCTTCCACATGGCCGCCAGCTTCTCCGCTCCCACCAGGAATCGGGCGGGGCTGCGCAGGCTCATGCCGCGCTCATTGCTCGACGTGCTCATGGCGGCGCGCCACCCCTCGTTCGGCACGCCGATCACGTCGTTGTCCGGCACGAAGACGTCGTCCAGGAAGATTTCGCCGAAGCCCGTCTCGCCGCCGAGCTGTTCGATGGCACGCACGGTGATCCCGTCGGCCTTGAGGTCGAACATGAAGTAGGTCAGGCCGTTGTGACGCTGGGCCTGCGGGTCGGAGCGGAACAGGCCGAAGCCGCGTTCGCCGAAGGGGGCGCGGGAACTCCAGATCTTCTGTCCGTTGAGTTTCCAGCCGCCGTCGACCTTGGTCGCGGTCGAGCGCAGCGAGGCCAAGTCACTGCCGGACTCCGGCTCCGACCATGCCTGCGCCCAGATCTCCTCCCCGGAGGCCATCTTCGGCAGGATGCGATCCAGTTGCTCTTGGGTGCCGTGCGCAAAGAGGGTCGGCGCCAGCATCGAGGTGCCGTTGGCGCTGGCCCGTCCGGGTGCACCAGAGCGGAAGTACTCCTCCTCGTACACCACCCACTGCAGCATGCTGGCGTCGCGCCCGCCGTACTTCTTGGGCCAGGCGATCACCGACAGGCCGGCGTCGAAAAGCGCCTTGTCCCAGCGGCGGTGCTGTTCGAAACCTTCGGCGGTGTCGTAGGACTCGGTGGGGAATTTGTCGGAGTTCGCGGCCAGGAAGTCGCGAACCTCCAGCCGGAACTCTTCGACCTCTGCGTCAATATTCAGGTCCATCTAGGCCCACTCTCTCAATTCATGCTTGACCACCTTGCCGCCGGGATTGCGCGGTAGGGAGTCTGTGAAGGTCACCGAGCGCGGTGCCTTGAAGTTCGCGAGATGTTCACGGGCGTAAGCGATCACCGCCTGCTCATCGAGATTCTCCGCGCCTGCCCGTCGCACGACGAACGCCCGGCCCACTTCGCCCAGCCGTTCGTCGGGCACGCCGATCACCGCCACGTCGGCCACTCCGTCGAGGCGGGCCAGGACCTGTTCGATCTCGGCGGGATAGACGTTGAAACCGCCACAGATGTACATGTCTTTGAGCCGGTCGGTGATGCGCAGGTTTCCGGCCGAGTCCACCGTCCCGATGTCGCCGGTGTGCAGCCAGCCCTGTGCATCGACGGCCGCGGCGGTGGCCTCGGGGTCGTCGAGATAGCCGAGCATGATGTTGGCGCTGCGCAGCAGGACTTCGCCGGAATCTGATTCGCCGCCGGTGCTTTCCAGCCGTAGCTCGAAGTCGCCGATCGGGCGCCCGCAGGTGGTGGCGACGGTCACGGCGTCGTCGTCAGCGCGGCACATGGTGCCGAACCCGCCAGACTCGGTCAGCCCGTAGGCGGTCAGGACGATGTCGATGTCCAGTTCGGTCTGCATCCGCTCGATCAGCACCACCGGAACGGTGGCCGCTCCGGTCACGGCAAAGCGCAGCGAACTCAGGTCATAGCGGTCGCGGTCGGGGTGATCCAGCAGGGTCTGATAGATGGTCGGCGGGCCGGGCAACACGGTGATCCGGTGGGACTCGATGGCGCGCAGCGCCGCCGCCGCGTCGAAGGTCACCTGGGGGATCAGGGTGGCTCCGGTCTGCAGGCAGGCCAAGATGCCGGCCTTGTAGCCGAAGTTGTGGAAGAACGGATTGATGCACAGGTAGCGGTCCTGCGCGGTCATCTCACCGCAGGCGGCCCAGGCCGCCGGGCCGGCCAGCGACTGCCGGTGGGCGCAGAGCACGCCCTTGCTGCGGCCGGTGGTGCCGGAGGTGAACAGGATGTCCGACAGGTCGTCGGGGCCGACCGCGGCGGCGCGGGCGTCGACCTCGGTGCCTGGCACGGAGGCTCCTGCGGCGATGAATTCGTCCCACGATGCTGCGGCGCCGGCGTCGTCGTCCTGGATGGGCACCCGTATGACGTGCTGCAGGTCAGGAAGTTGGCTGCGGTCCAGCTCGGTGAGCCGGTCGGTCTTGAGGAACCGGCCCATGCCGATCAGGATCTTCGCGTTGCTGCGCGCCAGGATGTCGGTGGCCTCGGCCGCCGTGTAGCGGGTGTTCAATGGCACCAGCACCCCGCCGGCATAGTGCGTTCCCAGGCAGGTGATGACCCAGTGCCAGGTGTTGGGTGACCACAGTGCGACACGGTCGCCGGGCGTCACGCCGAGGGCGATCAGGGCGGCGGCAGCCCGCCGGACCTCGTCGCGCAGCTCCGCGTAGGTGAAGCGCCGGTCCTCGGTGACCAGGGCGTCGTGGTCGGGAAGGGTGCTTGCGATGTGGTCCAGGGCCGCAGGTGTGGTCTGCGGTTGGGTACTCATAGGCGCTGCTCCTCCCCGTCGCTGAACTCGGCCGCCAGCGCGGGCTTCCCTGGGCTCGACGGCTCGTAGCCGAGCAAGTGCTTGGTAGGTTAGCCTACAGGGGTGCAAGCAGTCGAGGAGTTCCGGGCCGAGGTCCGTGCATGGCTGGCCGACAACCTGGTCGGGGAGTTCGCCGAGCTCAAGGGCCTCGGTGGCCCGGGGCGTGAGCATGAGGCGTTCGAGGAGCGGATGGCATGGAACCGCCATCTGGCCGACGCCGGGCTGACCTGCCTGGGCTGGCCGGTTGAACACGGCGGCCGTGGCCTGTCGGTGGCGCATCGGGTGGCGTTCTATGAGGAATACGCCCGAGCTGACGCCCCCGACAAGGTCAACCACCTGGGCGAAGAACTGCTGGGGCCGACGCTGATCGCGTTCGGCACACCCGAGCAGCAGCAGCGCTTCCTGCCCGGCATCCGCAACGTCACCGAACTGTGGTGCCAGGGCTACTCCGAGCCGGGCGCCGGCAGCGATCTGGCCAATGTGGCCACCACCGCGGTGCTCGACGGCGACGCGTGGGTGATTAATGGCCAGAAGGTGTGGACCTCGTTGGCGCACCTGTCGCAGTGGTGCTTCGTGGTGGCCCGCACCGAAAAGGGCTCCAAGCGACACAACGGACTGTCCTACCTGTTGGTGCCGCTGGACCAGCCCGGCGTCGAGATCCGGCCGATCGTGCAGCTCACCGGTACCTCGGAGTTCAACGAGGTGTTCTTCGACGACGCCCGCACCGACGCCGACCTGGTGGTCGGTGAACCCGGCGACGGCTGGAAGGTCGCGATGGGCACGCTCACCTTCGAGCGTGGTGTGTCCACACTGGGGCAGCAGATCCGTTACGCCCGGGAACTGTCCGCGCTCGCGGAGCTGGCACAGCGCAACGGGGCCGCCGAAGACCCGCTCATTCGCGAGCGGCTGGCCCGGTCTTGGGTGGGCTTGCGGTCCATGCGGTCCTACGCGATGGCCACCATGGACGTTGAGCAGCCGGGCCAAGACAACGTATCGAAATTGTTGTGGGCCAACTGGCACCGCGATCTCGGTGAGCTCGCCATGGACGTGATCGGTCGCGACTCGATGGTGCTGCACGACGGCGAGTTCGACGAATGGCAGCGGCTCTACCTGTTCACCCGCAGTGACACCATCTACGGCGGCTCGAACGAGATTCAGCGCAACATCATTGCCGAGCGGGTTCTCGGCCTACCCCGGGAGGCGAAGGGATGAGCAGCCTGACTCAGGCACCGAAAGAGATCGCCGGCCACGGCCTATTGGCGGGCAAGACGGTGCTGGTGACCGCGGCCGCCGGAACCGGGATCGGCTCCACCACCGCGCGGCGTGCGCTGCTCGAAGGCGCTGACGTGGTGGTCTCCGACTTCCACGAACGGCGGCTCGGCGAGACCCGCGACGAACTGGCCGGCCTCGGGCTGGGCCGGGTGGAGGCGGTGGTCTGCGACGTCACCTCTACCGCCGCGGTCGACGCGCTGTTCGACGCCGCCGTGGAGAAGATGGGTCGGCTCGACGTGCTGGTCAACAACGCCGGGCTCGGCGGGCAGACCCCGGTCATCGACATGACCGACGACGAGTGGGACCGCGTGCTGAACGTGACGCTCACCTCGGTGATGCGGGCGACCCGGGCGGCGCTGCGCTACTTCCGCGGCGTCGAGCACGGCGGGGTGATCGTCAACAACGCCAGCGTGCTGGGTTGGCGTGCACAGCATTCGCAGTCCCACTACGCCGCGGCCAAGGCCGGCGTGATGGCCATGACCCGATGCAGCGCCATCGAGGCCGTCGAGTACGGGGTGCGGATCAACGCCGTCTCGCCGTCGATCGCCCGGCACAAGTTCCTGGAGAAGACCAGCTCCGCCGAGCTGCTGGATCGACTCGCCGACGGCGAAGCATTCGGCCGGGCCGCCGAGCCGTGGGAGATCGCCACCACCATCGCGTTCCTGGCCAGCGACTACTCCAGTTACCTGACCGGCGAGATCATCTCGGTTTCCAGCCAGCGGGCCTGACACCATGACGCGCCGTGACGAACTCCTGAACCTGGCTGCGACGATGATCGCCGAGCGTGGCCTGCGGGCCACGACCGTGCGTGACATCGCCGACGCCGCCGGGATCCTGTCCGGCAGTCTGTATCACCACTTCTCCTCCAAGGAGGAGATGGTCGACGAAGTGTTGCGCGACTTCCTGGACTGGCTGTTCACCCGCTATCAGCAGATCATCGATCACGAGACCGATCCGCTGGCGCGTCTTACGGGACTGTTCCTGGCCTCGTTCGACGCGATCGAGCATCGGCACGCCCAAGTGGTGATCTACCAGGACGAAGCCAAGCGGCTGTCGTCTCTCGAGCGGTTCTCCTACCTCGACGAACGCAACCGGCAGCAACGCAAGATGTGGCTGGACGTACTGCAGCAGGGCATCGAGGCGGGATGTTTCCAGCCCGACCTCGACGTTGACCTGGTGTACCGCTTCATCCGCGACACCACCTGGGTATCGGTGCGCTGGTACCAACCGGGTGGCCCCTTGACGGCCGAAGAAGTCGGCAGGCAATACCTGGCCATCGTGCTGGGTGGAATTACCAAAGAAGGAGTCTGAAATGGCCGCTCAAGTATCCGAGGCGTATGTCATCGATGCCGTTCGCACCGCCGTCGGCAAGCGCAACGGGTCGCTGGCCACCTATCACCCGATCGACTTGGGTGCGTTGGCTTTCCGTGGACTTCTGGACCGCGTCGGTGTCGACCCGGCCGCCGTCGATGACGTGATCACCGGCTGTGTGGACGCCGTGGGCGGCCAGGCCGGCAACATCGGCCGGCTCGCGTGGTTGGCGGCCGGTTACCCCGAAGGCGTGCCCGGGGTCACCGTCGACCGCCAGTGCGGCTCGTCCCAGCAGGCGATCTCTTTCGGCGCGCAGGCCATCATGTCGCGCACCGCGGACCTGATCGTGGCCGGCGGCGTGCAGAACATGAGCTGGATCCCGATCTCGTCGGCGATGATCGTCGGCGAGCAGTTCGGCTTCACCTCGCCCACCAACGAGTCCAAGAAGTGGTTGGAGCGCTACGGAGACGAGGAGGTCTCCCAATTCCGCGGCGCCGAGATGATCGCCGAACGCTGGGACATCTCGCGTGAGGACATGGAGCGTTTCGCACTGCAGAGCCACCAGCGCGCGTTCACCGCGATCGCCGAAGGACGCTTCGACAACGAGATCATCGAGGTCGACGGTTTCCGGGTCGACGAGTGCCCGCGCGAGTCCACGCTGGAGAAGATGGCCGGCCTCAAGACGCTGGTCGAGGGTGGTCGGCTGACCGCGGCGGTCTCCAGCCAGATCTGTGACGGATCGGCGGCGGTGCTGCTGGCCTCAGAAAGCGCAGTGAAGGCACACGGGCTCAAGCCCCGCGCCCGGATCCACCACATCAGCGCCCGCGGTGATGACCCGGTGATCATGCTGACCGGCCCGATCCCGGCCACCAGGTACGCGCTGGAGAAGACCGGCCTGAGCATCGACGACATCGACGTCGTGGAGATCAACGAGGCGTTTGCTTCGGTGGTGCAGGCGTGGATGAAGGAGTTCCCGATCGACCCGGCGAAGGTCAACCCCAACGGTGGGGCGATCGCGCTGGGCCACCCGCTGGGAGCCACCGGCGCCAAACTGTTCACCACCATGCTCAACGAACTGGAGCGCACCGGCGGTCGCTACGGTTTGCAGACCATGTGTGAGGGCGGGGGCACGGCAAACGTCACGATCATCGAGCGACTTGACGGCTAAAATCGGAGGTTATGGAAACTCCGGCTCCGACGGCACCGGGGGGACGCCGGATTCGTGGGCTCGACGCTGATCAGCGACGGGCCCAACGCCGTGAGCAACTCCTCGCGGCGGCATTCGAGTTGTTTGCCCGCGAAGGCTACGTCAGCACCTCGATCGAGCAGATCTGCCAGACCGCCTACGTGGGTAACAAGGCGTTCTACGAGGTCTTCGACAGCAAAGAGGACTGCTACCTCGCGCTGATGAACGAACTCGGTTCACGCGTCGCGACGAAGGTCATCGAGGAGTTACGGCACGTCGTTCCCGGCGAGGGGGACGAGGCGACGGTGCGCCGCGTTCTGACCGTGCTCGCCCACGAGCTGGTCGTCGATCCCCGACTGGTGGTCGTGGTGTTCCAGGAATGCGCGGGGATCTCTTCTCGGGTGGAGGCCCGGCGCCGGGCGGACCGGCGCTGGGCGGCAGCAACGTTGGAGGCTTTCTGGAGTCGCCGGGCTCAACCCGGGGAGAATGTCGACTACCGCGCTGTGGCCATTGCCACCGTCGGGGGACTCTTCGAGATCATCGCCGACTTTTTGGGCGGGGTTGATCCGCCGTGTTCGGTGGACGATCTCACCCACGACCTCACCTCCTTCGTGCTCACGGTCGGCCGGGGTATTCACGCGCCTGCGCGCAGCGCCTGAGAGTGCGGGTAGCGGACTTCAGCGCACCAGCCCGGCAATGATGTCGTCGACGGTTCGCCCTGCCAGCGCATCGAGATCGGGGCGCGGAGCACCGCGCAGCGGACCCCGCAGGGCCAGTTCGGCGAATCCGTGCACCGCCGACCAGCATGGCCACTCCGCGCCGGTTCGCCGGTTCGGCTGCAGCACAGCGGCATCCGTCATCGCGTCGAGCGCGTCCACCAGTGCCTGAAACGGTGGCGGGACGCCACCGTCGACCGCGACGACCCCGGCCCCGAAGAACGCCACCGTGAACCACCCGGGCTCATCCAGCGCGAACCCGATATAGCCGAGGCCGACCGCGCGCAGCTGGTTGCGCGCCCTGCTCTGCGCTGAGCCGCTGCGGCTCGCGGGAGTGCTCATGCGTGCGGCCATGCGCTCCCCGATCGCGATCGCGACCGCTCTCAACAGTGCCTCACGGTCGGCGAAGTGACGGTACGCAGCATTGGGAGAGACCCCGACGCGCCGAGTTGCCTCGCGCACGGTCAGGGCGTCCGGTCCGCCGAGTCGAGTCAACTGCAGGCCGGCGTCGATCAGCGCCGCACCCAGGTCGCCATGGTGATACCCGGTCTTTGTCGCCACCTCTTGACAGTCCCCTCGGCTACAAGTGTACGGTGTGAACATAGCCAATGTGGACGCCGTGCACATACCAATGGGGGATTTCGGATGACGGGCCTGAAGGTGCCGGAGGTAGTGGATCGCCAAACGTGGCAGCGGGAGATCGACGCCCTGCGCGCCCGGGAGAAGGCGGCCACTCGCGAGCTGGACGCGATAGCTGCGCAGCGCAGGCGATTGCCGATGGTTGCCATGGATCGCTACGTGCTTGAAGGTGAGCGCGGACCCATCTGCCTGGCGGAGGTGTTCGACGGCAAGAGCCAACTGATCGTCTACCACCACATGTGGTCGCCCGGTCAGGAATGGCAGTGCCCGGGGTGTACCGGCTTCACCGCACAGTTCACCCGGCTCGACTTCCTGTCCGCGTACGACGCGCGGTTTGTCATCGTCACGCAGGGGCCCATTGACGAGGCGCTCGCATACAAGGAGCGAGTGGGCAATCGGATGGACTGGTACAGCACCGCCAACAGTCCGTTCGGTGCCGACGTCGGGGCGCCGCCGGGCGGACCCTTTGCAGTGAATGTCTTTCTGCGTCAAGGGCATGAGGTCTACCGAACCTGGTACACCGAACATCGTGGGGTTGAGCAGCTCAGTCATATGTTCCCGCTGCTCGACGTGTTGCCCTATGGCCGGCAGGAACAGTGGCAGGACTCGCCCGACGGCTGGCCTCAGGGGCCTACCTACGGCCGCTGGGCGAGCTCGCAGGAGATCGCTCAGCTGTACGCCGCCGATTCCTGATCGCACCCACCATTCGCCAACCCAGAAGGAGCATGATGAGCACCGTCAAGACAGGTCTGAAGGACATCAACCTCGTGTGTGTTCCCACCATCGAGCAGGAGAAGGCACTTGCCTTCTATGAGTCCCTGGGCTTCGAGAAGCGCACCGACATCGATATGGGCGACGGCTACCGTTGGATCGAGGTCTACCCGCCCAACGGCACAACCGGCATTGCGCTGGCGCCGCCGGAAAGCGGGCCGGTCGAGCCCACCGTCACCGGTATCACGCTGACCACCGAGGACATCGACGCAACGCATGCGGCGCTGAAGGAGCTCGGCGTCGACGTGGACGACCAGGTGTCGCGGATGGGGGATCCCGTTCCCCCGTTGTTGTGGTTCCGCGACCCCACCGGGCACACCCTGATGGTGGCGGAGGCCTAAGTCCCTAACGCGAGACCGACGTTTTGCAGACAAAGCGCGAGAGCATCCCCGCAAAACGTCGGTCTCGGCGTTGGAACAGTGTGAGGCGCTACGGCTGGACCAGGGAGTTCGCTGCCCGTAGGTGCTCGACGGCCTCGTCGACGATCGAGGTGATCAGCTCGGCGCAGGACGGTAGGCTGTCTAGGATGCCCGCCACCTGACCCGAGGCCAGTACGCCGGCTTCGGTGTTGCCTTCCACCAGACCGGCTTTGAGCAGCATCGGGGTGTTGGCGGCCATCAGCACCTGCGACCAGGTGAGTTCCTTGCCGTGCCGCATCGCCAGCCCGTCTTTGACCATGGTGGGCCAACTCATCTGCGACATCTTCTTGAACTTCGCGGCGTTGCGGATGGCGGCGCTGAAACCGCGTGCCCGCGAACCGCTTTCGAGCTTCTCCACCAGTTCGGTGCGCAGCACCCGGTGTGGCATACCGTCGACCCTGGTGGAGACCACGGTGCCGCTCAGGTCAGCGGCCAAGTAGCGCTGCTTGACCGCGTCCGGAACAGTGGAGTCGCTGGTCAGCAGGAATCGGGTGCCCATCGCGACACCGGTCGCACCATAGGACAGCGCGGCGGCCAGGCCGCGGCCGTCGAAGAACCCGCCGGCGGCGATCACCTGAACCCCGGTACCGGCGACGGCGTCAAGCACCGAAGGCAGCAGCAGCGTGGTGGCGACCGGACCGGTGTGCCCGCCGCCCTCGCCGCCCTGCACGATCACCGCGTCGGCGCCCCAGGACGCCACCTTCTTGGCGTGCTTGGCCGCACCGACCGACGGGATCACCACCGAGCCCGCCTCTTTGAGCTTGGCGATCAGCTCGGCTTTGGGGGCCAGCGCGAACGACGCCACCTTGACGCCCTCGCGGATCATCAGATCCACCCGGTCACCGGCGTCGGATGCGTCGGCGCGGATGTTGACGCCGAACGGCTTGTCGGTGGCCGACTTCACCTTGGAGATCGCGGCGGCCAACTCGTCGATCGTCATGGTCGCCGAGGCCAGGATGCCCAGGCCGCCGGCGTTGGCGGTGGCCGAGACCAGGCGGGCGCCGGCCACCCAGCCCATCCCGGTCTGCACCACCGGGTGTTCGATGCCGACCAGTTCGGTCAGCGGGGTCTTCAACCGGCTCATGCCCGCACTTCTTTGTCTCGCAGCGATTTCGGGTCGATGACCTCGCGGATCAATTGAAGCTCCTCGACCTCGGGCAACCGAGTCGTCGCCGCGTCGGCCAGGCCGTGCACCTCGAACGAGGTGTTCTCGGTGACCTCGTCGGCGGTGACGCCGGGGTGCAGCGATACCGCGCGCATCTGGTGATCGGGGCCGTTGAAGTCGAACACTCCGAGGTTGGTCACCACGCCGCCCAGGTTGAAGAAGCGGAATGCCGGGTTCGACGGGTCCACCTTGTCGTAGCCGATGCCCGAGACGATGTCGACGGCGTCGCAGAACACCCGCGACGAGTGAGCGCCCACCCAGTAGCTGGTGGTGTGGTTGATGGTGTTTCCGGGCGCACCGCGGACCCCGAACATCTGCCGGGTCGGCTGCTGCAGCGGACCGAATGCCGAGAGGTTCTGGTTGCCGTAGCGGTCGATCTGGTTGGCGCCCATGATCACATGGCGCCGGCCCCACGACAGGGTTTCGAAGACCCGGTTGAACGGCATCCAGCCTTCCAGCGGCCCGACCTTGCCGATCGCCGGGGTGTCGGCCAGGATGCGGGCCTCTCCGTCGGTGAGCACCAGGTCCGGGGAGAAGGTCAGGCGGGCCAGCCGGGCGCCGACCGAGGGCACCGTGGCCATCGGTGAGGCCATGATCTCGCCGGCGTCGCGGAACAGCTCGGCGCAGGCGACGGCGCAGATCTCGGCGCGAGTGGGTGAGTCGGTCATGCTTGTGCCTCCGCTCCGAATGCCTTAACCGCCGCCTGGTAGTCGTCTTCACTACCGGACAGGTAGGTGGCCTTGAATTCCGCCCAGGTCTCGTCGGACTTGGCGGCTTCGGCGTAGTGCCGCTGGAACTTCTCGTCGCGGCCGTAATCGGCTGCCCCGATGGTGAAGTGGGCGCCACCCGGGGCCTCCACCACCTTGTCCACCATCATCCGGTTGATCACCTGGGTCTGCGGCGAGGTGCTGGCGATCAGCTCTTCGGTGGGCACGATCTTCTCCACCGACAGGAAACGGCGCTGCGCCGACATCAGGAACAGGTCGTCGAAGTACGGATCGATGCCGGTGTAGGCGGCGTTGCCGCGGGCGTCGCCGAGGTTCAGGTGCACGAACGCGGCGTCCAGGTTCAGGGCCGGCATCGCGACCAGGGTCTCGTGGGCGCCGTCCGTCGGGTACGGCGAGGTGACGGTCTTGAGCTCGCCCTCCCAGAAGTCGATCACCGAGCTGCCCAGCCCGGCGCGGATCGGCAGGAACGGCAGCCGCTGGGCGGCGGCCTGCAGTCCGCAGCGCAGCATGCCCTCGTCCATCTCGCGGGCCTCGATGGCCCCGGTGGTGCGGGCCTTGGAGAACCACGGGTCGTAGAACGGCGGCGAGTCCAGGGAGACGAACCCGTAGTAGGCCCGGCGCACTTTGCCCGCCGAACACAGCAGACCCAGGTCCGGTCCGCCGTAGGTCACTACGGTGAGGTCCTTGACGTCGGTGCGCAGGATGGCGCGCACGAACGCCATCGGCTTACGGCGCGAGCCCCAGCCGCCGATACCGATGGTCATGCCGTCGCGCAGCTCGGCGACGGCGTCGTCGAGGGTGGTCAGCTTGCTCATTTCTTGGCGCCTTTCTCGGTACCGGCGAACTCGTCGCGGTGCTCGTCGGCGACACCGGAGAGGTTGAGTTCGAAGGTGAAGCCCTGCTCCATCCGGTAGCTGGAGTTGACCTTCTGCACGTCGATGAGGTTCAGCGCTTCCTTCGCGGCGCGAATCACCCGGGTGTCCTTCTTGGCGATGTCGCGGGCGACCCGCAGTGCGGCCTCGTCGAGTTCGGCGCGGGGCACCACCTCGTGTACCGATCCGTACTGGTGCAGGGTGTCGGCGCTGACGGTGGCCGCGGTGTAGAACAGCCGGCGCATCATGTGCTGCGGCACCAGCCGGGACAGGTGGGTGGCTGCGCCCAGCGCGCCACGTTCCACTTCCGGCAGGCCGAATTTGGCGTCGTCGGAGGCCACGATCACGTCGGCGTTGCCGACCAGGCCGATGCCGCCGCCGACGCAGAAGCCGTTGACCGCGGCGATCACCGGCACCGCGCACTCGTAGACGGCCTTGAACGCCGCGAAGCAGCCACGGTTGGCGTCGATCAGGGCGGTGAAGCCCTCGGTGTTCTGCATCTCCTTGATGTCGACGCCCGCGTTGAACCCGCGGCCCTCGGCCCGCAGGATCACCGCGTGGGTGGCCATGTCTTTGCCGGCTGCGGTGATGACCTCGCCGAGCTCGAACCAGGCCCGCGACGGCAGGGCGTTGACCGGCGGGTAGTCGACGGTGACCGCGACGATCCCCGGTTCGACGGTGGTGGATGTGATCGGCATGGGCAAACTTCCCTAGTCGTATTGGCGCCTCGGATACCTGGCCTGCCTAAGCAAGCACTTGCTTGGTACGCTAACACAGTGTCTGACTCTTCGGCTGCCGCTATCAACCTCGGATTGACCGGCAAGGTGGTGCTGGTGACCGGCGGGGTGCGCGGTGTCGGGGCGGGCATCAGCGAGGTCTTCGCCCGCCAGGGTGCGACGGTGGTGACCTGCGCTCGGCGCCCGGTAGACGGCCTGCCGTATGAGTTCCACTCGTGCGACGTCCGCGACGACGACGCGGTGAAGGGCCTGATCGAGGCGATCGTCGCCACTCACGGCCGGATCGACACCGTGGTCAACAACGCCGGCGGGGCCCCGTTCGCACTGGCCGCCGACGCCTCGGCCAACTTCAGCCGCAAGATCATCGAGTTGAATCTGCTGAGCGCCCTGCTGGTTTCGACGCACGCCAACGCGGTCATGCAGACCCAGGGCGGCGGGGGTTCGATCGTCAACATCACCAGCGTCAGCGGCCGGCGGCCGTCACCGGGTACCGCCGCCTACGGCGCGGCCAAGGCCGGGGTGGACAGCCTGACCACATCATTGGCCGTCGAATGGGCGCCGAAGGTGCGAGTCAACTCGATCGTGGTCGGCATGGTCGAGACCGAGCAGTCCGAACTGTTCTACGGCGACGCCGATTCGGTGGCCGCAGTCGGCGCTACCGTGCCGCTGGGACGACTGGCCAAGCCATCCGAGATCGGTTGGACGGCAGCATTTTTGAGTTCTGATCTGGCGTCCTATGTCAGTGGCGCCAGCCTGACCGTGCACGGTGGCGGCGAGAAGCCCGCCTACCTCGACGCTTCCAGCGCCAACAAATAAGGAGACAACACACATGGCACTTCTCGACGGCCGAGTGGTCATCGTTACCGGAGCGGGCGGCGGAATCGGCCGGGCGCACGCGCTGGCCTTCGCCGCTGAGGGAGCCCGGGTCGTGGTCAACGACATCGGGGTGGGCCTGGACGGTTCGCCGGCCGGTGGGGGCAGCGCCGCCCAGAACGTGGTCGACGAGATCGTCGCCGCCGGTGGCGAAGCCGTCGCCAACGGCTCGAACGTCGCCGACTGGGGTCAGGCCGAGGCTCTGGTCAAGCAGGCTGTCGACACGTACGGCACGCTCGATGTGCTGGTGAACAACGCCGGCATCGTCCGCGACCGCATGTTCGCCAACGCCACCGAAGAGGAATTCGACGCCGTCACCGCGGTGCACCTCAAAGGCCACTTCGCCACCATGAAGCACGCTGCCGCCTACTGGCGGGCCAAGGCCAAGGCCGGCGAAACGGTCGACGCTCGCATCATCAACACCAGCTCGGGCGCCGGCCTGCAGGGCAGCGTCGGGCAGGCCACCTACAGCGCCTCCAAGGCGGGCATCGCCGCGCTGACCCTGGTCGCCGCCGCGGAGATGGGCCGCTACGGCGTCACCGCCAACGCCATCGCCCCGTCGGCCCGGACCCGGATGACCGAGACCGTGTTCGCCGACATGATGAACACCCAAGACCAGGCCTTCGACGCCATGGCCCCGGAGAACGTCAGTCCGTTGGTCGTCTGGCTGGGCAGCGTGGAATCAAAAGACGTGACGGGCAAGGTCTTTGAGGTCGAAGGCGGCAAGATCCGGGTCGCCGAGGGTTGGGCCCACGGCCCGCAGGCCGACAAGGGCGCCCGGTGGGATCCCGCCGAGCTGGGTCCGGTCGTCACCGACCTGCTGGCCCAGTCGCGGCCGCCGGTTCCGGTCTACGGAGCGTAGTTTTCGCCCCGAGAACTCTAGGGCGCTAGAGGCGTAATCCCTAAGTCGCCTTTGTCACAATGCGCGGCGTGACGCCCACAGCGCACGAATCCCTCGAGTGCTATAGGGTCTCCTAACTGGCGGGGGCCGAACAAACTACAGCCCGGGAGGGTTTTGCGTGTCCGACTCCACCACGTTGGGATCTGTTGTGCCCAAGTCGCCTTCGAGGCGGCACCCACCGCCCGGCGAGAAGGCGCCCAAGGTGGCCTGGCCTGCCCTCAGTGTCACACTCGGCGCGTTCATCGCCTTCGTGGTCGCGACCCTCGGTGTGATCGGTGGGTGGCTGCCGGCATGGGCCGCGATCGCGATCAACTCCACCGTCGTGTATCTGATGTTCCTGCCGGTACACGAGGCGACCCACCACACGCTGGGTAGGTCAAGCTTGCTCAATGCGGTGGTGGGGCGATTTGCCTGGGCCTTCATCGGGCCGCATTTCGCCTGGCCGTGCCTGCGTTATGCGCATATGGAACACCACCGGAACGCCAACGACCATGAGAATGATCCCGACTACTTCGCCACCAGTAAGCCGTTCTGGCAGTTGCTGTTCCGGGGACCGCTGGGCGACTTCTACTACGCCCGCTGGTACCTGGCCAGGCTCCCCGAGCGCCTCCGACACTCCTGGCGGAAACCGTTCATCGAGTTCGCAGAGTCGGCGGTACTGGTCGCTTTGACCGTGACGGGCATTGTCCTGGCCGTCATCACCGGGCACATCTGGACCCTTGCGGTGGTCCTGCTGATCCCGCAGCGCATCGGTCTGTTCTTCATCATCTTGTTCTTCGACTGGTTGCCGCACTATGGGCTGACCTCCACCCACCGCGAAAATCCTTACCGCGCGTCTCGCACCCGGATCGGTCTGGAGCGGCTGGTGACCCCGTTGTGGATGGCACAGAACTACCACCTGATGCACCATCTGCACCCCGGGCTGCCGATCCACGTGTTGCCGCGCGTCTGGCGTCGCAATGAGGCCGGCTACCTGGCCTGCGACCCGGCGCTGTCGACCCTGTACGGCAGGGAGCTGACGGTTGACGAATATCGGCTGTTGCGGCCCTCCCACGCGAGCTGACGGTCCGGCTCTGCCGGGCTACGGGGTAGAGCCGTCGTGGACTAAAGTCTCGTAGTGAGGACCAGCGCCGTTATACGCTGGCGTCAATATTGGTCGTGTCCTGAAACCGGTGTAAATGGGGCCGGGCGTAGGTTCTGCTTCGAGAC
>NZ_MVHH01000058.1 GCF_002086515.1 Mycolicibacter arupensis
ATCCTGCCCCCACGCCGATGAGCGCCCCCGAGAACAGCGGGGACCCCGCCAGTACCGCCGAAGTCGTCGACGTCGTCGACACCCGCGACACCGTCTTGCTGCTGCAGAAGATGGAGAACCGCCTCATCCGGCACACTCTGCGGCGCCCCGACGTGCTCAGCGCCGACCAACTGCGCAAGCTGCGGTACCTGCTCAACTTCGCCCGCCTGGACGACTTCGAGCCCGGCGCGGCCGGCCCGGGCGGCACCCGGGGCCGCGGCGATGTGTCGGTGGGCGCGGAGCTGGCCGGGTGGCGAGCCAAGGTCGCCGACACCCTGCGCGGCCCGCTGCGCGAAGAGCGCGACCCGGCGATGGCGCTGGTCGCCGCCCGCGACGCCCTCGGGGTACTGACGTCCGAACAAGACGAGCAGCGTCGCCTGGTGGCCGAACGCCACGGCAATGCCTTCTCCCTGACCGAACTCGATGCCGAGGTGGGCCACAAGAAACTGGTCACCGTGCTCGGCGGGGGTGGCGGAGCCGGCTTCGTCTACATCGGCGGCATGGAGGCCCTGCTGGAGTCCGGGGCGGTGCCCGACTACCTGATCGGCTCGTCGTTCGGCTCCATCCTGGGTTCGGTGGTCAGCCGCACGCTGCCGGTGCCCATCGAGGAGTACATCCAGTGGGCCAAGACGGTGTCGTTTCGCGCCATCCTGGGCCCCGACCGGCCGCGACGCCGCCACGGCCTGACCGGTGTGTTCGCCCTGAACTTCGACCTGTTCGCCGACGCGATGTTCCGCCGCGAGGACGGCGAGCCGATGCGGATGTCGGATCTGGCGATTCCGTTCGACGCGGTGGTGGCCGGGGTGCGCCGCCAGCCCTTCGCCGCGCTGCCGGGGCGTTACCGCGGGCAGAACCTGGCCGCGCTGCAGCTGCGCTCGTTGCCCTACCTGTCGATCGGTTTGGGCCCGCAGTTGGCCACGCGGATGTGGCAGACCGCGGCGTTCATCGACCCGCGGGTGGTGACCCCGATCGTGATCGGCGGCGACAACCCCGACCGCGACGTCAACGTGGTGGATGCGGCGTCGTTCTCCTCGGCTATCCCCGGGGTGCTGCACCACGAGCCCAAGGATCCGGCCATGGCGCCGATGTTCGACGCGCTGCTGGCCGACAATGACGTGGGCGCCCTGGTGGACGGCGGCGCGGCCAGCAATGTGCCGCTGGAGCTGGCCTGGAAGCGGGTCCGCGCGGGCCGGCTGGGCAGCCGCAACGCCTGCTACCTGGCCTTCGACTGCTTCCACCCGCAGTGGGATCCCAAGCACCTGTGGCTGGTGCCCATCACGCAGGCCATCCAGCTGCAGATGGTGCGCAACGCCCCCTATGCCGACCATCTGGTCCGGTTCTCCCCCACCCTGTCACCGGTGAACCTGGCGCCGTCGGCGGCCACCATCGACCGGGCCTGCCAGTGGGGCCGCAAGAGCGTCGAGCATGCCGTCCCGGTGGTTTCGGCACTGCTGCAACCGGTCTGGTGGGAGGGCACCCAGCCCGCGGTGGTGACACCGGCGGCGCCCGCGCAACCCGAGCACCCGCACGCCGCCTCCATGGATGAGGTGATGGCCTCAGCCCAGGCGCCGCGCAGCCGCTGGGAACGCTGGCGCCGGCAGAACCCGGCCTGAGGCGGCTACACCGTCAACAGCCGGTAGAGCCCGATCAATCCGACCACCAGGATCACCGCGCGCAGGGCGTTCGGCGACAGCCGGCGCCCGTAGTGGCCGCCCAGGAATCCGCCGATCAGCGACCCGACGGCGATCAATCCTGCTGCGGGCCAACTGATCCGGTCAAATGCGGTGCCGATGTAGGCGGCTGCGGCCACCACGTTGACGATCAGCGTCAGCAGGTTCTTCGCGGCGTTCATCCGCTGCATCGACTCCGGCAGAAGCACGCCCATGACGCCCACCAGCAGAATGCCTTGGGCCGCGGCGAAGTAGCCGCCGTACACACCCACCGCGAACGTGCCGATCGCCAGGGCCGCCAACCGGCGGCCACTGAGCTCGTCGAGGGAGCGGCCCTCCGCCGCCGCGCGCTGCTGCGCCAACGACTGGATCTTCGGGCCGATCACCACCAGCGCCAGGGCACCGACCAGCAGCGCCGGCACGATCCGGTTGAACACGCTTTCGGGCAGGTGCAGCAGCAGGTAGGCGCCCAGCACCGCCCCCAGCAGCGATCCCGGTATCTGCCAGCGCAGCCGGTCCCACTGGCCCCGCAGTTCGCGGCGGTAGGCCCAGGTGCTGGAGATGCCACCGGCCACCAGGCCGATCGCATTGGAGATGGTGGCGGTCAGCGGCGCGAATCCGAGTGTCACCAGCGTCGGGAAGGTGATCAGGGTGCCCGAGCCAACCAGGGCGTTGATCGCGCCCGCACCCACCCCTGCCAGGAGGATCAGCACCATCTGCGATACCGGCATCTGCAGCACCCTACGCTGGTCGTGCACCGGGTTTGAACGGCCGAGCAGAGAGGGTGACGCGATGATCGGCACTACGGGAAAGCGGGCCAGCGCTGCTGCCGGCGCGCTGTTGTTCGCCCTCGGGGCGCCGCCGGCGGCCCAGGCCGACCCGGAGGTGCCCTCGGGCCCGTATGCCTTCACCGCCCAGCATGGGCCCTCGCAGCGCGCGGCGACGTGGACCTTCACCCCGTGCGGGCCGGCCTGCACCAGCGTTGACGGGGAACGCTGGCTACAGAACGCGCAGTTCCACCTCAACGGCGGCCGCTGGGAGTACACCGGCGGCGGCAGCATGGACTGCCCGGTGGATCACACCCCGTTGCCGGTCACCAAGACCGTCAGCTTCGACGCGGTGACCCTGGCCGGCCAGTGGACCACCGCCACCGCGGCGCAGTGCGGGCGCGGGCCCGCCGGCGGTGTGGTGGGCCAGTGGGACTTTCAGCTCACCAAGAACGGCTAGGGTCAGCGTGAACGCTTGGGGGCGCCGCGCTTCTCGCGCATCCGCACGTTGATCCGGATCGGGCTGCCCTCGAATCCGAATTCTTCACGCAGCCGCCGCTCCAGGAAGCGGCGATAGCCGGCCTCGAGGAATCCCGAGGTGAACAACACGAATGTCGGGGGCCGTGACGCCGCCTGGGTGGCGAACAGGATGCGCGGTGCACGGCCGCCGCGCGCCGGCGGCGGTGTCGCGGCGACCACCTCTTTGAGCCAGTTGTTGAGCTGTCCGGTGGAGATCCGCTTGTCCCAGGAGGCCAGCGAGGTCTCCAGCGCGGGCACCAACTTCTGCATGGCGCGACCGGTTTTCGCCGAGATGTTCACCCGAGGCGCCCACGCGAGGCGGGCCATGTCCCGGTCGATCTCCTTGTCCAGCAGGTAACGCCGGTCCTCGTCGACCAGGTCCCACTTGTTGTAGGCCAGCACCACCGCCCGGCCCGCCTCAACCACCATCGAGATCACCCGCTGATCCTGCTCGGTCAGCGGCAGCGACGAATCCACCAGCACGATCACCACTTCGGCGGCGTCGATCGCGCCGTGGGTGCGCACCGAGGCGTAGAACTCGTGTCCGCTGGCCTGGCCGACTTTGCGGCGCAGCCCGGCGGTGTCGACGAAACGCCAGATCTTGCCGTCCATTTCGATCAGCGAGTCCACCGGGTCCACGGTGGTGCCGGCCACGTCGTGGACGACCGACCGCTCGGCTCCGGCCAACCGGTTGAGCAGCGAGCTCTTTCCCACGTTGGGTTTGCCCACCAGCGCCACGCGGCGCGGTCCTCCCCCGCCGCCGGCGGTCTCGGCCACCTCGGGCAGCTTGGCGATCACCTCGTCGAGCAGATCGGCCACCCCGCGCCCGTGCAGTGCACTGACCGTGTAGGGCTCACCGATTCCCAGCGACCACAGTGCGGCCGCATCCGCCTCGGCCCGCTCACTGTCAACTTTGTTGGCGGCCAAGAACACCGGCTTGCCGGAGCGGCGCAGAATCCGCGCGGCGGCCTCGTCGCCGGCGGTGGCACCGACCACCGCGTCCACCACCAGGATCACCGCGTCGGCGGTGCGCATCGCCACCGCGGCCTGCTCGGCCACCAGCTGCTGCAGACCCTTGGCGTCGGGCTCCCAGCCGCCGGTGTCCTGCACCACGAAACGGCGACCGGTCCACAGCGCGTCGTAGGAGACCCGGTCGCGGGTCACCCCGGGCAGGTCTTGCACCACGGCTTCGCGGCGGCCCAGGATCCGGTTGACCAGCGTCGACTTGCCGACGTTGGGACGGCCCACCACGGCCACCACGGGCGGTGGGCCGGAGTCCTCGACGAGTTCGTCGAAACCGCCCTCTTCGCCGATCTCCCAGTCGCTTTCGTCTACCCAGGTTCCGTCGGTCATCGGATCGCCCCGCAATGCTGCTCAACCAGGTCCCGCAGGTGATCGATCACCTGCGCCTGGGTCATGTCACCGGTGTCCACGATCACCGCGTCGTCGGCGGGCCGCAACGGCGACACCGCCCTCGTGGAATCCAACTCGTCGCGGCGACGCACATCGGCCAGCACGCCGGCGTAGTCGTCGCCCAGTCCGGCCGCGATGTTCTGGTCGTTGCGCCGGCGTGCCCGCGTCTCGGCCGAGGCGGTCAGGAAGATCTTCACGTCGGCCTCGGGCAGCACCACGGTGCCGATGTCGCGGCCTTCCACCACCACGCCGCCACCGGCCGCCAGCTGCTGCTGAACGGCCACCAGCCGGGTGCGCACGGCGGGAACGGCCGCCACGGCCGACACCGCGCGGGTCACCTCGTCACCGCGGATCTCCCGAGACACGTCCTCATCACCCAGGAAGGCGCGGTCGCCGTCGGGCTGGGAGTCCACGGCGACCTCGACGCGCTCGGCGATCCCGCCGATGGCCTCGGCGTCATCCAGGGAGATCCCGGCACGCAGCACTGCCAGGGTGACGACCCGGTACATGGCGCCGGTGTCCAGATAGCGTGACCCTAGGGCCTGCGCCAATCCCCTTGCCACTGTTGACTTTCCGGTTCCGGCTGGACCGTCGATGGCGACCACGGGCGCGCGCGTGCTCACAACCCGACCGCCTTGTAGAGTTCCCCGATCTCCTTGCCGGTCAACGCCCGGATGCTGCCGGCGCGCTGCTCGCCCAGCGTCACCGAACCGATGTCGGTGCGTACCAGTTCCTGTACCGGGAATCCGACGGCTGCCAGCAGTCGCCGCACGATCCGCTTACGTCCCTCGTGCAGCGTCACCCGCACCATGGACTTACCCGGCACGGCGTCGACCACCGCGAAGTCGTCGACTTTCGCCGGCCCGTCGTCCAGTTCGACGCCCTCGCGCAGCTTCTTGCCCAGCCCGCGCGGGACTGCGCCCAGCACGGTGGCCACATAGGTCTTGGGCACCCGATAGGACGGATGCATCAGTCGGTGCGCCAGCTCCCCGTCGTTGGTCAGCAGCATCAGACCTTCGGTGTCGGCGTCCAGGCGCCCCACGTGAAACAGCTTGGCGTCACCGCGAACCCGGTGCTCGACGTAGTCGCCGATGCAGGGGCGTCCGCGTTCGTCGGACATGGTCGAATGCACGCCGCGCGGCTTGTTCAGCGCCAGATAGACCCGGGTGTCATCGACGGTCACCCGAGCGCCGTCGACGCGGATCACCGACGCACTCGGGTCCACCCGGGTGCCCAGTTCGGTGACCACCTTGCCGTCGACCTCGACGCGTCCGTCGCGGATCATCCGCTCGGCGACCCGGCGTGAGGCGACCCCGGCCTGCGACAGCACCTTCTGCAGGCGCACGCCTTCCTGTTCTTCGTCCGGCCACGCCATCAGAGGTGGTCCACATCGAAGGTCAGCGGCTGATCGGCCGCGGGGGCGCCGCCCAGTTTCATGAAACGCGGTTCGCTGTCCAGGGTTTCGCTCATTTCATCGATCACGTCGACATCGGGCAACAGCGGCGCGATGTCGGGCAGGTCGGTCAGTGATGACAGACCGAGCCGCTCCAGGAAAAGTTCGGTGGTGGCGAACGTCACCGCACCGGTGTCGGGGTCGGCGCCGGCTTCGGTGATCAGGCCGCGCGCCACCAGGGTCCGGATCACCGCGTCGACGTTGACACCGCGCACCGCGCTGACCCGGGCCCGGGTCACGGGCTGGCGGTAGGCCACCACGGCCAGGGTCTCCAGCGCGGCGCGGGTCAGCTTGGAGCGGGCGCCGTCGAGCAACAGCCGCTCCACATACGGGGCGAACCGGGCGCGGGTGTAGAGCCGCCAGCCGCCGCCGGCTTCGCGCAGGTCGATGCCGCTGTCACGTTCGGTGAATTCCTCGGCCATGGTCCGCAGCTTGGCGGTGATCCGGTAGACCGGCTGGTCGGTGGCGGCCGCCAACGCCTCCACCGGCACCGGCGTGTCCACCACCAGCAGCAGGGCTTCGAGCACCGACCCGAGCTCGGCATCTTCGAGCTCGGGAGCCAGGGCCACATCGATCCCCAGATCCGAGCCCGACGGGCCGACGGGCGGCGCCGCCGCCTCGGGGTCGGCGACCGCCTCGGATGCCTCGGCAGCCTCGGCTGGTTCCGCGACTTCCGACACGTCGGAGTCGGGCATGTGGTCAGTCATCAATTCGTCTCGCACTACTCGGCCGATTCTGCTTTCACCAGGTCTTCATTGGTGGGACGTTCCCCCGTCCACGACACCTGGAGCACACCAAGTGGTTCTGACTGCTCAAATGCTACCGCCCTGGCCCGATACAGTTCGAGCAGCGCCAGGAAGCGGCCGACGATCTGGATCGGCATCGAACAGTCGGCCACCAGCTCGGAGAACGACGCCCACTGCCCGGTGCCGCGAGCCTCCAACAGCCGCAACACCACACCGGCCTGCTCGGGCACCGACACCATCACCTGATGCAGGTGTTCGAGGCCCACCACCGGGACCGGACGCGGCGTGAACGCGGCCGCGGCGATCTGCGCGAACGACTCGGCGTCGACCCCGAGCATGACTTCGGGCAGCAGGTTGGCGAAGCCGTCTTCCAGCGCGACCGCGCGCGGGTAACTGCGCAGGGCGGCGGCCTCCAGTTCGGCGAACATCTGCGCGACGTGCTTGAACGCCCGGTACTGCAGCAGACGCGCGAACAGCAGGTCGCGGACCTCCAGCAGCGCCAGGTCCTCTTCGTCGTCGACCTGACCGGCCGGCAGCAGCCGGGCCGCTTTGAGGTCGAGCAGTGTCGCGGCGATCACCAGAAAGGCCGTGGTCTCTTCGAGCTCCAGCTGCGCGCCGACGTCGCGGGTGTAGGCGATGAAGTCATCGGTGACCTGGTGCAGCGCCACCTCGGTGACGTCGAGCCGGTGCGCGAAGATCAGTTGCAGCAACAGGTCGAACGGACCCTCGAAGTTGGTCAGCCGGACCTGGAAGCCGCTTGCATCGGCGGGGGTGTCGGGCGTCTGGGCGTCGGCGTTCACGCGCCGAATCGGTCGATGACTTCGCGGGCCAAGGCGCGATAGGCCTGCGCGCCGCCCGATTTCGGCGCCCAGGTGGTGATGGGCTCGCCCGCCACGGTGGTTTCGGGGAACCGCACGGTGCGGGTGATCACCGTGTCGAACACCAAGTCGCCGAAGCGTTCGACCACCCGCGACATGACCTCGCGGGAGTTGACCGTGCGGGGGTCATAGCGGGTCAGCAGGATTCCGCTGATCTCCAGCTTGGGGTTGAGCCGGTCACGGACCTTGTCGACGGTGTCGGTCAGCAGGGCCAGGCCGCGCAGCGAGAAGTACTCGCATTCGGTCGGAATCACCACGCCGTCGGCGCAGGCCAGCCCGTTGACGGTGAGCAGGCCCAGCGACGGCTGGCAGTCGATCAGCAGGTAGTCGTAGCGGTCCAGCACCGGCCTCAGCGCCCGGGCCAGCGAATGCTCGCGCCCCACCTCGTTGACCAGCTGAATCTCCGCGGCGGACAGGTCGATGTTGGACGGCACCAGGTCCAGGTTCTCCACCCCGGTGTGCACCACCACGTCGTCGATACCCACGCGCGGTTCGACCAGCAGATTGTGGACGGTATGTGCCAGGTCGTAGTGCGGTACCCCGAGCCCGGCCGACAGGGCGCCCTGCGGGTCCAGGTCCACCAACAGCACGCGACGGCCGTATTCGGCCAGCGCAGCACCGAGATTGATGGTGGAGGTCGTCTTGCCGACGCCCCCCTTCTGGTTGCACATCGCGATGACCTTGGCCGGGCCGTGCGTCGAACGGGGCTGCGGTTCGGGGATATTCCGCGGCGGACGTCCCGTCAAGCCGACGCCGGGGCTGTCGTCGTCGCTCATGGCCGGACCGGCGCTGTGGTGGCGGACATCCGCAGAAGTCTAATAGGTGACCGGCAGCTGTATTAGCCACATGACCAGTGATTGTGGGCGCCGGCGGCCATAAGATCGCCACTATGAGCCTGAAACGACGTCTCCCCTTCCTGCGGTGGTCGTTCCTGCGCATGGCGACCGGCGCACGCAACATCGTCACCACCGGACAGATCGGCGACGGCCGCGAGGCCGCGGCGGTCGACTTCGTGCTCGCCAACGCCCGGTCCGGTGACATCGACGACGTGATCGCGCGCATCGACGAGTTCGCCTACGAGAAGTCTTTGCTGATCAACATCGGTGACGAGAAGGGCCTGCTGCTCGACGCCGCGGTCGCCCGGGCCCATCCGGCGCTGGCCCTGGAGCTGGGCACCTATTGCGGCTACAGCGCGCTGCGCATCGCGCGGGCGGCGCCGGCGGCACGGATCTACTCGATCGAGCTGGCCGAGGCCAACGCCGCCAACGCCCGGCGGATCTGGGCGCATGCCGGGGTGGCCGACAGGGTGACCTGCGTGGTGGGCACCCTCGGTGACGGCGGACGCACCCTGGACACCCTGACCGCCAAGCATGGCTTCGCCGCCGGCGGGCTGGATTTTCTGTTCATCGACCACGACAAGGACGCCTACCTGCCTGACCTGCAGGCCATCCTGGACCGGGGTTGGCTGCATCCGGGCGCGGTGGTGGTGGCCGACAACGTCAAGGTTCCCGGAGCGCCGCGCTACCGCGAGTACATGCAGGCCCAGCAGGGTTCCCACTGGGACACCGTCGAGCATCGCACCCACGTGGAGTATCAGAGCCTGCTGCACGATCTGGTGCTGGAGTCGACGTATCTGGGCGGTTAGTCAGCGGGTGTGCGTGCCGCGGGCGTGCACGAACTGACAGTTCTGGCGGCGTGTCGGCGGGCAGACACGCACGCTCGCGCAAAGGGGGGAATCAGCGGGCGCGGGGATGGGCGCCGGCCCACACCTCGCGCAGGGCGTTGACGGTCACCAGGGTGTAGATCTGGGTGGTGGTCACCGAGGCGTGGCCGAGCAGTTCCTGCACCACGCGCACGTCGGCGCCGCCGTCGAGCAGATGTGTGGCAAACGAGTGACGCAGTGTGTGCGGTGACACCTTCGCGGTGATCCCGGCCCGCTCGGCGGCGTCTTGCAACACCTGCCAGGCGCTTTGGCGCGAGAGCCGACCGCCGCGGGCGTTGAGGAACACCGCCGGGGTGCCGCGGCCACGCCCCGCCAACTCCGGGCGGCCCCGCACCAGGTAGGCATCCAGCGCCGCCACCGCGGGACGGCCCACCGGCACCAGGCGCTGCTTGCCGCCCTTGCCGTGCAGCAGCACCGACCGGTCGGCGACGTCGATGTCGTCGAGATCCAGTCCCACGGCCTCCGAGATGCGCGATCCGGTGGAGTACAGCATCTCCAGCAGGGCGCGGTTGCGCAGCGTCAGCGGGCCGTCCGAGGCGCTCTCGCCACCGGCGCCGGCCAGCAGCGCGGCCACCTCGTCCACGGTCAGGCTCTTGGGCAGGCGGCGCCCCGGGGTGGGCGGCTTGACCGAACGCGCCACGTCGGCCGCCACCAAGCCCTCGGCGGCGGCGAACCGGTGCAGCCCTCGCACCGCGATCAGGGCACGTCCCGCCGAGACCGCCGACAGTGCGGGCACGCCGTTGTCCGGGTCGCCGCGGCGCAGCGCCACCAGAAATTCGGTGACATCACCTTCGGCGACCCCGGCCAGGTCTTCGACACCGCGCGACACCAGGTGCTCGCGGTAGCGGCGCAGATCGCGCCGATAGGAACTCAACGTGTTGGCCGCGACCCCGCGCTCGATGGTCAGGTGGTCCAGATACCCCTGCATCTGCCCGTTCAACGGGCACACCGGCTGGGCCGCCGCGGTCACGGCCGTTGCTGCCTTGCGGCGAACGCCCGCGGGCGATCGATCCACTCGGCGCCGAGGTCACGTAACTCCGCGAACCCCTGACTGTGGGTATAGGCGGCCAGAATGCCCGCTACCGCAATGGCATTGACGATCTCACCGCGGAACACCATCTGGGCGGCCTCGGCCAGTGGATACCACTGCAATTGCAGATCGGCCTCTTCGTCGTGGGCTTCGGGGCGATCCACCTCGGTCAGCCCGGTGGCCAGATAGACCCGGACCGACTCGTCGGAGAATCCCGGGGTGGAGGCCAGGTCCACCAACACCTTCCAGCCGGTGGCCGTCAGACCCGCCTCTTCGAGAAGTTCGCGGCCGGCGGTCTGGTGCGCCGGTTCGCCACCGACGTCGAGCAGTCCGGCGGGAAGCTCCCACAACCGGCGGCCCAGCGCGTGACGGTACTGGTAGATCAGCGGGATCCGGCCCTGCTCGTCCAGCGCGACCACCGCGACCGCGCCGAAGTGCTCGACGACCTCACGGATGGCCGTGGCACCGCCCGGCATCACGACCTCGTCGCGGCGCAGCGCAAAGATCTTGCCGCTGTGCAGCAGCTGCGACGACGTGGTCGTAAAGACGTGGTCAGCCACGGGTGACGTGTTCCGGCAGCGCTTCTTGGTTGGGATCGGTCAACGGCTGAGCACTGCCCCCACGCCCTTCGGGTGCGTGATCGGCGCCGTGCGGCTCGTGGGCGTGCTCGGGGATCTCCACCGGCAACCGCTCGGCTGCCTTGTAGTCCATGGCGGCGCCGATGAACGCGGCGAACAGCGGGTGCGCCCGGGTGGGCCGGCTCTTGAGCTCCGGGTGGGCCTGGGTGCCCACCAGGAACGGGTGCACGTCGCGGGGGTACTCGACGAACTCCACCAGCTTGCCGTCCGGGGACGTTCCGGAGAAGCGCAGCCCGCTCTCGGCGATCCGGTCGCGGTAGGCGTTGTTGACCTCGAAGCGATGCCGGTGACGCTCGGAGACCTCGGTGGCCTGATACGCCTCGGCCACAATCGAATCCGCTTCCAGCACGGCCGGGTAGGCGCCCAACCGCATGGTGCCGCCCAGATCGGCGGTCCCGGCGACCGCGTCCTGCTGATCGGCCATGGTCGCGATCACCGGGTCGGGGGTCTCGGGGTCGAACTCCGCCGAGCTGGCATCGGTGATCCCGGCAACGCGGGCCGCGTCGATCACGATGCACTGCAGGCCCAGGCACAGTCCCAGCACCGGCAGCGCGTGGGTGCGGGCGTAGGCGATGGCGCCGATCTTGCCTTCGATGCCCCGGATGCCGAAGCCGCCCGGAATCAGCACGCCGTGCATGTCCCCCAGCGCGGCGGCGGCACCGGCCGGCGTCTCGCACGCGTCGGAGGCCACCCAGTGGATCTCGACCTTCGCGAAGTGGGTGAAGCCGCCGGCCCGCAGCGCCTCGGTGACCGACAGGTAGGCGTCCGACAGGTCGATGTACTTGCCCACCAACGCGATTCGTACGGTCTCGTGGGGTTCGTGGACCCGCCGCAGCAGCTCGTCCCACTCGGTCCAGTCGACATCCTTGAACGGCAGGTTGAGGCGGCGCACCACATAGGCGTCGAGTTCCTCGCGGTGCAGCACCTTGGGGATGTCATAGATCGACGGAGCGTCCGGGGTGGAGATCACGCCGTCGATGTCGACGTCGCACATCAGCGCGATCTTGTTCTTCAGCGCTTCGGGGACGTCGCGGTCACAACGCAGGATCAGCGCGTCGGGGGTGATGCCGATGCTGCGCAGCGCGGCCACCGAGTGCTGGGTGGGCTTGGTCTTGAGCTCACCGGACGGGGCCAGGTAGGGCACCAGGGACACGTGCAGGAAGAACACGTTGTCGCGGCCCACGTCGTGGCGGATCTGACGGGCGGCTTCCAGGAAGGGCTGCGACTCGATGTCGCCGACGGTGCCGCCGATCTCGGTGATCACCACGTCGGGGCGCATGCCGTCGGCATCGGGCTCGGACATCGCCAGGATGCGCCGTTTGATCTCGTCGGTGATGTGCGGGATCACCTGCACCGTGTCGCCGAGGTATTCACCGCGGCGTTCCTTGGCGATGACCGTCGAATACACCTGGCCCGTGGTGACATTCGCCGAACCGGACAGGTCGCGGTCCAGGAATCGCTCATAGTGACCGACGTCGAGGTCGGTCTCGGCGCCGTCCTCGGTGACGAACACCTCACCGTGCTGGAACGGGTTCATGGTCCCAGGATCGACGTTGAGATAAGGGTCCAGCTTCTGCATGGTGACCTGTAGACCCCGGGCTATCAACAACTGGCCCAGGCTACTTGCGGTCAAACCCTTACCCAGCGAGGACGCAACTCCGCCCGTGACGAAGAGATGCTTCGGCTCGGTTTGCGGATGCTTTCGCAGTGGTGGCAACACCAACCTCCGTGACGACGGCGCAGGAACTTGAGGGCCTGCCGACCCACGGAATCTCACCCTAACATCGACCCGGCGTCTGGGCTCCAGACACGCCCAGCAGCCTTCGGATACCGCGCGTGGTACAAGCGGCGCTATTGCGCCAGGGTGACCGATGCGGCGCCGTGGCCGATGCCGTACTGCCCGGGCTTGCCGCCACCGATGAGGCTGCTCACGGCCATGACGGTGGTGATGCGGCCCGACTCGATGTCCACATCATCGACCGTGCTGATGGTTCCGGCCACGGCCGGATCGGTGCGGGCCATGGCCACCGCCGCGGTGCCCGACGCCGACCCGTCCCGTCCGGCCAGCACCGTGGCCGACCCGTGCGGGGCCAGCGCCGCGGCGAACCGCGCCACGCTCAGGCCGCTGGTGCCGGCGTCTTCGGCCAGCGCGCCGCCGGCGATCACCACGGCCGCGTTGGCCGGAGCGAAGCGCTCCTGGCCATAGGTGATGAAACCGGTGTCACGCAGCGCGGCCAGTACGGTGCCGCGCTGGGCATCGTCGACCGGTGGGGTGGCCGGGGCGGCAGGCTCGGGCGGATGGGGTGCATTGACCAGCAGTGCGATCCCGAGCAGATCACCGGCCTGGGCGTCCTGGTCGACGAGTTCGGTGCTCAGTTGCGCACCGGCGGGCACGATCCCCGATTCCAGCACGGCGCGCAGCTTCTCCTCCGCGCTGCCGTCGACGAATTGGGGCGTCAGGGTGACCGTGCCGGTGACGGTGCCGCCGGCCAGCCCGATGATCCGGATGACACCTTCGACATCGCTGTCGGCGGCATCGGGGGTCCGAAACACCACCGTGGATTTCCCGTTCAGCGCGTCGTGCACCATGCGGGGGGCCATCTGGGCGTCGAACTCGTTGGCGTTGCGCAGCCGTTCGCTCAGCGCGGTGTGCTGGTCATGCAGTGCGTCGATCTGCTCACGCAGGTCTTCCTTGTCCGACTGCAGGCCGGCCATCAAGGGGCCCGACAGCAGGCCGGAGCCCAGGACGACGCCGAACACCAGTGCCAGCAGTACGGCCGTCAGCGACATCGCGTGGTAGCGAGGGGTGATCATTGCGGTGCCGACCCCGTTTCTTCTCTGTCGATCCTGGTTAGGTCACCCAGTGCCGCAGCCACTGCGTCAGGTGGTGCCAGTAGTTGCCCAGCCACTCGAGCACCACGGCGTCGGTCCGCGAGACCCACAGCGCCACAATGATCGCCATCAGCATGGTCAGCACCAACAGCGCGATGGCGCCGGCCGAGATCCGGTTGCGGTAGAGCGTGGCCACGGCGCGGGCATCCACCAATTTCTGGCCGACCTTGAGCCGCGTCATGAACATCGACGGGTTGCTCAGTTGGCGGGAGCGGTCGAAGAAGGTCTCGATGTTGGCCGTGTGCCCGGCAGTCACCAGCAGGGCCGCACCGTGGTGGTCGGCCAGCAGCAGCGCCAGGTCCATCGCGGAACCGGCGGCCGGGAAGGTCATGGCACCGACGCCGAGATCCTGAATGCGCTCCAGGCCCGGTGCGTGGCCGTCCGCGTCGGCGGGCAGCACCACCTGGGATCCGCAGCGCAGTACCTCGGCGCTCATCAGGTCGGGGTCGCCGACGATCAGCTGGGGGCGATACCCGGCCTTGCGCAGCACGTCGGCTCCGGCGCCGACGCCGATCAGCACGGGCTGGTACTCCTTGATGAACGGCTTGAGGCACTTGAGGTCTTCGGTGGCGGTGTCTTCGTCGCCGACCAGCACCACGTGGCGGCGCCGCAGGTCCACATCGATCTCGGGAATGCCGATCCCGTCGATCAGCAGCGGGCTCTCGCTGCGAATGAACTCGATGGTGTTGCCGGCGAACGACTCCAGGTGGGCCACCAGGCCGGTCTTGGCCTCCATCATCATGTCCGCGATCTCGATGTCGCTGCGTTCGACACCGCGGGCCAGCCGGCGGTCGCCGGAGTAGACGGCACCGTTGTACAGGCGGACCTTGGCGCCGTCGCGGATCTTCTTGAACACCGTGGGTCCGGCTTCGTCGATCAGCGTGACGCCGTTGGCGACGAGCACCTCCGGACCCAGGTTCGGGTAACGCCCGGAGATCGAGGCCGAGGCGTTGACGACCCCGGCGATCTGGGCCTCCACCAGTGCGTCGGCGGTGATCCGGTCCAGGTCGAGGATGTCGAGGACGACGATGTCGCCAGGCCCCACCCTGCGCAGCAGCCGGTCGATGTCGTGGTCGACGCGGGCCGTACCGACGAGGCCGGGCCGGGCGGTGTTACGAGACAGCAGCGCAGACATCTTCATGGGCGCGATTGTGTCGGGGAATGCGCGTGATATTGGGGAGGCGCGCCGTAACACCAGCCCCAGAAGTTCCATCACGTCACATCAGTCACAGGGTCGGACGCGGGTTGTCACCGTCCTAGCCCGTGGCGCGATCCTCCCGGGCGGCATCCAGCAGCTCACGCGCGTGGGCCCGGGCGGTGTCGGTCTCCCCCAGGCCGGCCAGCATCCGGGCCAGCTCCCCGACCCGGTCGTCGTCCGCCAGGCGCCGCACCCCGCTGGCACCGGACCGCCCGGTGGGTTCGACCATCAGGTGCACGTCGGCGAAGGCCGCGACCTGCGGCAGGTGTGTCACCACGATCACCTGGTGGGTGCGGGCCAGGCGTGCCAGGCGCCGCCCGATCTGCACCGCGGCCCGTCCGCCCACTCCGGCGTCGACTTCGTCGAACACCATGGTGGTGCCGGCCGACTGCTTCGACGAGGTGGCCAGCACCACCTCCAGCGCCAGCATCACCCGCGACAGTTCCCCGCCGGAGGCACTCTTGGCCAGCGGCAGCACCGTCATCCCGCGGTGCGGGGCCAGCCCGAACTCGACGTCATCGATGCCGTCAGCTCCGGCGTGCACGATCTGCCCCGACGGCAGTCGCAACGCGGCCGGATCCTCGGCGGCGGCCGGGCTGGCGCTGACCGCGATGCTGAACTCGGCGTCGGCCATGGCCAGTCCGGACAACTCGGCGCTGACCGCCTTGGCCAGCCCACCGGCCGCCTTGGTGCGTACCGCGCTGAGGTCGGTGGCGGCCTTGGCCACCTGCTCACCCAGCTCGTCGACGCGGCGGGCCAGCCCGGCGAGCGCTTCCTCGGAGACGTCGAGCTGGTTCAGGCGCTCCCGCGACTGCGCGGCCCAGGCCAGCACCCCGTCGATGTCGGCGGCGTACTTGCGGGTCAGGCTGCGCAACTCGGCCTGCCGGGCGAGCTTGGCGTCGAGGGCCTCGGTGCCAGTGGGCAGGTCATCGAGGTAGGCACCCAGTTCGCGGGCCACATCGCCGACCACGGTGAGCGCCTCACCGAGTTGATCGCCCAGGGCCTGCAGCGCCGCGTCGTCGGTGGCGGCCAGCGCCGACTTGGCCTGACCCAGCCGATCCGTCGCCGAGCTCGGCCCACCGGACCCCGCGAGCGCGTCGGTCTCGTCCCCGAAGCCCCCGGCCAGGGCCGCCCGCGCACCGGCGGCCGCGGCGCGCAGCGCGTCGAGTTCGGACAGTCGCCGGATCTCGGCGGTCAGCGCGTCGTCCTCCCCGGCTCGGGGGTCGACGGCATCGATCTCACGTAGGGCGAACGTCAGCCGGTCGGCTTCCTGCGCCAGTTCGCGGGCCCGGTCGCGGCGTTCGACCAGCTCGCGGCGTGCCGATTGCCAGGCCTCACGTGCGCTGCGGTAGCGCTCCAGCCGGGCACCCACCGCGGCGTAGCGATCCAGCGCCGCGCGCTGTTCCTCCGGGCGCATCAACCGCAGCTGGTCGTTCTGCCCGTGCAGCGTCAGCAGGCTGCCGGTGAAACCGGTCAGCGATTTGGCCGGCACCCCCCGACCACCCAGGTAAGCCCGGGAGGGGCCGTCGCGGCTGACCGAGCGGGCCGCGATCACGCTGCCGTCCTCGTCACGCTCCGCCCCGGCAGCCTCCAGCAGTTCGTCGATCTGCGCGGCCGCGGACTGTGCCAGATCGGCGGTGCAGAACCTACCTTCCACCACCGCGCGGGCGGCCCCGGAACGCACCCGGTTGGCGTCGGCGCGGGCGCCCCCCAACAGGTGCAGACCGGTGACGACCATCGTCTTGCCGGTGCCGGTCTCCCCGGTCAGCACGGTCAGGCCGCGGTCGAACTCAGCGGTGGCCGCGCTGATGGCGCCCAGGGATTCGATTCGGATTTCAGTGAGCAACGGCGGGCACCATCGTCATTGTCCGCGCCAACCCGTGACGGGCAGCCGGAACTTGCGCACCAGCCGGTCGGTGAACGGTGAGCGGCCCAACCGCGCCCACTTCACCGGGGTGATGCCGCGTTGTACCTCCAGGCGACCGCCGGCGGGCACGAGCATCTTGCGGCGCCCATCGCAGAACACCAGCGCGGGGTGGCCGTCGCTGGACTCCACCTCGATCGCGATCGTGGAGGCGGGGCTGGTGACCATGGGCCGGGCGAACAACGCGTGCGCGTTGTTGGGCACCACCAAGATGGCGTCCAGGTCCGGCCAGAGCACCGGCCCACCGGCGGAGAAGGCGTAGGCGGTCGATCCCGTCGGGGTCGAGACCAGCACTCCGTCGCAGCCGAACGTCGACACCGGGCGCCCGTCCACCTCGACGACCACGCCCAGCACCCCCAACCGCTGCCCCTTCTCCATGCTGGCCTCGTTGAGCGCCCATCCGCTGTCGATCACCGCGCCGTCGGCGCGCACCACGACGTCGAGCGTCATCCGGTCCTCCACCCGGTAGTCGCGGGCGATGATCTTGTCCAGGACCTGATCGATGGTGTCGGCTTCGGCCTCGGCCAAAAAGCCGATCCGGCCCAGGTTGACGCCCAGTACCGGGATGTCGGCGCTGCGCGCCAGCTCCGCGGCCCGCAGAAAGGTGCCGTCACCGCCGAGCACCAGCACCAGCTCGCAACCCTCGGCCGCACCGGTGTCGGGATCCACCGGAGTGGTCGCCACGCCGAGTTCGCGGTCGTCGTCACCCTCGAGGTGCATGGAGCCCTGGTCGACGGCTTCGGCGGTCAGCACCCGCAGGGCGATGCCGTGTTCGTCGAGCACCTTCTCGACGCGGCGGGCGGTGTCGGTGGCCTCTTCTCGACCACTGTGCACCACCAGCAGCACCGTGCGCTGTCGCTCTTGGCTGGTCATTGGGGGCCCTTCGCCACGGCATCGTGCACGGCGGCCTGCAACGCCTCGCCGGCCAGCGGCGCGGTGGCCGCACTCAGATGCAGAAAGTATTCGACGTTGCCGGACGGTCCCGGCAGTGGACTTGCGGTGACGGCGACGGTGCCCCACCCCAGTTCTTCGGCGCGGCGGGCCACCGACAGCACCGCATCAGCCCGCAGGGCCGGGTCGGACACCACGCCGCCGGCACCCACCTGCTGTCGTCCCACCTCGAACTGCGGCTTCACCATCGGAACGATATCGGCGTCCGGTGACGCGCAGCCAGCCAGCGCGGGCAACACCGTGGCCAGCGAGATGAATGAGAGGTCGGCGACGATCAGCTGCGCCGGACCGTCGATGGACTCCGGGGTCAGACTGCGCACATTGGTGCGTTCGATCACCACCACGCGCGGGTTGGTGCGCAGCGACCAGGCCAACTGCCCGTAGCCGACGTCGACGGCCACCACCTGGCCGGCACCGCGGTCCAGCAGCACCTCGGTGAACCCGCCCGTCGACGCCCCGGCGTCCAGGCAGCGCCGGCCCTCCACGGCGATCCCGAAGGTGTCCAACGCACCGATCAGCTTGTGCGCCCCACGCGACACCCAGGTGCGTTCGCCGTCGTCGAGCACGGCCAGGGCCGCGGTGACGGCCACAGCGGTGGCCGGCTTGACCGCACGGATGCCGTCGATGGTGACTTTGCCGGCCTCGATCAGTTCGGCGGCCTGCTGACGAGACCGCGCCAATCCGCGCCGGACCAGTTCGGCATCGACGCGAGCACGCCGCGACATGACCGACTCAGCCCTTCTCTACCGACTCCAGCGCCCGCACCAGCACCTGGTGGGCCTCTTCGAGCCGTTGCGCCAAGGCGTTGAGATCGCTGTGGGCCGGCAGCTCGGCCAGCTCGGCCTCCGCGGGCAGCTCGGCCAGCACGGCCGCGATGCGTGCCCGGACGTCCTCAATCTCACTGTTCATGGGTGTCACTCACGCTAGCCGATGTCGTTCACGGCCACGTGCCGAGCAGGGCCCATTGCTGCAGCGCCGCTTCCGCGGTGGGATCGGCGGCGGCCACAGTGAACGCCCGTCCGCCCAGGTCCGCCTCCCACACCGCCGCGGCGAGGGCCCGCGCAACCGACAGCCCGTCGTCGCCCTCGTCTACCGGATGTGCCGCCGCGACGGTGACGGTGGTGCCGTCCACCTGGACGTCCCAGCTCGGTTGCGGCCCGATCGCCAGTACCCCGGCGCCCACGTTGAGTGACCGCAGGTCATGACCGAGGTAGGTCGGCCGCTGCTCAGCGACCGCCGCGACGGCGTCGCGCACCGAGCTCACCCCGGTGAGCACCATCAGGCTGGGCAGCGCGGCCGCGTTGGCCGCGGCGATGTCGGTGTCGAGCCGGTCACCCACCACCAGTGGGGCGTAGAACTCGCCGCGCGCCAGGGCCGCGGTGAGCAGCGCCGGACCCGGCTTGCCGGCCACCTGGGGTTCGGCGTCGGTGGCGGCCCGCAACGCGGCCACCATCGACCCATTGCCGGGCAGCAGGCCCCGCTCCGACGGCAGTGTCTTGTCGACGTTGGTGGTCATCCACACCGCGCCGGCCCGGATCGCCAGGGCCGCCTCGGCCAGGTCCGCCCAACCGAGTTCGGTCGACAGGCCCTGGATGACGGCCGCCGGCTCGTCGGCGGCCAGCCGTACCGCAGTCAGACCAACCGCGCTGATCTCGGCGGCCAGCGAATCCGAACCCAGCACCAGCACCCGCGCTCCGGCAGGCAGCTGACCAGCCAACAGGCCCGCCGCGATCTGCCCGCTGGTGGCGACGTCCTGCGCCGTGGCGGTGAAACCCAGCTGGTTCAGGTGCGCCGCGACCTCGTCCGCGCCGCGGGAGGAGTTGTTGGTGATGTACAGCGCCCGGCTGCCCATCTCGGCCAGGGTCTCGACGGCTCCGGCCGTGGGCTCGCCGCCGCGGAACACGGTGCCGTCCAGATCCAGCAGCAGGCAGTCGTACTCCTCGGCCAGCGTCGCGGCGCCGCCGAGTTCGGCGATCCGGTCCTCGACGTCGGTGATGCCTTCGGTGTCAGCGGCGGCGGCCCGCAGGAACCATTCCAGAGCCTCGGATTCACGCCCGAGGGCCACCAGGGTCTCGGCGTGCGCGTAGTGCAGCCGGGCGACCGTCGAGCCGGTCCGATCGGGGTCGGTCGGCGCCGACGACAGCACCGTCAGCGCCTGCTCCACCTGGCCGAGGTCCGCGCGGGCGCCGGCCACGACGATCCGCATCTCGTCGGCTTCGTCGCCCTCGAGCTGTTCGGCCTCCGGGCCGGTGGCCAGTTCGATCGCCCGCTGGGGACGACCGAGGCCGCGTTCGCAGTCGGCGATCAGCGGCAGCAACGCGGACTTGCTGCCCATCCGCCGGGCCGCCCGCAGCTCCCCTGCGGCCTGCGCCCAGTCCCCACACTGGTAGGCGGCGATACCGACGGCTTCTCGGACCGCGGTGATCCGCGTCGACCGGGCGCGGGCCGCCTTGGCGTGCAGCAGGGCGGCCGCGGGATCGTCGTCGAGCAGCATGCCGGCGGCCACCAGGTGGCAGGCTACGGCGTCCGCCGTCGCACGGTTGAGCGTGCTCAGCTCGCGGCGCACTTCCGGCGCCAACTGCTTGGGCTCGATACCTTCGGGAAGCGGCGGGTCGTCGTAGCGGGCCGTGGCCACCTCGGCGGCGGGCCGGGTCGGACGCGACGAGCGGTCGAAGTCGCGGGCAGGCCGCGAGCCACCGTCGCGGTCGCGTGGGGGCCGTGGGCTGCCATCGTGATCACGCCGCGGCTGGGGCCGACGGTCGCGGTCGGGGCCGGAGCTGCGCGGTGAACGGCGCTGATCGCCCGATCCCCGGAAGGACCCACCACTGGACTGCCCGGGCCGACCACGTCGCCCGGCATCTCCGGCGCCTCTGCCGCCCCGCGGCCCGTCGCCGCCCTTGCCGTGTTCGGCCACTTCGCGCCCTCCGGTTGTAACAGTGCTACCGAAAAGGATACGGCGGGGATCGCCGGCCTCTTGACACGGCCGCAATTCGCGCAGTCGACGTGCGCTACTTAGGGGAATACAGGAGAAATGCCTGTGCCCCCCAATTTCTTGGGGGGCACAGGACTTTAAATTGTGTTCGGCGGTGTCCTACTTTTCCACCCGTGTGGGCAGTATCATCGGC
>NZ_MVHH01000059.1 GCF_002086515.1 Mycolicibacter arupensis
GAGCGGGTGCGGCGGTCACGGCGGGCGCCGGTATGGCCGCCGACACCGGCGGGGTGGGAGCCACCGTCAACCCGGCGAACGGTGGCGGCACGGGCGCCAGCGGCACCGGAACAGCCGGAAGCGCAGCCAGGCCCGACAGCCCGGCAAGTCCCGCCAGCGGTGCCGCGGCCAACGGAGCCAGTGCGGCGGTCAGCATCGGCAGCACCACCGGAATCAACACCACCGCCTGCTCCAACAACGTCTTGAGCAGGGCGATCACGTCGGTGATGATGGTGCCGACCGCTTCCACCGCGGTGAACATCAGCGTGAAGGCAATGGTGCTGGGATTGCCGCTCGCGAACGCCGCAGCGATATCTGCGCCGATGAACGCGAAGGTCTGGGATAGGTATGCGGCGAACGAACCGAAATCCATCGGATAGCCGATCGCGAACGCGATGTTGTAGGGACTCAAGAAACTCAGCGGGTTGCCCAGGATGGGCAGCCAGGGGTTGAACCCGCCGAGCAGCGACTGCAGGAAAGGGTTGCTCGCCAGCTCGTTGATCATCGGCTGCAGCACGGTGTTGTAGAAGTCGATATAGCCGCTGTTCTGCAGCCATTCCATGATCTCGTTCTGCCGATCAGGCGGTAGTGGCGGCTGGCCGGCCTCCGCAGAGCCGGCCGCGGCGATCGGCGGGGCCGCAGCGGTCTGCGGACTCGACGCCACCGCCGAGCCGGCGACAGCCTGATAGGTGGCCATCACCGTGGCGGCCTGAAACCACATCCGGCCGTAGTCGGCCTCGTTGAGCGTGATCGGGATGGTGTTCACCCCGAAGAAGTTGGTGGCCACCAGCACCGCATGGGCGGCGTGATTGGCCGCCAGCTCGGCCAGCGTCGGCATGGACGCCAACGCCGTGCTGTAGGCGGTGGCCGCGGATTGCTGCGCGGCGGCGGTGACCGCACTGACCAGGCCGGCTTGGATCAGCCAGGCCAGATAGGGAACGTTCGCGGCCACATAGGCCTCGGCGGCAGGGCCCTGCCACGCCCCGGCCTGCACCGCACTCAGCAGGGCCATCAGCTCGTCGGCGACGGCACCGTATTCGGCGCTCAGCGCGTTCCACGCCGACGCCGACGCCAACAGCGGCCCGGAGCCGGGACCGGCCGACAGCAGGCTCGCATGAACTTCCGGAGGTGACGCGATCCAGATCGGCGCGGTCACGATCGCCAGCTCTCTCGGGGTCATCCGCCCCATCTGAGGGTGCAACGTTGTCAGTATCTGACTCTCGGGCGAGCGCACTGGCCCGATCACAGTGGCGGGACCGCTCCGGACTCGCACCGGATTCCTGACATCGTCATCGCCTTACCGGCGAATTGTCGCACGCCCCACCCCTGACCACCGCGGAGTCTCACATCCGGAGCAAATCTCTCGGCGTGCTTGCGGCGTCATGACATTCCCACCGAGGTCGCAGTAGTAATCTGCCGACCGTGTCCGATCCGGCGAACGCCCGCCCCACGATCTGCCTGAACATGATCGTGCGAGACGAGGTCCACATCATTGCGGAGGCGCTGAACGCCACCGCGCCCTACATCAGTTCGTGGGTGATCGTCGACACCGGCTCGCAGGACGGAACCCAGCAGGTGATCCGCGACCACATGGCGGCCCTGGGCATCCCGGGCGAGCTCTACGAAAGGCCCTGGCGCAATTTCGGACACAACCGCACCGAGGCCCTGACCCTGGCCCAGGGCCGCGCCGACTACATCTTGGTGATCGACGCCGACGACACGATCGTCGGCACACCCGACTTCACCGGCCTGGACGCCGACATCTACGAGATCCGGATCCGGCAGGAAGCCGTCAGAGGCTGGCGCCCTCAGATGTTCCGCGACGGCCTGCCGGTGCGCTACGTCGGCGTGGTCCACGAGTTCGTCGAATGCGATGAAGACCACGTCACGTCCCGACTCAACGACGACTTCGCCATCGAATCCCGGCGCCTGGGCGCCCGTAACCTGGATCCACAGAAATATGCCCGCGACCGGGATCTCCTGCTGGCCGAGGTCGAACGCAACCCCGAGGACACGCGGTCGGTCTTTTATCTGGCGCAGAGCTGTTTCGATCTGGAGGATTACGCCGCCGCGGTCACGTGGTACGAACGGCGGACTCACATGGGCGGCTACGACGAAGAGGTCTACTTCTCGCTGTACCGCAAAGCCGGAGCCATGGAAGTACTCGGCGAACCGTGGCCGGAAGTGCAGGCCGCTTACCTGCGGGCCTGGGAATTTCGGCCCACCCGCGCCGAGCCGCTGTACTGCATCGCGTTCGCCTACCGCTCTGCGGGGCGCTACGAGCTCGGCCACCTCTTCGCCAGACAAGCCGAGGAAATCCCGATGCCCGATGACAACCTGTGGGTCGACGCGGGCGTCTACAACTTCCGCGCGACCGACGAGCGTGCGGTGTGCGCGTCATGGCTCGGCAGGCACGATGAAGCCTTCACGCTGTGCCGGCGACTGGTGGCGCGCACGGACATCCCCGACGAGGAACGGCAACGCATCGCCACCAACCGGGACTTTTCGGTTTCGGCCATGCTTGAAGCAGCATCGAGCTATCCCGAAGCGTTGGCGCACAGCCTGGTTGCCGGCCCCCCGGACGCTGAAGTGACCGTCAGCGTCCGCACCGGAGCCGACTGCGCCGGCACCGAGCAGACGCTGAACTCGTTCCTGCACTGCTGTCTCGACGTGGCGCGGGTCGGACGCTTCCTGGTGATCGACACCGGCCTCTCGGTGCACGACCGGGAGCTGCTGGCGCGGCGATATCCCTTCGTGGAATTCACCGATCCCGGCACTGAGGTCAGTGCCGGAATCGGTGGTCGCTACGTGTTGGCGTTGGACGCTGGCTGGCGGTTCTTCGCCCCGGAAAACCTGATCACCCGGCTGATCGGTGTACTAGAAGCCGAACCCCAGGTCTGCCAGGTGGGCATCAACTTCGCCGACGCGGCGAAGCTCACCGGCACCTGCGCCGCCGAGGACACCGTGCGCCGCACCCCCGACGCCGGCCGCTACCTGCTGACCGAGACGGCTGCCACCGGCCCGGCGATGCACGACACCACACGACTGGGCCGCGTGGCTGGCACCGCCACCCTCGACGAAGTGCTCTGCGTCTTGGGTTGAGTCACCAGGTAGATCGGCCGGGCGCCGTCAGTCCTTGGCGTCGATCGCGGCGTTCAGCGTCGAACTGGGCCGCATCACCGCCGAGGTCAGATCGTGGTCGGGTGCGTAGTAGCCGCCGATGTCCACCGCCTTGCCCTGCACCACGTTCAGCTCACCCAGGATGACGTCCTCGTTCTTGGCCAGGGTGTTCGCCAGCCCCGCGAAGTGCTGAGCCAGCTCGGCATCCTCGGTCTGCGCCGCGAGCTCGTCGGCCCAGTGCTTGGCCAGATAGAACTGGCTGCCGCGGTTGTCGAGCTCACCGGTCTTACGCGAGGGACTCTGGTTGGCATCGAGCAGCTTGCCGATCGCGGAGTCCAGCGTCTGGCCCAGGATCTTGGCGCGGGCATTGCCGGTCTTGGCGCCCAGGTCGTCGAAGCTGGCACCCAGCGCCAGGAACTCACCGAGCGAGTCCCAGCGCAGGTGGTTCTCCTCCACCAGCTGCTTGACGTGCTTGGGCGCCGAGCCGCCGGCTCCCGTCTCGTACATGCCGCCGCCGGCCATCAGCGGCACGATCGACAGCATCTTGGCGCTGGTCCCCAGCTCCAGGATCGGGAACAGGTCAGTCAGGTAGTCGCGCAGGATGTTGCCGGTGGCGGCGATGGTGTCTTGGCCGCGGATCAACCGCTCGCACGTGTACCGCATGGCCCACACCTGCGGCATGATCTGGATCTCCAGACCCTCGGTGTCGTGGTCCTTGAGGTAGGTCTTGACCTTCTTGCGCAGCTCCGCCTCGTGCGGACGCTCGGTGTCCAGCCAGAACACCACCGTCATGCCCGACGCCCGCGCCCGCTGCACCGCCAGCTTCACCCAGTCCTGGATGGCGGCGTCGGTGACGGTACACAACCGCCAGATGTCGCCGGCTTCAACGTTCTGAGTCAGCAGCACCTCGCCGGTGGCCAGGTCAACGATGTCGGCGACGCCGGCCTCGCGGACCTCGAAGGTCTTGTCGTGGCTGCCGTACTCCTCGGCCTTCTGCGCCATCAGCCCGACGTTGGGGACGGTTCCCATGGTGGCCGGGTCGAACTGGCCGTGGGTCTTACAGAAGTTGATCATCTCCTGGTAGATCCGCGCGAACGTCGATTCTGGGTTGACGGCCTTGGTGTCCTTCTGGCGTCCGTCGGCGCCGTACATCTTGCCGCCGGCCCGGATCATCGCCGGCATCGAGGCGTCCACGATCACATCCGAGGGCGAGTGGAAGTTGGTAATGCCGTTCGCCGAGTCCACCATCGCCAGCTCGGGGCGGTGCTCGTGACAGGCGTGCATGTCCTCGATGATCTCCTCCCGCTGGGAGGCCGGCAGCGCCTCGATCTTGCTGTAGAGGTCGACCAGACCGTTGTTGACGTTGACGCCCAAGTCGTCGAAGAGCTTCTGGTGCTTGGCGAAGGCGTCCTTGTAGAAGACCTTGATGGCGTGGCCGAACACGATGGGGTGGCTGACCTTCATCATGGTGGCCTTGACGTGCAAGGAGAACATCACGCCTGTCTTGCGGGCGTCCTCCATCTGCTCCTCATAGAACTCGCGCAGCGCGCGCACGCTCATGAACATCGAGTCGATCACCGTGCCGCTCAGCAGCGACACCTTCTCCTTGAGCACGATCGTCTCGCCGCTCTTGGTCGTCAGCTGCATCTTGACGTCGCGGTCGCGGTCCAGCGTCATCGACTTCTCACCGTGATAGAAGTCGCCGTGCTTCATGGTCGCCACGTGCGTGCGCGAGGCCTGCGACCACTCACCCATGCTGTGCGGGTGCTTGCGCGCGTACTCCTTGACCGCCTTGGGGGCACGGCGGTCCGAGTTGCCTTCCCGCAGTACCGGGTTCACCGCACTGCCCAGGCACTTGGCGTAGCGGTCGTGGACGTCGCGTTCCTGCTCGGACTTGGGGTCCGCGGGGTAGTCGGGCAGCTTGAAGCCCTTGCCCTGCAGCTCTTTGATGGCCGAGACCAGCTGCGGCACCGAAGCGCTGATGTTGGGCAGCTTGATGATCGTGGTGTCCGGCAGCTGGGTCAGGCGGCCGAGCTCGGCCAGGTTGTCCGGGACCCGCTGCTCGTCAGTCAGACAGTCGGGAAATGCGGCCAGGATGCGGGCCGCCAGCGAGATGTCGCTGGGTGTGACGTCGATTCCGGCGGGCCCGGTGAAGGCCTGCACGATCGGCAGGAACGAGTACGTCGCCAGCAGGGGCGCCTCGTCGGTCAGCGTGTAGATGATGGTCGGTTGGTCGGCGCACATGGCTGTTCTCCCGGCGTCAGGTTCGTGGCGAACTATCGTGTGCCGCGTGGTACACGGCGGCATCAGTATCGCGTACCTCACCGACGCGCCGACCGCCGGTGATCAGGTGGCGACAGCTCCGGGAGATGCGATAGGCTGCGAGGCGGTCATGAGTGCCAGCGCGAAGCCCCGGCTTGCTGGCCGGCAACCCTCCAACCGCGGTGGGGTGCCCCGGGTGATGACCGGGTTGAGTAGCCACCACGGCTACGCGGCAAGCGCGGGTCCGACACAACGGGCCCCCCGAGTAGACAGGGGAACCTGATGCGTGCCTCTTTGCACCCGCTCACCCGTTGCTGTTGTCGCTGACCCCACCTCTCTGCCCCAGCGACAACAATTCCGAGGAAAGCATTCACCGATGACCGACAACAACACCGACCCGAGTTCGCACTGGTCCTTCGAGACCAAGCAGGTCCACGCCGGGCAGGCCCCCGACCCGGCCACCAACGCCCGGGCGTTGCCGATCTACCAGACCACCTCCTACACGTTCAACAACACCGAGCATGCGGCCAAGCTGTTCGGCCTGGAGGAGCCGGGAAACATCTACACCCGGATCATGAACCCGACCAATGACGTCGTCGAGCAGCGGATCGCCGCACTCGAGGGCGGTGTCGCGGCCCTGCTGCTGGCCTCCGGGTCCGCCGCGGCGACCTTCGCGATCCTCAATCTCGCCGGCGCCGGCGATCACATCGTGTCCAGCCCCCGGCTCTACGGCGGGACCTACAACCTGTTCCACTACTCGCTGACCAAGCTGGGCATCGAGACCACCTTCGTCGAGGACCCCGACGACCTGGAGTCCTGGCGGGCGGCAGTACGGCCCAACACCAAGGCCTTCTTCGCCGAAACCATCTCCAACCCGAAGATCGACGTGCTCGACATCCCGGGCGTCTCGGGCGTGGCCCACGACAACGGCGTGCCGCTGATCGTCGACAACACTGTGGCCACCCCGTACCTGATCCAGCCGCTGGCCCACGGCGCCGACATCGTGGTGCACTCGGCCACCAAGTACCTGGGCGGGCACGGCTCGGCGATCGCCGGCGTGATCGTCGACGGCGGCACCTTCGACTGGACCCAGGGCCGCCACCCGGGTTTCACCACCCCCGACCCGAGCTACCACGGGGTGGTCTTCGCCGACCTGGGCGCACCGGCGTTCGCCCTGAAGGCCCGCGTGCAGCTGCTGCGCGACCTGGGCTCGGCGGTGTCGCCGTTCAACGCGTTCCTGATCGCCCAGGGCCTGGAGACGCTGAGTCTGCGGGTCGAGCGCCACGTCGCCAATGCGCAGCGGGTCGCGGAGTTCCTGGAGTCCCGCGATGACGTGCTCAGTGTCAACTACGCCGGGCTGGCCAGCTCGCCGTGGCATGCCCGGGCGCAGCAACTGGCACCCAAGGGTGTCGGCGGCGTGCTCTCGTTCGAGCTCGCCGGCGGCATCGAGGCCGGTCGGGCATTCGTCGACGCACTGAAGCTGCACAGCCACGTCGCCAACATCGGTGACGTGCGCTCGCTGGTGATCCACCCGGCGTCGACGACGCACGGCCAGCTCAGCGCCGAAGAGCAGCTGGCCAGCGGTGTCACGCCAGGGCTGGTTCGGCTGGCGGTCGGCATCGAGGGCATCGAGGACATCCTGGCCGACCTCGAACTCGGCTTCGCGGCAGCCTCGGCACAGGTCGGCGATTCGCCGGCGCTGGCGGCCCGTTGAGGCGGTCCCCGGTGACGATCTCCGACGTGTCCAGGCAGCTGCTGCCCGCCGAGGGAGAGACCGGCGTGGTCGCCATCGGCTCGCTGACGCTGCAGAGCGGTGCGGTGCTCGATGACGTGCATATCGCCGTTCAGCGCTGGGGCGAGTTGTCGCCCCAGCGCGACAACGTCGTCATGGTGCTGCACGCACTGACCGGGGATTCGCACGTCATCGGACCGGCCGGGCCGGGTCATCCCACTCCGGGCTGGTGGGACGGGGTTATCGGGCCCGGTGCCCCGATCGACACCAACCGCTGGTGCGCGGTGGCCACCAATGTCTTGGGCGGCTGCCGCGGTTCGACCGGCCCGAGCTCGCTGGCTCGGGACGGGAAACCGTGGGGTTCGCGGTTTCCGTCGATCTCGATCCGCGACCAGGTCCAGGCCGACATCGCCGCGCTGGCCGCGCTGGGTATCAGCGAAGTGGCCGCAGTGCTGGGCGGTTCGATGGGCGGTGCCCGCGGACTGGAGTGGATGGTCGGCCATCCAGACCAGGTGCGCGCCGGACTCTTGCTGGCCGTTGGAGCCCGGGCGACAGCCGATCAGATCGGTACACAGAGCACCCAGGTGGCCGCCATCAAGGCGGACCCGGACTGGCAGGGCGGTGACTATCACGGCACCGGTCGCAGTCCCAAGGCCGGCCTGGCGATTGCTCGGCGGATCGCCCACCTGACCTACCGCGGCGAGGCCGAGCTGGATCGGCGCTTCAGCAATAGAGCGCAGGACGAAGAAGATCCAGCAGACCCGCGCTATGCGGTGCAGAGCTACCTGGAACATCAGGGCGACAAGCTGGTGTCCCGATTCGACGCCGGCAGCTATGTGGCCCTGAGCGACGCGCTGTCGGGCTACGACGTGGGCGCCGGACGCGGTGGCGTCAGTGCGGCACTGCGCGGCTGCCCGGTGCCCGCGGTGGTCGCCGGAATCACCTCCGACCGGCTGTATCCGCTGCGGTTGCAGGCCGAACTCGCCGAGCTGCTGCCCGGGTGTGAAGGCCTGCAGGTGGTCGACTCCGACAGCGGGCACGACGGATTCCTGCTGGAGACGGGCCGGGTCGGCGAATTGATCCGCCACACGTTGGACTTGGCGGATTCGGCCCGGGACCGCCGACGGTGAGCCCGTCCGAGCAGGGCCGGCGCGACCGCTCGCTGTCGTTCGGTTCGCAGGCCGCCGCCTACGAGCGGGGCCGGCCGTCCTACCCGCCGGAGGCCATCGACTGGCTGCTGCCGCCGGGTGCCCGCGATGTCCTCGACCTGGGCGCCGGAACCGGAAAACTCACCGCACGCCTGGTCGAGCGCGGCCTGGACGTGGTGGCCGTGGACCCGATCGCCGAGATGCTCGAGGTGCTCGCCACCGCGCTGCCCGGCACCCCGGCGCTGCTCGGGTCCGCCGAACAGATCCCCCTGCCCGACAACAGCGTCGACGCGGTGTTGGTGGCTCAGGCCTGGCATTGGTTCGACCCGGCCCGCGCGATCCCCGAGCTGGTGCGGGTGTTGCGGCCCGGAGGCCGGCTGGGACTGGTCTGGAACACCCGCGACGAGCGACTGGGCTGGGTCAAAGAACTCGGCACGATCATCGGCCGCGAAGACGCCCGCGACGTGGTCGACGCGGGAGTGAGCCTGCCCGCGCCGTTCGGCGACATCGAAAGCCACCACGTCGAGTGGACCAACTACCTGACGCCCCAGGCCCTGATCGACCTGGTCGCCTCACGCAGCTACTGCATCACCTCACCGGACGCGGTGCGCACCCAGACGCTGGACCAGGTGCGCAACCTGCTGGCCACTCATCCGGCGCTGGTCGGGTCCACCGGCCTGGCGCTGCCCTACGTCACGGTGTGTGCCCGGGCAACGCTGCACGCACCGGATTAGAGCCCCTCTGAGGGCGCTTCGCCCCGCTGTCAGGCGCTGAACAGATCCGCGAAGTCGTTGGTGATCGACTGGACCGCGCCGAGGACGCTGAGCAGTTCGAACCCGATGGCGGTGGGGATCATGCCGAAGTCGGCCGCCAGCGGCAGCCCAATCGCGTTGGTCAGCATGGTCAGCAGGTCGTCATCGCCCTGGAAGGCGTTCAAGAACATGCTGATGTTGTAGGCGGGCATCGTGGTCAGCAATGAGTTGAACACGTCCGCGGTCGGCAGCAGCACCGAATACAGCGTTGAGGCCGCACTGGAGAACGTGTTGACGACCTCGCTGAAGCTCGGCAGGGCGAAGTCCGACGGGGAGAACAGGGCGCCGAGGGCATCGGTCGGGTCACCCAGCGAGAGGTGCCCGAGGTCGTAGATGAAGTCGTTGAACCCCTGTTGGGCGCCCTGCGCCAACGAGTTCAGGAGGGCGAAGACGTCGATGTCCTCGGGGAACACTCCGTAGGTGGTAAGGACGTTCGCCGGACCCTGATCCCAGCCGCCGTGGGTCAGAACCCCGTCGACGTAGGTGTCGACATTCCCGTAACCCAGGTCGACCAAGATCCGGGTGACCGGCTCCAGCAGGTCATAGAGCGGCTCACCCAAGATCGGGATGCCCAGCAGCGGCTGCAGCAGCGGCAGGATCTCCGTCGGGATCATGTAGTAGTTGGTGTTCAGGGCGGCCGAGACCCCGTCCGGCAGAACGAGAGGGCCGTCGTAGTCGGTCGATCCGAGCAACAGTTGCGCACTGTCGATGGAATCGGGCTGGGCGTAGCCGGGACCGTGCACGAACGCGATCCCCAGGACTGCATTGAGCGTTGACAGCAGGTTGAGCGGGTAACGCGGGAAGTCGGCGAACCCGTCGTACTCGGCGATGTAGATGTCGGTCGCGTACGGGGTATCGGGCGTGCCGCCGTAGAACTCAATCCCCAACGGCGCGATGTAGAGCGGCACCTCCGGCACCGCGAAGCGTGACAGCAGGCCGCCGTTGGGGAACATCTCATTGGCGATCAGAACGAACGACAGCTGATCGGGATCGGGGGCGGTGCCGGACTCGAGCAGCCGGCTCATCTCGACCGAGGACAGCACGGCGCTCTGGGAAACGCCGTAGACCACGACGTTGTCACCGTCGGCGATGCGGTTGCGCAGGGTCCAGTCGAGCATCTGCGCGCCCTGGTCGACCGAGGTGGCCAGCGGCAGGCTCTTGACACCGGTACCCGGGTACAGGCCCTCAGGGGTGAAGACGCCCTGCATGGTGTAGTCGCCGTACCCGAGGTGGGTCAGGTAGGTGTTGGCCCAGGTGAAGTCCCACATCCCCGGGATGGGGGTCCCGGTGCCGCCCATGATCAGCGCCACGTTGTCCAGCAGCGCAACGTCGGCGGCCACCGTCCGCGCCGCGGAGGCCACGGCCGGCGCGATCACCGGCGGCGCGATCACCGCAGCAGCACTGGACACGGCCAGCGCTGCCACACCGAGTGAGCGGAACGTGGGGCTGACCCTCATGGCGACCTCCGGCAGCGAGCGAATGACTCCTTATTGCTTGCAGCACCTTAGCGTCTACATGATGAAAACCTGAGGCAAATCTGAATAACTCAGACTTTCTGCTGCGGAAACTTCCGCAGAAGGGGATGCTTCTCCGCCCGCGGTGGCCCTAACTCGACTTATGGACCCTCCGCGTACTGGGAGTCCGGCACGCCGGACCAGTCAGGCGCGGCGGCGGCGACCCGGCTGGTACCGGGCCGTAGGCAAACCGTGACCCGTACGACTCACCGGTGTTACCACTTTGATGCAGGATTTCAACCAGGCCGTTCGGACTTCAGTCCCGGGCATCGCTCGGCGCCGCGCGACGACGAGGGGGACCCATGCGAGGCTTCATGAGCAGAGCGGGCGCAGGAGCCGGCGCCCTAGGCCTGATCGCCACCGCGGGACTGGCGGCGCCGGCGCAGGCAAGCCCCGTCGACACCACCTTCCTCACCGATCTGGCTGTGGCGGGCATTCCGGTCAGCGACCCGGCCAGCACCGCGGCCCTCGGCCAATCCATCTGCCCCATGCTCAAAGAGCCCGCGGGCACCGCCGCATCAGTGGCCGCCCCGATCGCCGGCATGGGCGGTGGCCCCAGCATGTCGCCACAGATGGCGCAGCTGTTCACCGAGATCGCCGTCCAGATCTATTGCCCGCAGATGCTCTCGCAGCTGGCCACCGGCCAGGTGCCGGACCTCCCCCAGATCCCCGGGATGTCCGTCGGCATCCCCGGCCTCACCGGTGGGATACCTGCCATCCCCCGCTTCTGACGCCGGTTCAGAGCGCGCTCAAAGCACGCTTCGGACCGGATCGCTGGGCCGACTTCTGCAAGGTGAACTGGTTGACGTCGATGTAACCGGTCCGAAAGCCGTTGGCGCAGCCCGTCAGGTAGTGCATGTACCGGTCGTAGACCTCGCGGCCCTGGATGTCGATGGCCCTGTCCCTGTTGCGTTCCAGGGCGGCCGCCCAGCAGTCGAGGGTCCGTGCGTAGTGCGGCTGCAGTGACTGCCTGCGGGTCAGGGTGAACCCCGCTCGGGCCGAATGCTCCTCAACCATCTCGATGGTGGGCAACCGGCCGCCGGGGAAGATCTCGGTGGCGATGAACTTGGTGAAACGGGCCATCGACAACGTCAGCGGCATGCCACGCGCGGACATCTGCGGCAACGTCAGGCCTGTGATGGTGTGCAGCAACATCACGCCATCGGCAGGCAAGGCGTCGTAGGCCATGGCGAAGAAGTCGTCGTAGCGCTCGTGCCCGAAGTGTTCGAAGGCCCCGATGGACACGATCCGGTCCACCGGTTCACCGAAGTTCTCCCAACCCTCGAGCAGCACCCGTTTGGTGCACCTGCCGTTCATGCGGGCGAACACGGACTCCACGTGGCTTGCCTGATTCCTGCTCAGCGTCAGGCCGATGACGTTGACGTCGTGGCGTTGCAGCGCGCGCCGCATGGTGGCGCCCCAGCCACAACCGATGTCGAGCAGCGTCATGCCCGGTTGCAGGCCCAGCTTGCCCAGCGCCAGATCGATCTTGGCGATCTGCGCCTCTTCCAGTGACATGTCGTCACGCTCGAAGTAGGCGCAGCTGTAGGTCTGGGACGGGTCGAGAAAGAGCCGGAAAAAGTCGTCGGACAGGTCGTAGTGAGCCTGCACGTCGTCGAAATGCGGTGTCAGTTTCGTTTGCATAGCAATGTGCTCTCGACCGAAGGCCGAAAGCCTCCCCCCTCGTGTGTGCTCCGATCGCGCCCCGCGTCGCCACCGCCGAGGTGACAACGGTGTCCCTCAGCAGATCGAGGCGAGATGCGCCGGATCGATTCCCCAGTTCGCCTGATCAGGCCCGCTATCGCGCGGCGGCCCGTCTGTGCGCTGTATTCATGGCGGGAATCCCCCTCCCGACACGGCCGGCCAATGCCGACCGACCGGATTCAGGTGTTCCCGCTACGCGCGATCGCCAAACCCACTCGGATCGGTGGGCGGTGGGCGAATACGCCGCTACAGCGGCCAATAAATTATCGGCCGGGTAAGAGAATTAGCTCGTGCCGAGCGGGTCGATCGTTGCGGCCACGTAGAGCATCACCGTGGCGGCCGTCGTCATGGTCGCGAAGTCCAGCCCGCGGTCACGCAGCACCAGCAGCCCGGCCCGGTCCTCGGACAGCACCAGCCGCAGCGCGGCGGCCACCCCGGTGCCGATCCCGATCAGCAGTGCACCACGCCGCCAGAAGTTCGCTCCGGCGAGCACGAATGCCGCCGTGAAAATCAGCCCGACCAGCAGGATCGGCCATTGCGCGGCGATCACCCGACGGACATCGGCGGACTTCACAGCGTGCTCTCGACCCGCTCCACCACGTTGGTCAGCAGGAATGCCCGGGTCAGCGGACCCACCCCACCCGGGTTGGGCGACACGTGACCGGCAACCTCCCACACGTCGGGATGGACGTCGCCGACCAGTCCGGCGTCGGTGCGCGACACCCCGACGTCGACGATGGCCGCGCCCGGCCGCACCATGTCGGCGGTGAGCATGTGCGGCACTCCGACCGCGGCGACGATGATGTCGGCCTGACGGGTGAGCTCCGCCAGATCGCGGGTGCCGGTGTGGCACAGCGTGACGGTGGCGTTCTCCGAGCGGCGAGTCAGCAGCAATCCGAGGGGACGTCCGACCGTCACGCCCCGGCCGATCACGACGACATGCGCACCGGCGATCGGCACCTCGTAGCGGCGCAGCAGGTGCACGATCCCGCGCGGGGTGCAGGGCAACGCCGCCGGGGTGCCCAGAACCAAGCGGCCCAGATTGGTCGGATGCAGCCCATCGGCGTCCTTGGCCGGATCGACGCGCTCGAGGGCGGCGTTCTCATCGAGGTGTTTGGGCAGCGGCAGCTGCACGATGTAGCCGGTGCACTCATCGTTGGCGTTCAGCTCGTCGATGGTGTCGTTGAGCTGGGCTGGACTGCAATCCGCCGGCAGATCCCGGCGAATGGAGGTGATGCCCACCTTGGCGCAGTCGGCGTGCTTGCCGCGCACGTAGGCATGCGAACCGGGGTCATCCCCAACCAGGATGGTCCCCAATCCCGGTGTGCGTCCCTGGGCGGACAGCGCCGCCACTCGTGCCTGAAGGTCGACGAAGATCTCGTCGCGCGTGGCCTTGCCGTCCAACGTCATTGCACCCACGCCCGACATTGTGGCATGTAGCCGCCGGGTTCCGACCTGCCGGAGGCGACGGCACGGATCTTCTGCGTACGACAGAGCGAATATTCGCCGCGGGCCGCTTGTAGGCTCCCGCTATGGGAGTTCCCGACGTTTTCAGTCCCGCGAAACTCGGTCCGATCACGTTGCGCAACCGGATCATCAAGGCCGCGACGTTCGAGAACCGCACCCCCAACGCGCTGGCCTCCGACGATCTCATCGAGTATCACCGGCTCCCGGCCGCCGGTGGCGTGGGCATGACCACGGTGGCCTACTGCGCGGTCTCCCGCGGCGGTCGCACCTCCGACGACGGACTGTGGATGCGGCCCGAGGCGGTCGCCGGACTGCGCCGGCTCACCGATGCCGTGCACGCCGAGGGCGCCCTGGTCAGCGCTCAGATCGGTCACGCCGGGCCGGTCGCCGATGCGCGCTCCAACAAGGCCCGGGCTCTGGCGCCGGTGCGATTCTTCAACCCGATCGGCATGCGGTTCGCAAAGAAGGCCAGCCGCGACGACATCGACACCGTTATCGCCCAACACGCCGACGCCGCGCGGTACGCCGTCGACGCGGGATTCGACGCCGTCGAGATCCATCTGGGCCACAACTACCTGGCGAGTTCCTTTCTGAGCCCACTGATCAACCGCCGCTCCGACGAATTCGGCGGCTCGCTGGCCAACCGGGCCAAGGTGGCCCGCGGGATCGTGCAGGCGGTGCACAAGGCGGTGGGCGGCCAGATCGCGGTGACCGCCAAACTGAACATGGCCGACGGCGTTCGCGGCGGCATCGGACTGGACGAATCCCTGACCACCGCGAAGTGGCTGCAGGACGACGGCGGCCTCGATGCCATCGAACTAACCGCCGGCAGTTCCCTGGTCAACCCGATGTACCTGTTCCGCGGGAACGCCCCGGTCAAGGAGTTCGCCAAGGTCTTCCCCCCACCGCTGAGCTGGGGCATGCGGATGACCGGTAAGAAGTTCCTGCGCGAATACCCCTATACCGACGCCTACCTGCTGGACAACGCACGGCTCTTCCGCGCGGAGCTCTCGATGCCGCTGATCCTGTTGGGCGGCGTCACCAACCGCGCGACCATGGATCAGGCCATGTCCGAAGGGTTCGAGTTCGTCGCGATGGCCCGGGCACTGTTGGCCCGGCCAGACCTGATCAACCGGATCGCCGACGAGCCGACGATCGTGTCCGAATGCACCCACTGCAACCAGTGCATGCCGACGATCTACGAGCGCACGCGCTGCGTCGTTACCGGCGCACCGGACGTAACTCGCTAGAGTTGACGACGATGAGTCACCCAGCCCCGCCGGTGCTGACCGTCCGTTACGACGGATCACAAGGCACGTTCTCCGCAGGCCACGACGTTGTCATCGGACGTGATCTGCGCGCTGACGTGCGGATCCCCCATCCCCTGGTGTCCCGGGCTCACCTCCTGTTGCGATTCGAGCAGGGCCGGTGGCTGGGGGTCGACAACGGCTCCCTCAACGGGATCTACGTCAATGGCCAGCGGGTGCCGGTGGTCGAGATCCGCGATGGCCAGGCAGTGAGCCTTGGCAATCCAGACGGGCCTCGGGTCTCCTTCGAGGTGGGACGGCACCAGGGGCAGGCCGGCAGGCCTCCGCAGACCGTCTCGATCCAGGTTCCGCAGCCCGGTATTGCGCGCCCGAGCCTGCCGCCGCAGTCGCAGGGCTGGCCCTCGCCGCCGGTCCAGCAGCCCTACCGTCCGCCCACGGGACCGGCGCCCTATCCCCCACCACCGCCGGCCGCGCCCCGACCGCCGGCCTACCCGGCAGGCCCCTCTGGCCCACTCCGCGAACCGGCGCTGCGGCCGCACTATCAGCCGGCGCCCGCAGAGGGTGTGTTCCAGCCCCAACAATCGGCCACGCGGATGGCACCGGTCTCGGCCACGCCGCCGGAGGCCGGCAGCATCGCCACCCGCATGATCGACATCCTGAGGCCCTCGTCGGCGTCAGCACCCAACGCGCCGGCCGGGGCACTGACCATCGGCCGCGCCATCGACAACGACGTCGTGATCTCCGATGTGCTGGCCTCTCGGCACCACGCCATGTTGGTTCCGACCCCGCTGGGCACTGAGATCCGCGACAGCCGGAGCATCAACGGAACGTTCGTCAACGGCGTCCGCATCGGATCGGCGATCCTGTCCGAGGGCGACGTCGTCACCATCGGCAACGTCGACCTGGAGTTTCACGGCGGCACGCTGGTGCGTCGCACCGATACCACCCCCGGCAGCGGCGGCCTTGAAGTGCGCGATGTCTGCTTCGACGTCGAGGGCGGCAAGCGGCTGCTCAACAACATCTCCCTCAATGCCCGGCCGGGCACCCTCACCGCGATCATCGGCGGCTCGGGCGCGGGCAAGACCACACTGGCGCGGCTGATCGCCGGCTACACCAGCCCCACTTCCGGCACCACCCTCTTCGAGGGGCACAACATTCACGCCGACTACGCCTCGCTGCGCAGCAGGATCGGGATGGTGCCCCAGGACGACGTGGTGCACCGCCAGCTGACGGTCAACCAGGCGCTGGGCTACGCAGCCGAGCTGCGGCTGCCGCCCGACAGCAGCCAGGCCGACCGCGATCAGGCCGTCGCGCGGGTGCTCGAAGAGCTCGAGATGACCAAGCACGCCGACACTCGGGTGGACAAGCTGTCCGGCGGTCAGCGCAAGCGCGCCTCGGTGGCGCTGGAACTGCTGACCGGGCCGTCACTGTTGCTGCTCGATGAGCCGACTTCAGGTCTGGACCCGGCATTGGACCGCCAGGTCATGCTGATGCTGCGCGGCCTGGCCGACGCCGGTCGTGTGGTCATGGTGGTCACCCACTCGGTGGCTTACCTCGATGTCTGCGACCAGATCCTGTTGCTGGCCCCCGGCGGCAAGATCGCCTACTGCGGACCGCCCAAGGAAGTCTTCCCGGCCATGGGCGCCGATAACTGGGCCGACATCTTTGCCAACGTGGGTGCCGATCCCGACGAAGCCAACCGGCGCTTTTTGGAGCGCGACGGAGGCCAGCGGTCCTCCGCGGCGGTGGCCGAGACGCCGCCGGCCGATCTCGGTAAGCCAGCGGCCACCAGCCTGGTCAAACAACTCTCGACGATCGCGCGCCGCCAGATCCGGCTGATCGTCTCCGACCGTGGCTACTCGATCTTCCTGGCCTTGCTGCCGTTCATCGTGGGTATTTTGTCGTTGACCGTCGAAGGCAGCCATGGGCTGGGGATACCAGGCCCCGATGCGCCCACCGAACCGCGATACATCATGGTGCTGCTCAACATCGGCGCTGTTTTCATGGGAACCGCGCTGACCATCCGCGACCTGATCGGCGAGCGGCCGATCTTCCGAAGAGAGCAGGCCGTCGGACTGTCGACGGTGGCCTACCTGCTGGCCAAGATCGCGGTGTTCTGCGTGTTCGCCACGATCCAGGCCGCCATCGCCACCACGATCGTGGTGCTGGGCAAGGGCGGCCCCGCCCGCGATGCGGTGCTGTTCGGCAGCGTGAACTTCGAGTTGTTCCTCGGGGTGGCGGGCACCTGTGTGGCCTCGGCGATTCTCGGCTTGGCCCTGTCGGCATTCGCGCAGTCCAACGAGCAGATCATGCCCATGCTGGTGGTGTCGATCATGTCGCAGCTGGTGCTGTCCAGCGGAATGATCCCGGTCGGCGGCCGCACCGGCCTCGACCAGTTGTCCTGGCTCACCCCCGCACGCTGGGGGTACGCGGCGGGCGGATCGACCGTCGATTTCAACACCCTGATGAATGCGCCGCAGATCCCCAAAGACCGGCTCTGGGATCACACCCGGGGCATCTGGCTGCTCGACATGGGGATGCTGGCATTGCTGTCGGTCTGCTACAGCCTGCTGGTGTGGTGGAAGATCCGGCTCAAGCGTTAGCCGGTTTCGTTTCGCTCCCGCACACTCAACGTCGTCGGTCCCGCACACTCAACGCCGTCAACGCACGATGAATGCTGGCGGGTAGCCCCGGATCCGTAGCGCCTGGCGCACCCGCCACACGACCTCCGCTCGGCGGTCGCGAGCCACCACCCGGATAACGATCCACCCCATCCGGGTCAGTGTCTCAAGCCGGATGATGTCCTTGCGCCACTGCAGGCTGTCGACCTGGTGATGCTCGCCGTCGTACTCGGCGGCCACCATGACGTCCGGCCAACCCATATCCAGGTAATAGGTGACATCGGCGGTAGGGACCGGGATCTGGGTCTGCTCCGGGGGTAGCTCGGCATCTATCAGCAGCAAACGCAGGTACGTCTCTCGGGGCGACTCCGCGCCGGGGTCAACCAGACTCAGGACCCGCTCCAACTGCCGCAATCCGCGCATGCGCGGATGACGGAGCGCCAGCGCTGCGACGGCGTCAACGTCGAAGCGGGTCGCTCGGGCCAGCGCGTCGAGCCGCGCCACCGCCAACCGCAGCCGTTGGTGGCGGCCGATATCGAAGGCGGAGCGCTCGGGGACCGTGACGAGCATCCCGTCGTCGTGGCCGGCCAGTGCCTGCATCTCGTCGTCGAGCAGAGTCTCTCGACGGGCGATCACCCCGGCTGGCGCTCGCGGGTTGGCGTGCACCAGCTCGACCGGCACGTCGTCGTCAATCCACCTGGCTCCATACAGCGCCGCAGCCGCCGCGCCGGCGACGACACCTCGCCGTCCTGACCATAGCCATGCCGCGGCGGTGCGCTGGGCGAGCCGCAACGAGACCTCTCGGGGCACATAGACGTCGGGGTAGGTGGCCCGATAGTGGGTCCGTAGCCCGTGCCGATTCAGCCTTCCGGCTGCCAGGGCCTCACTGCCGATAAACGGTTGCCCCTCCACGATCGATGAGCATCGCCGGGGCGGGCGACTGACACCATTCAGCCATCCACAGGTGTTTTGAGTGTGCGTTCTAGGTGTTGAGTGTGCGGTGAGGTCGGACCGCACACCAGACCACGAACCGGACTGCAATCAGCTCACGAGCCACCGTCCAGCCGCAGCCCGTGGGCGGCGGCATAGGTGATCGCCTGGGCGATGTCGATCCGCGTGCCGGTCAGCGATGCCGTGGTCCACAGCGTCGGGTCGACCCGCGCACCACGCAGGTCCGCCTCGTCCAGCCGGGTGCCGATGGTGCGAGCGCCGGTCAGGTCCGCACCGCGCAACACCGCCTTGCGCAAATCGGCCTCGACCAGATTGGCCTCACGCAACCGGCAGCCGCCCAAGTCCACCGCCCGCAGGTCACTGCCGCCGAGCCCAGCCAGGGTGAAGTCCACCTCGTCGAAGACCAACGGCCGCAACCGGCACTGAACGAACTGCGAGCCCAGCATGCTGCACTGCGTGAACTCGCTGTGCCACAACGAAGCCCGCTCAAAGCGACAGTTGCGGAAAGCCGACCCGCGGTGCACCGACTCGCCCAGGTCGGCACCGGTGAAGTCGCAGTGATCGAACACCACCCGTTCGGTGCGCAACCGCGACAGGTCGGCGTCGCGAAAATCGTGGCCGGCGAATTCCTGCCCGACCCACTCAGCAGCCGCGGTCAAGCCTGCGGCGCCAGGGTGGACAGCGCGTATTCGCTGATCGCGATCAGCGCGTCACGAGCCGACCTGGGGTCACGGGCGTCGACGGCGATCACCGGGATGTGGTCGGCCAGGGCCAGGGCCTTGCGCACTGCGGCGACGGGATACCGCGGCGCGCCATCGAACTCGTTGACCGCGATCAGGAACGGCAGATTGCGATGCTCGAAGAAGTCCACGGCGGCGAAGCTGTCCTCCAGTCGGCGGCAGTCGACCAGGATGATCGCACCGATCGCGCCGCGCACCAAGTCGTCCCACATGAACCAGAACCGGCGCTGGCCCGGCGTGCCGAACAGGTAGAGCACCAGGTCGTCGGCGAGCGTGAGCCGACCGAAGTCCATCGCGACCGTGGTGGTCCGCTTGTCCGGGGTGGCCTCCAGGGTGTCGACGCCGACCGATGCGTCGGTGACCAAAGCCTCGGTGCGCAACGGCATGATCTCCGAGACGGTGCCGACGAACGTGGTCTTGCCAACCCCGAATCCGCCGGCGATGACGATCTTGGTCGAGGCGGAGTCGCGGGGAGTCGCGGTGCTGTCTGGGCTCCGCTCTGGGGGCCTATCCCAGCGCTCGTAGGCCACGAAGTGTCCTTCCTATCAGGTCTCGCCGTTCGTCCCGGGTGGAAGCCTCGGTCAGCGTGGCCCGCACCCGAAGGTATCCCGAGGTGACCAGGTCACCCACCAAGACGCGCGCGACGCCCAACGGCAGGTTCAGCCGCGCCGAGATCTCGGCGACCGACGGTGACCCCTGGCAGAGTTCCACGATCCGACCACGCGGATCGCTGGCCGGCCACTGGTTGGGCTGCGCTACCCGCAGAGTCTGCACCGGGGCTTCCAGCGGCAACAGTACGTCGGTGTGAGTTCGCCCGGCGGTCAGCGTGTACGGCCGGACCAGACTGACCTCAGTCTCCGGCGCATCCTGGGCTGCGGGGGCGATCTCCGGCGCCCGGGGGCGCGCCCACTGCTCGGGGCTGTTCATCACCATTCACCGGCACCTCACGAGTGGGCGCCCCGCGACTGCGCCGTTCGGCGCGCGGACTGGACCACCGCGCCGACCCGCTCCACCAGAACCGCCATCTCGTATCCGATCTGACCGATATCGCACGACGTACCGGCCAACGTTGCCAGGTGCGAGCCGTCTCCGACCCGCATCAACAGCAGGTAGCCGTGCTCCATCTCCACCACCGACTGCAGCACCCGACCACCCTCGAACAACTGGGAGGCCCCGGTGGCCAGACTGGCCAACCCCGATGCCACGGCGGCCAACTGATCGGCACGTTCGGTGGGCAGATGCTCGCTGGCCGCGACCGTCAGCCCGTCGACCGAGACCAGCACCGCATGCGACACCCCAGGCACCTCACGGGCGAAGTTGGACACCAGCCAGTCCAACGAGCCTTCAGCGGTGCGACGATGCGCGCGGGGATCGGTGGGGAAAGTCATGGCTGGTTCTGTCCCTGGTCGCTGTCCACACTCTGCTCCATGTCGTTCTCCCGGCGCTCAACGTCGTTCTCCCGGCGCTCAACGTCGTTCTCCCGG
>NZ_MVHH01000006.1 GCF_002086515.1 Mycolicibacter arupensis
GGGCCGGGGCAGGGGGCCCGAAACTAGAAAGCGACGGCGCTCTCCTGCGGCAGCACCTGAAAGTCGGCGTGCCCCATCTCGGCCAGCCGGCCGTGATAGATCCCGCGGGCTTCGCTGGCGATGATGCCCTGATGGATCGGCACCGCGGCGCGCGGTGCCACGGCCCGCAGATAGTCGACCGCCTCGGAGATCTTCATCCACGGCGCCGCGGCCGGAGCCGCGAGCACATCCACCGGCTCACCGGGGACGAACAGCGCGTCGCCGGGATGCATCAGCCGGGCCGGGTGCCCGTCGTCGCCAACCAGGTAGGAGATGTTGTCGATCATCGGCAGCTCCGGATGGATCACCGCGTGCTGCCCACCCACCCCGCGCACCCGCAACGGGCCGACGTCAAAGGCGTCACCGACCTGCACCGGCTGCCAGGGCGGGCCCAGCTGCGCGGCGGTCTGGGGGTCGGCATAGAGCGCGGCACCGGGATTGGCATCGATCAGGGCCGGCAGCCTCGCGATGTCGGCGTGGTCGGGGTGCTGATGGGTGACCAGAATGGCCGCCAACCCGGTGATGCCCTCGAAACCGTGCGAGAAGTTGCCGGGGTCGAACAGGACCGTGGTGCCGCCGAAATCGGCGAGCAGGCAGGAATGGCCGAAATGGGTCAGTTGCATAGCTAACGATTGTGCGCTCCGGCGCCGCCGACGAGCATCGGTATTGTTGACCCGACCGATTCCCCGTCGACAGTAGGGAGCACCCGTGGCCCGGGTGGTTGTGCACGTGATGCCCAAAGCCGAGATCCTCGACCCGCAAGGGCAGGCCATCGTCGGCGCGCTTTCCCGGCTCGGACACGCCGGAGTGTCGGACGTGCGGCAGGGCAAGCGTTTCGAACTCGAGGTCGACGACTCTGTCGACGACGCCGCACTCGCCGAGATCGCCGAATCGCTGCTGGCCAACACGGTGATCGAAGACTTCACCGTCAGCCGGGAGACCACGTGAGCGCCCGGGTTGGCGTCATCACCTTTCCCGGCACTCTCGACGACGTCGACGCGGCCCGTGCGGTCCGGCTGGTGGGCGCCGAACCCGTCAGCCTCTGGCACGCCGATGCCGACCTCAAGGGCGTCGACGCCGTGGTGGTGCCCGGCGGCTTCTCCTACGGTGACTATCTGCGTGCCGGCGCCATCGCCCGCTTCGCCCCCGTGATGGGTGAGGTGATCGCCGCCGCCAACTCGGGCATGCCGGTCCTGGGCATCTGCAACGGCTTCCAGGTGCTGTGCGAGGCCGGGCTGCTGCCGGGCGCCCTGACCCGCAACATCGGCCTGCACTTCGTGTGCCGCGACGTCTGGCTGCGGGTGGCCTCCACCTCGACGGCGTGGACCTCCCGGTTCGAGGATGACGCCGACCTGCTGGTGCCGCTGAAGTCCGGTGAGGGGCGCTACGTGGCCTCCGAAGCCGTCCTCGACGAGCTGGAGGGCGAGGGGCGCGTGGTGTTCCGCTACCTCGACAACATCAACGGCTCGCAGCGCGATATCGCCGGGGTGAGTTCGGCCAACGGACGGGTGGTCGGGCTGATGCCGCATCCCGAGCACGCCATCGAGGCGTTGACCGGTCCCAGCGACGACGGGCTGGGGCTGTTCTACTCCGCGCTGGACGCGGTGCTCACGGCCTGACGCCCGCCGGCCGCCGGCCTACGGCGCGCGCAGGATGGTGATCGTGTTGTCGATCTTCTTGAACGACTTGAACGTCTCTGCGGGCACGCCGAACACCGCCGACAACACCCGCGGCGGCAGCTTGCTCAACGACTCGCCGATCCCGATGTTGTCCTTGGATTCGGGCGCACTGGTGTTCTGAATGATCAGAATGGTCAAGTCTTCGGTGCCCCGGTTCTCGAAGTAGTGAAAGGAACCCTGGGGCGCAAACACCACGTCGTTGACGTGCTGATCGAAGCTCTCATGATTGCCATTGCCGTCGATGACGAGCCAGGCCGCGGTGCCCTTGATGACGATGTTGAGCTCCCAGGCGCTGGGGTGCCAGTGCGGCTCGCGGATTCCGCCGGGTTCCAGCGTGAGCAGCACGATGCTCGCCTCTTGGCCCTTGAGGATCGGGAAGTTGTCCTCGCTGGCCTGCTTGAATGAGCCGCCGTCGTAGTTGTTGCTGGCCTGCTCGCCCAGTCGGAACAGGTGCGACTGCGTCGTGATGGTCTCCGACGGAATGCGGGGATTGCCAAAACGGGCCGCATCATCGGTCATGGACTCTTCCTTACCTGTGCGGAAACTCGGCGTTCCGGTGGCGATAACGCGGTCGACTCCGGCGCCGGTCATGGCTGCGGCCCCGGCCAGGCTGGCTCCGCCCAAGACTTTGCGTCGATTGATTGGCATCGTCTGAAAGTACGCGCAGGTAGGCCGATTTCGCCAGGGTTTTGCCGCGGGATCAGGCCGGTGGTGCCTCAGCGCCGCGCCCCACACCGGTGCGCAGTTTGACCGACGCGGAATAGGCTTGGCTTCGAAACTTCAGCACCGGGTCGTCGGAGGGCTCGATACCCTCGGTGACTCGCGTCGGGTCGAACACCACGATGTCATCGCCGTGCTCACGTTCGGTGTCGAGTCCGATGATGTCGATGGTCCCCACCGTGGCGTACTCGGTACTCGCCCAGGGCATCGAGGGATCGACCGTCGAGTCGTTCGGGCCGGCGAGCTGCACGCGGAAATCGAATCGCACCGGCCCGTTCGCCAGCCGATCGTTCAACTCCGCGGTGAGAAAGTCGGCGTCGTTGGCTGCACCCGCCGCCGTGGACAGAAACTGTTCCCCGGCCGCGGGGGTCAGGTGGTAGCGAACGTAGCGGGCGCCACCGTCGGCGGCCGCCCAGCGAAACGCGTGCAATCCGTGGTACTCCACGGTGGCGTAACTCGCCGGGATCCGGTTGGCGGCGCGCAGCACCGGCAAGGCCCGCAGCAGGCGGGGGTGGGTGAGTAGGTACCCGGCCATCCGAAGCGGGGCCGTAGGACCTGGCCGCGACGCCCGCAGCAGATCGATGAAACCGTCCGGAGTGCTGGAGACGAATAACCGCGCCGTCTGGGTGGACACGTCGGTGGTGGATCCGTTGGGCAGCGTGAACTTCACCGCCATACCGCGCACCCCCGGCGCTCCGTCGCGCTGCGCCGGGTCGCCCGAACCGTTCGAGAACCTGATCAATGTGGGCACCGCAGACCCATCGAGATGCTGTGCGTAAGAGAGCGTCCGAGCCTCAGGTGTTGCCCGGAAGGTGCCGCGATACAACGTCCCCTTGGCGTGTAACGCGCGGCATCCAGGTTGTGCGCCGCCGGCATCCCGGATCACCTGCATTGCTTGGTCGGGCGTGACTGGGTCGCTCATCTGCCCAGGCTATGCGCCCATCGCCCAGCGATGCGGCGGTTTCACCGAGCACCGACTCACGCACCCGGCCCCTCCCGTTGTGCCCCTAGGGGTTCAGGGCCACCGCCGCCTCGGCGGTGTAGCACAGGAAAGTCAGCGTCTCCTGCAGGTAGAGCTGCACATTCTCGGCATCGTGGGATAGATAACCGATGGCCACGTCGGTGCCCAGCCGCAGATCGAAGTCGCCGCCGCGGGTGGTCAACACAAACGCGCCGTCGATCGCGGGCGCCCAGATGATGTCGCCGTCGACCAGTCGGTTCAGGTGCTCCAGGATCGGATAGCCGTGATCGGAGGTCTCAGCGACCTTGGTGTAGGCGTCGGCCGAGAGCAACACCGAGTACGGCCCGTCCACCCCGGCCAGCCGCAACGCCGACAGGGCCTGGCTGATCACGTCCGGGATCCCGCGCGGGTCCTGCGGCAGCGGCAGCGCAGCGTTCGAGCTGGCGCTGCGGATGCCCTCAACCGCGGCGTCCGGATAGCCGCCGAAGATGATCCGGTCTTCGGCGAATGCCAGCTTCTTGGCTGCTGCTTTCACCGGGTCCCAGTCGGGGTCCTGCGAACCCCGTTCGACATCGTCGATCTCGGTGCGCGACAGGGTGAACGGAACCCGCAGGCGCACCAGCGGTTTGCTGTCGCGCAGGTGCGCCTCGACGCCGTCGCCCGGGGCGCCGATGCCGGTCAGCCGTCCGGTGCCCACGGCCGCGGCGGTCGGCCCGGCCGGCTCGCTCACGTCGACCACCCGGCGGCCGGCGATGTGCCGCTTGAACGTTCGGGTTGCCTCCTGCTCGATATCGGCCCAGGCGGCTTCGGTGACCGGGGCCAGATCGCGGTACAGGTTGTTCATTGCGAGGTTCCTTTCAGGCTGCCGATGTTCAAGGAGCCTTGAACGCCGGTGGTCTCGACGGGCGCGGAGGCGGTGGGAGCCGCCACGCCCGGAAGCGGCGGCGGATCCTCGAGGAAGTCGGCGGTGGGGGTGAAGAAGAGCCCGCCGGTGAGTGCGGTGGAGAAGTCCAGAATGCGGTCGGTGTTTCCCGGCGGGTCGCCGACAAACATGTTGTGCAGCATCCTTTCGGTGATCTCCGGGTCCCGCGCGTAGGCGATGTAGTACGTCCCGGACTCGCCGGAACCGACCGTGCCGAACGGCATGTTGTGCCGCACGATGTCCAGCTCGTTGCCGTCCTCGTCGGTGATGACGTTCAGCGCGATATGGGAATTGGCCGGCTTCACCGCGTCGTCGAACTCGATGTCGTCGGCCTTGGTCCGGCCGATCACCCGCTCTTGTTCGGTGACCGGCAGCGCCTCCCACGCCGCCATGTCGTGCACATACTTCTGGATGTGCACATAGGAGCCGCCGGCGAAGTCCGGGTCTTCGTCACCGATCGCGGTGGCCGCCACCGCTTCGTCGTCGACCGGATTCTCGGTACCGTCGACGAAGCCGAGCAGGTCGCGATTGTCGAAGAACCGGAAACCGTGCACCTCGTCGACCACCGTGATCGCACCGGCCATCGCCTTGACGATCCGGCCGGCCAACTCGAAGCAGACGTCCATGGTCTCACCCTTGATGTGAAACAGCAGGTCCCCCGGGGTGGCCGGAGCGGTGTGCCGCGGACCGGTCAGCGCGACGAACGGATGCAGCCGCGCCGGCCGCGGCCCGGCGAACAGCCGGTCCCAGGCATCCGAGCCGATCGAGGTCACCAGAGACAGTCGCTTGGTCGGGTCGCGGAAGCCGATAGCGCGCGCGAAACCCGCCAGGTCGGGCAGGGCGTCGCGCACGGTTGTCTCGCCGCCCTCATCGATGGTGGCCACCAGGAAGATGGCCGCACAGGTCAGGGGCGCGGTCACGGGCTGAACGGACGGCACAGTATCGACCCTAACGCCCCGTCGGGGGTACGGATGCGAAAGACTTGAGCCCATGGCCGCCACCGCAACCGGATTGTGCGAGTTCATCGACGCCTCACCGTCGCCGTTTCACGTCTGTGTCACGGTTGCCGAGCGGCTGCGCTCCGCCGGTTACACGCAGGTGGCCGAGACCGATCGCTGGCCGGCCACGCCCGGGCGGTACTTCACCATCCGCGCCGGATCGCTGATCGCCTGGGATGGCGGCGCCAGTACCCCGGCCACCCCGTTCCGGATCGTCGGCGCGCATACCGACAGCCCGAACCTACGGGTCAAACAACACCCCGCACGGGAAGTCGCCGGGTGGCAGCTGGTGACGCTGGCGCCCTATGGCGGCGCCTGGCTGAACTCCTGGCTGGACCGGGACCTGGGGATCAGCGGGCGGCTCTCGGTGCTCGACTCGGCTCGCGACACCGGGATCATGCACCACGTGGTCCGCATCGACGAGCCGATCCTGCGGGTGCCGCAACTGGCCATCCACCTGGCCGAGGACCGCGCCGCGGTCAAGCTGGACCCCCAGCGCCACGTCAACGCGGTCTGGGGAGATGGCCGGTCCCCGGACTTCCTCGGATACGTGGCGCAGCGCGCCGGCGTGGAGCCCCGCGACGTTCTGGGGTTCGATCTGATGACCCACGACCTGGCGCCGTCGGCGGTGACCGGTCTCGGCGGCGAGTTCGTCAGCGCGCCGCGGCTGGACAACCAGGCCAGCTGCTACGCCGGACTGCAGGCGCTGCTGACCGCGAAGTCCGACCGGTATCTTCCGGTGCTGGTGCTGTTCGACCACGAGGAGGTCGGGTCGACATCGGATCACGGCGCCCAGTCCGATCTGCTGCGCGTGGTCCTGGAGCGCATCACCCTGGCCGCCGGCGGGGATCGGGAGGACTTCCTGCGGCGGCTGACCGCCTCCACGCTGGCCTCGGCGGACATGGCGCACGCCACCCACCCCAACTACCCGGACCGGCACGAACCGGGCCATCAGATCGCGGTCAACGCCGGCCCGGTGCTCAAGGTGCAGCCCAACCTGCGCTATGCCACCGACGGGCGCACCGCCGCCACCTTCGCGCTGGCCTGCGACCAGGCGGAAGTGGCACTGCAGCGTTACGAGCATCGCGCCGACCTGCCCTGCGGATCGACCATCGGCCCGATGAGCGCCGCGTGCACCGGGATTCCCACCGTCGACGTAGGCGCTCCCCAGCTGGCCATGCATTCCGCGCGGGAGCTGATGGGCGCCCACGACGTGGCCTCCTATGCGGCGGCTCTGGCGGCCTTCCTGGCGCCGGAATGAGCCGAAAACGGTGCCATAGACTGTGCCCGTGACGCCCCCGACCACACTGGACACCGTCGAACACGCCGCTGCAACGCCCGAGCACCCGCAACCGTTCGCCGAGTTGGGTCTCAAGGACGACGAGTACCAGCGCATCCGCGACATTCTGGGCCGCCGCCCCACCGACGCCGAGCTCGCGATGTACTCGGTGATGTGGAGCGAGCACTGCTCCTACAAGTCCTCCAAGGTGCACCTGCGCTACTTCGGGGAGACCACCACCGACGAGATGCGCAAGGCCATGCTGGCCGGTATCGGCGAGAACGCCGGTGTGGTCGACATCGGTGACGGCTGGGCGGTCACCTTCAAGGTGGAGTCGCACAACCACCCGTCCTACGTGGAGCCCTACCAGGGGGCGGCCACCGGCGTGGGAGGCATCGTGCGCGACATCATGGCGATGGGTGCCCGCCCGGTCGCGGTGATGGACCAGCTGCGTTTCGGTGCCGCCGACGCCCCGGACACCCGCCGGGTGCTCGACGGAGTGGTACGCGGCATCGGCGGCTACGGCAACTCCCTGGGACTGCCCAACATCGGCGGCGAAACCATCTTCGACCCGTGCTACGCGGGCAACCCGCTGGTCAACGCGCTGTGCGTCGGTGTGCTCAAGAAGGAAGACCTGCACCTGGCGTTCGCCTCCGGTGCCGGAAACAAGATCATCTTGTTCGGGGCGCGTACCGGTCTCGACGGCATCGGCGGGGTGTCGGTGCTGGCCTCGGACACCTTCGGCGGCGACGAGAGCGGGGCCGGTCGCAAGAAGCTTCCGTCGGTTCAGGTCGGGGACCCGTTCACCGAGAAGGTGCTGATCGAGTGCTGCCTGGAGCTGTACGCCGCCAAGCTGGTGGTCGGCATTCAGGATCTCGGTGGCGCCGGGTTGTCCTGCGCCACTTCTGAGTTGGCATCCGCCGGGGACGGCGGAATGGCTATCGAGCTGGAGAAGGTGCCGCTGCGTGCGGCCAACATGACTCCCGCGGAGGTGCTCTCCAGCGAGTCGCAGGAGCGCATGTGCGCCGTGGTCACCCCGGATAACGTCGACGCGTTCATGGCGGTGTGCGCCAAGTGGGACGTGCTCGCCACCGTGATCGGCGAGGTCACCGACGGCGACCGCCTGAAGATCACCTGGCATGGCCAGACCGTCGTGGACGTCCCGCCCCGCACCGTGGCCCACGAAGGCCCGATCTATCAGCGTCCGGTCGCGCGCCCCGATACCCAGGACGCGCTGAACTCGGACCGCTCGGACAAGCTGCCGCGGCCGGCCACCGGGGAGGAGCTGCGCGCGACTCTGCTTGCGCTGCTGGGCAGCCCGCACCTGTGCAGCCGGGCGTTCATCACCGAGCAGTACGACCGCTACGTGCGCGGCAACACCGTGCTGGCCGAGCACGCCGACGGCGGAATGCTGCGCATCGACGAGACGTCCGGGCGCGGGATCACGATCTCCACCGACGCCTCGGGCCGCTACACCAAGCTCGACCCCTACACCGGGGCACAGTTGGCGCTGGCCGAGGCGTACCGCAACGTGGCCGTCACCGGCGCCACCCCGATCGCCGTCACCAACTGCCTGAACTTCGGTTCCCCGGAAGACCCCGGGGTGATGTGGCAGTTCGCCGAGGCCGTGCGCGGTCTGGCCGATGGCTGTGCGGCTCTGGGGATTCCGGTCACCGGAGGCAATGTCAGCTTCTACAACCAGACCGGCGCCACCCCCATTCACCCGACGCCCGTGGTCGGAGTGCTCGGTGTCATCGACGATGTGGGTCGCCGCATTCCGACCGCCTTCGGGGTCGAACCGGGCGAGACACTGATCCTGCTCGGCGACACCCGCGACGAGTTCGACGGTTCGATCTGGGCGCAGGTCACCGGCGAACACCTGGGCGGCCTGCCCCCAAAGGTCGACCTAGCGCGCGAGCAGTTGCTCGCCGAGGTGCTCAGTGCGGCATCGCGCGACGGTCTGGTGTCAGCCGCGCACGACCTCAGTGAGGGCGGCCTGATCCAGGCCGTGGTCGAATCCTCGATCGCCGGTGAGACCGGTTGCCGCATCCTGCTTCCCGAGGACGCCGATCCATTCGTGTTTCTGTTCTCCGAGTCCGCGGGCAGGGTGCTGGTGGCGGTGCCGCGCACCGAGGAGAGCAGATTCCGCTCCATGTGCGAGGCACGTGGCCTGCCGGCCACCCGCGTCGGCGTGGTGGACCAGGCCTCGCAGGAGGTGGAGGTTCAGGGCCAGTTCCGTGTGTCGCTGGCCGAACTGCGCAGCACTTCCGAGGCTGTGCTGCCGGGGATATTCGGATAGACCGGCATGCAGGCGCCGCCCCGACACCCGATGCTGGTGTGGGCGTGGGGCTTGTTGCGCCTGCAATTCGTCGGGGTGGCGTTCGGGGCACTGTTCTTCTGCCTGTCGCTGACACCGTCACTGCTGCCGCGTGACTGGCTCTTCCAGGGGCTGATCGGCGGCATCAACGCGGCGTTCGGCTATGGGCTTGGGGTCCTGGTCGGCGCGACGGTGCACCGGTTTGTACTGCGCGGCGCGCACTGGTGGCCGCCGCCGCGCCGGGTCTTGATCGCGCTGAAGGCTGCTGTGGTGGTGGCGTCGCCGGCCGCCTGCGTCCTGATGCTGATCCCGGCCGCCGGCTGGCAGCGTCAAGTCTCCGAACTCCTGGGCATCGAAGGCCCCCAGACCTTGGGCTACCTGCGCACCCTGGGGGTCGCGATCGGGGTAGCGGCGGCATTGATCTCGACGGTGCGGGTACTGATCGACGCCAGTCGGCTGCTGGCCCGGGCCTTGGTGCGGCGTTGGCACCTGCACAGCGAAGTCGCCACGTTCATCGGCAGTGCGATCGTCGTCGTGGTGTTGACCATGCTGATCAACGGTGTGCTTATCCGCGGTTTCTTCGCCGGTGCCAGCGCGGTGTTCCAGCCCGAGGACAGCGCCATCGCACCGGGGACCGTCCAGCCCGAAGAACCGGAGCGATCCGGCAGCCCCCAGTCGTTGGCGCCCTGGGCCACCCTGGGAAGTCAGGGCCGCAGCTTCGTCGCCGGGGGAGCGCACGCGCCCGAGCTGTCCCGGGCCAACGGCAGGCCCGCCCGCGAGCCCATCCGGGTCTATGCGGGCCTACACAGTGCGGCCGATGATCAGGCCCGCATGCAACTGCTGCTCGACGAGCTGGAGCGCACGCACGCCTTCGACCGTCAGGTGCTGGTGGTGGTGCCCACCACCGGCACGGGGTGGGTGGACCCCGCCGCGGCCGACGCGCTGGAGATGCTCTACAACGGCGACACCGCGATCGTCGCCGTGCAGTACTCCTACCTGCCCAGTTGGATCTCGTTCCTGGCCGATCAACGCAAATCCATGGACTCGGGGCGGTTGCTGGTGAGCACCATCGCCGAACGCTGGCGCAGCCTGCCCGAAGATCACCGCCCCATGCTCGTGCTCTACGGCGAGAGCCTGGGTTCGATGGCCGGGCAGGCCGCATTCGACTGGTTGCCCGACGTCGCCGAGATGGGCTACGAAGCCGTGCTCTGGGTGGGGCCGCCGCAGGCCAGCCCGCTCTGGCGTGCCCTGCTGGTGCGCCGCGATCCCGGCAGCACCGCCGTGCTGCCGCGTTACGACAACGGCCGCACGGTCCGGTTCGCCCAGGGCACCCTGCCCGCCGAGGTCACCCGGATCGCCGCGCCGCCCTGGAACGGCACCCGGGTGTTGTTCCTGCAGCACGCCTCGGACCCGGTCATCTGGTGGTCGCCGGACCTGCTGTTCGCCCGGCCCGACTGGCTGACCGAACCGCCCGGACCGGACCGCACCACTTCCATGCGCTGGTACCCGGTAGTGACGTTCTGGCAGGTCAGCGCCGATCTCTTTCACGGCGAGCAGATGCCCGCCGGGCATGGCCACAACTATGCGGACACCATCTTGGATGGCTGGGTGGCGGTGCTGCCGCCGCCGGACTGGACGTCGGCCGACACCGAGCGAATCCGCACCGCGCTGCATCAGCGGTAGGCAGGCCCCGCCTTCTCTTGCCCGGCGACATACGCAATGCTTCACCGATGCGCTATACCCGTGACGGCCTGGTCTTCGACGTCCGCGCCGCTGGTCCCTCCGACGGTCCGGTCGTGGTGTTGTTGCACGGCTTTCCGCAGCGCAATGACAGTTGGAACACCGTGATCGACCGGCTGACCGCCGCCGGCTACCGCTGTCTGGCGCCCAACCAGCGCGGCTATTCACCCGGCGCCCGGCCGCCGCGCCGTCGCGACTATCGGATGTCCGAACTCGTCGCCGACGTGGGCGCCCTGATCGAGGCCAGCGGCGCGCAGCGGGTGCACCTCGTGGGACACGACTGGGGCGCCGCCGTGGCGTGGGGTGTGGCGGCCGAGATGCCCGAACGGCTGGCCACCGTGTCGCCGGTGTCGGTGCCGCACCCCGCTGCCTTCCTGAAGTCGATGCTGACCAGCCGTCAGGGCCTGGCGTCGTGGTACATGGTTTTCTTCCAGTTGCCGCTGCTGCCGGAGTGGTTGCTGACCCGCAAGAAGGGTGCCGTGGTCGCCAAAGCCCTGCGGCGCAGCGGGCAGACCGCGGACGCCGCCCAACGGGACGCGCAGGCCATGACCGAACCGGGTGCGCTGACCGGCGGGCTCAACTGGTACCGCGGCATGCCGCTGTCGAACCTGCGCGAGTCCGACCAACAGATCTCGGTACCGACGATGTATGTGTGGAGTGACAACGACATCGCGCTGAAGCCCACCGCGGCACGCAACACAGCCCGGTATGTCGACGGCGAGTACCGATTCGAGGTCATGCCCGGCGTCTCGCACTGGATCCCCGACACCGAGCCCGACCGGCTGGCCGACCTGTTGCTGGACTGGTTCGCCGTGCACCCCAGCGACTGACCCATGGCAGCCGCCCGATCGGGTTCCACGCCGGACCCGGCCCAGACCCGCGCGGCCGTGCAGGCGCTCGCGGAGTGGTTGCACGACGAGGACCAGCCTGCCCCCGACCGTGCCGCGCTGGCCACCGCGGTTCGGCTGACCGCCCGCACCCTGGCCGAGCTGGCCCCCGGCGCCAGCGTCGAGGTGCGCGTCCCGCCATTCGTTGCGGTGCAGTGCATCGCCGGGCCGCGGCACACGCGCGGCACCCCGCCCAACGTCGTCGAGACCGATCCGCGCAGCTGGCTGCTGCTGGTCGCCGGGCTGTTGGAGATGGGTCAGGCGTCTGCCGCCGGTACGTTGCGGTTGTCCGGTTCGCGAGCCGCCGAGATCGCCGATTGGCTGCCATTGGTCAAACTTGACCGGTGTTGACCGTAGACTGGACACGTCACTTGAGGCCCGTCCCCCCTGGAGCAGCTGAAACGTGCCGGAGCAGCAGGTAGTAGACCTTGAGAACGCGCCGCGTGAAGAGTGTGGCGTCTTCGGAGTTTGGGCTCCTGGCGAAGAAGTTGCCAAGCTCACTTATTACGGCCTCTATGCGCTGCAACACCGTGGCCAAGAGGCTGCCGGGATCGCCGTCGGCGACGGCTCGCAGGTACTGGTCTTCAAAGATCTGGGCTTGGTCAGCCAGGTGTTCGAGGAGCAGACGCTGGCGGCCATGCCCGGCCACGTGGCGGTCGGGCACTGCCGCTACTCCACCACCGGCGACACCACCTGGGAGAACGCCCAGCCGGTGTTCCGCAACACCGCGGCAGGCACCGGGGTGGCGCTGGGCCACAACGGCAACCTGGTCAACACCGCCGAGTTGGCAGGCCGCGCCCGCGAACTGGGCCTGATCGACACCCGCCGGCCCGGGGTGGCCACCACCGACTCCGACATCCTGGGCGCGCTGCTGGCGCACGGGGCCGCCGACACGTCACTGGAGCAGGCCGCATTGGAGCTGCTGCCCACGGCGCGCGGCGCCTTCTGCCTGACGTTCATGGACGAGAACACCCTGTACGCGGCCCGCGACCCGTGGGGCGTGCGGCCGCTGTCCCTGGGTCGGCTGGACCGCGGCTGGGTGGTGGCGTCGGAGACCGCCGCGCTCGACATCGTCGGCGCCTCCTTCGTCCGCGACATCGAGCCCGGCGAACTCCTGGCGATCGACGCCGACGGTGTGCGCTCCTCCCGGTTCGCCAACCCGACCCCGAAGGGGTGCGTGTTCGAGTACGTGTACCTGGCCCGGCCCGACAGCACCATCGGCGGCCGGTCGGTGCACGCCACTCGGGTGGAGATCGGTCGCCGATTGGCCCGCGAGCACGCGGTGGAGGCCGATCTGGTCATCGGCGTTCCGGAGTCCGGCATCCCCGCCGCGGTGGGCTACGCCCAGGAATCCGGCATTGACTACGGCCAGGGCCTGACCAAGAACGCGTACGTCGGTCGCACCTTCATCCAGCCGTCGCAGACCATCCGCCAGCTCGGCATCCGGCTCAAGCTCAACCCGCTGCGGGAGATCATCCGCGGTAAGCGGCTGATCGTCGTCGACGACTCGATCGTGCGGGGCAACACCCAGCGCGCCCTGGTGCGGATGCTGCGCGAGGCCGGTGCCGTCGAGGTGCACGTGCGGATCGCCTCGCCGCCCGTCAAATGGCCATGCTTCTACGGCATCGACTTCGCCTCGCCGGCCGAACTGATCGCCAATGCCGTCGAGGACGAGACCGAGATGGTCGAGGCGGTGCGCCGCACCATTGGCGCCGACAGCCTGGGCTATGTCGGGCAGGACGACATGATCGCGGCTACCGAACAGCCCGCATCGCGGCTGTGCTGTGCCTGCTTCGACGGCCGCTATCCCATAGAGCTGCCCGACGACAGCGCCCTGGGCAAGAACGTCGTCGAGCAGATGCTGAGCAACACCGCCCGCAAAGCCGAGAGCGACCACGACACTGCGCTGAGTCAGCCGTAGGCGCGCCGATACCTATGACTGGCGACCGCTCATGCCGACCGGCGCCAGCAATCTGACATGACGGGCACGCCGGAATCGGATCTGAGTCGCAATCTTTTGTGGCTGCTCAAGCAGGCGTTTCACTACTCGCTGACCACAGTGAACGAGGCGATCGGCCACCATGGTGTGAGCAGCGCCCAGATCGCCCTACTGCGCCAGCTCGCCGACGAACCCGGCCTGTCCAGTGCCCAACTCTCCCGTCGTCTGCTCGTCACCCCGCAGGGTGTCCAACTGGCGGTGCGCGCGTTGGAGCGTCGCGGGCTGGTGGAGCGTCGGAGGGATCCTCGCCACGGCCGCATCCTGCGGGCCCATCTGACCGAGGAGGGGCGCGCGGTCACCTCCGTCGTGGTGACCGATGCACTCGATGCCCACGACCAGGTGTTCGGCGTGCTGACCTCGGACGAGCAGGACTCCCTCCGTGACCTGTTGGCGCGCTTCGTGGATCATCACAACAGCCGGCCGCAGCCGTGACTCCGTGGGCCCGACAGAGGGGCTCTATCGCCGTCGAACCGTCCGTTTCTGCCCTGCCCGCCAGTGCCTGCCCCAGGGCTCCGCGGGCGGCTCTGAGGCCGCAACGCCGAGCGAAATACCGTCCGCCGTCGGCGACCGGTAGCCTTTAGCGCGATGACCTCAGCAGAATCAAGCTCCCAGGGCGTTACCTACGCATCGGCAGGAGTAGACATCGACGCCGGTGACAGGGCCGTCGAGTTGTTCAAACCATTGGCAGCCAAGGCCACCAGGCCCGAGGTGCGGGGTGGACTCGGCGGCTTCGCCGGCCTGTTCGCCCTGCGCAACGACTACCGCGAGCCGCTATTGGCGTCCTCCACCGATGGTGTGGGGACCAAGCTGGCGATCGCGCAGGCGCTGGATAAGCACGACACCGTCGGCATCGATCTGGTCGCCATGGTGGTCGACGATCTGGTGGTGTGTGGCGCCGAGCCGCTGTTCCTGCAGGACTACATCGCCGTGGGACGCACCGTGCCGGAGCGGGTCGCCGCCATCGTCTCGGGGATCGCCGAGGGCTGTGTGCAGGCCGGTTGCGCGCTGCTGGGTGGGGAGACCGCCGAGCATCCGGGCCTGATGGCCCCCGATCACTACGACATCTCCGCGACCGGCGTCGGCGTGGTGGAGGCCGACGACGTGCTGGGGCCGGACCGGGTCCGGCCCGGTGACGTGCTGATCGCGATGGGCTCCTCGGGACTGCATTCCAACGGCTACTCACTGGCGCGCGCCGTCCTGCTGGACATCGACCACATGAATCTGGCAGGCCATGTCGAGGAATTCGGTCGCACCCTGGGTGAGGAGCTTCTGGAGCCCACGCGCATCTACGCCAAGGACTGCCTGGCACTGGCCGCCGAGACCCAGGTGCGCACCTTCTGCCATGTGACCGGCGGTGGTCTTGCCGGGAACCTGTCCCGTGTCATCCCCGACGGGCTGGTCGCCGAGGTGGATCGTGGCACGTGGACGCCGGCGCCGGTGTTCGCGATGATCGCCCAGCGCGGACGGGTGAGCCGCGCGGAGATGGAGAAGACCTTCAACCTGGGCGTCGGCATGGTCGCCGTGGTCGCGCCGGAGGACACCGACCGCGCGCTGGCGATCCTGACCGCCCGCCACGTCGACTGCTGGCCGCTGGGCACGGTGGCCAAGCCGGGAAAGAACGCCGAACCGGGAGACGGGGCCACGCTCGTGGGGGAACACCCCCGGTTCTAGGCCCCATCGGGTCTAGAAACGGTGGCCTACAGCCCTGTGGGCCGGGGTCCCTACGTCCCCGAGGGGAGTATCAGATTCGGAGACGACGACGCGCTCAGCGGCGCCAGTCGTCGTCTCCGTTCCAGGAGTCGTCACCGTCGGAGTCATTGACCTCAGACCCTGCCAGCTCACGTTGGAGCTGGGTGAAATCGGTTGTTGGCGAGCTGTACTTCAGCTCTCGAGCAACCTTGGTCTGCTTCGCCTTAGCCCGGCCGCGGCCCATGGGGGGACCCCCTCGCGCAATAACGGAGCGGCCCAATGAACAGGCGGCTCCGATCTGAATGTGTTTATTGTCCTGCCGACAGCTTACCGTGCCGCTGGACCAGTTGCCGACCTGCCCTGTGTCGGTGTGATCACCGTCAAACCCGACCGCGCAACCGGTCGACGGCCAACCGTCCGGCACCCGGCGCATCCGGCGGCGGCATCGATTCCGGATCGATGACCGCGCTGACCTCAGAGCCGGCTCCGGTCAGCAGCGCGGTGTCGGCGGGAAGCCCCCGCTTGAGCAGCGCCAGCGCGATCGGACCGAACTCGAAATGATCAACCACGGTCCCCAACCGGCCCACCGACCGCCCACCTGAGGTGATTGGGTCTCCGGTCGACGGTCGGTCCACCGATCCGTCCAGGTGCAGCAGCACCAGCATCCGTGGCGGCTTGCCCAGGTTGTGCACGCGCGACACCGTCTCTTGCCCGCTGTAGCACCCTTTGTCCAGGTGCACTGCCCCGACGCCGGGTCCACCGATCCAATTCAACTCGTGCGGAATGCTGCGCTCGTCGGTGTCGACGCCCAAGCGCGGCCGCCGCGCGGTCACCCGTTCTGCCTCGTAGGCCCACACTCCGGCGGGCCGGACCCCGGCTTGGATCAGACGGCGCTGCACATCGTCCTTGGCGTCGCGGGGCACCACCACTTCCAGCACCTCACGGCCCGGCACCTGGCGCACGAACCCCAGCGAATCTGGAATCGGTACCGCGGTAGGCCCCGGCGCTGCGGTCAGCCCCAGCGCGTCCAAGACCGCTGGTGCGCTGCGTTCGGGACCCAGTAGTGACAGCACCGCGAAGTCGGCCGCCTCGATGGTCACGTCGGCCCAGAACACCATCTTGCGGAGATGCTCGGTCAGTGGCGCGCCCCGCCACGGCTCGGTGTCGAGGTAGGTCTGTTCGCGAAGCTCGGTTTGGATCCAGTGGTTCTGGATGTGGCCCTTGGCGTCCAGCGTCAGGTTCTCGGTGCTGGCGCCGTCAGGTAGCTCGGCGACATGCTGGGTGCACAGACTGTGCAGCCACGTCTTGCGGTCGCCTCCAGTGAGCCGCAGCACCGGCCGGTGCGACCGATCCACCACCACGACCGCCGATTCGGCGCTGCGCTGTTCGCCGAGCGGGTCGCCGTAGTGCCAGATTGCGCCCGCATCGGGGCCGGAATCGGGTGCGGGGACGGCGGGCACGTGTCAACTCTACGGAGCGGCTACGCTCACGGTCCATGGCAGCCGACGTCGATGTGAAAGACACCGTCGTGACGATCATCACGGTCGGTGGCGGCCCGGCCGACGCCGACGCGCCGCTGCTGCACGCCGACGATCTGGCGGCGCTGCGCGGCGACGGGATCTTCGAGACATTGCTGGTGCGAGACGGCGCCCCGTGTCTGCTCGACGCCCACCTACGGCGATTGGCGCGTTCCGCGGAGTTGATGGACCTGCCTGCCCCGGACCTGGAGCAGTGGCGCCGCGCCGTGGACGAGGCGGTGCAGCAGTGGCCCGGGACTGGCGAGGGCGCCCTCCGGATGATCTACAGCAGGGGCCGAGAAAGCGGTTCGGCACCAACCGCTTACGTGATGCTCACTGCGCTGCCGGAGCGCATCGCGGCGGCTCGCCGGGAGGGCGTGGCTGTAGTGACCCTGGACCGCGGCCTGTCCACGCAGGGGCTGGAGATGCCGTGGCTGCTTGCGGGGGCCAAGACGCTGTCGTACGCGGTGAACATGGCGGCGCTGCGGTATGCCGCCAAACAGGGCGCCGACGACGTTATTTTCGTCAGCTCGGACGGTTACGTCTTGGAAGGACCGCGTTCCACCGTGGTGCTGGTCGAGCCCGGTCGGCTCGTCACCCCTCCGCTGTCGCACCCGATCCTGCGCGGCACCACACAGGAGGCGCTGTTCGAGGTGGCCCGCAACGCGGGTTACGCGTGCGAATACGCACCGCTTGTGTCCGCGGATCTGGAGGCCGCGCAGGATCTGTGGCTGGTCTCCAGCATCACGTTGTCGGCGCGGGTGCACACGCTGGACGGGCGCGCACTGAGCCCACGGGTGCCGGCGCAGGAATTCGCCGAACTGGTCGAGGCCGCGATCGGTCACTGATTCTGCGTCTGGGGCGCACAAGTGCGAGAAGCCGGTGCCCTCAGCGCAGAGTCAGCGCAGGGTGATCAGCCGATGAAGCGTGCCAGTCGCGCCGACAGGTGCGGCACCAGTTCGCCGTCGGCGTTCACCCGCTCTTCGACGTAGGCCAGGTCACCGTCTTCGACGATCCCATAGAGCCGCTTGGCGCCACCGATCAGCGCCCCCGATTTGCTGCGGGCCAGCGCATCGGTGACCAGCTCCCAGGACGCTGGGCCGTGCGGGCGCCCGTAGAACAGCTCCACGTAACCGCTCGAGTGCGCCAGCAGCAGTTCGATGGCCTGTGATTCCTCGGGATCGTCCGGATCGTTGACGAACCGCCAGAAGCCTGTCTCGCGCAGCGCGGGCTCGTTGGACTGTTCGTCGTCGGACAGCCGCCACGACCGTGCTTCCCAGTTCAGGTAGTCGCCGCCGTCGTGGGACACCACGATCTGCTGGCCGAACCGGTAGTCGCCGTGGGCGCCGTGTCCCACTCCCTCGCCGCGCCACACGCCCACCAAGGGCAGCAGGGCCAACAGCGCGTCGTGCAGGTTCGCGCCCTCGCGCAGGTTCGCGGTATCGGTGAACGGCAGGTCGTCAAAGACCGGAATGTTGCGGGCCGCGGTCTGCTTGGCACGCTCAGCGGCGGCAGCTACCGCGCGGTCACCGGAACCCCGGTCGATCGGACGCTCATCGCCCGCCTGCGGGCCACCGTCGGAGACACTCACATCTCGTCGGTGATCAGCCGGTAGAGCGTGTACAGGGCGAACCAGGTGATCAGGCCCGTAGCCGCCACCAGCATCAACTCAAAGAACAACACCACGGGGGGAGTCTATCGCGAGTCGTCAGGCGACTTTGATGTCGACCTCGTGGAGGCCCGCCCCGGAGGGCGCCACCACTGCGTCGCCGTTACCTGCCGAGGACAGGGCTCGTATCCGCCACGAGCCCGGAGCGGCGAAGAAGCGGAAGTCGCCGGTGGCCGAGGCGACCACTTCGGCGGTGAACTCGTCCGAGGAGTCCAGCAGACGGACGAAGGCGCCCCCGACGGACGCGCCCGAGCTGTCCACCACGCGTCCGGTGATCACTGTCTCTTTCTCCAGGTCGACGTTGGCCGGCAGGGCGAGGCCTTGTTTGGGTCCAGAGCACATATCAGCTTCCCAACTCGATTGGGGCACCCACCAGGGAGCCGTATTCCATCCAACTACCGTCGTAGTTCTTCACATTGCGATGCCCGAGCAGCTCACGCAGCACGAACCAGGTGTGTGACGAGCGCTCACCGATCCGGCAGTACGCGATGGTCTCCTGCTGGCCATCCAGACCGGCGTCGGCGTACAGCGCAGCCAGCTCCTCGTCGGACTTGAAGGTGCCGTCCTCGTTGGCGGCGCGGCTCCACGGCACATTGATCGCACTCGGAACGTGGCCGCGCTGCTGACTCTGCTCTTGGGGCAGATGTGCCGGTGCCAGGATCTTGCCGGAGAACTCCTCGGGAGACCGCACGTCGACGAGGTTCTTGACGTTGATCGCGGCGACCACCTCGTCGCGGCGAGCTCGCAGCGACTCGTCCAGCGGCTTGGCGACATACGACGTGGCGGGACGGCTGACCGCTTCGGTCGACAGTGGACGCCCGTCGAGCTCCCACTTCTTGCGGCCGCCGTCGAGCAGCTTGACGGCGTCGTGACCGTAGAGCTTGAAGTACCAGTAGGCGAAGGCGGCGAACCAGTTGTTGTTGCCGCCGTAGAGGATCACCGTGTCGTCATTGGCGATGCCGCGTTCGGAGAGCAGCTTGGAAAACGCGGCGGCGTCGATGACGTCACGCCGCACCGGGTCCTGCAGGTCTTTGCGCCAGTCCAACCGGATCGCACCGGGGATGTGGTTGATGTCATAGACGCTGGTGTCTTCGTCCACTTCGACGAAGACGGTGTTGGGCGCCTCAAGATTGCTCTGGGCCCAGTCGGTGGAGACCAGGACGTCCGAGCGTGCCATGGTGGGGATCCTTCCAGTTGCTTCGGGGAAAAGGCTGTGGGTTATGCCGTGGTCGGCCGCAGGCGAACGACGAGCGGGTAGAGCTGACAGCCCAAACAGATACCGAAGGCGGCGTTGAGGAAGGCAGCGGCCAGCGCGAACGCGGTCGCGATCAGGCCGACGACGGGCGCCACCGCGAACCCGGCGACGCCGATCACGGCGAACACCAGCCCGACCAGCTGCGCGAAGCGCAGCGGTGGCACTGGCTCCCGCTCGGTGACCGGACCCAACCGCGGCGCCACGAGGCGCGCGAACAGCACACCGTAGGGGTGGCGCCGGGGGCCCAGCCCCGCACCGATCGCGAAGACGAGTGCTTGCGCGGCCAGCAGGGCGGCCGCACCTATCGGGCTGAATTCGGCAGTGAGCAGGACGGCCACTAATACGCCGGTGGTGATCCAGGCGGCGAAACGAGGTCCGCGGACGTCTACCTGGCTGGTGTCGATGCTGGGCATGGATGCTCCTGGTTGTCGTGGCGAATGGCTGGGGGAGACATGCCACGGCTTTCCGGGCGGCTCCTAGCGCGTCGCGAAAGCGCGACTCAGCGGCAACGACAACAACAGCAGCCCGCGGTGCGGCACAGGTCAACTGTGCGGCGCTTGGTGAGCACAAGCTCAAGGCGGGCGAACACGGAGTAAAGCCTACCCAATGGTGGGGTGATCAGGCCAATAGAGGTTCGAGTGCAGAACGCAGGTCGGCCTGCGTCGGGACACCGGAGACGCGATAGCGCTGCCGCCCCTGCATGTCGAAGATCACTGTTGTCGGCAGGGACAGCACGGCGAACCTGCGGGCGGCCTCGGGGTTGGCGTCGATGTCGACCTCGTGATGAGCGACGCCGCCCAGCTCATCGCAGACCTTCTCGACCACCCGGCGGACCCCGGCGCAGGGACCGCACCACGGCGCGGAGAAGTGCACCACCGCCGGGCGGCCGGGCTCGAGTCCCAGGAAGGCCGCTGCGGCGGCATCGGCCTCAGTGGGGGAATCGTCGCTGGTCGCGGGGCTGGGAAGTTCGCGCAACACGCCGGCTCGCCGGTTGAGCCACACGCCGATCCCGCCGGCGAGGGCCAGTGCGGCAACGATGGCGACGATGCTCATCGCGGACGGAACTCCGGCAGGGTGACCGTCATGTCTTCGGCGATTCCTTCGATGATCACGTCGGAGCCGCGCGCGCCCTGGCTGGTCGGCGTCAACCCGAACGGCAGTCGCTGCTGGGGCAGGCTGCCGTGAAACGCGGTGAGCACCGCGGCGCGTTGCGCGTCGGGCACGTCCTGATCAGCGGTGTCGGGGCCGGTGAGGATGCCGGTGGGGGTGATCACCAAGGTGGTCTGGTCGGGGCCGGCGATCGACAGGTCCACCGAGACGCTGACCCTTTTACCGAATCCTTCCGGTGTTCCGGTGAGCACCAGCCCTTGGCTGCTCGATATTCCTGACTCTGTGGTGCCCCCGGTGTTGTCGTTGGTCTCCGACGGCGGCGCCTCCACCATCAGATCGCGGATGCCCAGGTACCGGCCCAACTGCACGGACCCGATGATGATTCGACTCTCCAGGGTGGCCACCGGGATCGGCGCTCCGGGCTGGAATCGCCAGGTGGCCTCGGCCAGATCTACCGAGTGCATGGTGGCTTCCAGCATCACCTTGCCGATAATCGGCTGTTCGACGGCGGGGGCTTTGATCTCGACTTCGTCGTAGTGATCGCGGCGCGCCTGGGGCAGGAACGGGACGCCCAGGATCGCGATAAATGGGTCCGCGCGCAGGTCCGCGGCGCGGCGCACCGCGCGCGACAATTGGTACTCGGCGTAGACGCTGGCCCCGAAATCGATACCGGCGGTCACCACGATCAGGGCCGCCATCGCGGCCGACATACCGATAAGCACCCTGCGCACTGGATCATTCTGGCAGGTCGCACGCTATCGTTAGAGCACCTGGGACGCTGGAGGCCTCGTTGGAGCTATTGCTGTTGACCGCTGACTTGCACCCGGATGGAGTGCTGCCGTCGCTGTCGCTGCTGGCACACACTGTGCGGACAGCGCCACCTGAGGTCTCGGCGCTGCTTGAGGCCGGCTCCGCCGAGGTGGTGTTGGTCGACGCTCGTACCGACCTGGCTGCGGCCCGTGGTCTGTGTCGATTGCTGAGTGCCACCGCCGGTTCGGTACCGGTGGTCGCGGTGGTGACCGAGGGCGGTCTGGTCGCGGTCAACGCCGAGTGGGGGATCGATGAAATCCTGCTTCCGGGCACGGGTCCGGCCGAGACCGACGCGCGACTGCGGCTGCTGACGGGGCGCCGCAGTGCGCCGACTACCGAGCAGGCCTCGGGACAGACCAAGCTCGGCGAGCTGGTGATCGACGAGGGCACCTACACCGCACGGCTGCGCGGTCGGCCGCTGGACCTGACCTACAAGGAATTCGAGCTACTCAAGTACCTCACCCAACATGTCGGCCGGGTCTTCACCCGGGCGCAGTTGCTGCAAGAGGTCTGGGGATATGACTTCTTCGGTGGTACGCGCACGGTCGACGTGCACGTGCGGCGGTTGCGCGCCAAGCTCGGCCCGGAATACGAGTCGTTGATCGGCACGGTCCGCAACGTCGGCTACAAGGCGGTCCGACCGGTGCGAGGCCATCTCCCGGATGCGTCGGCGGACGACGGGGACGACGGTGCGGTCGAGGACTTCGACGGCGCCGAGGGTGGGGCGTCCGAGCAACTGCACAGTCAGTGACCGCACCGCGATGGCATGCCGCACTCAGTCCTGAGCAGCAGCGGCAGATTCGTGAGCTGATCGCCGGCGCCGGCGACCACGACGGTGTGGCACCGGTGGGGGAACAGGTGCTGCGGGAGCTGGCAACGTCGGGCACCGAACATCTGGTCGCCGACGACGGGGCGACCGTACTGGGATATCTGAACCTGGCCGCAGGCACCGATGATGCCGCGCCGATGGCGGAGCTGGTGGTGGCGCCGGCGGCCCGGCGACGCGGGATCGGGTCGACGCTGGTCCGCGCAGCGCTGGCACGAACCGATGGCGCGGCCCGGTTCTGGGCGCACGGCACGCTGCCCGCCGCCCGGTCGTTGGCAGAGGTGCTGGGCCTCGTCGCCGTGCGTGAGCTGCTGCAGATGCGCCGGTCGCTGAGCGCGGTGCCAGACCGCATGAACGCGACAGCCCCGCCGGGGGTGTCGATTCGTACCTACGCCGGACCGGGCGATGACGCCGAGTTGCTGCGGGTCAACAATGCCGCGTTCTCCTGGCACCCGGAGCAGGGCGGCTGGACCGAGCGCGACCTTGCGCAGCGGCGTGCCGAGCCGTGGTTCGATCCGGACGGTCTGTTCCTGGCGTACGACGGACCCACCCTGGTGGGATTTCACTGGACCAAGATCCACGACGGCAAACCGGGCGCCGAGCAGGCCGGCGAGGTCTATGTCGTGGGCGTCGATCCGGCCGCTCAGGGCCGTGGTCTTGGGCGAGTGCTCACCGAGATCGGCCTGAGCCACCTGGCGGAGCGGCTCTCGGGCGTCGAATCGCCGATCGTGCTGCTCTACGTGGAATCCGACAACACCGCGGCGTTGCGAACCTACGAGGGATTGGGTTTTGCCGTGTACAGCGTTGACACCGCGTACGCCGCAGCAGATCAGCTCTGAGACGCCTCGCCATCAATTCACCGCGCGTTCATCTGCCATGTGGTTGCCATCCATGAGTGCCGCATACGTTCCCGGAGGGATTTGAACCGCGAGCGAGAAAGCGAGAACTGATGAAACGCACGACGGCGGGTCTTGCGCTGGTGGCGGCCGCGGTGACCGGTCTTGCGCTCAGCGGCTGCGGTAGCGATGACAACACCGCGAATCCGTCCGGAACCGGCAGCACCGCGGCCGCGGCGGACTCCGCCGGATGCGCCGGGAAGAACACGCTGACGGCCGAGGGTTCCACCGCGCAGCAGAACGCGATCGCGGTGTTCAACCAGGTATGGGGCAAGCAGTGCCCGGGAAAGAACCTGTCCTATAACCCGACCGGATCGGGGGCGGGCCGTGAACAGTTCATCGCCGGTCACGTCGACTTCGCCGGATCGGACTCGCCGCTCAGCGAAGCCCAGGTTGCCGAGGCGGCCGACCGGTGCGGGCAGAACCCGGCTTGGCATCTTCCGCTGGTGTTCGGGCCGGTCAGCATCGCCTACCACCTCGAAGGTGTGGACGGCCTGGTGCTCAACGGCGACGTGTTGGCCCGGATCTTCAGCGGGGCCATCACAACCTGGGATGACCCCGCGATCATGGCCCTGAACCCGGGCGTGGACCTGCCGGCGATACCCGTCACCCCGATCTACCGATCGGACTCCTCGGGCACCACCGACAATTTCCAGAAGTACTTGAGCGCCGCGGCGCCGCATGCCTGGACCAAGGGCGAAGGCAGTGAATTCCAGGGCGGCGTCGGCGAAGGCGCGCAGAAGTCGGCCGGCGTCGTGCAGGCGGTACAGAGCACACCTGGTGCCGTCGGCTATGTCGAGAAGGGCTTCGCCGACCAGGCCCATCTGCCGTCGGCGATGATCGACTCGGGCGCGGGGGTAGTGGCCGCCACTGACGAAGCGGCCGGTGTTGCGATCCAGTCGGCCGGGTTCGTCCCCGGCGACGGCAACGACATGCGGCTGGACCTGAGGTCGCTCTACGGCACTCAGGAGCCCGCCGCCTACCCGCTAGTCTTGGTGACCTACGAGATCGTCTGCTCCAAGGGCTATGACCCCGACACCTCGGCGGCCGTGAAGTCCTTCCTGCGGACGGCCTCGACCAATGGTCAGGACGAACTGTCCAGCGCCGGATACGTTCGGCTGCCGGACCAGCTGAAACGGCGCTTGAGTGCTGCCATCGACGCGATCGCATAGCCGCCGTGCCGCAAGCGATGAGGGGGTGTCCGGCATCACCGAGTTGTCTGCGCCCGTGTCTGCACCGTCGGTGAACTCGACGGCGTTGCGTTCCACGGGAAGTCGCGTCCAAGACCGGATGTTCCGCCTGGTCGCGGAGGGCTCCGGTGTGCTGATCATCGTCGTGATCTGCGCCGTCGGTGGCTTCCTGCTGTTACGGGCGATACCGGCACTGCAGCGCAACCGGGAGAACTTCTTCACCTACGGCGGCAGCTGGATCACCACCAACACTTCGGCCATGCACTTCGGCATCGCCGAGATGTTGCAGGTGACGGTGTTCGTTTCGCTTTTTGCGTTGCTGTTGGCCATGCCGGTTGCGCTTGGGGTCGCGGTGTACCTCGCCGAGTATGCGCCCCGACGGCTGGTGGGACCCCTGGGCTACATGGTCGAACTCCTTGCCGCCGTGCCGTCGATCATCTACGGGGCCTGGGGCCTGTACGTCCTGGCCCCGCAGTTGCGCAGCAGTGCACTGTGGCTCAACGAGCACCTCGGCGGAATCTTCCTGTTCGCCGACGGCAATGCCTCGGTCGCCGGTGGCGGCACCATTTTCACCGGTGGAATCGTGCTGGGGGTGATGATCCTGCCGATCATCACCGCCGTCACCCGCGAGGTCCTTGCCCAAACCCCCCGAGGCCAGGTCGAGGCCGCACTGGCGCTGGGCGCGACCCGCTGGGAGGTCATCAAGATGGTGGTCTTGCCCTTCGGCCGCTCCGGATACATCAGCGCCGCGATGCTCGGCTTGGGCCGCGCGCTCGGTGAGACGGTGGCGTTGCTGATCATCCTGCGGTCCACCCAAAAGGCGTTCAACTGGTCGCTGTTCGACGGCGGTTCCACCTTCGCCACCAAGATCGCGGCCACCGCATCGGAATTCAACGACCAGTACAAGGCGGGCGCCTACATCGCCGCCGGATTGGTGCTGTTCGTCCTCACGCTGATCGTCAACGCGCTGGCGCGCGCCGCGATCACCCAGAAGGCGCAGTCATGACCGCGCTGTTGGAGCGGCCCGTCAAGCTGCGCACGTTTGCGGGGGTCGGCCTGCGGCGCCGGGTGAGTAATTCCCTTGCGACGGTCTTGGTCACCTCTGCCATGGCGTTGGCGCTGGTGCCGCTGGCGTGGGTGATGTATTCGGTGTTCAAGTTCGGCTTCGGTGCCGTCAGCTCCAGCTCCTGGTGGACGCACTCGCAGGCCGGGATGACGGCATTTGCGGCCGGGGGTGGGGCCTACCACGCGATCGTCGGAACGCTGTTGCAGGGCGTGTTGTGCGCCGCCATCTCGATTCCGATCGGGATCTTCGTGGCGATCTACCTGGTCGAATACGGCACCGGTACCCGGCTGGGCAAGCTTGCGACGTTCTCCGTCGACATCCTGACCGGCGTGCCCTCCATCGTCGCGGCGCTGTTCGTCTACGCATTGTGGGTGGCCACCTTGGGATTTCACCGCTCGGGTTTCGCGGTGTCGCTGTCCCTGGTGCTGCTGATGGTGCCGGTGATCGTGCGCGCGACCGAGGAGATGCTGCGGATCATTCCGATGGACCTGCGCGAAGCCAGCTACGCGTTGGGGGCTCCGAAGTGGAAGACCATCACGAGCATCGTGATTCCCACCGCGTTGTCGGGCATCGTCACCGGAGTATTGCTGGCGCTGGCCCGGGTGATGGGCGAGACCGCGCCGCTGCTGATCTTGGTCGGCTACTCGCAGGCGATGAATTTCGATATGTTCCACGGCTTCATGGGTTCGCTGCCCGGGATGATGTATGACCAGACGTCGGCGGGGGCGGGTGCGAGCGCCGTTCCCACGGATCGCCTCTGGGGCGCCGCGCTGACGCTGATCCTGCTGATCGCACTACTCAATGTCGCGGCCCGGTTCGGGGCGCGCATCTTCGCGCCCAAGAAGTTCTAGATCTTTCTCGACAACCAGCGCGTAGCGGTGGGCGAACAAGGAGAGCTGCACGGTGGCTAAAAGGTTGGACCTCACCGACCTCAACATCTACTACGGGTCGTTTCACGCCGTGGCCGACGTGACGCTCTCGGTCGCGCCGCGCAGCGTCACCGCGTTCATCGGCCCGTCCGGATGCGGCAAGTCGACCGTCTTGCGCACGCTCAACCGGATGCACGAGACCACCCCCGGGGCCCGGATCGAAGGTTCGGTGCTGCTTGACGGCGAGAACATCTATCGGCCCGGTATCGATCCGGTGGGGGTTCGCCAGGCGGTCGGCATGGTATTCCAGCGTCCGAATCCGTTTCCCACCATGTCGATTCGGGACAACGTGGTGGCGGGACTCAAGCTGCAGGGGGTGCGCAACCGCCGCGCGCTCGATGAGACCGCAGAGTTCTCGCTGCGGGGCGCCAACTTGTGGAACGAGGTCAAGGACCGGTTGGACAAGCCCGGTGGCGGCTTGTCCGGTGGTCAGCAGCAGCGGCTGTGTATCGCGCGGGCCATTGCGGTGCAGCCCGATGTGCTGTTGATGGATGAGCCCTGTTCGGCGCTCGACCCCATCTCGACGATGGCGATCGAGGAGTTGATCGCCCAGCTCAAGCAGGACTACACCATCGTGATCGTCACCCACAACATGCAGCAGGCGGCGCGGGTCAGTGACCAGACCGCCTTCTTCAACCTGGTGGAGGCCGGCAAGCCCGGTCGGCTGATCGAGATCGACGGCACCGAGAAGATCTTCTCCAACCCGAGTTTCAAGGAAACCGAGGACTACATCTCCGGCCGCTTCGGTTAGTCGCCCCTCCGAGTCCAGATGGCAGGCAGTGCATTTCGACGCACACCCTGCGGATCTGCAGGGCGGAGTGCTCGGTAGCCGAGCGCCCGGATTTCAAGCCCGCAATCACCTGTCGTCTGGGGCGGCCGCGGCGCTGAGCCGGCTGCGTCGGCGTCGTCGACGCTGATCATTCGGATTGCGCTGTTGGAGATCGTGGCTAGGCTGGGCGCTCGGATCGTTGCTCCACGAAGGTCTGGGCCGTCGAAGAGTCAGGCGGCGGCAGATGATGTCGAGTGAAGAAAGGCTGCCAGTGGCCAAAAGGTTGGACCTGAGCGACGTCAACATCTACTACGGAGCGTTTCACGCGGTGGCCGACGTGACGTTGTCGGTTCCACCGCGCAGCGTCACCGCATTCATCGGCCCGTCGGGCTGTGGGAAGTCGACGGTGCTGCGCACGCTCAACCGGATGCACGAGGTCATCCCGGGTGCGCGGGTTGAGGGGTCGGTGCTGCTGGACGGTGAGGACATCTACCAGCCCAGCATTGACCCGGTCGGGGTGCGTAAGGCGATCGGGATGGTGTTTCAGCGCCCCAACCCTTTTCCCACCATGTCGATTCGTGACAATGTGGTCGCGGGACTGACCTTGCAAGGGGTGCGCAACCGCAAGTTGCTTGATGAGACGGTCGAGCAATCGCTGCGTGGGGCGAACCTGTGGAACGAGGTCAAGGACCGGTTGGACAAGCCCGGTGGTGGTCTGTCGGGTGGTCAGCAGCAGCGGCTGTGTATCGCGCGGGCCATTGCGGTGCAGCCCGATGTGCTGTTGATGGATGAGCCCTGTTCGGCGCTCGACCCCATCTCGACGATGGCGATCGAGGAGTTGATCGCCCAGCTCAAGCAGGACTACACCATCGTGATCGTCACCCACAACATGCAACAGGCGGCGCGGGTCAGTGACCAGACCGCCTTCTTCAACCTCGAAGCCGTCGGCAAGCCCGGTCGCCTGGTCGAGATCGATGGAACCGAGAAGATTTTCTCTAATCCGGGACTTAAGGAAACTGAGGACTACATCTCGGGTCGTTTTGGCTGACTTATTACCGGATAGGGCTACCGTGGGTTCTCCGCTGACCGCCGAAGGAGCGCCTTGAGGATCAACCGATTCGGTATCGCCTCGATTCTGGTGGTGGCCGTGTTGTCGATGGTCGTGGCCTGCGGCGGCAGTCGATCGTCGACAGCATCGGGTTCCGGCTCCCCATCGGTCCAGTGCGGCGGCAAGCAACGACTGACCGCCGGCGGTTCGACCGCTCAGGCGCACGCCATTGAGCAGTTCGTCTACGCCTATATCCGGGCCTGCCCTGACTACACCCTGAACTATCGGGCGAACGGATCAGGCAACGGCATCGCCGAATTCGCCAGTGGGCAAACGGATTTTGCGGGGTCTGATTCGCCTCTGGATCCGTCCAACGGCGAGCCTCAGCGGGTAGCGGCGCGGTGCGGCTCGACGCCGTGGCATCTCCCGACGGTATTCGGTCCGATTGCCGTGACCTACAACATCAACGGGGTCAACGAGCTCAACCTCGACGGTCCCACGCTGGCCAAGATCTTCAATGGCACCATCACCAGCTGGGACGATCCCGCGCTGAAGGCCCTCAACTCCAACACCGCCCTGCCTGCCGAGCCCATTCACGTGGTATTTCGCAGCGATGGCTCCGGGACCACCGACAATTTCCAGAAGTATCTCGACGTCGCCTCGGACGGTTCCTGGGGCCGCGGCGCGGGCAAGTCCTTCAACGGCGGTACCGGCGTCGGGGCGACGGGCAATGACGGCACCTCGGCGCTGCTGCGCACCACCGAGGGGTCGATCACCTACAACGAATGGTCGTTTGCGGTGGGGCGTGAGCTCAACATGGCCCAGATCGTCACCTCGGCAGGCCCACAACCGGTCACCATCTCCGTCGATTCGGTGGACAAGACCATCGCCGGAGCCACGTTCAGCGGCGAAGGAAACGATCTGGTGGTCGATACCTCGTCGTTTTACAAGCCGACTGTGGCCGGCGCCTACCCGATCGTGCTCGTGACGTACGAAATCGTGTGCTCCGAATATCCGGACCCGGCGACGGCGCAGGCGGTCAAAGCCTTTATGCAGGCCGCCATCGGCGACGGGCAGCAGGACCTGGACCAGTACGGCTATATTCCGCTGCCGCCCGAATTCACTTCGAAATTGAAGACCGCGGTCGACGCCATTACCTGACCGCTACGACCTGCGGCATTCCAATTTCACTGGTAACCTTTGGTTCATCTTCTGTTCATGCAACAGTTGATTGCATGATGCCAATCGTCACTGGGTGATCGGAGTGTCGTGAACGGTAGTAGCCCGGCTTCACAGGTGGGATCCCAATTCGGTCCTTACCGATTGCTTCGGCTGCTGGGGCGAGGCGGAATGGGTGAGGTCTACGAGGCCGAAGACACCCGCAAGCACCGATCGGTCGCACTCAAGCTGATCACTCCGGTGCTGTCGGGCAACCCGGCATTCCGGACCCGGATGCAGCGCGAGGCGGACGCGGCTGGCCGGCTGACCGACCCGCACGTGGTGCCGATCCACGACTACGGCGAGATCGACGGGCAGATGTATGTCGAGATGCGACTCATCGATGGCAACGACCTCGGTGTGGAGTTGAAACGCTCCGGGCCGTTGACCCCGGCTCGCGCGGTAGCCGTGATTGAGCAGGTGGCCGCCGCGCTGGACGCCGCGCACGCCGTCGGAATCACCCACCGCGACATCAAGCCGGAGAACATCCTGCTCACTCGGGGCGACTTCGCCTACTTGGTCGATTTCGGGATTGCCCGCGCCGCGGCGGATCCCAGCCTGACGCAGACCGGAATGGCCTTGGGCACCTACAACTACATGGCACCCGAGCGGTTCAGCGGGGGTGACGTCGACCACCGCGCCGACATCTATTCCCTGGCCTGTGTCCTCAGCGAATGTCTGAGCGGGCAACGGCCGTACCGCACTGAGACCGTCGAGCGGCTGATCGCCTCGCACCTGATGGAGCCCGCCCCGCGGCCGAGCCAGTTGCGGCCCGGGCTGGTGCCGCCCGGATTGGACCAGGTGATCGCCCGGGGGATGGCGAAGAATCCGCGCGACCGCTACAGCAGCGCCGGCGACCTGGCACGCGCAGCACACGACGCGTTGACCACGTCGGACCAGCATCAGGCCGCGATGATCGTCCACCAGGGTGACGCGGCCACCCGAATGGCGAGCGCCGCCAGTGTCTCCACCACCGGAGGTGGGAACTATCCCGCAACCGGGCACCGCGAGCATTCGGGTGGGCACGAACCGTCGAGCTCCTACCCACACGAGCAGACCCAGATGCGCCCCGCCGTCACTGGTTGGCGGGACCAACAGGCTCAGGTGCCGCCTGCCGCGCCCGCGTTCGCCGCCGAGTCGCACAGCCGCGGCGCGCGTCGGTGGCTGGTTCCTGCCGCAGCGGCAGCGGCGGTGCTGCTTGTCGTAGGGGTCGGCGGATACGCGGTCGCCCACCGCTCGGACGCTTCGCACGGTGCGACGGCGTCGGCCTCGGCGGGAGGGCAGAGCGTGCTGCCCTTGGACGGTCTCGGTTTCCGGCTCTCCCCCGGGGGCCTGGCCATCGACGGCAGCGGAAGCGTTTACGTCACCAACCAGAGCATGTACGGGCGGGTGGTGAAGCTGGAACCGGGATCAAACACACCGGTGCTGCTGCCGTTCACCGGACTCTACGAACCGCAAGGCGTCGCGGTCGATCGGGCCGGCGCGGTCTATGTCACCGACTTCAACAACCGGGTGGTCAAGCTGGCGCCGGATTCCCAGGTCCAGACCGAGCTGCCGTTCACCGGTCTGAACTATCCGGAAGGCTTGGCGGTGGACAACGCCGGCAGCGTCTATGTCGCCGACCGCGGCAACAATCGCGTGGTCAAGCTGCCGGCAGGCACCGATGCTCAGGTGGTTCTCCCGTTCTCCGGGCTGCACAATCCCGACGACGTGGCAGTCGACTCCGCCGGCAACGTCTACGTCACCGACACCGACAACGATCGCGTGGTGCGGCTCGCCGTCGGCTCTAACACCCAGAGCGTGCTGCCGTTCACCGGTCTGGACGCCCCCTGGGGCGTCACCGTCGATTCCAGCGGCGCCGTCTACGTCTCCAACCACGGCAACCACACCGTGGTGAAGCTGGCCGCAGGGGCCAACACCCAGACGTTGGTGCCGTTCACCGGGCTGAACACCCCACTGCAGCTGGCGGTCGGGTCGGACGGCGCCCTCTACGTCGCCGACCGGGGTAACAATCGGGTGGTGAGGCTCAGCGCCGACGCCTAACAGCTGTGCGGTGGTTGGAGCTTCGCCTCTCCTGCGTCGAGGCTCGCTAAACCACCGGTCAGCGAGACTGGACTGAGGTGAGCCGAGTCGCCACGGCCGCCACGATCGCGCTGATCGCGACCAGGATGATCAACGTCAGCGCCGCACCCCACACTCGCGCGGCCCCGGCCGCCTGCGGGTTGCCCAGCTCGGAATAGATCAGCAACGGCAGTGAGGCCATGTTCTCGTGCAGTACGTCGTAATTGATCGACCGGCTGTAGCCCACAAGCACCAGTACCGGAGCGGTCTCTCCGACGATTCGGGCGATCGCGAGGAAGATGCCCGACAGGATGCCCGAGAGCGCGGTGGGAACGACGATGCGCAAGATCGTCTTCCACCGCGGCACCCCCAGCGCATAGCTGGCCTCCCGCAGCTCGTCGGGGACGAGGCGCAGCATCTCCTCGGTCGACCGCACCACGATCGGCAGCATCAGCAGGGCCAACGCCAGCGACACGGCGAAGGCGCTCTGCTCGAACCGCAGGGTGACGATCCATAGGCTGAAGACGAACAGCGATGCCACGATCGAGGGCACACCGGCTAACACGTCGACCATGAAGGTGGTCAATCGCGCCCACCGGCCCCCGCCGTACTCGATCAGGTAGATCGCCGTCATCAGACCCAGGGGAACCGCCAGTACGGCGGCCATCCCGGCTTGTACCAGGGTGCCGTACAGCGCGTGATAGACCCCGCCGGCGAACTCTTCGGGCAACACCCCACGCAGCGAGTGCGTCCACCAGCTGACGTTGGCGACCGCGCGCCAGCCGCGGGCGAGCACGACCCACAGCAGCCAGATCAGCGGAACCGCAGCGAGAGCGAAAGAAGAGTAGAACGCCGCCGTGGCAATTCTGTCCGTCAGTCTGCGCCGCACACTGAGGTGGTGTGCTGGAGAGTGTTTGACTGGGCTGGTGAGCAGCGTGGTCGTCATCCGTTGACCTTGCCTCCGGCCACCGCGCGAGCGGCGGCATTGACGACGAACGTGAGTGTGAACAGCGCGAAGCCCGCAGCGATATACGCCCCCGTCGGCAGCGGTGCGCTGAACTCCGCGGCGGCCGAGGCGATTTTGGATGCGAACGTGTAACCGCCGTCGAACAGTGACCAATGCCCGGGCTGTGCCGCGGCCCGCAGGATGATCAGCATCGCGACCGTTTCGCCCAGCGCCCGGCCCAGGCCCAGCATGGCGGCGGCGATCACGCCGCTGCGGCCGTAGGGCAACACGGCGATCCGAACCACCTCCCACCGGGTGGCTCCCAGGGCCTGGGCGGCTTCGATATGTGCGAACGGGGTCTGGCGGAACACCTCTCGGGAGACCGAGGTGATGATCGGCAGGATCATCACCGCCAAGACGATTCCCGCGGTGAAAATCGTCCCGCCGCCGGCCAACGACACGTTGCCCTCGCGGAACAGGAACAGCCAGCCCAGGTGGTCGCTGAGGAATCGCATGGTGGGCACCAGCATCGGCGCCAGCACGAAGATCCCCCACAGTCCGAAGATGATGGACGGTACCGCCGCCAATAGGTCGATCACCACGGCAAACGGCCGGGTCAGTCGTCGGGGCGCGTACTGGGTGAGAAAGACAGCGATACCCACCGAGATCGGCACCGCCAGCGTCAGGGCGAAAACCGAGCTCAACAGCGTGACCATCAGCAGGTCCCGGATGCCGAACGACAGGTCGTCGGGATCGCTGGTGCGAAACTGCGGGCTGGTGAAGAAGTTGGCGTTATTGGCCAGCAGCGACGGGACAGCTCGCACCAGCAGGAAGATCGCTATCAGCGCGATCGCCACCACCACTGTCGAGCCGGCCGAGACCGCGGCGGCCCGGAACAACCGCTCGCCGCGAGGCGAGCGGTTGTTCATCCGGGATGCCGGTGGATCCCCAGCGCTCACGAGATGGCGTCGACCGCGGACGCCAGGCGGGCCTTGAATGCCTCGGGGATCGGTACGTAACCGTTGTCGGCCAAACCGCTCTGGCCGGCGCCGATGGTGGACTTCAGGAACAGGCGCACCGCGGTACCGACCTCGGTGTCGGGATACTTCGAGCACACCACCTCGTAGGTGGCGAGCACGATCGGATAGGAGCCCGACTGTGTGGGCTGGTAGAACGACGCCGTGTCGAGGACGAGGTCATTGCCCTGCCCCTTGATGGTGGCCCCGGCGATGGTCTTGCCGACCGACTCGGTACTGATCGCCACCGGCTCGGGACCGGCGGAGGTGATGACCTGCGCCGTCGAGAGCTTCTTGGCCTGGGCAAAGGACCATTCGTTGTAGGTGATGGCGCCCTCGGTCGCCGCGATGGCACCGGCCGTGCCGTCGTTGCCCTTGGCGCCTTCACCCACGCCGCCGTTGAACGTCTTGCCGGCGCCCTTGCCCCAGGCTCCGCCGGAGGCCGCGTCCAGATATTTCTGGAAGTTGTCGGTGGTCCCGGACTCGTCACTGCGGAACACCACGTGGATCTCCTGGGAGGGCAGCGTGGCCTCGGGGTTGAGCGATTTGATCGCCGCGTCATCCCAGCTGGTGATCGTTCCGTTGAAGATCTTCGCTGCGGTCGGGCCGTCGAGGTTGAGCGTGTCGACACCGGCGAGGTTGTAGGTGATCGCGATGGGGCCGAACACCACCGGCAGGTTCAACGCCGGGGACTCGCAGCGTTGCTGCGCCGCGGCATAGTCGTCGGAGTCGAGCGGGACGTCGGAGCCGGCGAAGTCGGTCTGGCCACCCACGAACTCGCGGACACCGGCGCCCGATCCGTTCGCCGTGTAGTTGACGTTCTGGTCCGAACACTCGTCGATGAACACTTTGACGAACCGGGCCATCGCATTCTGCTGGGCGGTCGATCCGCTGGCCTTCAACGTGTCGGCGCCCCCACAATTCCCGTTGGTGGTTGTGGAGTCCGACGTTGACTTTTCAGCGGTGTCGGAGTTTTTGTCGCTGCCGCACCCTGATAACACCAGAGCGCCGGCCGCCATAATGCTCAGCGTCGTCCCAAAACCGTTCAGTTTCACATTGTCCTTTCGAAGGTTCATCTCCGGTGACGACCGCTCACTGATATTGCCGGGCCAACCCGACCGATTAATCTGCGAACAATGGCGGCGATCCGGGTCACTGATATTTAATGCGACGAACGGAGGTTACGGTACGGTGAACAGCCGTGATCTAACGGTGGAATTCTGGTGGAATTCTGATGACCAAGGTGTGGACCGGCTTAACGCCCATGACGGGTAGGCGGGCCTGGCCCGTATGCTTTGCGAAGTGGTCGAACCGTCCGTCGCGCAGTTGCGAACGCTCCTGGACGAGCTGACCGCCCGCGATGCGGCTTATTTCGGACGGCGCCTGAAGGATCTGCGCGGCGGAAAACCCGAACAGATACGTGAGCTGGCCCAGCGGATCAGCCAGGCGCAGGAACTGGTAGCGGCCCGACGCGCCGCGGTACCGGCCATCAGCTATCCCGACCTGCCGGTCAGCGCGCGTCGCGACGAGATCGCCGCAGCGATCAGGGACCACCAGGTAGTAGTGGTCGCCGGCGAGACCGGCTCCGGCAAGACCACCCAGCTGCCGAAGATCTGCCTGGAACTCGGGCGAGGCATCCGCGGCACCATCGGCCACACCCAGCCGCGGCGACTGGCCGCCCGCACGGTCGCGGCGCGGATCGCCGATGAACTGGCCAGCCCGCTCGGCGATGTCGTCGGCTACGCGGTCCGGTTCACCGACCAGGTGTCCGACCGCACCCTGGTCAAGCTGATGACCGACGGAATCCTGCTCGCCGAGCTGGAACGGGATCGCCGGCTGCTGCGCTACGACACCCTGATCATCGACGAGGCTCACGAGCGCAGCCTCAACATCGATTTCCTGCTGGGTTATCTGCGTGAGCTGCTGCCGCGCCGCCCGGACCTGAAGGTGATCATCACCTCGGCCACCATCGAGCCGCAGCGTTTCGCCGCGCACTTCGGTGGCGGTGCCGAGAACGGGAGCCGCACCGGGGCGCCGATCGTCGAGGTGTCCGGCCGCAGCTATCCGGTTGAGATCCGCTATCGCCCATTGGAGCTGCCGGTCATCTCCGGAACCGGTGACGATCCCGACGACCCCGACCACGAGATCATCCGCACCGAGACGCGCGATGAGGTCGAGGCGATCGTTGACGCGGTAGAGGAATTGTCGTCCGAGCCGCCCGGCGACATTCTGGTGTTCCTGTCTGGCGAGCGGGAGATCCGCGACACCGCAGAGGCTTTGGGTGGACTGACCAACACCGAGATTCTGCCGCTGTACGCCCGGTTGTCGACCGCTGAACAGCAGAAGGTCTTCAGCCCGGCGCGCGCGGGACGGCGCATCGTACTGGCCACCAACGTCGCAGAGACGTCGTTGACGGTGCCGGGCATTCGCTATGTCATCGACCCGGGCAATGCCCGCATCTCGCGCTACAGTCGTCGGCTGAAGGTGCAGCGGCTGCCGATCGAGCCGATCTCGCAGGCATCTGCGGCCCAGCGCAGCGGCCGTTGCGGCCGCACCGCGCCAGGAATCTGTATCCGGCTCTACAGCGAGACCGACTTCGACACCCGCCCGCGCTACACCGATCCTGAGGTGTTGCGCACCAACCTGGCTGCAGTGCTGCTGCGGATGGCCTCGCTGCGGCTGGGCGCGGTCGAGGACTTCGGCTTTCTGGACCCGCCGGATTCGCGCAGCATTCGCGACGGTGTGCAGTTGTTGGTCGAACTCGGTGCGTTCACCCCACAGGGCGCGATCACCGCTATCGGGCGCCGACTGGCCCGGTTGCCGGTGGATCCGCGAGTGGGCCGGATGATCCTGGCCGCCGAGGCCGAAGGCTGTGTGCGCGAGGTGCTGGTGCTCGCGGCCGCCCTGACCATCCCCGACCCCAGGGAGCGGCCCGCTGAGCGAGAAGAGGCGGCGCGGGCCAAGCATGCCCGGTTCGCCGACGACGCATCGGACTTCATCGGCTACCTCAATCTCTGGTCGTACTTGTCTGATCAACGTAAAGCATTGACCGGCAATGCCTTCCGAAGAATGTGTCGCGAAGAGTTCCTGCACTACCTGCGTATCAGGGAATGGCAAGACCTGGTGGGGCAGCTACGCAGCATCGCCGGCGATATCGGCATCCGTGATTCGAGGGGCCCGGAGGAACGGCGCGCCGACCCGGCGGCGGTCCATGCCGCGCTGCTGGCCGGGTTGTTGTCGCATGTCGGGATGCGGCGCGACGACGGCCGTGAGTTCGCCGGCGCCCGAAACTCGAAGTTCGTGCTGGCCCCCGGCTCGGTGCTGGCCAAGCGGCCGCCGCGCTGGACGATGGTGGCCGAATTGGTGGAGACGAGCCGACTGTTCGGGCGAACTGCCGCACGCATCGAACCGGAGGTCATCGAGCGGGTCGCCGCCGACTTGGTGCAGCGCAGCCACAGCGAACCGCACTGGGACGCCAAACGCGGTGAGGTCATGGCCTATGAGAAGGTGACGCTCTACGGGCTGCCGCTAGTGGCGCGCCGCCGGGTCGGCTACGCCCGGATAGCACCTGCCGTGGCTCGCGAACTGTTCATCCGGCATGCCCTGGTCGAGAGAGACTGGGGGTCGGGGCACCGATTCCTGGCCGACAACGCGGCGTTGCGCACCCAACTGCAAGAGCTCGAAGAACGGGTTCGGCGCCGCGACCTGATCGTGGACGACGACACCATCTACGACCTCTACGACGCCCGTGTTCCCGCCGACGTGGTCTCGGCACGCCACTTCGACAGCTGGTGGAAGAAGCAGCGGCAGGCCACGCCCGCGTTGCTGACCTTCACCCGCGACGAACTGTTGCGGACCGAGGAGACACCGGGCGCCGACCGTCCGGACAACTGGGCCACCGCCGACCTCGCGTTGCCGCTGACCTACCGATTCGAACCGGGCGCTGCCGACGACGGGGTCACAGTGCACGTGCCGATCGACGTCCTGGCGCGCCTCGGGGGCGACGAATTCGCCTGGCAGGTGCCGGCGCTGCGCGAGGAGCTGATCACGGCACTGATCCGTTCGCTGCCCAAAGAGCTGCGACGCAACTTCGTCCCCGCGCCCGACACCGCCCGCGCGGTGCTGTCCGCGATCGGCCCGTCGCAGGAACCGCTGCTGGAGGCATTGGTGCATGAACTGCGCCGGCGCACGGGCGTGCTGGTGCCGATCGAGGCCTTCGATCTGACTAAGGTGCCGGCGCACCTGCGGGTCACCTTCGCGGTGGAGGCGGCCGACGGTAGCGAGGTGGCACGTGGCAAGGATCTCGCGGCGTTGCAGGAGCGCCTGGCAGGGTCGGCCCGCGAGGCAGTGGCCGACGCGGTCGGCACGGAGCTGGAACGCACCGGACTGCGGACCTGGCCAGAGGACCTCGACTCTTTGCCGGACGTCGTGCAGCGGATGGTGGCCGGACGCGCCGTCCGCGGCTTCCCGGCATTCGAAGATGCCGGCGCCACCGCGCAGCTGCGGGTGTTCGCCACTGAGGCGCAGCAGCGGTCCGCGCTGAGGCGAGGCGTCCGGCGCCTGTTGCGTTGCGACATTGCTTCGCCAGTCAAAGCTGTTGAACGTCAGCTTGATTCGAAAACCCGCTTGATGCTCAAGGCGAACCCCGACGGCTCGCTGACGGCGTTGATCGACGACTGCGCCGATGCCGCGATCGACGCGTTGACCCCTCCGACGGTGTGGACCCGTGCCGAGTACGTCGCGCTTCGGACCCGGGTGGCCGCCACTCTGGTCCCGGCAACTGCGGACGTGGTGGGCCGGGTCGCCCGGGTGCTGGAGGCAGCCCGGGACACCCAGGTGGCATTGCCGGCGCAGCCGCCGCCCGCTCAGGCCGAGGCGATCGCCGACATCACCGACCAGCTCGACGCACTGTTGGCACCTGGATTTGTCGCCGCCACCGGCCGTGCACATTTGGCAGACCTGACCCGCTACCTCATCGCCGCCCAGCGCCGGCTCGAGCAGCTGCCCAGGGCGCCGCAGGCCGACCGGGAACGGATGCTCCGGGTGCGGGCAGTCCAGGACGCCTACCGGGATCTGCTGGCGGCATTGCCCTCGGCGCGCCACCGTGACGAGGCAGTGCGCGACATCGCCCGTCAGATCCAAGAGCTGCGGGTGAGCCTGTGGGCCCAACAGCTCGGCACCCCGCGCCCGGTCAGCGAACAGCGGATCTACCGGGCCATCGACGCGCTACTCGCTTGAGGGCAGGGTGTGTTCGTCGGGGAATTTGCCGGTGGCCTGGAAGATCACCCGGCGGGCGACTTCCACCGCATGGTCGGCGAAGCGCTCATAGAACCTGCCCAGCAGTGTGACGTCCACGGCGGCGGCTACTCCGTGCTGCCATTCCTTGTCCATCAGCACTGAGAAAAGATGCCGGTGCAGATCGTCCATCGCGTCGTCTTCTTCACGGATCCGGGCGGCCTTCTCCGGGTCGCGTGACAACAGCACCTCTTGCGCACTGTTGCCCAACTCGACTGCGAGTCTGCCCATTTCGGCGAAGTACCCGTTGACCTCCTCGGGCAGTGCGTGCTGCGGATGGCGTCGACGGGTGATCTTGGCGACGTGCAGCGCCAGCGCGCCCATTCGGTCGATGTCGGCGACCATCTGAATGGAGCTGACGATGGCGCGCAGGTCCCCGGCCACCGGGGCCTGCAAGGCCAACAGCACAAACGAGCTCTCTTCGGCGCGGGTACTCATCGCGGCGATCTTCTCGTGATCGGTGATGACCTGCTCGGCCAGCATCAGGTCGGCCTGGAGCAGGGCCTGAGTGGCGCGTTCCATGGCTGCCCCGGCCAGGCCGCACATCGTGCCGAGCTGTTCAGCCAGATCCGAGAGTTGCTCGTGGTACGCGGTTCGCATGCCTCCAAGACTAACCGTGCACCGCGATTCGCGTAGGTCGGGCGGAACCGGGCGCTACTCGCAGGTGATGTCGGCGGCGTTGGTGACCGTCAGATCGTCGGGCAGTTCGGTCGGCTCGACACTGGCACCGCGGTTGAGCTGGACACTGACCTGCGAGCCGCTGGCGGCGGGCTTGGTCACGGTGCGGAAGTCCGAGCCCAGCACCACGCGGACAATGTCGCCCAAGCCGCTGACGCGCTCGATCGGGGCGCCAGAGAGCGCCGAAGACACGGTGGCGGCGGCCTGCTCGTTGCCGGGGGAGAACAACACCTTGGTGGACTTGACGATGCCGGGGTAGTCGTCGGCGTTGTCGACGTTGAACCCCCACTGTTGCAGGTTTTCGGAGGTGGCACCGGCCAGGCCGGTCTGCTCGGTGGCGTTGGACACCCGCACGGTGACGTCGGCGGGCGAGGTCGTGACCGCATGCACCTGCTCGCTCAGCGGCTTCACCGCCGGAGCGCCCGGCAGGGCGGTGGACTGGGGCGTGGGGCCGGCCTCCTCGGTGACCGGAACCGCGGTGGCGTTGTGGTCGTTCTCGCCGGGCAAGGGGTCGTCGTTGATGATCGCGTCGAACAGCGCGCGCACGTCGTCCATCCGGGGGACCTCGTCGCCGTTCTCGTCGGTCTCGCTGGTGGGCACGGTGACAAAGGTGATGTGCCCCGCGGCGACCTTTTGCAGCGACTGGCCCAGGTTCACCAAGTCCTTGGTCGTGATGTTGTCGACCGAGCTGTCGCCGATGAACATGTTCACCACGTTGTTGAGTTTGGTCGGCGAGAAGAAGGTGTTGGTGGAGATCAGCGAGCGCAGCAGCGACGACAGGAACAGCTGCTGGCGTTTGATCCGTCCGTAGTCGCCGTTGTCTTCGGTGGTGACGTGCCGGGCCCGCACGTAGTTCAGGGCGGTTCCGCCGTTGACCCGCTGGCGCCCGGAGTTCTCCAGGACACTGCCCAACACCAGGTCGTAGAGCGGGCTGGGCGTACAGACTTCAACGCCGCCCAGAGCGTCGACCATCTTGCCGAATCCGACGAAGTCGACCGCCATGAACCGGTTGATCGCCAGGCCGGACAGCTTCTGGATCTCCTTGACCAGGCACTTAGGCCCGCCGAAGGCATAGGTGGAGTTGAGCTTGGTCTCGGTGTAGACGACGTCGTCGCTGTAGGTGCCGGTCTCCTCGTCGTAGATCGGTCCGTAGACACCGGTCGAGGAGTTCCAGACTTCGCATTGGATCGGGGTGATCGCCAGGTCACGTGGGAAGGACACCACCACCACGCGTTTACGGTTCGCGGGGATGTTGACCAACATGATGGTGTCGGAGCGAGCGCCCTCGGCGTCCTCGGTGGTACCCGCGCCGATGTCGCTGTTGGCGCCGACGCGGGTGTCCGCGCCCACGATCAGGAAGTTTTCGTCACCGTACTGGCCGGCGGCGTCGAGGATGTCGTGCGAGTTGGGGTCCAGCGCACTGACGTGGTTGAGGCTGCGGTTCTTCGAGGCGCTCCACTGCCAGGCTGAGCCGGTCAACACCAGGGCGAGGATCGCCATCATGGCCGCGGCCACCCGGCCCGCGAGTTTCGCCCGATGGTGCGGTGCGTGCGGGTTCGGGTCAGCGCCACCCGGGCCGGCGTCCCGCCGCGGGTCGATCCGCACCGGCGGGATCTCAGGGGAGACACCCGGCGGTTCGGTACGGGGCGACGGAGGAGAGCCGTAGCTGGGGCCGGCGAAGGGACCCGACGGTTCGGTGCGGGTCGAGGCAGAAGAGCCGTAGCTGGGGCCGGCGAAGGGGCCGGACGGTTCGGTGCGGGTCGAGGCGGGAGAGCCGTAGCTGGGGCCGGCGAAGGGGCCCGACGGCTCGGTTGCGGGTGCCGGTCCGCCCCGGCCCGGTGTTTCGGCGGGGGCCAGTGATGTGCCGTGGATGCGGTCGAGGTCGGGCACCTCGGACGGGTAGGCCACCTCGGCGATATCGAGGTCCGATGCCGGCGGTTCGGCCAAGTCCAGCGCCGGTTGGTCCTGATCTGTGGCCTGTGCGGCGTGCTCTACGTACTCGGGAGCTTGGGGGCGCTGTGGGGCGGCTCGCCGTTGACTGCGTCCGCCCGACGGCGGAGCGTCTGCGTTGACGCGGGCGATCAGCTCGGCGACGCTCACCGAGCCGTTGCGGCGACGTGACGCGTTGCGTCGGTGTGGTGTGGGGGAGTCCGTTGATGGGTCCTGCCAACGTTCCCACGGCGCGGGCCCGGGCGGTGACATCGTCATCAGCTGATGATCGTCACCGTCGTCGTGGCCCTCCGGCGCCCAGCGGCCAGGAGTGGCGTTATCGCCGTCACTCATGTCCTCAGGGGCCTCCGAGTCTTCGGTACCGATGCGCGCCGATCGCACGTCGGCAGAGTGCGGATGATCGGCATTGGTCTCCGCACTTGGGTCTATCCCCCGCAGAGACACTCCCTGCCCGGGGCAACAAGATACTTATTCTACTGAGAACTCTCCAGACACGCGATGTCGACAAAGTCTCATTTCAGCCACCCGAGTGCATAATGTCTGCCCCGGCCGGCACCGCACAGTCGTCGGGGTCCGCCAACCAGCCCTCGGGGAGGGCGACCTTGGCCGGCGATCCCTGGCGTCCGCGTGGGCCGGTGGCGGCGGCGGGGAAGGGGATCGATCCGTCGAGCTGTTTGAGCAGTTCGTCGAGCTCGGCCAGCGTGGTCACCATGGCCAGCGTGCGGCGCAGATCGGAACCGGCGGGGAATCCGTGCAGGTACCAGGCGACGTGTTTGCGGATCTCGCGCATGCCTTTGTCCTCGCCGAAATGCTGGGCGAGCAGCTCGCCATGGCGGCGAATGATGTCGCCGACCTCACCCAGGCTGGGCGGTGTGGGAGCCGGCCGGCCCGCGAAGGCCGCCGAGAGTTCGCCGAACAGCCACGGTCGTCCCAGGCAGCCGCGGCCGATGACCACGCCGTCACAACCGGTGGCGGCCATCATCGCCAGGGCGTCGCCGGCTTCGAAGATGTCTCCGTTGCCCAGCACCGGAATCGAGCGCACCTGTGCCTTGAGGGCGGCGATCTGCTCCCAGTCGGCGGTTCCGGAATAGCGTTGTGCCGCGGTCCGGGCGTGCAACGCGACCGCGGCCGCGCCCTCGGCTTCGGCGATACGCCCGGCGTCCAGATGGGTGTGATGGGCGTCGTCGATGCCTATCCGGAATTTCACGGTGACGGGAATGTCGGTGCCGGCCGTGCCTCGTACCGCTGCGGCGACGATCTTGCCGAAGAGTCGCCGCTTGTAGGGCAGCGCCGAACCGCCGCCGAGGCGGGTCACCTTGGGCACCGGGCAGCCGAAGTTCATGTCGATGTGGTCGGCGAGGCCTTCATCGGCGATCATCTTCGCCGCGGCGTAGGTGGTGTCGGGGTCGACGGTGTAGAGCTGCAGCGAGCGCGGCGACTCCTCGGGCCCGAACGTCGTCATATGCAGGGTGGCGGGGTGCCGTTCGACGAGCGCGCGTGCTGTCACCATCTCGCAGACATAGAGCCCACTGACGGTGCCGACCCGGGATTGCTCGAGCTCCCGGCAGAGCGTGCGGAAGGCGACGTTGGTGACACCGGCCATCGGGGCCAGCACCACCGGGCTGGCGAGCTGGATCGACCCGATGCGCAGGTGCTGAACATCGCCGTCACGGACTACGGTGCTGATGGCTCCAACACCTTCTTGGCGGCGCGCTTCTCGGCCATCTTGGCCTCGCGCTCGAGCCGGCGCTGCTTGGCCAGCTCGAATTTCTCGCACGTCTCGTCCAGCTCGGCGACGATCTTGGCGATCCCCTCCTGGTAGCGGGCCGCCTCGCCGGAGAAGCTGCGCTCGAGGATGCCCCACTTCTTCAGCACCGGCATCACCACGTCGTCGCGGTGAATCATCGGGTCGTAGACACCGCCGACCGCGATGATCACGGCTTTGCGGCGGAACTCCGGGACAACGAATCCGGGCATCTGGAAGTTGGCCAACACCCGGTGCAGCGAGCGCATCGCCTGTTCCGGCGCGATGTCGAAGCCCACGGCACTGACGTCGCGGTAGAAGATCATGTGCAGGTTCTCGTCGTGCGAGATCCGGGCCAGCAGCTGATCGGCGATGGGGTCGTTGCAGGCCTGGCCGGTGTTGCGGTGCGAGATCCGCGTCGCGAGCTCCTGGAAGCTCACGTAGATGACGGAGTCGAACAGGCTCTCGGCGAACAGGTCGCCGGAGACCTGGTGGTTCTGGCCGGGGCTGAAGCCGCGGTTGACGGTCTCCATCCGCAACGTCTCCAGCTCGATGGGGTCGCAGTTGCGGGTGACCACGAGGTAGTCGCGCAGGGCGATACCGTGCCGGTTCTCCTCCGCCGTCCAGCGGTTGACCCAGGTGCCCCAGGGGGCGTCCATGGTGAAGTTCATCGCGATCTCGCGGTGGTACGAGGGCAGGTTGTCCTCGGTCAGCAGGTTCTGCACCATGGCGGTCCGGGCGACCTCGGACAGCTTCGACTGCTCGGGGTGCCAGTCCTGGCCCCCCAGCGCGTAGTAGTTCTTGCCCTCTGACCAGGGGATGTAGTCGTGCGGGTTCCAGTCCTTGGCCATGGAGAAGTGCCGATCGATGAGTTTCTCCACGACGGGCTGGAGCTCGTGCAGCAACTCCAGGTCAGTCCATTCCCGTGCCATGCCAGCTCCCCAGGTATCTGTGTCGACTAGTTGCAGGCAATATATCTGTGTCTGTCGGTAGCATCAAGTTTCCGAGTGCGTGTTCGAGGCAAGCTCCGGCGTCGAAGTTCCTAGGTCATGGTTTGAGCTTTGCGCAATAAGTCGACGCAGAAGTCGATGAATTGACTGCGGGCGGCTTGGAGCTGCCCGTTCGTATAGGCGATGAACAGGGCGGTCAGGGCGCCGATTAATCCGGTCGCCACCATCTGCTGGACTGCCGGATCGACAATCCGGGTCAGGGTGCGCTGCAACATCACGATGAAGTCCGGCATCCATCGTGCGCCCGCGTGATACAGGATCGGCTCATTCTCGGGTGCCAGCAGGAGCACCCGCCCGCGCGCCGGGTCGTCAAAGATCATCGACACGAAGCGGTCGACGGCATCCTGGGGGGTGCTGGCCGACACCAATGTCGCCAACGCCCGGGTGCACACGTCGTCGTACACCTCGCGCACGAATTCGTCCCGGTCGGCGAAGCTCTCGTAGAAGTAGCGCTCGGTCAGCCCGGCGGCGCGGCACACTGATCGCACTGTCAGGGTGGGCCCGCCTTCGTCGCCGAGGAGCTGCACGCCGGCATTGACGAATTCCTCTCGTCGCAGAGCCTGGCGCTCTGCGAGCGGGACCCCCGACCAGCGGGCCCGGCGTTGACGGTGCGGCACTCGATGACTCCTCAGACGCAGTTTTGACAACGCGTGTAGTCAACTGTCTACCCGCGAAGTGAATCTCCATCATGACGTAGCGGCTCTCCGGCCTGCGGGCACCCCCGTGGCTCAACGTGCGCGGGCGGCGCGCGCTGACGGGGCTATGGCGTGGGCGGCTTCGTGGGCCCGGTGTGACGCAGGCTACGGTCGCAACCGTGCTGACCTCGTTGATGGGCGGACTCTCCGGGACCTCAGAGGTGGCTTTTCCGGTCGAAGGAGTGTTGTGATGCGCCAATACACCCAGTTCTATATCGACGGCCGATGGGTGGACCCGGTCGAGCTGAAGACACTCGACGTGGAGAATCCCGCCGTTGAAGAGGTGTGCGGGCAGATCGCACTGGGGTCGGCCGCCGATGTCGATCGCGCGGTCGCCGCGGCCCAGCGGGCGTTCGCCGGCTGGTCGCAGAGCAGCCGCGACGAACGCCTGGATCTACTGCAGGCGATTCTGGCCGAGTATCAGCGCCGCCGGGGCGACTTGGCCGATGCGGTGAACGAGGAGATGGGAGCGCCGCCCGCACTGGCCGCCGGACTCCAGGTGGATCTCGGTGCCGGCCATCTCGCCACGGCGATCGAGGCGCTGAAGAACTTCGCCTTCACCGAGCAGCGCGGCGAAACCATGGTGGAGCGTGAGCCCATCGGGGTCTGCGGCCTGATCACGCCGTGGAACTGGCCGCTGAACCAGATCGCGGTGAAGGTCTATCCAGCCCTGGCGACCGGCTGCACCATGGTGCTCAAACCCTCCGAGGTAGCGCCGTTCTCGGCCTATGTGTTCACCGAAGTCATGGCTGCCGCGGGCGTTCCGGCCGGCGTGTACAACATGGTCAACGGCGACGGCCCGGGGGTGGGGGAGGCCCTGTCGCGGCACCCGGGCGTCGACATGGTGTCGTTCACCGGCTCCACGCGGGCCGGCATTGCGGTCGCCGAGAACGCCGCTCCCACCGTGAAGCGCGTCACCCAGGAACTGGGCGGTAAGAGTCCCAATATTGTGCTCGACGACGAGGCGTTCGCCGACAGCGTGACCGCCGGGGTGCGGTCGATGATGCTCAACTCCGGGCAGAGCTGCAATGCGCCCTCACGGATGCTGGTGCCCAACTCGCGCATGGACGACGCCATCGTGATTGCGCGGGCCGCGGCCGAACAGGTGCATGTCGGCGACCCCGCCGAGGCGACGGCTATCGGGCCGGTCGCTTCCCAGGCGCAATTCACCAAGGTGCAGGCGTTGATCGACGCGGGCATCGCCGAGGGGGCGACGTTGGCCGCCGGGGGCCCCGGCCGGCCGCCCGGTCTGGACACGGGCTATTTCGTGCGCCCGACGGTCTTCGCGCGCGTGACCAACCAGATGACCATCGCGCGTGAGGAGATCTTCGGCCCGGTGCTGTGCATCCTGGGCTATGACGACGTGGACCAGGCCGTCGAGATCGCTAACGACACCGAGTACGGCCTGGCCGGCTATGTCTCTGGCTCCGACATCGATGCCGCCCGTCGGGTTGCCCGCCGGATCCGGGCCGGGTGGGTGGCGATCAACCATGCTTTCGACATCAACGCACCGTTCGGCGGGTACAAGCGCAGCGGCAACGGCCGGGAGTGGAGCGACGCGGGCTTCCAGGAATACCTGGAGATCAAGAGCACGCTGGGCTATGGGGCTGATGTCGGCGGCTAGAGGACCCCAGCGGCCGATCACCACCAGCGAACCCAAGGAGAGCTCGTGAGCGTGACGCTCAGCGCTGAACAACGACAACTCGGCGAATCGCTGCGCCAGTTCGCTGCCCGACACGCGCCGATGGCCGACACCCGCAACGCGTTCGACGCCCTGGCTGAAGGACACTTGCCCACCTGGTGGGATGAGTTGGTATCTCACGGTTTTCATGCCGTCCACTTGCCCGAATGCGATGGCGGGCAGGGCGGTGGCCTGCTCGATGTGGCTGCCATTTTGGAGGCCGCGGGCACGGTGTCATTGCCGGGGCCGCTGCTGTCGACGGTGACTGCGGGGGCGGTCGGGCTCTTGGCCGGCGCCACCCCAGCGAGGGAGGGCTATCTGGCGGCCCTTGCCGCCGGCGCCCCCGCTGTCGTCGTGCTGGCAGGCCAGTCGAGTTTTACCGCGCGACGGGCGGATGACCAGTTCCGGATAAGCGGTGTCTCCGAGGTGATCTCGGGCGCGCGCTCGGCAACGCTCGCGCTGATCTGCGCCGGCTGTGATGACGGCACCGACGTCTGGGCAGTGGTCGACACATCCCGAGTGGCGGTCCAGCCGGTCGCCGGTACGGACCTGCTCACCGACTTGGCCACCCTCACGCTCGACGACTACCCGGTGAGTTCTGCTGCCGTCCTGGCCGGGATCGACACCGAGCGTGCGGACTACCTCGCCGTGGGTCTCGCCGCGGCGGTGTGCGCAGGGATCGCCACATGGTGCGTTGAGGCCGCCACCGCGCACCTGCGCACCCGGGAACAGTTCGGCGTGCCGATCGGAACGTTCCAGGCGCTGCAGCATCAGGCGGCCATGTTGTTGGTCAACGCCGAGTTGGCCTGCGCCGCGGCCTGGGACGCGCTTCGCGCCGTCTCCGATACCAAGGAACAACATCGGATGGCTGCCGCCACCGCTGCTCTGGTGGCGATCACGCCCTGCCCGGACACCGTTTTCGACACCTTGACGATGTTCGGCGCCATCGGCTTCACCTGGGAACATGATCTCCACCTGTACTGGCGCCGCGCTACCAGCATCGCCGCCTCGATCGGCCCCGCCACCGACTGGGCCCGTCGACTGGGCGAGCTGGCGGCCGCCGGGCAGCGCGACTTCACCGTTGATCTCGGCGGCGCCGAAGCCGAGTTCCGGTCTGGCGTCGCGGCGACACTCGACGCCGCGGTGGCGCTGTCCAACGACGGCCCCGGACGTCAGGGCGATGACGCGCACTTCCGGACAGGGCCCCAGCGGACGCTCATCGCCGAAGCCGGGCTGATCGCGCCGCAGTGGCCCGCGCCGTGGGGGCTCAATGCGTCGCCGCTGCAACAGCTGATCATCATCGAGGAGTTCGCCAACCGGCCAGACCTGGTCCGGCCCTCGCTGGGCATCGCCGAGTGGATCCTGCCGTCGCTGGTGCAGGCCGCTCCCGCTGCGCTGCAGCAGAGCCTGATCCCGCCGACGCAGCGCGGCGAACTGGCCTGGTGTCAGCTGTTCTCCGAACCCGGTGCCGGATCGGATCTGGCGTCGTTGACCACCCGAGCGGTCAAGGTCGACGGCGGGTGGCGCATCAGCGGCCACAAGATCTGGACCTCGTGCGCCCAGCGCGCGGATTACGGAGCGTTGCTGGCCCGCACCGATCCTGCCGCGGCCAAACACCGTGGCATCGGCTACTTCATCGTGGACATGCGATCGGACGGGATCGAAGTCCAGCCGATCGTGCAGGCCACCGGGGCTGCCGAATTCAACGAAGTGTTCCTCACCGATGTCTTCGTCCCGGACGAGATGCTGCTCGGCGAGCCCACCGAGGGGTGGCAGCTTGCCATCGCCACCATGGCGCAAGAGCGCACCGCTATCAGCGCATATGTCGAGAACGACAGGGCGGTGGCGCTGCGCGCCCTGGCCGCGGCACCGGGTACCGGGCGTGACGACGCGATGCGCGCGCTGGGGGAACTGGACGCCTATGCCAACGCGATCAGGGCCCTGGGGGTACGTGAGACCATCCGCATGCTTGATGGGCAGGGGCTTGGGGCGTCATCGAGCATCGCCAAGGTGGCGATGAACGTCCTGTTGCGCCGGACGTTCCAAGCGACCCTGGCCACGGTGGGGCGTCTGGCCATGGTCGCCGACTCCGAGCCGGCCGTCGTGGAGCCCTATCTGCTATCGCCGGCCGAGCTGATCGGCGGCGGTACCAAGGAGATTCAGCTGAACATCATTGCGCAGATGATTCTCGGACTGCCGCGCAAATGAGACGGCAGGGCCTATCCCAGTTCGGCCTGTTCGCGCGCCCACCGGTAGTCGGCCTTGCCGGCCGGACTGCGGACGAGCGTCGGCCGGAACACGATCGCCTTGGGCAGCTTGTAGCGGGCCAGCGACCCGCCTGCATGCGCGATGAGTTCGGCGTCGGAGGCAGCGGCGCCCTCGGCCAGGGCGACTATGGCCACCACCTCCTGCCCCCACCGCTCACTGGGCCTGCCCGCCACCACCACGTCGACGACGGCAGGATGTGAGGCGATCGCCGTCTCCACCTCCTCGGCAAAGATCTTCTCCCCACCGGAGTTGATCGTCACCGAGTCCCTGCCGAGCAACTCGATGGACCCGCTGTCCAGGTGCCGGGCCCGGTCACCCGGGACCGCGTAGCGCACCCCGGCGATCACCGGGAATGTGGCGGCGGTCTTGGCGGCATCGCCCTTGTAGCCCAACGGGACATAGCCGCGCTGACCGAGCCAGCCCAGGCCTTCGTGGCCGGGCTCAAGCACCGCGCCGAGATCTTCGGCCACCACACAGGTGTCGGGCCCGCCGGCGAAGGTACCCGTCGAGACCGCCCCCGAGGTCGACATGTGACGCATCTGGGCGCCGGTCTCTGACGATCCGACTCCATCGATCACCATGGCGCCGGGTAGCGTCTCGACGATCTGCTGTTTCACATGGGGCGTCAGCAGAGCCCCGCCGTTGGCGACCACCAGCAGCGACGACACGTCGGCGGTGCCCTTGCGGATGGCCTCCAACAGCGGCCGGGCCATCGCATCGCCGACCACGGTCACCGAGAGCACCTTCTCGCGCTCGATCGCACGGACGACGTCGTCGGCGTCGAAGTGGTCCACAACCGAAGGGAAAACCAAGGTTTGGCCGGTATTGATCGCGGTCATCACCGCCCACTGTGCGGCCCCGTGGATCAGCGGCGGCAGGATCATCAGCTTGGACCCCGGGTTCGCCCGGACCGGGCCCACGATGTCGTCGATGGAGCTGACCTCTTCGGCGGTGATGAGGTTTCGTCCGCCGAACGAGCCCATGAAGATGTCGTGTTGACGCCAGAGCACGCCCTTGGGCATGCCGGTGGTGCCGCCGGTGTAGAGCACGTAGAGGTCGTCGGCGCAGGGCTGAACCGGGGGTGGCTGCGGGGAGCTGTCGGCGAGCGCCGCTTCGTAGTCGACCGCGCCCTCAAGGAGAGCGTTGCCGGAGTCGTCGGCGATCTGGATCAGCACCTTCAGCTGCGGAAGCTCGGGCAGAACCTCGGCAAGGGTGGGGGCGAATGCGGCGTGGTACACCAACGCGGTCGCACCGGAATCGGCCAGTAGGTATGCCAATTCGTTGCGGACATAGCGGTAGTTGACGTTGAACGGGGCCACCCGTGCCCGAAAGCTTCCCAGCAGTGTCTCGACGAACTCGTGGCCGTTGTAGGCGTAGATCCCGAGCAGGTCTTGACCGCTCTCATGCTGCGCCAGCTCAGATCGCGGAGTGTGGCAGCCGAGACCGCGCGAATGCAGGTAGGACGCCAGCCGGTTGGAGCGCTCGATGATCTGGGCGTAGGTGTAGCGCCGATCACCCTGCACGATCATGTCGCGGTCCGGAATCTCCGCGGCTACCGCGTCGGTCACTTCGGGCACGGTGAACTGGGTCAGGGTCGCCACGTGCGTATCAACTCCTGGGTCGTGGGTGAACGTCGCTGGTGCCTCGATGATCGCAGGGGCACGCTGCGGTAGTGCAGACGGAGTCAGTCCAGACCGCCGCGGATGGCGTCGAAGGCCTCTCCAAGGACACGCGGCAGTGTCAAGGACTCGTCGCCAAGCCAGCGCTCATAAGCGCTCAGGGCCACGCCCAGCATCATCCAGGCGACCGTCCGTGGACGCAGATCGCCGGGATCGGCGCCCTCGCGTCGAGCCACGAACTCCGCGATGACGTTGCGCCAGCCGGCGTACATCGTCATCGAGTAGGCCTGCAGCTCATCGGTCTGCAGGATCACCCGCATTCGCCGGCGGTGCCGCGCCGTCTCCCCTTCGTCGAAGGTGTTGAACGCCAACAGCGCGCCGCGCAACGCGTCGGCCAGCGGAGCCGCAGGTTCGACACCGTCGAGCAGATCGCGCAGCTGGCGCAGGTGGGCGTCGAAATCTCCCCAGGGAATCGCGTTCTTCGACGCGTAGTAGCGAAATACCGTGCGACGGCCGATGCCGGCGGCGTGGGCTACGTCGTCCACGCTGACGTCTCCGAATCCGCGGGTTGCGAACAGGTCGATGGCGACGTCGGTGATGTGCGCCGGCGTGGTGGAGCGACGTCGACCGACACGGGACTGCGGGTCTGCAGTACCGCCCATCCGACAACCCCACTTCCGTTACGGCACCCGATGCCATATTCTGTTCCGAGATTGTGACCGACGCGACAGTCGGTTGTCGAACCCCACTGTGAGAGAGGCCTGCGTCATGGACCAGAACCAGCAGAACGACACCGCCGAGATCGTCGCCGAGACCCTGGTTGAAGAGGTGTCCATCGACGGCATGTGCGGCGTCTACTGACCGTGCCGGAGGTCGCCGTGGCGTCGGAGGTGCACGCGTTCGACCCCGACCGCGGCTGGGAGCTTCACCCGCAGGTGGCGCTTCGTCCCGAGCCGTTTGGTGCCTTGCTGTACCACTTCGGCACCCGAAAATTGTCGTTCCTGAAGAACCGCACCATCGTCGAGGTGGTGCGTTCTTTGGCTGATCACAGTGATGTTCGATCCGCCTGCCGTGCGGCGGGAGTGGACGACGCCGATCAGGGTCCGTACCTGCACGCGCTGGGCGTGCTGGCGGATTCGAAGATGCTGATGCCCAGGGAGGGCCAATGACATCCGTGGCACCGGTGCCCCGCCTGATCGAGCAATTCGAGCATGGACTCGACGCTCCGATCTGCCTGACGTGGGAACTGACCTACGCCTGCAACCTTGCGTGCGTGCACTGCCTTTCGTCGTCAGGCAAGCGTGACCCGCGCGAGCTGTCCACGAGGCAGTGCAAGGACATCATCGACCAGCTGGAACGCATGCAGGTGTTCTACGTCAACATCGGTGGCGGGGAACCCACTGTGCGCGCCGACTTTTGGGAACTGGTGGACTACGCCACCGAGCATCACGTCGGCGTGAAGTTCTCCACCAACGGTCTGCGGATCACCCCTGAGGTGGCGGCCAAGCTGGCAGCCAGTGACTACGTCGACGTCCAGATCTCGCTGGATGGCGCAACCGCAGAGGTCAACGATCCGATCCGCGGCCCCGGCTCGTTCGGCATGGCGATCCGGGCGCTGGAGAACCTGGCCGCGGCCGGATTCTCCGACGCCAAGATCTCGGTGGTGGCAACCCGCCACAACATCGACCAACTCGACGATTTCGCTGCGCTGGCCAGTCGCTACGGAGCCACCCTGCGCATCACCCGGCTGCGCCCTTCGGGGCGAGGTGCCGACGTCTGGGATGACTTGCATCCGACCGCCGAACAGCAGGTCCAGCTGTACGACTGGCTGGTCGCCAATGGCGAACGGGTGCTCACCGGCGACTCGTTCTTTCACCTGTCCGGTCTGGGCGCGCCCGGCGCGCTTGCCGGGCTGAACATGTGCGGAGCCGGGCGCGTGGTGTGCCTCATCGACCCGGTCGGTGACGTCTACGCCTGCCCATTTGCCATCCATGACCGCTTCCTTGCCGGAAACGTGTTGTCCGACGGTGGTTTCGACAACGTGTGGAAGCATGCCCCGCTGTTTCGTGAACTGCGGGAGCCGCAGTCCGCAGGGGCCTGCGGCAGCTGCGGCCACTATGACAGCTGCCGGGGCGGCTGCATGGCTGCCAAGTTCTTCACCGGCCTGCCCCTGGATGGGCCGGATCCAGAGTGTGTGCAGGGTTATGGCGCCCCCGCGCTTGCCGCCGACCGCACCAAACCTCGCCCGGCCGCCGATCATTCCCGCGGTAAGCCGATCACCACGGTGGTGCCTCTGACGCTGTCCAAGCGTCCGCCGGCCCGCCTCTGCAATGAAAGTCCAATCTGATCATGGCTCGTGATGTCTGGTTCGAAACCGTTGCTATAGCCCAAGAACGAGCCAAAAAGCGCCTTCCGAAGTCTGCTTACTCCTCGCTGATCTCCGCCAGTGAGAAAGGGCTAACCGTCAGCGACAACGTTGCGGCGTTCAGTGAGCTCGGATTCGCGCCGCACGTGGTGGGTGCCCCTGCAAACCGTGAGATGGCGACCACGGTTATGGGCCAAGAGATTTCGATGCCGGTGATGATCTCGCCGACCGGAGTCCAGGCTGTCGACCCGGACGGTGAAGTGGCAGTCGCGAGAGCAGCGGCGGCGCGTGGCACCGCGATGGGCTTGTCGTCCTTTGCCAGCAAGCCGATGGAAGAGGTGATCGCGGCCAACCCCAAGACCTTCTTCCAGATCTACTGGCTGGGGGGTCGCGACGCCATTGCCGAGCGCGTGGAGCGTGCCCGTGCCGCCGGAGCGGTGGGCATGATCGCCACCACCGACTGGAGCTTCTCGCACGGTCGGGACTGGGGCAGCCCCACCATCCCGGAGAAGATGGACCTCAAGACCATGGTCAAGATGATGCCGGAGGCTCTGACCAGGCCGGGATGGTTCCTGCGCTGGGCCAAGACCCTGCGGCCGCCGACCCTGCGCGTGCCCAATCAGGCCGGCCGCGGCGAAGCGGGACCACCGTTCTTCCAGGCCTACGGGGAATGGATGGGCACCCCTCCGCCCACCTGGGAGGACATCGCCTGGTTGCGTGAACTGTGGGGTGGACCGTTCATGCTTAAGGGCGTGATGCGGGTGGATGACGCCAAACGAGCTGTGGATTGCGGTGTTTCGGCTATCTCGGTCTCCAACCACGGCGGAAACAACCTGGACGGCACTCCGGCGGCTATTCGCGCCCTGCCGGCCATCGCCGAGGCGGTGGGTGACCAGATCGAGGTGTTGCTGGACGGCGGCATCCGGCGAGGCAGTGATGTCGTCAAGGCGGTGGCACTGGGGGCGCGTGCGGTGATGATCGGCCGCGCCTACCTGTGGGGTCTGGGCGCGGCCGGGCAGCCCGGGGTGGAGAACGTTTTGGACATCCTGCGGGGCGGCATCGACTCGGCTTTGATGGGCCTTGGGCGGGCGTCGGTGCACGATCTGACCCCATCCGACATCTTGATCCCGGCCGGTTTCAGCCGGGCGCTCGGCGTACCCGCGGCCGACGCAGGCTAGGTCTCTCGCTCACCGACCTGCGAAATCAGGCACCGGTCCTGATACGCCCGTGGCGGACGGGACGGACGTGATTCGACGGGCTGGATCCGGGTCGCGAAGCGCAAAATTTCCGTTGCTCGTCGTCATCAACAACTGGTGTACGACAGGTGAATTCGCTTACCATCTTCCGATGGCGTTTGGCGGTGGGCTGGGTGGCTCGACCTGGAGCGAGCTGCAGACCCAGCTTCAGCTGCCGCAGCGACGGGTGACGCTGCTGGTCCCGGTGGGCTCGACCGAACAGCACGGCCCGCATCTGCCGCTGGACACCGATACCCGGATCGCGCAGGCGCTCGCTGAGGCCTTGGCCGGAACCGGGGGCGGAGCGGTGGCGCCGGCCATCGCCTACGGTGCCAGCGGGGAGCATCAGAGCTTTGCCGGCACCATCTCGATCGGTACCCCTGCGCTGACCGAGCTGTTGGTGGAGTACGGCCGCTCCGCTTGTTGCTGGGCGCCGCGGGTGCTGTTCGTCAACGGCCATGGCGGCAATGTGGCTGCGCTGGCCGATGCGGTCCCGCGGCTGCGCTTCGAAGGGCGTGACGTGGCCTGGCTGCCCTGCGCGGTGGCCAGTGCTGATGCCCACGCCGGACATACCGAAACGTCACTGCTGCTGCATCTTTCGCCCGAAAGCGTGAGGTTCGACCAGGCGCGGCCGGGGAATGACGCCCCGTTGGCGCAGCTGCTTCCCGCGATGCGGGCCGGGGGGGTGGCGGCGGTGAGCGCAGTGGGCGTGCTCGGCGACCCGACCACCGCGACCATCGCCGAAGGTCAACGACTCTTCGCCGAGATGGTCGATGCCGGCTTGGCTGCCATGGACGGCTGGTCACCCGGGCCCGACGGGATGCTGCGGTGACGGCGGCACGGCTGCCGGACGGCTTCGCCGTCCAGGTTGACCGTAAGGTTCGGGTTCTGGGTCGCGGGTCCACGTTGCTGGGCGGCTCGCCGACCCGGCTGCTTCGGTTGGCGCCGGCCGCCCAGGGAATGCTGTCCGACGGCCGCCTGGAGGTCCGCGACTCGGTCAGTGCGCAACTGGCCCGCACTCTGCTCGACGCCACGGTGGCTCATCCTCGGCCCGCCGGGGGGCCGTCCTATAGAGACGTGACAGTTGTTATTCCGGTGCGCGACAACATCGTTGGTCTTCAGCGATTGATCGCTGCGCTGCGTGGCCTGCGTGTCGTCGTGGTGGATGACGGTTCGCAGATCCCGGTTCGCCCGGAGGATCTGTCCGCGGCGCACTGCTGCGATGTCACGGTGCTACGTCATCCGGAGAGCCGTGGGCCGGCGGCCGCGCGCAACACCGGGCTCCGGGCCGCCGCGACGGACTTCGTGGCGTTCTTGGACTCCGATGTGGTGCCACGCCGAGGCTGGCTGGAGGCGCTGCTGGGCCACTTCTGCGACCCGGCCGTGGCCTTGGTGGCTCCGCGCATCGTTGGCATGGCAGACAGCGGTCACCTGGTGGCCCGCTACGAGGCCATCCGTTCGTCGCTGGACCTGGGCGGCTGCGAGGCGCCCGTGGTCCCTTACGGCAAGGTTGCCTACGTGCCCAGTGCGGCGATCATCTGCCGTGCCTCGACATTGCGCGAGCTGGGTGGCTTCGATGAGGCGCTGCACTCCGGCGAGGACGTCGACCTGTGCTGGCGTTTGGTCGATGCGGGCAGCAGGCTGCGTTACGAGCCGATTGCTCTGGTCGCGCATGAGCACCGGGTCGAGCTGCGGGATTGGTTTGCGCGCAAGGCATTTTACGGAGGTTCGGCGGCTCCGCTGTCGGCCCGCCACCCGGACAAGGCGGCACCCATGGTGATCTCCGGGTGGGCGCTGGCGGGCTGGGCATTGATGGCACTCGGCTCTGCCCTGGGTTATCTGGTTTCGTTGGCGATCGCGGGGCTGACCGGTCACCGGGTCGCCAAGTCCATGCGGGGACCGGACACGGCGCCGGTCGACGTGGTGATGGTGACGTTGCGGGGGCTGGCCAGCGCCGGTCTGCAGATCGCCTCGGCCCTGTGCCGGCACTACTGGCCCATCGCGCTCCTGGCAGCGCTGGTGTCGCAACGATGCCGCAGGGCGCTGGTGCTGGCGGCGGTGACCGAAGGAGTGGTGGACTGGCTGCGGCATGCGCGCTCCGAAGACGATTCCCGGCCGCTGGGGCTGCCGGCCTATCTGCTGCTCAAGCGGCTCGATGATCTGGCCTACGGCGCCGGCCTGTGGTGTGGCGTGGTGCGCGAGCGCAACCTGTCTGCACTCAAGCCGCAGATCCGCAGCTAGGCCGTCTTGGCGGCGTCGGTAGTGCACAGTGATGCCCTCATCGTGGGTGCTGGCAGCTCGGGATCGATTGTGGCGGCGCTGCTCTCGTCGGATCCGTCCTGCAGGGTGACGCTGCTGGAGTTGGGGACCGGTCTGACCGACCCGGCCCTGGCCGCGCAGGCCGCTGACGCAACGCAGTTGCCGATCGGTGCTGCGAGCAGGCTGGTGCGGCGGTATCGCGGCGAGCTGACCGGAGCGGGGGGCAATGCCGTGACGATCGTGCGTGGCGCCACCATCGGAGGCTCCGGCGCGGTCAATGGTGGGTACTTCTGTCGTGGCCTGCCGTCCGACTTTGCGGGGTTCCCGCCGGGATGGTCATGGGCAGAAGTGCTGGAGTCGTTTCGCGCTATCGAGACCGACTTTGACTTCGGTGGCCCCCAGCACGGTGATGCCGGACCTATTCCCGTGCGCCGTACTCACGAGATGTGCACAGGAACAAGGCAATTCAATGACTACGTTGCGCGTTCGGGGTTCGGCTGGATCGCCGATCTCAACGACACGACGGCAAACGGGGGCGTTGGCGCTGGGGCGGTGCCGCTCAATGTCACGGCGGACGGCGTCCGAGCCGGGCCGGGTGCCGCCTACCTGGAGCCGGCCCTGTCACGAGCCAATCTGCGGGTGCTCACCGGGGCCCGAGTGCTTCGCGTCGATATCCGCGGTGGGCGTGCGGTGGCGGTGGAAGTGGTCGACCAGACGGGGGTCGTTAGGCTCACTGCTGATCGAATTATCTTGTGCGCCGGGGCGATCGGCTCAGCGCATCTGCTGATGCTGTCCGGTGTCGGTCAGGCGGGCATGCTGCGTGCGGCCGGTATCCCGGTGCGTGCGGAGCTCCCGGTCGGCGCCCGCTGTGCAGACCATCCCGAGTGGTTGGTGGCCGCGCCATGGCCGGGCACGCCGGGGCGCCCGGTGCTCGAGTCGGTGCTGCACTACGACAATATGGAGATCCGTCCCTACACAGCGGGTTTCGCTTCGATAATCGGCGAGGCCGCGGTACCCGATCCACCGCAGGTGGGTGTGGCGCTGATGACTCCGCGTGCCCGCGGGCGGATAAGCCTGACCCCGGGGGATCCGCGGGCGGCCCCGCGGATCGAGTACCGCTATGACTCCGAGCCCTCCGATCTCACCGATCTGCGCAGGGGAGTGGAACTGGTGCGGGAGCTCGTGAGCCTCGCCGGCGACGCGGGACAGCCTCGCTGGTCGACCTCGCAGCATTTGTGCGGCAGCGCCCCGATCGGCTCCGACGGCGACGTGCACGCAGTGCTGGACGCGCAGTGCCGAGTTCGGGGAATTGAGGGGCTGTGGGTGATCGACGGTTCGGCGCTGCCCCGGATCCCCAGCCGCGGTCCACACGCGAGCATCGCGATGCTGGCACACCGGGCTGCCACAATGCTGTTGAGTCAGGCCCGCATCCGGTAGCGGATCGGCAGATGTTTGAGGCCGCCCACAAAGGTCGTTGACGCCAGCTGCGGTTCGCCGGCCAGCTCGATCGCCTCCAAGCGCGGCAGCAGGGCGCCGAAGAAGCTGCTGATCTCCATGCGAGCCAATGCCGCCCCCACGCAGAAATGAACGCCGTGGCCGAATGCCAGATGCCTGTTCGGGTCGCGCCCCACATCGAAGGCGAACGGCTCGGTGAATACTGCCTCGTCGCGGTTGGCCGAGACGTAGGACAGGTAGACCGACTCGCCTGCGGCGATCGGCACGCCGCGCACCTGAGTGTCGGCGGTGGCGGTGCGCATGAACTCCTTGACCGGGGTGACCCAGCGGATGATCTCCTCCACCGCGCTCGGCATCAGCGTGGGCTCGGCGCGCAACCGCTCACGCTGGTCGGGGTGCTCGATCAGGGCTCGCATCCCCCCGCTGATCGCCGCGCTGGTGGTGTCATGGCCGGCGGTCGCGATGATGACGTAGTACGAGGCGGTGTCGACGTCGGACAGCGGCGCTCCATCGATGGTCGCGTTGGCAATCGTGGAGGCCAGGTCGTGGGTGGGCCGGGCGCGGCGGGCTGTGGTCAGCGCCCCGAAGTAGCCGAAGAAGTCGAGCAACACCGGCAACTGTTCGTCGGCGGTCAGACCCCGACGGTATTCCTCGTCGTCACCGCCGAACAGCTCCTGCGTCAGGCGCAGCATGCGCGGAAAGTCCGACTCCGGCAGGCCCAACAGCGACATGATCACGTACAGCGGGTAGTTGACGGCGATCTCCTGGACGAAGTCGCACTCCGGCCCACACTGGGCCATCTTCTCGACGTAGCGCCGGGCGAGCTCGTCGATGCGGTGCTTCAGGGTCTGCATCGCCTTGGGGCGGAACCAGTCCGAGACGACCGCGCGCATCTTGTGGTGTTGCGGATCATCCATGTGGATCAGGGTCCGCAGACCCATGCCGGATTCCATCAGTGAGCGCTGCATGTCGTCGGCATAGGCGGGTGCGAGCAGCGGGCGGGGCGCGTTGATCCACAAGCTGTTGTCGCGTTCGATCGCCGTGATGTCGGCGTGCCGGGTGATCGCCCAGAACGGTCGATACGGCCGCTGGTCGACCCGCGACACCGGAAGGTGTGCCCGCAGCTGGGTCAGGGCCGCGTGCAGCCGGGCCTCGTCGGCGTAGGCGCTGGGATCGACGAAGACGCGGGCCGCCTGGTCGATAGTCGGTGTGCTCACGCCCGGCTCCTCGGCAACAGTGCTGACATCCGTTGAATGTCACCCAGTGTCGGGGATGGACATCCGACGTGGCGGCGCTTTGCCGGGAAACTCCCCGATTAGGCTCTTCGGTCATGTCGATCGGATCAGCCCGCCGGGGTCGCAGCGTCGGCGCCGTGCTGTTGGCGCTGGCCGTGGTGCTCGCTGCCGGCTGCGCGTCCTCAGACGGGGCGATGTCGCACTCGGGCGTCAGCTCCCGGGCGGTGGCGCTCAATTCCGATGTGGTGCGAACCGGATCCGGGCTGCTGCGGGGCACCGTGGGCCCGGATCACCGTCTGTTCCAAGGGATCCCTTACGCGGCGCCGCCGATCGGGCCACTGCGGTGGCAGCCTCCCGCCCCGATGCCGGCATGGCCGGGGGTGCGGGACGCGGTCAGTCGTGGATCGTGGTGTGTCCAGCCCGACGTGGCCGATGTGGACCCGATCAGCGAGGACTGTCTGACGCTGAATGTGTGGACACCCACCGGCTCGGCTGCCGAGCCATTGCCGGTCATGGTGTGGATCCACGGCGGCAGTTTCATGCGCGGTGCCGGCGATATCTATCACGCGGAGCGTCTTGCCGTCCGCGGTCGCATCATCGTCGTCACCATCAACTACCGCCTGGGGGCACTGGGCTTCCTGGCCGACCCCGCGCTGGGCGAACCCGGCAATTACGGGCTGGCCGACCAGCAGGCGGCATTGCGCTGGGTCCGCGACAACATCGACGAGTTCGGCGGCGATCCGGACAAGGTGACCGTCGCAGGTGAGTCCGCCGGTGGCATGTCGGTCTGCGACCACCTGGCCGCCCCGGATTCGGCCGGCCTGTTTCGGGCCGCGATCATCCAGAGCGGGCCGTGTCAGGCTCAGGTCGAGGTCCCCGAGGCGCAGCGTGTCAGCCGCGAATACACCGAATCGTTGGGGTGTGACGACCGGGGTGCGGCCCACCAGGGCCCTGACGAACAGATCGCCTCCTGCCTGCGCGCCCTGCCGCCTGAGCGATTCGCCACGCCGCTGTGGTACTCCCGGTTCGGCACGGATCGTCTCAGTGGACCAGTTGTCGGAACCGCATCGCTGCCCAGGGATCCGGTCCAGGTGTTCCGGGAGCAGCCGGGCGACGGGGGTCCGGCGCACAAGCCGATTCTGTTGGGGATCAACCGCGACGAATTCACGATGTTTGTGGCGCTGCGGTACCTGCGCGTCGGCGACGAGATCACCGCGGGGGAGTATCCCGACGAGCTGGCGGACACTTTCGGCCGCGATTACGCCGCCGCGGTGGCCGACCACTACCCGCCGTCCCGGTTCGACGGCAGCGTTTCGCTGGCGTACGCGGCTGCGGCGACCGACGACATCTTCGCCTGCTTGGCGGACCGGATGGCCCGGGGACTGGCCGCCGGTGCGCCGGTGTACGGCTATGAGTTCGACGACCCGCATGCACCGGCCCCCGACTTGTACGCGCAGGTGCCGTTTCCGATCGGCGCCACCCACTCGCTGGAGATGCGCTACCTGTTCGACATCGGTGGAGCGTCGCCGCTGGACGCCGCCCAGCGGCGCTTGTCTGATCAGATGATCGAGTACTGGACCGGGTTTGTGGTGACCGGTGCGCCGATCGGCGTGGGGCAGCCGGACTGGCCGGCGCTCGGTACCGGCCGTGACCGCCGATGGATGTCACTGCGGACCGACGGCAGCAGGATGATCAGCGACTTCACCACCGAGCACCAGTGCGACTTCTGGGCCACCGTTCGGAGCTGAGCCTTCTTTTCATGTCGCCGAGCGTGAAGCCAACTTCACGTTCGGCCTCCCAGTGTGAAGCCAACTTCACGCACGGCGAAGGGGGCGAAGGGGGAGAGGGCCTTAGGCCGGAGTCACCCAGGTGGTGATGTCGGCGTGCACCACCTCGACGCCGGCCTTGTCGGTGATGCTGACCGGAACCACGATCTCGGCCCCGTCGTGGATGGAGCTGAAGTCCGGCGGGTCCAGCCGGGCGGTCGCCCGCAACGACGTCGTCGCCTTGGCCAGGTAGGCCACATTCATCGCCTTGGGGATCCAGCGGTGGCTGCGCGGGACGGTGGCCTCCATGAGCATCCCCATCGCGACCTCGGCCGCGTTGCACGAGGCGATCGCATGAACCGTGTGCAGGTGGTTATAGACGAACGGCCACTTGGGCACCAGCACTTCGGCCAGCCCCGGTTCCATCCGGACCACATGGGGCAGGACCGAGGCGAAATACGGCACTCGGACCATCGCCGCGGCCGAGAACAGCCGGGTGCCTCCGGGGATGCCCGCCAGACGCCGCCATGTTTGATAGGTACTGGTCGATGCGGTCACAATGACCTACCTTACCGACAAGTAATATGGGCCGCTGGGCGGCTCCACAGCTGCCGGTCCCAAGCACCGAAAGCGCTATCGCTGGGGATTTGGCGGCTGCACCGATCTGGGGCATACTATTCAGGTTCGCCTGCGCCGGGGTTGTCCCTGGCCGGGCATACGACCAGCGCCCACCCGGGCGCATCCGGTCCCATTCTCGCCGTACGGAGCATTTTCGCCGTGCACGAGGCCGCGTAAGGGCGACACGCCCGACCGCGGGGACCGGTGGACCAGGACAGGTAAACAGCGGCGGCAGCGCCCAGCGCAGTGTCGACACCGGACCCACGGGTCAGTGAAGGTGCAGGCGAGCTGGGGCACGGAGTAGACCAGTGGGGCCGGAATCCGGACCCCCTTTGCAGGAGTGAGGTAGCAGAAGCGTGGCGGGACAAAAGATCCGCATCAGGCTCAAGGCCTACGACCACGAGGCGATTGACGCCTCGGCGCGCAAGATCGTTGAGACGGTCACTCGTACCGGTGCGTCCGTAGTCGGCCCGGTGCCGCTGCCGACCGAGAAGAACGTGTATTGCGTTATTCGGTCCCCGCACAAGTACAAGGACTCGCGGGAGCACTTCGAGATGCGCACCCACAAGCGGCTGATCGACATCCTCGATCCCACGCCGAAGACCGTTGACGCCTTGATGCGCATCGATCTGCCGGCCAGCGTCGACGTCAACATCCAGTAGGAGCACCGAAAACCATGGCACGCAAAGGTATTTTGGGTACCAAACTGGGCATGACGCAGGTGTTCGACGAGAACAACAAGGTCGTGCCGGTCACGGTCGTCAAGGCCGGACCGAACGTGGTCACCCGCATCCGCACCCCCGAGCGCGACGGCTACAGCGCCGTGCAGCTCGCGTACGGCGAGATCAGCCCTCGCAAGGTCAACAAGCCGCTGAGCGGCCAGTACGCGGCCGCGGGAGTCAACCCGCGCCGGCACCTGGCCGAGCTGCGTCTCGACGACGAGACGGCTGCAGCCGGCTACGAGGTCGGCCAGGAGCTGACCGCAGAGATCTTCCAAGACGGCAGCTACGTCGACGTCACCGGCACCTCCAAGGGCAAGGGCTTCGCCGGCACCATGAAGCGGCACGGCTTCCGTGGTCAGGGCGCCGGTCACGGCGCCCAGGCCGTGCACCGCCGGCCGGGCTCGATCGGTGGCTGCTCGACCCCCGGCCGGGTGTTCAAGGGCACCCGGATGTCGGGCCGGATGGGCAGCGACCGTGTCACCACCCAGAACCTGGTGGTGCACAAGGTTGACGCCGAGAACGGTGTGCTGTTGATCAAGGGCGCCATTCCGGGCCGCAACGGTGGGCTGGTCCTGGTCCGCAGCGCGATCAAAAAGGGTGACAAGTAATGGCTGGCATCAAGATTGACGTCAAGACTCCGGACGGCAAGTCCAGCGGCTCGGTTGAGCTGCCCGCTGAGCTGTTCGACGCTCCCGCCAACATCGCGCTCATGCACCAGGTGGTGATCGCTCAGTTGGCCGCGGCCCGTCAGGGGACGCACTCCACCAAGACCCGTGGTGAGGTCAGCGGCGGTGGCCGTAAGCCTTACCGGCAGAAGGGAACCGGCCGGGCCCGTCAGGGTTCGACCCGGGCGCCGCAGTTCACCGGTGGTGGCGTGGTGCACGGACCGAAGCCGCGTGACTACAGCCAGCGCACCCCGAAGAAGATGATCGCCGCCGCCTTGCGCGGAGCGTTGTCGGACCGGGCCCGCAACGGCCGGATCCACGCGGTCACCGAGCTGGTGAGCGGACAGACCCCCTCGACCAAGGACGCCAAGACGTTCCTGGGCTCGATCACCGACCGCAAGCAGGTGCTGGTGGTCATCGGTCGTTCCGACGAGACGGGCGCCAAGAGCGTGCGCAACCTGCCGGGTGTGCACATCCTGTCCCCGGACCAGCTCAACACCCACGACGTGCTGCGTGCCGACGATGTGGTGTTCAGCGTCGAGGCTCTGAACTCCTACATCGAGGCTCACAGCGCCAAATCCGAGGAGGTTTCGGCCTGATGGCGACCATCACCGATCCCCGCGACATCATCCTCGCGCCGGTCATCTCCGAGAAGTCCTACGGGCTGATCGAGAACAACGTGTACACCTTCGTGGTGCGCCCCGACACGAACAAGACGCAGATCAAGATCGCGATCGAGAAGATCTTCGCGGTCAAGGTCGCGTCGGTGAACACCGCGAACCGGCCGGGCAAGCGCAAGCGGTCCAAGACCGGCTACGGCAAGCGCAAGGACACCAAGCGCGCCATCGTGACCCTGGCGCCCGGCAGCAAGCCGATCGACCTGTTCGCCGCACCGGCCTGACCGGCGTGAGAGAGAGATCTAACTGACATGGGAATCCGCAAGTACAAGCCGACGACCCCCGGTCGTCGCGGTGCCAGCGTCTCCGATTTCGCTGAGCTCACCCGCTCCCACCCGGAGAAGTCGCTGGTTCGGCCGCTGCACGGCCACGGTGGGCGCAACGCCCACGGCCGGATCACCACCCGTCACAAGGGTGGCGGCCACAAGCGTGCCTACCGCGTGATCGACTTCCGTCGCCACGACAAGGACGGCGTCAACGCCAAGGTTGCGCACATCGAGTACGACCCGAACCGCACCGCGCGGATCGCGCTGCTGCACTACCTGGACGGCGAGAAGCGCTACATCATCGCGCCCCAGGGTCTGCAGCAGGGCCACGTGGTCGAGTCCGGCGCCAACGCCGACATCAAGCCCGGCAACAACCTGCCACTGCGCAACATCCCGGCCGGCACCCTGGTGCACGCCGTAGAGCTGCGGCCCGGTGGCGGTGCCAAGTTGGCCCGTTCCGCCGGCTCCAGCATTCAGCTGCTGGGTAAGGAAGGCGCCTACGCCTCGCTGCGTATGCCCTCGGGTGAGATCCGCCGCGTCGATGTGCGCTGCCGCGCCACCGTCGGCGAGGTGGGCAACGCCGAGCAGGCCAACATCAACTGGGGTAAGGCCGGCCGTATGCGGTGGAAGGGCAAGCGCCCGACCGTCCGTGGTGTCGTGATGAACCCGGTGGACCACCCGCACGGTGGTGGTGAGGGCAAGACCTCCGGCGGCCGGCACCCGGTCAGCCCGTGGGGTAAGCCGGAGGGTCGCACCCGCCGGCCGAACAAGCCCAGCGACAAGCTCATCGTCCGACGCCGGCGCACCGGCAAGAAGCGCTAGGAATCGGAGGGAAAGCGATGCCACGCAGCCTCAAGAAGGGTCCGTTCGTCGACGAGCATGTGCTCAAGAAGGTCGACGTCCAGAACGAGAAGAACACCAAGCAGGTCATCAAGACCTGGTCACGTCGGTCGACGATCATCCCGGACTTCATCGGGCACACGTTCGCCGTACACGACGGCCGCAAGCATGTTCCGGTATTCGTCACCGAGTCGATGGTCGGGCACAAGCTCGGCGAATTTGCTCCGACGCGCACCTTCAAGGGACACATCAAAGACGACCGGAAGGCTAAGCGCCGGTGAGCGTTACGACTGAATATCCGTCCGCTGTTGCCAAGGCCCGCCACCTGGGTATCTCGGCCAGCAAGGCGCGCCGGGTGATCAACCTGGTGCGCGGCAAGTCTGTGGCCGAAGCGCTGGACATCCTGCGCTGGGCCCCGCAGCAGGCCAGCCTCCCGCTGGCCAAGGTCATCGCCAGTGCGGCGGCCAACGCCGAGAACAACGAAGGCCTGGACCCGTCCACCCTGGTGGTCGCCACGGTCTACGCCGACGAGGGCCCGACGGCCAAGCGGATCAAGCCGCGCGCCCAGGGGCGTGCGTACCGGATCCGTCGGCGCACCAGCCACATCACTGTGGTGGTGGAGAGCCGGCCGTCCTCCGGCGGCGGTTCGGCGCAGTCTGCCGGTGCAGCCCGGGCGCGTCGTGCGCAGGCCAGCAAGGCCGCCACCGAGGCAGGGGCGAAGGCCCCGGCCAAGAAGGCGGCGGCGAAGAAGGCTTCCACGGCCACGGCTGCTGAGAAGACGACCGAGAAAGCGGCGGCTAAGAAGGCGCCCGCCAAGAAGGCGGCAACCAAGAAGGCGCCTGAGACGTCCGACGCGAAGGAGGGCTCGGAGTAATGGGCCAGAAGATCAACCCGCACGGCTTCCGGCTCGGGATCACCACCGACTGGAAGTCGCGGTGGTACGCAGACAAGCAGTACGCGGACTACGTCAAGGAAGACGTGGCGATCCGTCGGCTGCTGTCCAGTGGTCTCGAGCGCGCCGGCATCGCCGACGTCGAGATCGAGCGCACCCGTGACCGGGTCCGCGTCGACATCCACACCGCCCGGCCCGGCATCGTCATCGGCCGCCGCGGCACCGAGGCCGACCGGATCCGTGCTGACCTGGAGAAGCTGACCGGCAAGCAGGTCCAGCTGAACATCCTCGAGGTCAAGAACCCCGAGTCCACGGCACAGCTGGTGGCTCAGGGTGTGGCCGAGCAGCTGAGCAACCGTGTGGCGTTCCGCCGCGCGATGCGCAAGGCGATCCAGTCGGCGATGCGTCAGCCCAACGTCAAGGGCATCCGGGTGCAGTGCTCGGGCCGCCTCGGCGGCGCTGAGATGAGCCGTTCGGAGTTCTACCGCGAAGGTCGTGTGCCGCTGCACACGCTGCGCGCCGACATCGACTACGGGCTGTACGAGGCGAAGACCACCTTCGGCCGGATCGGCGTGAAGGTCTGGATCTACAAGGGCGACATCGTCGGCGGCAAGCGCGAGCTGTCCGCTGCCGCACCGTCGGCAGACCGTCCCCGTCGGGAGCGGCCGACCGGCACCCGCCCCCGCCGCAGTGGCGCCTCAGGTACTACCGCGACCAGCACCGACGCCGGACGGGCCGCTGAGAGCACCGAGAACACCGCTGCCGCCGAAACTGTCCAGGACAGCGCAGTGACCGCGGAGCCGCAGGCAACGCAGAGCACGGAGAGCTAATCATGTTGATTCCCCGTAAGGTCAAGCACCGCAAGCAGCACCACCCCAAGCAGCGCGGCATCGCCAGCGGTGGCACCGCGGTGACGTTCGGTGAGTACGGCATCCAGGCACTGGAGCACGCCTACGTCACCAACCGGCAGATCGAGTCCGCTCGTATCGCCATCAACCGGCACATCAAGCGTGGCGGCAAGGTGTGGATCAACATCTTCCCGGACCGTCCGCTGACCAAGAAGCCCGCCGAGACCCGCATGGGTTCCGGTAAGGGTTCGCCGGAATGGTGGGTTGCCAACGTCAAGCCGGGTCGGGTGCTGTTCGAGCTGAGCTACCCGAACGAGGCCATTGCCCGCGCCGCACTGACCCGGGCGATCCACAAGCTGCCGATCAAGGCGCGCATCGTGACCCGAGAGGAGCAGTTCTGATGGCAGTGGGAGTTACCGCCGGCGAACTGCGCGAGCTTAACGGCGACGAACTCGTCGAGCAGCTGCGCGAGTCCAAAGAGGAGCTGTTCAACCTGCGTTTCCAGATGGCGACCGGGCAGCTCACCAACAACCGCCGGCTCCGTACGGTGCGCCACCAGATCGCGCGCATCTACACCGTGTTGCGCGAACGGGAACTGGGCCTGGCGTCCGGTCCCGCTGGTTCTGAAGGCGAGGCATCGTAATGGCACAGGCTGCAAAGGCTAACGCCGCGGAGAAGGGTCCCAAGCACACCCCGCGCACGGAAGCGCCGCGGGGCCGCCGCAAGACCCAGATCGGCTACGTGGTCAGCGACAAGATGGAGAAGACCATCGTCGTCGAGCTCGAGGACCGCGTGAAGCACCCGCTCTACGGCAAGATCATCCGGACCACTAAGAAGGTCAAGGCGCACGACGAGAACAACACGGCCGGCATCGGCGACCGCGTGTCGCTGATGGAGACCCGTCCGTTGTCGGCGTCCAAGCGCTGGCGCCTGGTCGAGATCCTGGAAAAGGCCAAGTAGGAGCAGTTGCACCGGGACCCGGACGCGCGCCAGTCGGCGCTGCGTACCGGGTCCTTGTGCTTTCAGCGTTGCGGTGTGGCTGCCTTTGCTGTGTCGTGATCGCAAACGCTGCCAGTTGGCCACCGGGCCGGTAGTGTCTCATCCGTTCTGGGGGCCGACGACGGAGTGGTGATGGTGGATTTCACGGGCAAGATCAGTCTCGACATCCGGGACTCAGAACCGGATTGGGGGCCGTTCGCCGCGCCCACCGCCCCCGAAGGGGCGCCCAATGTGCTGTACGTGGTGTGGGATGACACCGGCATCGCCACCTGGGATTGCTTCGGCGGCCTGGTGGACATGCCGACCATGAGCAGGATCGCCGAGCGTGGCGTGCGACTGTCCCAGTTCCACACCACCGCGCTGTGTTCCCCGACCCGCGCTTCGCTGCTGACCGGGCGCAACGCCACCAGCGTGGGCATGGCCACCATCGAAGAGTTCACCGACGGCTTCCCCAACTGCAGCGGCCGGATTCCGTTCGAAACCGCCATGCTCAGTGAGGTTCTCGCGGAGCAGGGCTGGAGCACCTTCTGTGTCGGCAAGTGGCACCTGACTCCGTTGGAGGAGTCCAACCTGGCCGCCACTCGTCGGCACTGGCCTACCCAGCGGGGCTTCGACAGGTTCTATGGCTTCATGGGTGGCGAGACCAACCAGTGGTACCCCGACCTGGTCTATGACAACCACCCGGTCGCGCCGCCTGCCACGCCCGAGGACGGCTACCACCTGTCCAAGGACATTGCTGACAAGACAATCGAGTTCATCCGGGACGCGCAGACGATCGCCCCCGGCAAACCCTGGTTCGGCTATGTCTGCCCTGGCGCCGGACACGCACCGCACCATGTGTTCACCGAATGGGCCGACCGTTACGCGGGCCGCTTTGACATGGGCTATGAGCAGTACCGCGAGATCGTGTTGGAGAACCAGAAGAGGCTGGGCCTGGTGCCCCCCGACACCGACCTGTCCGAAGTCAATCCCTACGCGGGCGTCACCAGTGCCGACGGTCAGCCGTGGCCGTTCCTGGACATGGTCCGCCCCTGGGAGAGTCTGGATGACTCCGAGAAGAGCCTGTTCGCCCGGATGGCGGAGGTGTTCGCCGGATTCCAGAGTTACACCGACGCACAGATCGGCCGAATCCTGGACTACCTGGAGGAGTCCGGCCAACTCGACAACACCATCGTCGTGGTGATCTCCGACAACGGTGCCAGCGGGGAGGGCGGTCCCAACGGATCGCCCAACGAGAACAAGTTCTTCAACGGCTACATCGACACCGTCGAAGAGGCGATGAAGCTCTTCGACCAGCTGGGCAGTCCGGAGACCTACAACCACTACCCGGTCGGTTGGGCGATGGCGTTCAACACGCCGTACAAGCTCTACAAGCGTTATGCCTCCCACGAGGGTGGCATCGCCGACCCGGCGATCGTTAGTTGGCCCAACGGAATTCCCGCACGCGGCGAGGTGCGCGACACCTATGTCAATGTGTGCGATGTGACGCCCACGGTCTACGACCTGATCGGCATCGAACCCCCCGCCACCGTTCGTGGCGTCGTGCAACGGCCCCTGGAAGGCGTCAGTTTCAAAGCGGCGCTGACAGATCCGGCTGCAGATACCGGAAAGGACACCCAGTTCTACACCATGCTGGGCACCCGCGGAATCTGGCATCGGGGCTGGTTTGCCAATACCGTGCATGCGGCGACGCCGTCCGGCTGGAGTCACTTCGATGCGGACCGCTGGGAGCTCTACAACCTCGCGCAAGACCGCAGCCAATGTCACGACCTGGCCGCTGAGTATCCCGACAAACTTGAAGAGCTCAAGGCGATGTGGTTCGCCGAGGCTGACAAGTACGCTGGCCTGCCGCTGGCGGACCTCAACATCCTGGAGATGACTACCCGCGAGCGGCCGTACCTGGCCGGCGATCGGACCAGCTACACCTACTACCCGCACACCGCTGAGGTGCCCTTGGGGGCATGCGTGGATCTGCGCGGCCGTTCGTTCTCGGTGTTGGCCCGCGTCACGGTGGATTCCGCTGATGCCGAGGGAGTGCTGTTCAAGCAGGGCGCCCGGCATGGCGGCCACGCGCTGTTCGTTCAGGGCGGCAAACTGCACTACGTCTACAACTTCCTGGGTGAGCGCGAGCAGTGGTTGTCCTCCCCAGATCCCATTCCCCTGGGGGAGCACGTCTTCGGTGTCAGGTTTGACCGCACGGGGACCGTCGAGGGCAGTCACACCCCGCTGGGTGAAGCCTCGTTGTACATCGATGACGCCGTGGTGGCGACCCTGCCCGACATGGTGGCCCAACCTGGGGCCTTCGCGTTGGCCGGCGGCGGGGTCAGTGTGGGGCGCAACACCGGGCAGGCGGTGTCCTCGGCCTACCGAGCGCCCTTCACCTTCACTGGAGGGGATATCGCGGACGTTGCTGTCGATATCAGCGGGGAGCCGTATCTGGATGTGAAAATGGCTCTTGCGGCGGCATTTTCGCGGGACTGATGCCGTGCTGACGAAGCTCGTCGAGATCCCCACCGGGGTGTACCGGATGGGCTCGACGAGCTTCTATCCCGAAGAGGCGCCTATCCACACCGTTGCGGTGCAGGCGTTCGCGTTGGAACGAAGCCCGGTGACCAACGCGCAGTTCGCCGAGTTCGTCGCTGCCACGGGCTATGTGACAGTCGCTGAGCAACAGCTCGATTCGGGGCGTTATGGCGACGCTGACCCGGGCGCCCTGGTATTCACTCCCACTCAGGGTCCGGTCGACCTGCGTGACTGGCGGCAATGGTGGCGCTGGGTCCCCGGCGCCAATTGGCGGCATCCGCTCGGACCGGCCAGCAGTGTCGAGGAGATTCCGGATCACCCGGTGGTCCAGGTGGCCTATCCGGACGCGGCCGCGTACGCGCGGTGGGCGGGGCGGCGGCTGCCTTCCGAGGCGGAGTGGGAGTACGCCGCCCGGGCCGGCGAGAACACGACCTACCCGTGGGGGGAGGAAGCCATGCCCGGCGGAGTGTTGATGGCCAACACCTGGCAGGGCGCGTTTCCGTACCGCAATGACGGCGCCGCGGGCTGGTTCGGCACGTCACCGGTGGGCACCTTTGCGGCCAACGGCTGGGGGCTGGTCGACATGATCGGCAATGTCTGGGAGTGGACGACCACCGAATTCTCGGCCCACCACCGTCTCGACGCTCCGCCGAAGTCCTGCTGCGCGCCGGTTGGCCCTGCCGACCCTGACGTCACCCAGACCCTCAAAGGCGGGTCGCATCTGTGCGCGCCGCAGTACTGCCACCGCTACCGGCCCGCGGCCCGCTCCCCGCAGTCTCAAGACACGGCCACCAGCCATATCGGATTCCGTTGCGCGGCGGACGCGCACTAGATGGCGCGAACGTGCGTGTCTGTCCGCCATAACCCCGGGCGGTTTCAAGGGGTGGATGCAACGGGTGGGTTTTGTGAGAGTAGTTCGTTGAGTGCTTCGGCGGGTGTTCTCCAGTCCAGTGTTTGGCGGGGTCGGCCGTTGAGTTCGGCGGCGACTTGGTCGAGGTAGCCCGGTCCCCACAGCGACAGGTCGGTTCCCTTCGGGAAATACTGGCGCAGTAATCCGTTGGTGTTCTCGTTGGTGCCGCGTTGCCAGGGTGAGCGCGGGTCGCAGAAGTAGATATCGAGGTCGGTGGCCGCGGCGATGGCCGCGTGGTTGGCCATCTCGATGCCCTGATCCCAGGTCAAGGACCGTCGTAGATGCTCGGGTAGTTCGACCATCTTGGCGATGATCGCCTCTTGCACCGCCAGTGCGCCGTGGTTGTGCGGCAGGTGCAGCAGGACGACGAACCTGGTGCTGCGTTCGACCAGGGTGCCGATCGCCGATGCCGAGGCGGTACTGCCCAGGATCAGGTCACCCTCCCAGTGCCCGGGTACTGCCCGGTCGGCGACCTCGGCGGGACGCTGGCTGATGTTGACCATGTCCCGGATGCGGGTGCGCCGAGTGCCGGGTTGGTGCTGGGGACGTCGGATGGCGCGCTGGGTGCGTAGGCACTGATGCAGTTCGCGGCGCAGGCACCCACGTCCCTGCACATATATCGACTGGTAGATCGCTTCGTGTGACACCCACATCTCCGGTTGGTCGGGGAACTCGCGCCGCAGCCGTCGGGCGATCTGGGTCGGGCTGTGGTGCTGCTGCAACCGAGTCTGCACCTCATGGCGCAGGGCCGTAGCCAGGCTCAGCTTGCGCGGTGTGGGGCGTCGGGCGCGTCGGTGGGCCGATTCGTGGGCGGCCTAGCGCGTCGTAGTGCACCACGGCGGTGCTGCCGGATTGGCGGGCACCGAACGCCTCCTTGCGCCGGTAACCCGGATTTCCGGCCGTCGTAGCGGTTGCGCACGTTGTTATCGAGTTCGCGTTTGATCGTCGAGGGGGCACGCCCCAACCTGGCCGAGATCGAGCGCAACGACTCTCCTCGTTGTACGCCGACCTGGATGGTGATGCGTTCGGACAGGGTCAGACGCGGTCGAATGTCAGCGTTATGTGGTTGATGGAGTGCAGGTTTCACTCCGCCAGCGTTATCGAAGAGTCGACGACCAGTCGCCTCCGACACGCCGGCGGCCACCCCGGCATGCGACGGTGTCAACCCAGATCGGATCAACATCCAGAAGCGGTCAACCGTCGCCTTCGGCGTCGTACGTGCCATCGCAACACTCCTCGATCAAGGTGGTGTTGCATCCACCCCTTGAAACCGCCCCGGCGTGTCGCGTGCAAGTCCGCACACTCACGGTCGAGGCGCGTGGAAAACACCTGGCAGCGTCGTGGCCGATGCGGAGCTCAACCCGGGGATCGAGCGTGCTCAGTTGTACGTCCTGGCGCGGCGTTTCGCCGTACAGACACGCACGCTCACGCCAAGTGGGCACACCCGTGCAGGGGTATGGGGACGTTTTAGGTGATCGCCTCGATCGTGGTCCAGACCCGCGATTGAAAATCGGGAGGCAGGGGGATGTAGCCCTGCTTGTTGAGGTTGGCCTGGCCCAGGCCGGCCGCCGCCTGCAGAAAGCCCTTGACCGCCTGGCCCACGGCAGGGTCGGGATACTTCGAGCAGACGATCTCGTAGCCGGCCAGGACGATCGGGTACACGTCGCCTTGGGGCGGGTTGTAGAACGAGGAGATATCGATCACGAGATCGTTGCCGGCCCCGGTGATCTTCGCGCCGGCAATGGTCTTTCCGACCGAATCCGTTCCGATCCGCACCGGACGTTTGGACTTGCGGCTGGCCGGTGTGCGGATCTCTGCGGCGAACAGCCCCTGGTCCATGGCAAAGGCCAACTCGTTATAGCTGATCGAACCCTCGGTGGTGCGCACCAGTGCAGCAGTACCCTCATTGCCCTTGGCGCCCACGCCCACACCGCCGTTGAACGTCTTGGTCGCCTCACTGTCCCAGACGCCACCGGATGCGGCCCGCAGATAGGCCTGGAAGTTCTCGGTGCTGCCGGACAGGTCGCTGCGGTAGACGACGCGGATGTCCTGTGCGGGCATGGGGCCGTTGAGTGCGACCAGGTCCGGGTCGTCCCAGCGACGGATGCTGCCGTTGAATACCTTGGCGATGGTGGGCGCGTCGAGAACCAACGAGTCGACTTCGGGCAGGTTGTAGGTGATGGCCAATGGCCCGAACACGATCGGCAGATGCCACGCCTCCGAGCCCCCGCAGCGTTGTTTGGCCAGTGCTCGCTGCTCGGAGTTCAGGGGCGATTCGGAGGCCGCGAAATCAGTCTGTCCTGAGAGGAAGTCGGAGATGCCGGCCCCGGAACCGTTGGCGGAGTAGTCGATTGTGCGATCGACACAGGCAGTGCGGTAGATATCGGTGAACTCGGCCATCGCGTGCGCCTGTGCGGTCGAACCACTGGCTTTCAGATCTGCCTTACCGCCACAGGTCACAGGCTCGCTGGCGTAGGCCAGCGTCATGTTGGGGACGCTGCACGCCGATAGCGCCAGAGCGCTTGCGGTCAGCAGGATGCCGGCGGCTATGGCCGGCGTTTGGATTGCGCCGGCCGGGAAACGACTCATGGCCGTGTGTATAACAACCCAAACCCGCGCTTGGCCGAACGGAAGGTGAACGGGGCGTGGTCGGAAAATGACGTCTGGATATGCGCTGTGGGATTCCGATGCGCTTGCGGCCCAGCATTTTTCGTGACCTCACGGGCGTGCCACCGCCGGGCCCATGGTTCGCTACCCTGGCTCACGATGAGCACGATCAGCACAGAGTCTCTCTCGGGCGCTGCGGGTGCGCCGATCACACGTCGCCGCGGACCACGATATCTGACGAGCGCGTTAATACTGGCCGCGATCGTGGTCGCCTACGCGTCATCGCTGTTCGGTGTCCACACGTTGCAGAGATCGGACAGTCCGTTGCCGCCGCTCGACCTGAGCGCGGTGAGCCCGGAGGACACCATCGTGCAGGTTCGCCTTCATGAGCTGAACCCGGTCGCGAATCGGCTCGCAGTAGATATCCTCATCCATCCCGGAGAGTCGTTGTACGACAAGCGGTTCAATGTGCTCAACACCGAGCTCGCGGTCCGGTTGTATCCCCCGAATGATTTGGGTGACTTCCACTTTCCCGCGGGAGATGCGCCGGCGCGAGTCAGCACGACCATCGAGGCATATGGCGCGCCTGGAAACTGGCCCTTCGACTCCTACACCACCGAAGAGCTGTCGGCCGATGTGTTCGTCGGAACCGGGGAGAGCCGCAAGCGGATCCCCGCGCGTGTGGAGGTCACCGGATCGCTGGACGGTTGGGACGCCAGCGTCGCCCGGGTGCGCGACGCGAGCAGAACCCGAAACCAGCGAGGCGATGCCGACGCCGCGGTAGTGGTGAAGATCCAGCGCGCCAGGGGCCCGCTCATCTTCGACCTGGGAATCTGCCTGGTGTTGATCAGCCTGCCCACCCTCGCCCTGGTGGTGGCCGTACCGATGGCGATGGGCAGGCGCAAATTTCTGCCGCCTTTTGCCACCTGGTACGCCGCGAATCTGTTCGCGATCATCCCGTTGCGCAACATCCTGCCCGGCGCGCCACCGCCGGGATCCTGGATCGACCAGGCGATCGTCCAGTGGGTGCTGATAGCGCTGGCAGCCGCCATGGGTCTGTTCATCTATGCCTGGGTGCGACAAGGGGATGACTGAGCCGCGAAACAGCGACCAGGGGACCGTGTCGCCAGCCGTCTGCGGGCGGCTTGGCCTGCAATTTGGCGTTGACGGATCCGTCGCCTAAGCTCTAGGGGTTGCCGTGAGCAGACCTCGGCCAGCGCAAGTTGGCCCTGCGTGCCCTTCGGCAGCAAAAGAAGACCATGCACGACCGGGGACAATCCGGCATGCCACTTGGCGTGCCGGGCAATGTCCCGATTACTGAGGAGATCTGGTGATTCAGCAGGAATCGCGGTTGAAGGTCGCCGACAACACCGGCGCCAAGGAGATCTTGTGCATCCGGGTGCTCGGCGGCTCGTCGCGGCGATACGCCGGCATCGGTGATGTCATCGTCGCAACCGTCAAAGACGCCATCCCGGGCGGCAACGTCAAGCGGGGTGATGTCGTCAAGGCCGTCGTGGTGCGCACCGTCAAGGAGCGTCGCCGCGCCGACGGCAGCTACATCAAGTTCGACGAGAACGCGGCCGTGATCATCAAGGCCGACAACGACCCGCGCGGAACCCGCATCTTCGGGCCGGTTGGTCGCGAGCTGCGCGAGAAGAAGTTCATGAAGATCGTCTCGCTGGCACCGGAGGTGTTGTAGATGAAGGTCCATAAGGGCGACACCGTCCTGATCATCGCCGGTAAGGACAAGGGCGCCAAGGGCAAGGTCCTGCAGGCTTTCCCGACTCGCAACCGGGTGCTGGTCCAGGGCGTCAACCGGATCAAGAAGCACGTCGCGAACTCGGCCAACCAGGCCGGTGCGTCGTCGGGCGGCATCGTCACGCAAGAGGCCCCGATCCACGTCTCCAACGTGATGGTCGTCGACTCCGACGGACAGCCCACCCGGATCGGCTACCGGGTGGACGCCGAGTCCGGCAAGAAGGTTCGCGTCTCCAAGCGCAACGGCAAGGACATCTAGAGATGACGACTGCAGAAAAGACCCAGCCTCGGCTGAAGGTGCGCTACCGCGAGGAGATCCGCGACGCGCTCAACAAAGAGTTCAACTACGCCAACGTGATGCAGATCCCCGGCGTGGTGAAGGTCGTGGTGAACATGGGCGTCGGTGAAGCCGCCCGGGACGCCAAGCTGATCAACAACGCGGTCACCGACCTGGCCGCGATCACCGGCCAGAAGCCGGAGATTCGCAAGGCCCGCCTGTCCATCGCGCAGTTCAAGCTGCGTGAGGGAATGCCGATCTGTGCCCGGGTCACCCTGCGTGGGGACCGGATGTGGGAGTTCCTCGACCGGCTCACCTCGATCGCTCTGCCGCGTATCCGCGACTTCCGTGGGCTCTCGCCCAAGCAGTTCGACGGTTCCGGCAACTACACCTTCGGGCTGGCCGAGCAGTCGATGTTCCACGAGATCGACGTGGACTCCATCGACCGCCCGCGGGGCATGAACATCACCGTCGTCACCTCGGCGACCAACGACGACGAAGGACGAGCGCTACTGCGGGCTCTCGGCTTTCCGTTCAAGGAGAACTGACCATGGCTAAGAAGGCGTTGGTTATCAAGGCGGCCCGCAAGCCCAAGTTCGCGGTGCGCGCCTACACCCGCTGCAACAAATGCGGCCGTCCGCGCGCGGTGCTCCGCAAATTCGGCCTGTGCCGGATCTGCCTGCGCGAAATGGCGCACGCCGGCGAGCTGCCCGGTGTGCAGAAGAGCAGCTGGTGAGGGTGGAGGAGCAGCCTAAATGACTATGACGGATCCCATCGCGGACTTCCTGACCCGTCTGCGTAACGCCAACTCGGCGTACCACGACGAGGTGACCCTGCCGCACTCGAAGATCAAGGCGAACATCGCCGAGATCCTCAAGCGCGAGGGTTACATCACCGACTACCACGTCGAAGACGCCCGCGTGGGCAAGGCGCTGGTGGTCAACCTCAAGTACGGCCCGAACCGGGAGCGCAGCCTCGCCGGTCTGCGCCGGGTGTCCAAGCCGGGCCTGCGGGTCTACGCAAAGTCGACCAACCTGCCACGGGTGCTCGGCGGCCTGGGCGTGGCGATCATCTCCACGTCCTCGGGTCTGCTCACCGACCGTCAGGCGGCCAGGCAGGGCGTGGGCGGCGAAGTCCTCGCGTACGTGTGGTGAGGGAGTAGCAGACATGTCGCGTATTGGTAAGCAGCCGGTCCCGGTTCCCGCCGGGGTCGACGTGACCATCGATGGTCAGAACGTATCGGTCAAGGGGCCCAAGGGCACCTTGGAGCTCTCGGTGGCGGAGCCGATCAACGTTGCTCGCAACGATGACGGCGCCCTCGTGGTGACCCGGCCCGACGATGACCGGCGCAACCGGTCACTGCACGGCCTGAGCCGCACCCTGCTGGCCAACCTGGTCACGGGTGTGTCAGAGGGCTACGTCCGCAAGATGGAGATCTTCGGTGTCGGCTACCGCGTCGCGCTCAAGGGCAGCGACCTGGAGTTCGCGCTGGGCTACAGCCACCCGGTGCTGATCAAGGCTCCGGAAGGCATCACCTTCGCGGTGGAGACGCCCACCAAGTTCTCGGTCTCGGGCATCGACAAGCAGAAGGTCGGCCAGATCTCGGCGAACATCCGCCGCCTGCGTCGCCCCGACCCCTACAAGGGCAAGGGCGTGCGCTACGAGGGTGAGCAGGTACGCCGCAAGGTCGGAAAGACAGGTAAGTAGTCATGGCGCAATCAACAGCAGGCACCGCGGACCGCAAACCCGTCGGGCAGAACATCTCTGAGGTTCGGCGCAACCACCGCATCCGTCGGCACGCCCGGTTGCGCAAGAAGGTCGCCGGCACCGCCGAGCGTCCGCGCTTGGTCGTGCACCGGTCCTCGCGGCACATTCACGTGCAGTTGGTGGACGACCTCGCCGGCCACACGGTGGCGGCGGCATCGTCGATCGAGGCCGACGTGCGGGCAGTGGACGGCGACAAGAAGGCCCACAGCGTGCGGGTCGGACAGCTGATCGCCGAGCGTGCCAAGGCAGCCGGTGTGCAGGACGTGGTGTTCGACCGTGGTGGCTACACCTACGGCGGCCGTATCGCGGCGCTGGCCGACGCGGCGCGCGAGGGCGGATTGAACTTCTGATGACTGACGTGAAGATGACTGGAAGGACCGCATGATGGCGGAGCAGCCGACAGGGGCCTCCTCGGCAGGTCCCGACACGGGCAGTGCCCACCGCAATGACGGGCGCGACAACCGTGACAACCGGGGTGGCCGTGGTGGCCGCGACGGTGGCCGTGGCGGTCGCGACAACCGCGACGGCGACAAGAGCAACTACCTGGAGCGCGTGGTCGCGATCAACCGGGTGTCCAAGGTGGTCAAGGGTGGCCGTCGGTTCAGCTTCACCGCGCTGGTGATCGTGGGCGACGGCAACGGATTGGTCGGTGTCGGCTACGGCAAGGCCAAGGAAGTTCCCGCCGCGATCGCCAAGGGCGTCGAGGAGGCCCGCAAGGGCTTCTTCCGGGTGCCGCTGATCGGTGGCACCATCACCCACCCGGTGCAGGGTGAGGCCGCGGCCGGTGTGGTGTTCCTGCGTCCGGCCAGCCCGGGTACCGGTGTGATCGCCGGCGGTGCGGTGCGTGCCGTGCTGGAATGCGCAGGAGTGCACGACATCCTGTCCAAGTCGCTGGGCAGCGACAACGCGATCAACGTGGTGCACGCCACCGTTGCCGCGCTGAAGATGCTGCAGCGTCCCGAAGAGGTGGCGGCCCGCCGTGGCCTGCCCATCGAAGATGTGGCTCCGGCCGCGATGCTCAAGGCGCGCCGGGAGAGCGAGGCACTTGCGCTCAGCGCGGCTCGCGCCGAGCGGGAAGGTTCTGCATAACCATGGCAAACCTGAAGATCACCCAGGTCCGCGGCACCATCGGTGCCCGTTGGAAGCAGCGCGAGAGCCTGCGCACCCTGGGCCTGCGCAAGATCCGCCAGTCGGTGGTGCGTGAGGACAACCCGCAGACTCGCGGGCTGATCCGGGTTGTTCACCACCTCGTGGTAGTGGAGGAAGCAGAATGACCATCAAGCTGCACGACCTGCGCCCCGCGCCCGGGTCGAACACCAAGAAGACCCGCGTCGGCCGTGGTGAGGGTTCCAAGGGTAAGACCGCGGGACGTGGTACCAAGGGCACCAAGGCACGCAAGAATGTGCCGGTCCGGTTCGAGGGTGGGCAGATGCCCATCCACATGCGCCTGCCCAAGCTCAAGGGCTTCCGCAACCGGTTCCGCACCGAGTACGAGGTCGTCAACGTCGGCGACATCAGCCGGCTGTTCCCCGAGGGTGGCACCATCGGCCTCGACGAGCTTGTAGCCAAGGGCGCCGTCCGCAAGAACACGCTGGTCAAGGTGCTCGGCGACGGCAAGCTTGCGGTCAAGGTGGACATCACCGCTCACAAGTTCAGCGGCAGTGCCAAGGACAAGATCACCGCAGCCGGAGGCACCGCCACCGAGCTGTAGGGTCCGCCCCGCACAACGAGCTACAGAATCGCACTCCACCGATCGGTGGGGTGCGATTCTGCGTCTGGTGGGCATCACGCGCGCCGCCGGTAGGCTCGCCAGCATGTTCTCGCTACTGCCCGGCGTGCCCGGGATGGACGACCTGCGCGGCGTGGTCCGTCGCATCGACACCGCGCGCCACCATGGTGTGCCCCAGGGCGTCATCCTGGAGCTGGACCTGCAGGAGCTGCCGCATGAGACCGGTTCTTTCGACCCATTGGCCCTGATCCGCTCCGGAGGCCGTCCGGCGATACTGCGCGAGGTGGTGGCCGCCCTTCACCGCGCCACGCACGATCCACGAGTAGCGGGCTTGATCGCCCGGGTGCAGCTCTCGGCGGCCGCCGCCGGGCCGGTGCAGGAGCTGCGGGACGCGGTTGCCGAGTTCGCCGCCGCCAAGCCGTCGCTGGCGTGGGCCGAGACCTATCCGGGCACGCTGTCGTACTACTTGGCTTCGGCGTTCGGCGAGGTGTGGATGCAGCCTTCGGGCACCGTCGGGCTGATCGGTTTCGCCACCAACGCGACCTTCCTGCGGACAGCGCTGGATAAGGCGGGAATCGAGGCGCAGTTCGTTGCCCGGGGCGAGTACAAGTCGGCAGCAAATCTGTTCACCCAGGACTCCTACACCGATGCCCACCGCGAGGCCGACACCGCTCTGGTGGAGAGCCTTCATGCACAGGTGCGGGCGGCCGTCGCCGAATCGCGTCACCTCCAGGCCGACGTCGTCGACGCCGTGGCGGACAGGGCGCCGCTGCTACGCGACGACGCGGTGCAGTCCGGCCTGATCGATCGGATCGGCTTCCGGGATGAGGCCTATAACCGAATCGCCGAGTTGGCCGGAGTCGATCTTCGGTCCGGCGCTGACGGCGAGGGCGCACCGCCACGCCTCTACCTGTCCCGCTACGCCCACGCCACCGCCGAGGGGGCACGTCAGGGCCTGCCCGGGCGTAAGCCCAAGCCGGCGATCGCGGTGGTGACGGTCTCGGGGGCGATCGTCAGTGGCTCCGGCGGGCCGCAGTTCTCTCCGCTGGGCAACCGCAATGTCGGTGGGGACACGATTGCCGCGGCCCTGCGTGAAGCGGCGGCGGACAAGGATGTCTCCGCGATTGTGCTGAGGGTGGACAGTCCGGGCGGCTCGGTCACCGGTTCGGAAACGATCTGGCGAGCGGTCCAGCAGGCCCGTGAGGCCGGCAAGCCGGTGGTGGCCTCGATGGGTGCCGTCGCCGCCTCCGGTGGCTACTACATCTCTGCGGGCGCCGACACCATCGTGGCCAATCCCGGGACCATCACCGGTTCCATCGGCGTGGTGACCGGCAAGTTGGTCGCCCGCCGTCTCAAAGACCGTCTCGGCGTGGGGTCCGACTCGGTGCGGACCGGTGCCAACGCCGACGCGTGGTCTACCGATGCACCATTTACTCCCGAACAGCAGGGGCAGGTCGAGACCGAGGCCGACCTTTTCTACGACGACTTCGTTGCACGCGTGGCGCAGGGGCGCAATCTGTCCACCGAGGCGGTGGACGCGGTCGCTCGCGGGCGGATATGGACCGGCGCCGACGCGGCCGAACGCGGCTTGGTCGACGAGCTGGGCGGATTGCGCACCGCGGTACGGCGGGCCAAGGTCTTGGCCGGGCTCGACGCCGACGCCCCGGTGCGAACCGTCTCCTACCCCGGATCGTCGATGTGGGACTTCGTTCGCCCGCGTCCGTCGTCGCAGCCGGCGGCGGCGCTGACCGACGTGGTCGGAAGCCTGGTGGTCCGGTCCCTGACCGGGGTCGTCGAGCAGGTCGAGCGCTCGGTCAACGGGACGCAGGCGTTGTGGATGGGGGAGTCGCGCTGGTAGGGCGCCCACTTTGTGACTGAAAGCGTCTGGTCTTGGCGGTACCTCAGGCCTGTGGCCGGACGCCCAGCACGTCGCGGAACAACGCCTGGCGCAGCGCGAGCTCACGGGGATCGCTGTGCAGGTGAAAGCCCAGCCGGTTCATCACGTAGGAGTAGCCGACGCCGGTATCGGGATCGGCGAACCCGAAGGACCCGCCGAAGCCCGGGGTGCCGTAGGCGTTGTTCGACGAGCCGAAGGCTGAGCCGAAGGCGGGCTTGGAAAGTCCCAGCGAAAACACCAGTTCGACGCCCAGGACCTTGTCGCGTTCCCCGCGGGCAGGGGCCGCGGGCATCGCCGCGAGTTCCCGGCGCACCTCGGGGCTCAGCGGCAATAGCGGGTGCGCGGTGGCCGCGGCCCCGTACAGGCGCGCGATCGCGCGGGCCGAACCGATTCCGTTGGCCGACGGGATCTCGACGGCCCGCACGTCGTCGCGGTTGTAGTCGCCGTCCCAGGGGCTGATGTCGCTGGGGAGGGAGCCTGCCCGGCTCAGCAGACCGAACGGATTGAAAGATGCCGCCACCAGTGCGGGCGGCATGACGGTGAGGTGCAGGAGCGCTTCGGCGCGCTTCCATTGATGTAGCAGCGCCACCTGGTCGCGGGACACCGACTTCGGCAGGCCGATATGCAGGTCCAGGCCCAGGGGAGCGGCGATCTCGTCGGCGAAGAAGCGGCCCAGCGTGCGCCCGGCGGGGTCGGTGCGGCGGATGAGCTCGGATTCATACCAGCCCAAGGTGACCGCGTGATAGCCGTGCCGGGTGCCCGGCGTCCAGAGTGGCTTCGCAGCGGCGAGCAGGGGCGCCAGTCGATCCGGGTTCGCAACATCGGCCAGCGTGGGTGCGGGTTTGAGCGAGCTGAGGCCGGCTTGGTGGCCCAGCAGTTGACGGACCGTCACGTCACCCTTGCCGGCCTGCGCGAATTCCGGCCAGTGGGTGGCGACCGTGTCGTCATAGCTGAAGAGGCCCCGCGACACCGCCAGCGCGACGGCAAGCGCTGCCACGCCCTTGGTGCTGGAGAAGACGTTGACCATGGTGTCCTGCGTCCAGGGTGCGCGAACCAGCCCGTCACGGTAGCCGCCCCACAGATCGACGACTTTGACCCCCTCGCGGTACACGGCGAGAGCGGCGCCGACTTCTTGACCGCTGGCGAAGTTGGCGCGAAACGCATCGGCGACCTTGCCGTAGCCTTCATCGACGTCCCCGCCGACCATGTCCTGCGGGACCCTGAGCTTGAGCACCATTGGTGTGGTTATACCGCTGCTGGTCGCACGGACACCCTCGAATGGCGAAAGCCGCATGCTGGGTGGTTTCCCGCAGGGCGGGAACTCGCATCGCCGACCTGCCGAGACGATGCTAATATAGCGCGTCTGTTCCAGGTGAGCGGACAGTCAATTTGGCGTGAATTCGGGAAATTGAGGATTCGGCATGCAACAGAGTCGTGACAGTCGTCAGAGTGGCCGGTCGGGACGCCTCGGTCGGCGGATGGCCGGAGCAGGCAGCGCGGTCGGCGCATTCCTGGCCTTCGGGGTCGGCCCCGTGGCCGGCGCACCGTCAGCCCACGCGGACTTCGATGACCTGATCATGGAGCCGATCCTGGAGATGTTCGAGTCCTGGTCCCTGGACTCCGGGCAGTGGTTCACCGGATCGAACGACGACCTGTTCGCCAGTCTCAACGCCGGACCCGCGTTCGACTCAAACCTCTTTGCCTTCGACCCGACGCAGCCGCTGGGCCCCTGGGTGGCAGAGCTGGATCAGCTTCTCTATGACGGATTCCAGAACTACGTCTACCTGCCCTTGTATGCCCTCAGTCAAGACCTGATGGGCTACGCAGAGCCGCTGCTCAACGTCGTCAATCAGCCCTTCGTCGACCTGTTCGGGCGGGTGCTGATCGGCAACGGCATCGACGGCTTCGACGGCGTCAACGACTCGCTACTGGGCAGCACGGGCCTCTTCGGCAACCTCGGCGACGGTGGCTTCCTGTTCGGCGACGGCGGTGCGGGACTGGCTGGCAGCGCGATCAATGCCAATGGCGGAATCGGCGGTGCCGCCGGACTGATCGGCAACGGTGGCGCCGGTGGCGCCGGACTCGACGGCATCGCGGGCGGTGATGGCGGTGCCGGTGGAGACGGTGGTGCCGGTGGCTGGCTGCTGGGCAACGGTGGCCTGGGCGGCGCCGGCGGAATCGGCGGAATCGGCGGTGGCGCCGGTGGGTTCGGCGGAACCGGTGGTGCGGCGATCTTCATCGGCAACGGCGGCGCCGGGGGCGCCGGGGGTGCCGGTGGCTTCGGCGGCGACGGCGCGGACGGTGCCACGTTCGGCGCGAGCGGTGACAACGGCGGCTTCGGCGGTTTCGGTGGCAACGGCGGCACCGGCGGGCGGGCCGGCCTGTTGTTCGGCGCTGCCGGCAATGGCGGTGACGGTGGTTTCGGCGGCAACGGCGGCGCCGGCGGGGATGGGCAGAACGGCCTGCACGGCACCAACGCCGGCGGAGCCGGCGCCAGCAGCGGCCTGGCCGGTCAAGACGGCATGGACGCCGGTAATGGTGGCAACGGCGGCAATGGCGGCAACGGAGGCAACGCCGGCAAGGGCGGCGCGGGCGGATTCCTGGGCGTCCACCCGGCAGGTGCCTCCGGCGCGGCAGGGGCGGGCGGCAGCGCCGGCGACGCGGGCAACGCCGGCAACGGTGGCAACGGCGGCAACGGCGGCAACAACGGAACCGCGCTCTCTGCCGGTGACGGAGGCAACGGCGGAGCCGGTGGAGACCGCGGGCTCGTGGGTATCGCCGGCCTGGGCGGCCTGAACAGCGATGGCACCCGCGCGATCTCCGGGCAGGCGGGCGCGGCGGCCATCAGCGGCGGAAACGGTGGTCACGGCGGCAACGGTGGCAACGGCGGCCTCCTCGATGACGGCCAGGGCCAGAACGGTGGAGCCGCCGGAAACGGTGGCGCAGCGGGCCGGATTGGCGACGGCGGCAACGGTGGCAACGGCGGTAACGGTGGCGACAGCGCCGCCGGCGCGGACGGGGCCAACCCGGGCGACGCCGGCGTGGACGGCAAGGCCGGTGGCTACGGCGGTCAAGGTGGTCACGGCGGCGACGGCGGCCGGGACGCCGGTAACTCCGGCAACGGCGGCAATGGTGGTAACGGCGCCAACGGTGGCGACGGCGGTGCCGGTGCCAACGGTGCTGACGGCGTGTTCGCGGGCCAAGACGGTCAGGACGGCGGTCACGGCGGCAGCGGTGGCGACGGCGGTGCCGGTGGCAACGGCGGCAACGCGGGCGTGGTCTACAACGGCGTGGTCGGACTCAACGGCAACGGTGGCGACGCCGGCAACGGCGGCAACGCCAACACGCCCGGCAACGGTGGCAACGGTGCGGCCGGCGATGCGGAGAACCCCGACGGCGGCAAGGGCGGCAACGGGGGCAACCCGGGCACGGCGGGCAACGCCGGTGTGGCCGGCGTGCACGGCACCGGCGGCAACCCGGCCAGCGGCGTCGACGGTCTCGGCGGAGTCGCCGGTACCGGTGTCACCGGCATCCACGGCAACGGCGGCAACGGCGGTGCGGGCTACGACGCCTCGGCTGACCCGGATGCCGTCCCTGGCGCCGACGGCGGTGCCGGCGGCGCGGGCGGCAACGGTGGTCTGATCGGCAACGGTGGCAACGGCGCGGCCGGCGGCAACGGGGCGCTGGGCGCGGTCGGTGCAGACGGCGACGTGCCCGGTGCCACCGGCGGAACCGGTGGAGCCGGCGGCGACGGTGGTGCCGGCGGTGCCGGCGGCAACGGTGGTGCGCTTGCCGGTAACGCCGGAAACGGCGGCAACGGCGGCAACGGTGCAACGGGCGGAAGCGGCGGCGCCGGCCAGGACGGCGCAACCGGGGTGTCCGGCGTCGACGAGGGCGCGGGCGGCGCCGGCGGCAACGGTGGCAACGGCGGCGTGGGCGGTAACGGCGGCGTGGGCGGCAACGCGGGAACGGCGGCCAACGGCGACGGCGCCAGCAACGGCGATGGCGGAAATGCCGGTGACGGCGGCAACGCCGGAAACGCCGGAAACGGCGGCACCGGCGCCGCCGGCGACGCGGTCAACCCCGACGGCGGCAGGGGCGGCGACGGCGGCAATCGCGGTGAGGCGGGCCTGGGCGGCAACGGCGCCGATGCCGGTACCGGTGGCAGCGGTGGGGTCGCCGGAAGCGACGGTGTGGCCGGCGCCGACGCCACCGCCGGCGGTAACGGCGGTAACGGCGGCCGGGGCTTCGACGCCACGGATCCGGGAACAAACGGCGGCAACGGCGGTGCCGGCGGCAATGCCGGTGCCATCGGCATTGGCGGCGACGGTGGTGCCGGTGGCACCGGGGCCAACGGCCTGGCGGGTGTGACCGACGGCAACGGCAACGGCACGCTGGGCGGCGATGGCGGCATGGGCGGCAACGGAGGCGCCGGTGGTGCCGGCGGTACCACCTCCGGGGACGCCGGCAACGGCGGTGTCGGTGGTGCCGGTGGTGCAGGCGGGATCGGCGGGAGCGGCGCCAACGGCACCGCTGGGGTCGATGCGACCGTGGCGGGCGGTAACGGCACGGCCGGTGGAGACGCCGGAAACGGCGGGATCGGTGGCACGGGCGGCGGCGGCGGCAACGGCGGCGTCGGCGGCACCGCCACCAACGGCACCGCCGGACAGGCTGGGGACGGCGGCGTGGGCGGCGCGGGCGGTAACGCCGGCAACGCCGGTAACGGTGGCGTCGGTGGTGCCGGCCTGGGTGGCGGTGCCGGTGCGGCGGCCGGCAACGGTGGTGACGGCGGTGACGGCGGCGTGCGCGGTACGGCCGGGTCCGGCGGTCAGGGCGGCACCAGCGGCGACGGCTCAACCCAGGCGGCAGATGGTGCCGCGGGAGCCAACGCGACCGGCGGCGACGGCGGCGCCGGCGGCCGGGGCGGTGCCGCGACCAACGCGAACCAGACCGGCGGCAATGGTGGCCAGGGCGGTAACGCCGGCCCCGACGGTCGCGGTGGCGACGGCGGCGCTGGCGGTCGGGGCTTCAACGGCGCCAATGGCACCAATTCCACAGATCCCAACGTCGACGGCACCGATGGCGGCAACGGCACCGCCGGCGGAAACGGTGGTGCGGGCGGTTTGGGTGGCACCAACTCCGGCGTCGGGGGCAATGGCGGCGCCGGTGGCGTGGGCGGCAATGGTGGCAACGGTGGCCACGGCAGCAACGGCACCACCGGCGGCGGCGGAACCAGCGCCCACCCCGATGGCTTCGACGGAGGCAACGCCAGCAGCGGCGGCAACGGCGGTAATGGCGCCGTCGGCGGCAACGGTGGAGCGGCCGGAACCGGGGCCGGCGGCAGCGGCACGGCCGGTGCCGGTGGCAAGGGCGGCAACGCCGGAAACGCGGGTAACGCCGGTAACGGCGGTAATGGCGGCGATGGGATCGCCACCAACACCACCGGATCCGGCGGCCACGGTGGTAACGGCGGTAACGGTGGCGACCGGGGCACCGCAGGCACCGTCGGCACCGGCGGCATCGGCGGCAACGGAACGCAGGCCGCGAGCGGCTCCGCCGGATCCAGTGGTACCGGTGGCAACGGTGGCAACGGCGGCAAGGGTGCCGACGCCACCAGCACCGGCCAGTTCGGCGGTAACGGCGGCAAGGGCGGTAACGCCGGCGCCGACGGTAACGGTGGCAACGGCGGTAACGCCGGCAAGGGCGCCAACGCGGCCACCGGCCCCGGCACCACGGGCGGGACCGGATCGACCGGCACCGACGGTGACCAGTCCGGCAACCCCAACGGCGGCACGGGTGGCACCGGTGGCAACGGCACCGGAATCGGCGGTAAGGGCGGCAACGGCGGCACGGGTGGTACCGGTGCGGACGGTGGCAGCGTGCCCGGGCAGTCCGCTGGTGCCGGCGGGACCGGTGGCACCGGTGGTAACGGTTCCAACGGTGCGGACGGCGGCTACGGCGGCAAGGGCGGTGACGGCGGCCTGGGCGGTAGCAACTCCGGAAACGGCGGCAACGGCGGGGTCGGCGGGGCCGGCGGTAACGGCAGCCGCGGCGGTGACGGCGGTGCCGGAGGTGCGGGTGCCAGCGGTGGTGACGGCAGCGCCGCCAACCCCAACGGTGGGGCAGGCGGTAACGGCGGCAGCGGTGGCAACGGCGGCAGCGGTGGAAACGCGGCCGGCGGCAACTACGGCGGTAAGGGCGGTGCGGCCAACAACCCCAACGGCACCTCGGGTAGCGATGGAGCCAACGGCGCCGACGGCACTCCGGGTGGTCCCGGTGCCGCCGGTCCGGGCGGGCCGGCCGGTGGCGGTGGTTCGGCTGCCGGCGGGGGCACGGCCGGTCCGCCCGGACAACCGGGCGAGGGCGGCAAGGGCGGCGGGGTCATTCCCCCCGGCTGATAGCCGACCACCCGCATACGACGACGATGGCCGCCGGTCCGTAGGGACCGGCGGCCATCGGTCGATGCCGGGGCGGATCGCCGCCTAGACGCGTATTGCCTCGATCGCCACCGAATTGCGCATGCGCGCAACGATCTCGCCATCGGGAAAGCTGCGGCCGTAGCCGGCGAAGACCGCTTCTCGGGTGCGTTCGCTCACCTGCCAGCCCCGCTCATTCAGGTATGCACCGACCGGGTTCCGTTCGCCGGCATACACCAGGGAGGTGATGTCTAGATCCAGGCCCTGAGAGGCGAATCGTTGGCCCAAGGACTGGCTTGAATCGCCGAAAGCAGCGGCGCCCTGCGGATGGTATTCGGTGGCCACCCGGCTGCCCGGAGCGCTCAGCGCGGTGATGTTGTCGAACAGGCGGTCCTGCGCGTCCGGTGGTAGGTAGATAAGGAGGCCTTCCGCGCTCCATGCGGTGGGCTGTGTCGCATCAAAACCGCTGTCGCGCAAGGCGGCCGGCCAGTCGTCGCGGAGATCGACGGCCACGGCGCGGCGATCCGCGGTCGGCTGGGCGCCCAGACCGGCCAGCGTTCGTGACTTGAACTCGATCACCTCCGGCTGGTCGATCTCGTAGACCGTGCTGCCCTGCGGCCAGCCCAGCCGGTAGGCCCGCGAGTCCAGGCCGGCGGCCAGGATGACGGCTTGCCGGATCCCCGCCGCCCCGGCCTGCAGGAAGAAGTCGTCGAAGAACCGGGTGCGTACCGCCATGACCGCGGTCATGGGTCCGGCCGCGGTCTTGGCCTCGGCCGCCACCGCCGGTTCCAGCGCGCCGTCGATCAGCTTGGTGAAGAAGTCGATACCGACCGCACGCACCAGCGGTGCCGCGAAGGGATCGGAGATCAGCGGCTCGGCCTCGGCGGTGGCCATTGCGCGCGCGGCAGCAACCATGGTGGCGGTGGTGCCCACGCTGGAGGCCAGATCCCAGGTGTCACCGGAGAATCGTGCGCCGGTGGTGTCCATCCCCATCACCCCCGCACCGCACTGATGTAGGCCAGCCTGCCGAAGACGGACTCCGCATCGTCCGCCAGGGGCGGCAAACCAAATTCGGCGAACAGTGCGGAGACGTCGTGGCTGTCCACCCGCCAGTTGTGGGCCGCCAGGTAGCTGCCGGCCTCGTTGCGGTCCCCGAAATAGAGCAGTTCGGCCATATCGATGTCGACCCCGTGCCGTCGCATCCGTTCGGCGGACTCCCTCATGCGCAGGCGGGCCTGGGATTCACTGTCGGAGTCCAGGCCCGGGGTGCTCTCGGTGGCTATGCGGCTGCCCGGTGCGCTCAGCGCGGTGACGGTGTCCAGGAGGCGGTCCTGGGCGTCCGGGGGCAGGTAGGCCAGCAGTCCCTCGGCGCTCCAGGCGGTCGGTGATGCCGAGTTGAAGCCCGCTGCCTGTAGCGCTGTCGGCCAATCCTGGCGCAGGTCGACCGCCACGGTCCGCCGCTCTGCGGTCGGCTTCGCGCCCTGCTGCTCCAGCACCCGCGTCTTGAATGCGATCACCTCGGGCTGGTCCACCTCATAGACCACGGTGCCGGCCGGCCAGTTCAGCCGGTAGGCCCGCGAGTCCAGTCCGGAGGCCAGGATGACGGCTTGCCGGATCCCCGCCGCCCCGGCCTGCAGAAAGAAGTCGTCGAAGAACCGGGTGCGTGCCGCCATGTTGTCGCCCATCCGGGCCATGCTCATCGGTCCCTCGTCGCCGAGGTCTTCGGGCGCGAGGTCGCCGCTGGCCAGTCTGCTGAACAGGTCCACCCCGACCGCGCGCACCAAGGGTTCGGCGAACGGGTCGTTGATCAGGGGCCGATCGGCCCGGCTGGCGATCGCGCGGCCCACGGCCACCCCGGTGGCGGTGATGCCCACGCTGGAAGCCAGGTCCCAGCTGTCATTGTCGGTACGTGCCATGCCGCGGACTCCATTCTCTATGTCGCTTCGCTGTCTCGCGTTGTCGGTGACTCAACGCTCGGCAGTTAGTTAGTGCATTTAACGAGCCTTTGGCGACTGTACGCCGCTCGGCTGATGGCGGGCTGGGAGTGCCGCCGACGGCGGCCCGGCCCGCGGTGCGCAGCTGTTACTCTCGTAGACTGCGGACGCGCCTCAAGACGCGTGGCCTCGTCGTCATCGGCTGGCACGTGGACGCGACAACGCAGGACTAACCCAGGACTAACCGGGGCTGGGACACCAACAGCCCATTGGAACGCCGCGACCGGACCTCGGCTGCGCAGGAGGAGAAGAGTGTTCTCGGCTTTCATCTCAGCGCTGCGGACGGTTGACCTGAGGCGCAAGATCCTTTTTGCGCTGGGCATCATCGTGATCTACCGGCTGGGTGCGGCCATCCCGTCGCCTGGGGTCGACTACCAGAACGTGCAGCAGTGCATCAAGGAAGTCAGCGGTGGTGACGCCGCGCAGGTGTACTCGCTGATCAACCTGTTCTCCGGCGGCGCGCTGCTTCAGTTGACGGTGTTCGCGATCGGCGTGATGCCCTACATCACCGCCAGCATCATCGTGCAGCTGCTCACCGTGGTGATCCCGCGCTTTGAAGAGCTGCGTAAAGAAGGCCAGTCCGGCCAGAACAAGATGACGCAGTACACCCGGTACCTGACCGTTGCGCTGGCCGTACTGCAGGCCACCAGCATCGTGGCGCTGGCCGCCAACGGTGGCCTGCTGCAGACCTGCAGCCTGCGGCACGACATCATCGCCGACCACAGCATCTTCACCCTGATGGTGATCGTGCTGGTGATGACCTCCGGCGCAGTGCTGGTGATGTGGCTCGGCGAACTCATCACCGAGCGCGGCGTCGGCAACGGCATGTCGCTGCTGATCTTCGTCGGCATCGCCGCCCGCATTCCGATCGAGGGCAAGACCATTCTTGACGCCCGCGGCGGCGTGGTGTTCACCATGGTTCTGCTGGCGGCGCTGGCGATCGTCGTCGGCGTGGTCTTCGTGGAGCAGGGGCAGCGTCGTATCCCGGTGCAGTACGCCAAGCGCATGGTGGGGCGGCGTATGTACGGTGGTACCTCGACCTACCTGCCGCTGAAGGTCAACCAGGCCGGCGTTATCCCGGTCATCTTCGCCTCGTCGCTGATCTACATTCCGCAGCTGATCACCCAGTTGGTCAACAGCGGCAAGGCCAACCCCGGCAACGGCTGGTGGGACAAGTTCGTCAGCACCTACCTGTCCGATCCGTCGAACTTCGTCTACATCGCCCTGTACTTCGGTCTGATCATCTTCTTCACGTACTTCTACGTGTCGATCACGTTCAACCCCGACGAGCGGGCCGACGAGATGAAGAAGTTCGGTGGCTTCATTCCGGGCATCCGGCCGGGCCGCCCCACCGCGGACTACCTGCGTTACGTGCTCAGCCGGATCACCCTGCCGGGCTCGATCTACCTCGGCGTCATCTCGGTGCTGCCCAACCTGTTCCTGCACATGGGAAGCTCGGGCACCGTGCAGAACCTGCCGTTCGGCGGCACCGCGGTACTGATCATGATCGGCGTCGGTCTGGACACGGTGAAGCAGATCGAAAGCCAGCTCATGCAGCGCAACTACGAAGGGTTCCTCAAGTGAGAGTCGTACTGCTTGGACCGCCGGGGGCAGGCAAGGGCACTCAGGCGGTGAAGCTCTCGGAGAAGCTGGGGGTTCCGCAGATCTCCACCGGTGACCTTTTCCGGCACAACATCGCCGAGGGCACCGAGCTGGGACGCCAGGCCAAGAAGTATCTCGACGCGGGCGACCTGGTGCCGCCCGAGCTGACCAATGCCCTGGTTGAAGATCGCATCGACCAGCCGGATGCGGCGGGCGGATTCATCCTGGACGGCTACCCCCGTTCGGTGGAGCAGGCCGAGGCGCTGCACACCATGCTGGAACGCCGTCAGACCAAGCTGGATGCGGTGCTGGAGTTCCGGGTCACCGAGAGTGAACTGCTCAAGCGGCTCAAGGAACGTGGTCGCGCCGACGACACCGCTGAGGTCATCCACAATCGGATGGCCGTGTACCGCGAAGAGACCACCCCGCTGCTGGACTACTACCAGGACGAGCACGACCTGCACGTGGTGGATGCACTCGGCACGCTCGACGAGGTGTTCGCCCGCGCGCTCAGCGCACTGGGGCAGTAGATGGTCGGGTGGGCGAAGCGGCGCAAAGCTGTGCCGCATCGCAGCCCTGGTGAGCTCGACGCGATGGCTGCAGCCGGAGCCGTCGTCGCCGCCGCACTGGCTGCGGTTCGCGAGGCCGCGGACGTCGGGGTCTCCACTCTGCAGTTGGACCAGATTGCCGAATCGGTAATCCGGGACGCGGGCGCGACGCCCTCATTCCTGGGCTATCACGGATTCCCGGCATCGATCTGCAGTTCGGTCAACGATCGGGTGGTGCACGGCATCCCGACCGCGACGGAAGTGCTGAGGGCCGGCGACCTTGTGTCGATCGACTGCGGCGCGATTCTGGACGGCTGGCATGGCGACGCGGCCGTCACGTTCGGGATCGGAACGCTCACTGCCGCCGATGAGAACCTGTCCGCGGCGACCCGGCAGGCGATGGAGGCCGGGATAGCGGCGATGCTGGTGGGTAACCGGCTCAGCGACGTCTCGCATGCCATCGAAACCGCTGCCCGGGCCGCGTCGGTCGAATTCAAACGTTCATTCGGCATCGTTGCCGGATACGGCGGCCACGGTATCGGCCGTCAGATGCACATGGACCCCTTCTTGCCCAACGAGGGATCTCCGGGCCGAGGTCCGATGCTGGTGGCCGGATCGGTGCTGGCTATCGAACCGATGCTGACCCTGGGAACCGACCAAACGGTCATCCTCGACGATGAGTGGACGGTCGTGACCGCCGATGGCTCACGCGCCGCGCACTGGGAGCACAGTGTTGCGGTGACCGAGGACGGGCCTCGAATACTGACGGTAGCCGCCGAGGGGCCGATCGCGAGCTGATCCGCGTGCCCGCCTCACGCGTAGCCCAGAGCTGAGTTCTCCAGCCGGATCCGGACCCGCAGCAGGGCGGCGTTAGCCAGCGTGAAAACCGCGGCGGTGAGCCACGCGGTGTGCACCAGCGGCAGTGCCACACCCTCGAGGACCACGGCCACGTAATTGGGATGCCGCAGCCACCGATACGGGCCTCCCTGGACCAAGGGAGTATCGCGCAGCACGATCACCCGAGTGTTCCAGCGTCGCCCCAAAGTCCGGACGCACCACCAGCGCAATGCCTGGCTCAACCCCGCCAGGGCTAACATCGGCCACCCGAGCCAGCCGAGGAACGGGCGGTGCAACAGCCACACCTCGGCAACGCAGGCGATAAGAAATCCGCTGTGCAGGATGACCATGGTGGGGTAGTGCCCGCGGCCGAACTCCCTGCCGCCGCGGGCCAAAGACCATGCGGCGTTGGAGTTGGACACGGCCAGCTCCACCAGGCGCTCCAGCCCCACGGCCAGGATCAACAGGTAGTACATGCCGCTACCAGCTCAACAGGACGAGCTCGCAGCAGAACCCCGGACCCATCGCGACCATCAGGCCGAGCGAGCCGGGTGGCGGTGGCTCGGCCATGGTGGCCCGCAGTACGTCGAGCACCGAGACCGAGGAGAGATTTCCGTTCTCGCGCAGCGATTTCCGGGTTCGGTCCAACGCATCGGCAGGCAGCTCAAGCACATTCTGGACCGCTTCGATGACCTTCGGCCCACCGGGGTGGCAGACATAGGTGGTCACATCATCGGGGGACAGCCCACAGTCGGCCAGAAAGTTGTGCACATCGTCGGCCAGATATTTCTCGACGACCGTGGCGACTTCGACCGACAGCTTGATCCGGAAGCCGCTGGTGCCGATGTCCCACCCCATCACGTCCTGGGTGTCGGGGTAGAGCCGGCTGCGGGTCGCCAGCACCTTCGGGCCCACGTGGTGGCGGTTGCCCCCGGTCGCGATCACGGCACCGGCGCCATCACCGAAGAGGCTGGCTGCCACGAAGTTCGCCATCGACATGTCGTCGCGCTGAATGGTCAGCGAGCACAGTTCCACCGCGACCAGAGCCGCCACCTGGTCGGGGTAGGCGCGCAGGTAGTCATGCATCCGCGCCACCCCGGCGGCGCCGGCGACGCAGCCCAATCCGAACAGCGGCACCCGCTTGACGTCGGGCCGTAACCCGACCCTGGCCGCAAGTCGGGCATCAAGGGTGGGCACGGCCAGACCGGTCACCGTCGTCGAGAACACGACATCGACATCGGCAGGCTTGAGTTTCGCGGCGTCCAAGGACCGCAGCAGCGCCTGCTCGGCCAGGTCGAGGGCGACGTCGATGAAGATGTCGTTCGCCTCGCTGAAGCCCGTCAGTTCGGCATACCGCGGCAGTGGCAAGGCCAGATGACGCGAGGCCACGCCGCTGGCTTCGAAGAATCGCCGAAATTCCGGGCCGGCGAAATCGCCCAACGCCTGGGCCGATTCCTCTTGGGTGTAGCGGTGAGCCGGGAATTCGATGGCTACCGCGGCGAGCGACGGTGTTCTGATGGTCATGTCGGGGTCACGTTTCCGAATGCGCAAGGGTTCATCTGCACTCTATGCCGTGCGCATGCTGCAGTTCACGTTTCGACGGTGCCTTGATGCCGCGATTGGGCGCAGTGCTGAGCAGTCCACGGGCTCCGGTGCGGTATGAAAAGGGGCGTGGCAGCTTCTCGTCCCTCCGGCGACTCCGACCCGATCGCGTTGGCTCGCGCCAATTGGGAGCGGGCGGGTTGGATCGACGTGGCTGACGGCATGGTGGCGGTGACATCGGTGATGCGCGCCCATCAGATCCTGCTGGCTCGGGTGGAGGCGACGCTGCGGCCCTACGACCTGAGTTTCTCCCGATTCGAGTTGCTGAGGCTGCTGGCGTTCAGTCGGTCCGGAGCACTGCCGATCACCAAGGCGTCCGACCGGCTGCAGGTCCACGTCACCAGCGTCACGCATGCCATCCGTCGGCTGGAGGCCGCCGGACTGGTCGAGCGTCTGCCGCATCCCACCGACGGCCGCACCACCTTGGTGTCGATCACCGAGCTCGGCCGCTCGACGGTGTCGGCCGCGACGGACAGCCTCAATCGTGAAGTGTTCGCCGATATCGGGATGTCGGAACAGGAATCCCGGGCGCTGTCGTCGGCGATCGAGACGTTGCGACGCAACGCGGGGGACTTCTAGCGGCGCCGGCGGCTCAGCTGTCGGAGTCGCGGGCAGCGGGCGTCGGTATCGGGATGGTCGCGGTGACGGCGGTGCCCGCCCCCGGGCGCGATCGGATGTTCAGCCGGCCACCGACCAGCTCGGCGCGCTCAGCCATCGACAACACGCCATAACCACCCATCTCGTCCCCACCTACGGGGTGTTCGAAGGTGTCGAATCCCACCCCGTCGTCGACGATCTCCAGCCGAGCGGTGTCGGGGTCGGCAGTCACCGCGTACCCGAGCCGCACCGTCGTGGCGGCCGCGTGTTTGACCACGTTCTGCAGGCCCTCCTGCGCGATCCGGTACAGCGCCAGCTCGATGTGCTCGGGCAGTCGGGTCTCGGCCAGATCCAGCTCGATGGTGAGTTGGGGGATCGACCGGGCAAGGCTGGCCAGCCCGCCCGACAGGCCCAGGTCATCGAGCACCGGTGGCCGCAGACCGCTGATCGCCACGCGGGTCTCCTGCAGGGTCAGCCCGGCGAGCTCCCGCGCGGCCTCGAGCTGCGTCGACGCCTCGTCGGGGTCATGGCCGACCGCGCGGGCCGCGGCATCCAGCCGGTAGGACAACGTCACCAGGCGCTGCGAGATGCCATCGTGGATGTCCCCGGCCAGCCGGCGCCGCTCGATCTCCTGGGCCTCGATCACCTGCTCGACGAACAGCTCGTGGGCACGTTCGCGCGCGACCAGCTGCCGGTGCAGGCGGGCCTGGTGCATGGCCCCGGCAATCAATCGCCCGATGACCCGCAGCAGCTCGACGTCGCCCGGCGTGAACTCGCGCCGTGCCACGGTGTGCACGTTGAGCACACCCACCAGCCCGCCCGGATCGGTCTCCATCGGCACCGACACCATCGAGGTGAAGTCACGTCCCCGCAGCGATTCGATCGGCAGATACCGCGGATCGGCCTCCTTGTCATGGCTGATCACCACCGGCTCGCGGTGACGGGCCACCCAACCCGACACCCCGGAGCCCAGCGACAGCCGGATCTTGCCCACCTCGGTGTCGAACGGTGGGGTTGCGCCGGTCAGCGTCAGGGAACGCTCGGTGTCGTCGAGTACATGCACGAAGCAGACATCGGTGCCGGTGGCCGCGGTGATCATCCGGGTCGCGGCGGCGGCCAGCGGTTCCACCCCCGGGCCGCTGGAGGCGGCCTGGATGAGTTCGCGCAGCAGGGCCAGTTCATGGTTGGCGTCGACGAAGTCTCGCACCGCATGGGGTTTGCGGGCGCGCGGCCGGTTCGGGCCGGTGGGACTCACCGGTAGATGCCTTCGCGTAGCGCGGTCGCCACCGCGCCGGTTCGGTCGGACACGCCCAGCTTGCGGTAGATCGAGCGGAGGTGGCTCTTGACGGTCTCGTCGCCGATCACCAGCTTGGTGGCGATCCCGCGGTTGGACAGGCCACTGACCATGCAGGCCAGAATCTCGCTCTCGCGCTGGGTCAGCCCCTGGCGTGCGCCGGGCCAGAACTCGTCGCGTTGCAGCCGGGCGGCGGTACCGGCGGCCCGCGCCGCCAGGCCGGGGTCGATCACCGTCTCGCCGCGGTGGGCCAACTCGATCTGATGCACAAGATCGTCGCTGCTGATGCTCTTGAGCAGGTAGCCGCTGGCGCCCACGCGCAGTGCCTCGAACAGGTACTGCTCGTCGTCGTAGACCGAGAGCATCACGACCTTGCGCTCCGGATCACGCTCCCGCAGCGCCAGGCAGAGGTCCAGTCCGCTCTCCCCGCGCATGCGCACGTCGCACAGCACGATGTCGGGATCGGTCTGCGCGATCACCTCCAACGCCTGCGCGGCGCTGATCGCCTGTCCCACCACGTCGACCCGGTCAGCGAACGCGGTGAGCATGGCGCGCAGGCCCTCGATCACCATCTCGTGGTCGTCGACGAGCACCAGGCGCACGGGCATAGCAAGACAGTAAAGCCCATCGGGTGGGTGGTGAGGCAGTGATTACCCCACCCGGATCCCCCCAATGGGGGAGGACACCCGAGCCGGTTTCCGGCACCGTTGCTGTTATGCAGATCACAACCGAACTCGCGACGTGGACAGGTCCTGGCCGCCCGTTCCGGTGGGACCAGGTGCACCGGGATGCCGAGGTGTACCCCCTGCAGGCGGTGGTCTTCGATGTGGACGCCCTCGCCGACGCCGATGGTGAGCCGCGCTCAGGCGTGGTGGACCTGGTGTTGAGCCTGTTCGCCACCGGAATCTGGGTGGCGGTGGTGGGCGCCGGCCCGCGCAGCTGGGTGCAGGCGCGGGTGCGCGAACTCATCGGCGATGGCATGGCTGAGACCGTGGTCAGCGCCGACGACCTCACCGGTCCGGCCGGCGACGCCGAGCTCTACCGGCTGGCGCTGTGGGAGCTGGGCATCGTCGCCGGCGAGGCACTGGTGATCGCCGGGTATGAGTCCGGGGCCCGCACCGCGGCTGCAATCGGCCTGCCGGCGATCTACGCGGGCTCCAGCCGCTACGACGGGCTGCTGGCCAACGACTGCCGGGAGTTGCAGGCGCAGCGGGTGGTCGCCCGCTTCAGCTCCCGTGCCGCGGGCTGAAGCTCGTCGCCGAGAGCATTTGACGCTGACGCGGCCGCTCATCGACGATGACGTGGTGCGTCGACTGGTAGTTCTGCTGTGTGCCGTGTTGTGCGTGCTGGGCGTGACGTCGGCGACGATGCCCGGGGCCGCGGCCACCGTCGAACCGTGGTTTGGCAATGCGGTCGGCACTGCCACCCAGGTGGTTTCGGTAGTCGGAGTCGGCCACTCGACGGCCAAGATCGATGTCTATCAGCGGACTCCCGCCGGATGGGAAGCGGTAGCGGCCGGGATTCCGGCTCACGTCGGCTCGGCGGGCATCACGCCGCAGACCAAGGAGGGCGAGCCGTCGACCCCGATGGGGTTCTACTCGCTCGATTCGGCCTTCGGCACCGCGCCCAATCCCGGTGGTGGCCTGCCGTATGTGCAGGTCGTCGGATCCGACTACTGGTGGGACAGCGACTCGGGCAGCCCGACCTACAACACCATGCAGGTCTGCAAAAAGGCGCAGTGTCCCTTCAGCACCGCGGCCAGCGAGAACCTCAACATTCCGCAGTATCGGCACGCGGTGGTCATCGGCGTCAACAAATCCCGCACCCCCGGTGACGGCTCCGCCTACTTCTTCCACACCACCGACGGCGGGCCGACCGCGGGCTGCGTGGCCATCGATGACGCCACGCTCGTGAAGATCATCGCCTGGTTGCGGCCGGGCGCGGTGATGGCGATCGCGAAGTAGCCGGCGCCGGGCGCTCAGCTGCCACGCAGCAGGTTGATCACCGCGCTGAAGTCCTGGGCGCCGTGTTCGGCGGCGAAGTCGCGGTAGATCTGGGCCGCATGGCTGCCGAGCGGAGCCGTTGATCCGGTCGCAGCGACGGCGTCCATCGCCAGCCCCAGGTCCTTGTTCATCAGCGAGGTGGCGAATCCCGGCTCGAAGTTCCGGTTGGCCGGGGAGGTGGGCACCGGGCCCGGGACCGGGCAGTTGGTGTGCAGCGCCCAGCAGTTTCCGGTGGCGCCGGTCATCACGTCGAACAGCGCCTGGTCGGCCAGGCCCAGCCTTTCGGCCAACACGAACGCCTCGGCGACCGCCACCTGCTGCACTGCCAGCACCATGTTGTTGCAGACCTTGGCGGCCTGCCCGGCGCCAGCTGCGCCGCAGTGGATGATCTTGGCGGCCATCGGCTCCAGCACCGGGGTGGCCCGCGCCACGGCGGCGTCCTCGCCGCCGACCATGAACGCCAGGCGCCCGGCGACCGCGCCGGCCACCCCGCCGGACACCGGCGCGTCGAGCTGGGCCAGTCCATGCGACGCCGCGAGCGCGTGCACCTCTCGGGCGTCGGCGACCGAGATCGTCGAGCTGTCGATGAACAACGTTTCCGCCCCGGCAGCCGGAAGGACCTCGGCATAGCAGCTCTTCACCGCGTCCCCGTGCGGAAGCATGGTGACCACCGTGTCGGCGCCGGACACCGCCTCGGCGGCGCCGGTGTGGATCTGCACGCCGTGTTGCTCGGCGGCCGCGGTGGCAGCCGGCGCCGGGTCGAAACCGCGCACGGTGTGCCCGGCGGCGACCAGGTTCGCCGACATCGGCCCACCCATGTGGCCCAGACCGAGAAACGCGACGATTGCCATATGTGCTCCTAAGTGGCCCTGGGGGCTTGGTGGCGGGATTACTGGCTGGACCGAACGCGGGCCGCCTCGGCCCGGCCGATCACCAATCGCATGATCTCGTTGGTGCCTTCCAGAATGCGGTGCACCCGCAGATCCCGGACGATTTTCTCCAGACCGTACTCGCGCAGATATCCATACCCGCCGTGCAGCTGCAACGCCTTGTCGGCGACGTCGAAGCACGCGTCGGTGACGTAGCGCTTGGCCATCGCGCACAGCTCCACCTTGTCGGGGGAGTTGTTGTCGAGCGCGGTCGCCGCGCGCCACAGCAGCAGTCGTGACGTTTCCAGTGCGGTGGCCATGTCGGCCAGGGTGAACCGGATCGTCGGTTCGTCCAGCAGCGCCTTGCCGAATGCCGTCCGGTCGGCCAGGTAGCTGCCGGTCTTGTCGAAGGCTGCCTGGCCACCTCCCATCGAGCAGGCGGCGATGTTGATGCGGCCGCCGTTGAGGCCGTTCATGGCAATGTTGAACCCGTTGCCGTCGCCGTCTTCACCGCCGAGCATCGCCTCGGCCGGCACCCGCACGCCATCGAAGATCACCTGTGCCGTCGGCTGAGAATTCCAGCCCATCTTCTGCTCGGCAGCGCCGAAACTCAGCCCGGGAGTGTCTTTTTCGACGATGAACGTGGAAATACCCCGGGGCCCGTCACTGCCGGTTCGGGCCATCACCACATACACGTCGGACACGCCGGCGCCGGAGATGAACTGCTTGACGCCGTCGAGCACGTAGTCGCCTCCCGAGCGCACCGCGCGGGTGCTCAACGCGCTGGCATCCGATCCCGCCCCGGGTTCGGTGAGGCAGTAGCTGGCGACGTTCTCCATCGACGCCAATCGCGGAATCCAGCTCTTGCGCTGGTCTTCGGTGCCGTAGGTGTCGATCATCCAGGAACACATGTTGTGGATCGACAGGTAGGCGGCGATCACCGGGTCGGCGATCGAGAGCTGCTCGAAGATGCGCACCCCGTCCAGGCGCCGTAGCCCGGAGCCGCCCACGTCGTCGCGGCAATAGATCGCCGCCATTCCCAGCTGGGCCGCCTCCCGCATCACGTCGACCGGAAAATGATGGGTGGCATCCCATTCCAGCGCGTACGGAGCGAGGCGTTTGGCGGCAAAAGCCGCCGCGGTGTCGACGATCACGCGTTCTTCGTCATCCAAGGTCAAGTTCATGGCAGTGGCTCTATTCCATTGTGGGGATGTGGAACTCGGCGCCGTCCTTGATGCCCGAGGGCCAGCGCTGCGTAACGGTCTTCACCTTCGTGTAGAAGGTGACCGATGCCGTCCCGTGCTGGTTGAGGTCGCCGAAACCGGACCGTTTCCAACCGCCGAAGGTGTGATAGGCCACGGGCACCGGAATCGGCACGTTCACCCCGACCATGCCGACCTGCACCCGGGAGGTGAAGTCGCGGGCCGTGTCGCCGTCGCGGGTGAAGATCGCCACCCCGTTGCCGTACTCGTGGTCGCTGGGCAGTCGCAGGGCTTCTTCGTAGTCGTCGGCGCGCACGATGCACAGCACCGGGCCGAAGATCTCGTCGGTGTAGATCGACATGTCGGTGGTGACATGGTCGAACAGCGACGGCCCGGCGAAGTAGCCGCCGGTCAGGTCGGCGTCGCCGAACTGGGAGTCGTCACTGGCGCGTTCGCGGCCGTCGATCACCAGATCGGCGCCGGCGGCCACTCCTTGGGCGATGTAGTCGTTGACCCGGTCCAGAGCGGCCCGAGTGACCAGCGGGCCGTAGTCGGCCTTGGGGTCCAGGCTGTGGCCGACCCGCAGACCGTTGATGCGTTCGGTCAGCCGAGACCGCAGGCGCTCGGCGGTCTGCTCGCCGACGGGAACCGCCACCGAGATCGCCATGCAGCGCTCGCCGGCACTGCCGTAGCCGGCGCCGATCAGCGCGTCGACGGCCTGGTCCAGATCGGCGTCGGGCATCACGATCATGTGGTTCTTGGCGCCGCCGAAGCACTGGGCGCGCTTGCCGTTGGCCGTGGCAGTGGAATAGATGTACTGGGCGATGTCGGAGCTGCCGACGAAGCCGATCGCGGCGACGTCCCGATGGTGCAGCAGGGCGTCGACGGCCTCCTTGTCGCCGTGCACCACCTGCAGTACCCCGGGCGGGAGCCCGGCCTCGACGAAAAGCTCGGCGAGTCGCACCGGCACCGACGGGTCACGCTCGGACGGCTTGAGGATGAAGGCGTTTCCGCAGGCCAGGGCCGGTCCGGCCTGCCACAGCGGGATCATTGCCGGGAAGTTGAACGGGGTGATCCCGGCGACCACGCCCAGTGGCTGGCGCAGCGAGAACACGTCGATGCCCGGGCCGGCGCTCTCGGTGTGCTCGCCCTTGAGCAGGTGCGGGATGCCGACGCAGAACTCGATCACCTCGATGCCGCGCTGGATGTCGCCACGGGCGTCCTCGAGGGTCTTGCCGTGTTCGCGGGAGAGCAGCTCGGCCAGTTCATCGACGTGGGTGTTGACCAGGTCGATGAATCGCATCAGCACGCGTGCGCGGCGCTGGGGGTTGTAGGCGGCCCAATCGCGCTGGGCCGCGGCTGCCGAGGTCACCGCGGCGTCGACATCGGCGGTGTTGGCCAGCGGCAGGGTGGCCTGCACCTCGCCGGTGTTGGGGTCGAACACATCCGTGGCGCGTTGTGAGGTGCCGGAGATTCGGCGGCCGTCGATGAAGTGCGGAATCTGGCGGGTCATGGCGGCCAGAATACTAGGACGTCCTAGTAAATGCGAGGGGGGCGATGCTCGAGTGTGCGAATTTGTGGTGTTCGCTACCGTCTGGCCGACCAAGGCGCACAGCCGGGGAGACGAGCGGCTCTAGCGCGGGTCCCAGGTGGGCAGCAACCCGGCGGCACGCACCTGCGCCAACGACGGCGCGTCGGCGTCCCGCTCGGAGAGCAGCGGAGGGTGAACGCCCGGCCAGTCGATGCCGATCGCTGGGTCGGTCGGGCAGATGGTGTGTTCGCGCTGAGGGTCGTACTCCGCTGAGCAGAGGTACATGACGGTCGAATCATCTTGCAGCGCAAGGAATCCGTGAGCCAGGCCCGCGGCCAAGTACACCGACCGGCGGTCTTTGGCGTCCAGCAGTACTCCATCCCAGCGGCCATAGGTCGGCGAACCGACCCGAATGTCGACGACGACGTCGAAGACCGAACCCGACAGGCAGGTCACGTATTTGGCCTGGCCTGGCGGGACCTCGGCAAAGTGCAGGCCTCGCAGTACGCCGGCACGGGACACCGAGCAGTTGGCCTGGCGCAGGTCGAATCGGTGCCCGGCGAACTCGGTGAACTCGTGGTCGGTGAACCATTCGAAGAACAGTCCGCGAGCATCGGCATGCTGAGCGGGAGTGAGCTCCCATGCTCCGGGGATGGTCAGCTCGCGCGCGCCCATGTCAGCGCCCCCATCTCGCGTAGCGGGCCTCGGCGGCCTCTTTCAGAGGTGACCACCAGGACTCGTTGGCGCGGTACCAGTCGATGGTGTCACGCAGGCCGGCCTCGAAGTCGGTGTGCCGGGGTGTCCAGCCGAGTTCGTCGCGTAGCGCCGAGGGGTCGATGGCATAGCGCAGATCGTGTCCGGGCCGGTCGGCAACGTGGTCGAAGTCGTCGGGGTCGTGGTCCATCAGTCGCAGGATGGTCTGCAGCACGCTGCGGTTGTCGCGCTCGCCGTCCGCGCCGATCAGGTAGGTGCGGCCGGCATGCCCGCGCGTCATGATCTGCCAGACGGCACTGTTGTGGTCCTCAACGTGGATCCAGTCGCGCACATTGGAGCCGCTGCCATACAGCTTGGCTCGTCGGCCGGTCAGCAGATTGGTGATCTGGCGCGGGATGAACTTCTCCACGTGCTGATAGGGGCCGTAGTTGTTGGAGCAGTTCGAGATCGTCGCGCGCACCCCGTACGAGCGCACCCAGGAGTGCACCAGCAGATCGGCGGCTGCCTTGGTCGAGGAGTACGGGCTGGAAGGGCGATACGCGGTGGTCTCGGTGAAGCGGCTCGGGTCATCGAGAGCCAGCTCGCCGTACACCTCGTCGGTGGAGATGTGGTGCAGCCGCACACCCCGGGCGCGCACTGCCTCCAGGACGGTGAAGGTGCCGATCACGTTGGATCGCAGGAACGGCTCGGGGTCGGCCAGGGCGTTGTCCACGTGGGTCTCGGCGGCGAAGTGCACCACCGCATCGGTCTCCGGATTCAGCTCGGCGACCAGCTCGGCCACCAGCGCCGCATCGGTGATGTCGCCCTGCACCAGGCGGAATCGTCCGTCATGAGAATCCAGGCCGGTGAGCGACTCGCGGGTGCCGGCGTAGGTCAACGCGTCTAACACCGTGATCGAGGTACCGGGGTGTTGCGCAAGGGTCCTGCGCACGAAGTTTGCGCCGATGAACCCGGCGCCACCGGTCACCAGCAGACGCATGGGGAAACCATAACCGGCGGTGCCCCCTGGCCGGCTGGGCTGCCACCGGCCGGTCACGCTTGCTCCAGTATTGCCACCAGTCGGCGGAGGCCGTCATGAATGTGGGCCGTCTCGTCGGGGCCGAGCGCCTCGAGCTGCGCGCGGTGCTCCACGGCGGCAGCACTGTTCATCCGCTGAAGGATCTGTGCGCCCTCGTCGGTGAGGGTGAACAGCGGGGAGGTGCGGTGATCGGGATTGTCGAGAGCACGCAGAAGGCCTTGCTGGGCAAGCTCGTTCGCGACGCGTTGGACGGCTTGTCGCGCGGTGCCCAGCCTTCGGGCCGCCTGGGCAACGGTCCGAGGGCCATCGCTGACGACCGAGAGCACCTGCCAGCGGGCCTGAGTTTGTCCCGCAGACTTCGCTATCTGCTCGCCGCGTCGCCTTGCCAGGCCGGCTGCTTGGTAGAGGTCTGCCACCAGTAGTGCCATCGGATCATGCATCGGGTCTCCCGGCCGTTGTGCTGCAGTTTGACAGCATAGTGTCAAAATGACACCGTATGGTCATCCTGAACCGGTGTGCCGAGGAGCGAACATGAACAGCGTCGAACGTCTGGCCCAAGCCCAGCGTCACGGGATGCACATCCGGCCCGAGACGCACGGATTTCCCTACCTGGCCGAGGCCCTGCGACTGGCAGGAGTGCGGCTGATCCGCTTCGATGTCGCCTCGGGCGGCGCGCTCTACGTCATGGACAGCGGGGTGGTCCACCAACCGGGCGGTCCGCTGCACGGCGAGCCGGTTGCGGTGGCACAGTTCGATCAGCAGGCCCTGGTGTCGGCGATCGACGCCGACAAAGCGGGCGCGATCACCTTCCCAGAGTTCCTCCGCCGATGCTGGACGGCCGGTGTGGTCGGCTACGAGGTCGACACGATCGAGCGCACCTGTACGTACTTCGGCGCCCCCGATGGACGGTATGTGGAGAGCTACCCGGCGGTGACGCTTGACCGGCTTACCAACCCCGGGTAGGCCCGCGTTGGCGGGCTCTCAGTCGCGCGGGGTCAGTCCCAACGGCCCGGCCAGGGCCGTCAGCGTCGGCAACAGGTTCTCCCAGCCGCCCAGCACCTGGATGGCCACTTGGTCCGCGCCGGCTTGCAGGTGTTCGTCCAACCGAGCGGCGATCTGATCGGCGGTGCCGTGGGCCACGACCGCATCGATCAACGCGTCACTGCCGGGCGAACGTACGTCGCTGTCGTCGAAGCCCAGCCGGTGCCAGTTGTTGACGTAATTGGACAGTCGCAGGTAGAAGTCGACCGCCTCGCGCCCGGTCTCGCGTGCTGCGGAGGCGTCGGTCGAGAGCACCACCTTGTGCTCGGGTGCCAGGAACACCGAAGGGCCCACCTGTTCGCGGGCGCTTGCGGTGTGTTCCGGGGTGGTCAGGTACGGGTGCGCTCCCGCGCTTCGCTCTGCCGCCAGCTTCAAGACCTTGGGTCCCAGCGCTGCCAGCACCCGGCGGCTGGTGGGAACCCCGGCCTCGTCGAGCACATCCAGGTAGTCGGTCAGTGCCGTATACGGGCTGCGATATTCGGCGGTGGCTTCGGGGTGGCCGACGCCGACACCGAGCACGAACCGGTTCGGGTAGGCCGCTTCGATGCGGTGGTAGGACTCCGCGACCTGGTGGGCGGGGGCCGACCAGACGTTGACGATTCCGGTGGCCACCTGCAGGGTCGACGTCGCCGCGAGTAGCGGCTCGACGAACGCCAGATCCGCAGCGGGGGAGCCGCCCACCCAGATCGCTCCGTACCCCAACCGCTCGATCTCGGCGGCCTGCTGCGGCGTGGGCGATCCGAACGTCCACGCGGCGTAGCGGCCCAACTCGGGCTTGAGTGCGAACGTGTCCGACATCGTGGCTCCTCCTATGTCCCTGGCGGCTACTCGGTGGGCAGCGGAGCGGCCTCGGCGACCTGCGGTGGCTCGGAAGAACGCGGACGCAGCATGGCCGCCACGTCCACCCCCGATGCCTTGAGGGTCTCCAGCACCTTGGCGATGCCCAGGGGACTGATACCCAGCAGGCCGCCGACCGCATCCTGGGCATCGCCGGCACCGCCGATGATCGACAGCCGCTCGATGTCCGACAGCGGCGCGGCGGCAGCCTCGGTGGCCTGCACCACCGCTGCCAAGACGTCGGGCAGCATCAGCATCCGGGCCGCTTCCGTGGTGTAGCTGTTGAGGGCGTAGGCGATCTCTTTCTTGCCCTCGGCCTCGGCGAGCAGCTTGGCCTTGGCGCCGTCTGCCTCGGCCTGACGCTCCACCCGCAGCGCGTCGGCGGCCGCTTTCCGGGCGTCGGCCTCGGCCACACCCGCCTGCCGGGCCGCCTCCGCCTGGGCCTGCGCCGCCAGAATCGCGGCCTGGCGCTGTCCCTCGGCGCGGGCCACGTCGGCTTGGCGCTGCGCTTCGGCGGGGGCGATCACATCGGCCTGCAGAGCGGCCTGGGCCTGCTCGGCGCGCCGCTGCTCCACCTCGATGCGGGCCTGCACCCGGGCGGCCTCGGCCTGCTCGACCGCGATGCCGACGTCCTTCTCGGCGCGGGCGTGCGCCAGTGGACCGGCCTGGTCTGCTTGGGCGTTCTCGGCCTCGGTCTGCGCACGCAGCCGGGCCAGCTCGACGTCGCGCCGCTGATTGGCGGTGGCGATCGCGGTGTCGGCCTCGGCCTGGGCGACCGACCCCTCCTGACGGGCCTTGGCCGACTGGATCTGGGCGTCCCGCTCGGCCTCGGCGGTGCCGACCGTGGCGTCCCGTTTCACCTCGGCGATACGGCGCTGGCCCAGCGATTCGAGATAGCCGTTGCGGTCGGAGATTCCGGCGATCTTGAGGACGTCGACTTCCATGCCGATGCGGGCGAGGTCGGTGCCGGCCTCCTCGACCACGCTGCGGGCCAGCGTGTCGCGGTTGGAGTTGAGATCCTCGACGGTCATCGTCGCGGTGATACCGCGCAGGCTGCCGGCGAGGATGTCGTTGATCTGGCGCTGCAGGTCGTCGAGATCCGAGGTCAGGAAGCGCTGCACCGCGGTCTGCACGGCTTCGTCGGCCGAGCCGATCCGGACCAGGCCGACGGCCTCCACGTTGACCGGCACGCCGTTGTTGGACAGCGCGTTCTGCAGGTTGATGCTGACGTTGAACGGCTCCAGGCTCATGATGTCGACGCGCTCGATGCCCGGCATCCGGAACCTGGCCCCGCCGCGCACCACCTTCGGCTGGCCGCGACCGGTGAACACCGCGACCTCGTTGGGCGGGACCTTGACGTAGTTCTGGACGTAGATCATCGGCAACACAACCAGCAGCAGCAGGGCTGCGACGGTGCTGATGGTCACGATCAAGACAAGGGACACGATTACTGCCTCTCCGGCTGAATTACTGAGCGGGTACTGCGACGACGTGGACGTACTCGGCGTCGACATCGGCGATGTAGACGCGGGTGGCTTTGGCGAGGTGCTGCGACTCCGGGCTGACAGCACGGGATCGGACCCGGTTGCCGTCCGGGTCGACGAAGGCGATCTCGCCCCAGCCTCCGGGCGGAACATCGATGGTCACGGTGCCCAGCAGGCCGATGTAGGACGTTCGACCGTGCTGGGAGTTGGACTCCTGTCGACGCAGGTAGGGCAGCACCACACCGTGCAGGAGGGTGGCCAGCGCGACTCCGCTCCCGATTCCCAGGACGGCGGCGGGCAGGGCGCCGAACCCGGCCCAGGTCCCCACCAGGCCACCGGCACCCGTTCCTACCAGGGCGGCAGACACGCCGGTCAGGCTCAGAAACGGCAGCCCGTCGTGGCCGATATCGGTCAGCAGCAAGGCAGTGAGCAGGGCGATGGCACCGACGGCGAATGCCGCCAGATACACAGCCGTCACCACACCTCCTAGGAGATCGAACGGCGACCGGCCGACGGTCGCTGCATCATTTGTCCGGCCCATCCTTGCATGCCGGTGTGCGTGCGAGCCCGGCATTTTGGCGTGGGAGGCCGAAGCGGGTATCGTAGGTCGACGGTGCGGCGTCCGCGTCGACTCTTTGCGTGCCCAGTCTGAGATTCTTCGGGTTCTACCTGGAATTTCCTGTCACCGGCCCACGTTTTGCAGTCGTAGTCGACGCTGCGCTGTGGCGGGCGCATGCACACGCGACAAGTAAGTCAGACACGGAGGATCGCCGGAGAGTAATGGCCAAAAAAGACGGTGCAATCGAGGTCGAGGGTCGAGTGGTCGAGCCCCTGCCCAATGCGATGTTTCGCATTGAGCTGGAGAACGGTCACAAGGTGCTCGCTCACATCAGCGGCAAGATGCGGCAGCACTACATCCGCATCCTGCCGGAAGACCGGGTGGTCGTGGAGCTGTCGCCCTATGACCTGTCCCGCGGACGCATCGTCTACCGGTACAAGTAGCTCCCCACCGCCGTCGAAGTACGTCAACCAGCGATTAGAACAGGACCACAGCAGCCGTGAAGGTGAACCCCAGCGTCAAGCCGATCTGCGACAAATGCAGGGTGATTCGTCGGCACGGCCGGGTCATGGTGATCTGCGCGGACCCGCGCCACAAGCAGCGTCAGGGCTAGCGACACAGATCGTCGGCCCGGCCTAGCCGGGCTCCCGCCACAACTGAATGCAGACCTCCCAGTACCAGTGAGCTGGCTGGCATCTTTTAGAGATGGGCCGGCTCACCCACGCCCGGATCGGAGGCCGGGCCCCGGAGCAGTTGGCCGGGAACGGGCTGGGATCACAACCTCCGCAACGAAGATGAAAGGGGCATGCCCCCCATGGCTCGACTTGTAGGCGTCGACCTGCCGCGCGATAAGCGCATGGAGATCGCGCTGACCTATATCTACGGCATCGGCCGTACTCGTTCCAACGAAATCCTGGCTGCGACCGGTATCGACAAGGACCAGCGCAGCAAGGACCTGACCGACGACCAGCTCACCCAGTTGCGTGACTACATCGAGCGCAACCTGAAGGTTGAGGGCGACTTGCGCCGCGAGGTGCAGGCGGACATCCGCCGGAAGATCGAGATCGGCTGCTACCAGGGCCTGCGGCACCGTCGCGGTCTGCCGGTGCGCGGCCAGCGGACCAAGACCAACGCGCGCACCCGCAAGGGTCCCAAGCGCACCATCGCCGGTAAGAAGAAGGCCAGGTAATCGTCATGCCACCGAAGAAAGCGACCGGGCCCAAGAAGGGTCAGAAGACCCGGCGGCGGGAAAAGAAGAACATCCCGCATGGTGCCGCTCACATCAAGAGCACCTTCAACAACACGATCGTGACGATCACCGACCCGCAGGGCAATGTGATCGCGTGGGCGTCGTCGGGCCACGTGGGCTTCAAGGGCTCGCGCAAGTCCACCCCGTTCGCCGCGCAGCTGGCCGCCGAGAACGCTGCCCGCAAGGCGCAGGAGCACGGCGTGAAGAAGGTCGACGTGTTCGTCAAGGGCCCGGGTTCGGGCCGCGAGACCGCGATCCGTTCGCTGCAGGCCGCGGGCCTGGAGGTCGGTGCCATTTCTGACGTCACGCCGCAGCCGCACAACGGTTGCCGTCCGCCCAAGCGGCGCCGGGTCTAGGAGGTTTAGGAAAACATGGCTCGTTACACCGGACCCGCCACCCGCAAGTCCCGCCGTCTGGGCGTCGACCTGATCGGTGGAGACCAGGCATTCGAGAAGCGGCCCTACCCGCCCGGCCAGCACGGCCGCGCGCGGATCAAGGAAAGCGAATACCGCCTGCAGCTGCAGGAGAAGCAGAAGGCTCGCTTCACCTACGGCGTGATGGAGAAGCAGTTCCGTCGCTACTACGAGGAAGCCGTCCGTCGTGGCGGCAAGACCGGCGAGGAGCTGCTGCGCATCCTGGAAAGCCGGCTGGACAACGTGGTTTACCGCGCCGGCTTGGCCCGCACCCGTCGGATGGCTCGCCAGCTGGTCAGCCACGGCCACTTCACCGTCAACGGTGTGAAGGTCGACGTGCCCAGCTACCAGGTGTCGCAGTACGACATCATCGACGTCAAGGACAAGTCGATCAACACGGTGCCGTTCCAGATCGCTCGGGAGACCTCGGGCGACCGCCCGATCCCGGGCTGGCTGCAGGTGGTCGGGGAGCGGCAGCGCATCCTGGTTCACCAGTTGCCCGAGCGCGCACAGATCGTCGTTCCGCTCACCGAGCAGCTGATCGTCGAGTTCTACTCGAAGTAACCCACACGCTGCAGGGGGTTCGCCCCCTGCAGCGCCCCCAACCGGCATCAAATAGCGGGTGCCAGAAGGAGAAACAACCCCATGCTGATCTCACAGCGTCCGACCCTGTCCGAAGAGGTCGTCGCCGAGAACCGGTCGCAGTTCGTCATCGAGCCCCTGGAGCCCGGCTTCGGCTACACCCTGGGCAACTCGCTTCGGCGCACCCTGCTGTCGTCGATCCCCGGCGCGGCCGTCACCAGCATCCGCATCGACGGCGTGCTGCACGAGTTCACCACCGTCCCCGGGGTGAAGGAAGATGTCACCGACATCATCTTGAACCTCAAGGGCCTGGTGGTCTCGTCCGAAGAGGACGAGCCGGTCACCATGTACCTGCGCAAGCAGGGCCCGGGTGCGGTCACCGCGGGTGACATCGTTCCGCCCGCGGGCGTGACGGTGCACAACCCCGACATGCACATCGCCACCCTGAACGACAAGGGCAAGCTCGAGGTCGAGCTGATCGTCGAGCGTGGTCGCGGCTACGTTCCGGCCGTTCAGAACAAGGTGTCGGGCGCCGAGATCGGCCGCATCCCGGTCGACTCGATCTACTCGCCGGTGCTCAAGGTGACCTACAAGGTCGAGGCCACCCGTGTCGAGCAGCGCACCGACTTCGACAAGCTGGTGCTGGACGTGGAGACCAAGAACTCCATCAGCCCGCGCGACGCGCTGGCCTCGGCCGGTAAGACCCTGGTCGAGCTGTTCGGTCTGGCACGTGAACTCAACGTCGAGGCCGAGGGCATCGAGATCGGGCCGTCGCCGGCCGAAGCCGATCACATCGCTTCGTTCGCGCTGCCGATCGACGACCTGGACCTCACCGTGCGGTCCTACAACTGCCTCAAGCGTGAGGGAGTGCACACGGTCGGGGAGCTCGTTGCCCGCACCGAGTCCGACCTGCTCGACATCCGCAACTTCGGTCAGAAGTCCATCGACGAGGTCAAGGTCAAGCTGCACCAGCTCGGCCTGTCGCTGAAGGACAGCCCTGCCAGCTTCGACCCCTCGCAGGTGGCCGGGTACGACGTTGCCACCGGCACCTGGTCGGCCGACGCCGGTTACGACGAGCAGGACTACGCCGAAACCGAGCAGCTTTAACGCCCAACCTCTCGAAAAGAGAGCCGTCCCGGCCCTACCTGATACGGGGGCCGGCCCCATTGAGGAGAAGTCGCAATGCCCAAGCCCACTAAGGGTCCCCGCCTCGGCGGTAAGTCTTCGCACCAGAAGGCGCTGCTGGCCAACTTGGCCACCTCGCTGTTCACGCACGGACGGATCAAGACCACCGAGCCGAAGGCGCGGGCATTGCGGCCGTACGCCGAGAAGCTGATCACCCACGCCAAGAAGGGCACGCTGCACAACCGGCGTGAGGTGCTCAAGAAGATCCGCGACAAGGACGTGGTGCACTCGCTGTTCGCCGAGATCGCCCCGCACTTCGCGGACCGCAACGGTGGCTACACCCGCATCATCAAGGTCGAGCCGCGTCAGGGTGACAACGCCCCGATGGCTGTGATCGAGCTGGTTCGGGAGCGGACCGTGACCTCCGAGGCCGACCGCGCCCGTCGCGCCGCCGCCAAGGCTGAGAAGGCCGCCGCCAAGACCGAGGAGGCGCCCAAGCCTGCCGAGGTTGAGGCCGAGGAGACGGCTGAAGAGGCCACCGAGGCCGCTGAGGCCACCGAAGCCGCAGAGGCCACCGATGCTGCCGAAGGCACCGACGAATCCTGACGGCATTGCCGAAGCCGTTCGGCTTCGGCTAGACATCGCCTACGACGGAACGGAATTCGCCGGCTGGGCGATTCAAGCGGGACAGCGCACGGTCGCCGGAGTACTCGACGAGACTCTGACGACCGTGTTCCGCATTCCGGTGCGGGTGTTCGCGGCCGGACGGACCGATACCGGGGTGCACGCCACCGGCCAGGTCGCCCACCTGGATATTCCGACGTCGGAGCTGCACCATGCGTATTCCCGGACGCGTCGTGACGGTGAGCCGGAGTTCCTTGCGCTGACAAGGCGATTGGCGCGTTTTCTGCCGGCCGATGTGCGGGTGCTGCGGGTTCGCCGCACCGTCGCCGAGTTCGACGCCCGGTTCTCCGCGCTGCGGCGGCATTACACTTACCGGTTGTCGACTGCGCCCTACGGTGTGGCGCCGCAGGATGCCCGCTACGTCACCGCGTGGTCGCGTCCACTGGATGTCGACGCGATGGCGCAGGCATCGAAGCATCTGGTGGGCCTCCACGACTTCGCGGCGTTCTGCCGGCACCGAGAGGGTGCCACCACCATTCGAGACCTCCAGCGCCTTGATTGGGTGCGCGACGGTGACCTGGTCACCGCGCACGTCAGTGCCGACGCGTTCTGCTGGTCGATGGTGCGCTCCCTGGTCGGCGCGGTGCTGGCGGTCGGCGAGCACCGACGCGATGCCGCCTGGTGTGCCGACTTACTGAACGCGCAGCGCCGGTCCAGCGACTTCACCGCCGCACCCGCCCGCGGTCTGACCCTGGTGGGAGTCGATTACCCGCCGGACGATCAGTTGGGTGCGCGCACCCTGATCACCCGGGATCTGCGCACCCGCTAGCTAGAGAAGCCCCGCGACGAACGACGCGGCCTGATTGGTCATTCCGGGGGTGTAGCCGGAGTGCGCCGAGAACAAGCGGCCGGGTGAGCAGATCGGGTCGCCGTCCGTGCACAGGTCGATGGTCTTGAACCCGTAGACCGGACTGTTGGTCAGCGGCTGCCCGATCTTGCTGGAGGGGTTGCCGAAGACCGCGATCGCCGCGACGTGATCGGCCGCCTCAGGCGGCAGCGGTGCGGTGAAGCCGAATCCTGGAACCGGTGCCGCGGCCACGATGTCGATGATTGCCGCGCCCTGCGAGTAGCCGCCGAGGACCAGGCGAGTACCCGGGCAGTTCTCCACCATCCACATGATGTGACCGCTGGCGTCGTTGGCGCCGTCGGCCGCCCGGCCGAAGTCATAGCTGGCCGGATAGTTCACCGCGTAGGCGCCCACGGAGCGGGAGGTCTGCCCCCGCAACGAGTTCACCAGTCCCTCGCCGACTCGGCCAAGGCCTGGTGGTTCGCTGGTGCCCCGAGCAAACACCACCTCGACGTCTGGGCAGCCGTCGGCGGAAGCCGTCGCCATCGTCGACGGACAGGGGCTGATCAGCAGCGCTGCTGCGACGGTGCCCGTCGCCAGGATGCGGAATGCCTTCACGGGGATAGATCTTAACGAAAGACGTGTTGACGATCTAATTAATTGTGGTCGACCTCTCAGGGCAGCAGGGGACCGGGTGCCGATACCGGTCCTGGCACCGGACCGGGCCCCGATCCCGGCAGCAGGCCGGGGGACCGCAGTCGGCCTGCGATGAAGTTCGCTGCCTGGCTGGTCAGGGCTGGAATGTAGCCGTCGGTGTGATCGGTCCACTCATTGCCGGGGCCCTCGTGGCAGATCGGGTCCCCGGGGTTGCACAGGTCCAGCGCCTTGGAACCGAACAGGGCGCTCTGCACGCTGATCGGTCCGCCGGTGCGATCGGCGGGGTTGCCGAAGGTGGTCACCGCCACGACCTGGTCGGCAAACTGCGCGGGCAATTGGTTTCCCCAGCTGATGCCACCCACCTGCGTACCGGTCACGATGTCAATGACTGATGCGCCCTGCGAATAACCGCCCAGCACCAGCTGGGTGTTGGGGCAGACCTCAGCCGCCGCCTTGACCCGCTTGATCACGTCATTGGCGCCGTCGCCGCCACCGAGCTGCAGCCGGCCGGCGGGGTAGTTGACTGCGTACTCGTCGACCTTCTTGGACGTCTGCTGGCGCAGTGAGTCGATGAGCGCCCGCCCGACCCGGCCGACGCCCGGCGGCTCGCTGGTGCCGCGGGCGAAGATCACCTCAACATCCGGGCAGTCATAGGCCGACGCCACCGGGGTCACACTCGGGGCCAGCGGAGACACGGCCGGGAGCGCCAGCAGGGCGGCTGCCATCACGGTCGCGGAAAAGATGCTGCTCACCTGAACAGAACGCATACCCGAGATGGTACCGAAACACGTTTTCGATACCGTCTGCCCTGTGGATGGCTGCATGCGGCCTTCCCGGTCTGACCAATAGCGTGAGCCGATATGCCCGGGCGATCGACGACGCAGCTTCAGCTCAGCGCGCACCGATTCCTGGCCCGCCGGATGGACCGGGCGCTGCGGTGCGGACTGGCGATGGGAGCCCCCGTCCCCGGTCGGGCCGCCCTGGGCCTGGGGTGGCTGCTCAGCACGGTGCTGATCGCCGCGATGGTGGTGCTGGCCGTTCTCCGGCCGCAGCAGGGCCTCGGCGACGCACCCATCGTGGTGGATCGTGCGACCGGCGCGCTCTATGTCCGAATCGGCGACACGGTGCATCCGGTGTTCAACATCGCCTCGGCGCGGCTGATCGCCGGTGCGGCCGATCCGCGACCCGTGGACGGTAGCGCGGTCGGCCGGGTACGGCGAGGGCCGCCGCTGGGAATTCCGGGTGCGCCCGGCGCGCTCGGCGCGGCCCTGCCGGGCGATGCGACGTGGTCACTGTGCGAAGACTCGGACGGTGCCACCCTCATCGTCGGCGTCGATCCGCTGCAGGAGGCTCGCCTCGACCCCCAGCACGCGATACTGGTCAGCTCCGAATCCGGGTCGACCTATCTGCTCCGCGACGGACGCCGGGTCGCCGTCGACGCGGACGACCCATTGCTGGACTCCGCTGTGCCGCGACGTGTCTCCGCCCTGCTGCTCAATGTGATCCCCGAAGTCCGGCTCGCGCGATCGGGAAATCCGGCGGACGCCCCTGAGGCGGGCCCTGGCCCGGCCACGCTGTGTGCCCACTGGCGTGTCGACGACCCGGCCGGAATCACCCTGTCGAGCGGGGTGCGCCTTCCGGCGGGGGAGGTGCCGACAGTGTTGGCCCACGCGGACGGGCCGGGCCCCGCCCTGGACGGGGTGTATCTGCCCGCCGGCCACAGCGCCTACGTGCGTGCGGTCGACTCCGCCGGTCACCCCGGCGGCGTCGATTACCTGATCGCCGACAGTGGGGTGCGGTTCACCGTGGACGACGCAGGTGCGGCGCGCAGTCTCGGGCTGCCCGCTGTCGCGGCGGGGGCGCCGTGGTCGATGCTGAGCGGACTGCCGGCCGGCCCGCGGCTCAGTCGGGACCAAGCGCTGCAAGGCCGCGACGGCGCTGCCGGCCCCACAGTGCCCGGCCGATGACGGCTGCCATGAGCAAGGTCAACAGCACCGCGGTACCGAGGATCGCGGTACCCAACCCGGCGGGCACAGCGCCGGCTGTCGGCTCCGGGGCCGGCTCAGGACTGAGCGGCGGTGCGGCGGGCGGGGACGGCTCTCGGGAGGAGGAAACGTCAAAAGTCAGCGCCGCCACAGGATCCACCGGGCCGGCGCCGACGGCATCATCGCGTCCACCCGGTGGGTGGTGGGCGGTGGCTTTGATGCGGTCCATCACCTGCCGCGGCGTCCACTGGGGGAACCTCGAGCGGATCAGCGCCGCCAGACCGCTGACCACCGGTGCGGCGAAACTGGTGCCGCGCAGTGTCACGCCGCCAAGGCTGTCTGCCAGTGCGTCGCCGACGGTGCTCAACGAGAGCACCGATTCGCCGGGAGCGGCCACGTCGACCCACGGCCCGGGCAGGGTGAACGCCGACGCGGCGCCGCGGGCATCCACCGAGGCGACGGTCAGCACGTAGTCGTCGTACCAGGCCGGAGTGACGATCATGGGACCGTCTGCGTCGCAGCCCTCTTCGGTATTACCCGCTGCGGCGACAACCACGCTGTTCTTGACCTCAACCGCATACGCCAGGGCGGCGCCCAGCGCGCGGTCGTCGAGTCCCGAACCCGCGGGCCGGCAAGCCACCGCGGAGATGTTGATCACCGACGCGCCCAGGTCAGCTGCGGTCCGCACCGCCCGGGCCAGGGTGTCGACGTCACCGATGCCGCGAGCATCGCCGACCCCGGCGAATCTTGCGCTGGATGCGCGGATGCCGATCACGGTGGCCAGCGGCGCCACGCCGCCGAATCGATCCGTTGCGGGATCGGTTGCCGCCGCGATGATTCCGGCGACCAGCGTGCCGTGCCCGTCGCAATCGCGGGTTCCGTCACCGCTGGACACGTAATCGCCGCCACCGATCAGGCCGGGCAGCCGCCGGTGTGCGGCAACACCGGTATCGATCACCGCGACCCGTTGGCCCGCGCCACGGGTCAGCGCCCAGGCCGCGGCCAGATCCAGACCGTCCAGCTGGGTCGGCGACCCGCCCGCACTCAACGAGCCGACCGTGCACACTTCCCTCTGCACCGTGGGGCGGGCCGGCGCAGCCGGCGCCGGCGCAGGCAGCAGACTGCTGTCGACCGGCGGCGGTGCGACCGCGTTGGCCGGGGGTGCACCCGTAGCGGCGAGGACCGACGCGACGGCAACCAGCCGAGCGAAGCGGGCACGCGGCATCCGCTCAACCCAGGCTCAGCCCGCGGGCAGCGCCGTACACCCCGCACAGCCAGCACGCCAGCGGCACCAAGGCGCCGAGCGTCAGGGCCTCCAACACCTCGGCGCCGCGCCGGATCAGCGGCGGCTCGATCGGATCGGCAAAGCCCAGGCCCAATGCGGCCGCTCCCAGCGCCCCGGCCAGCGCCGCAGGCCAATAGCCGGTCGGGTGGTGAGCAGCGCCGAGCAGACCGATCGCCAACGTCGCGGTGCCGCCGGCGATCAGCGACGCGATCTGAACACCGTCGGCGTGCGAGCGGGCGCGCAGCGCCACCGCCACCCCGGCAGTGCAGGCGAAGACTGCGCCGACCAGCTGGGGTGCCCCGGTGGAGGGCGCTGCGGCGACCACCGCCGCGGCACCCAGAAACACCAATGCCGTAGCCGCCGCCACCACTCCCGTCAGAAGTTCATGGGCCCTTGCCGCCTGCGACGCCGCCCGATGGGATAACCCGGTGACGACGGCCGCCACTCTGTCCGCGGCGCGAATCATGCCGACTCCGGCGACAACCCCCGCGGCGCCCGCCCGGGCCGGTGCGATGCCCGTCGCCGCGACAGCCATACCGGCGACCGCGCTCAGCAGCGCCAGCCCGGCCAGGCAACAGAGGATCATGCGCACCACCCGGGTGCAACCACAGGGTGGAACGGCCATCAAGGCCACCGCCCCAGCTGCCGCCACCGCCATCAGCACGTTCGGGGCGCCGGGACCGCCGGGTATGGCCACGAATCCCGCAGCGCCGGCCAGCCCGGACGCGCTCAGCGCGGCGGTGAGCCGGCGTTCCGGCGGCCCCCACGGGCGCGCGATGGTCCGCACCGCAGCCGCTACCTCCTCGGCCGGATCATCGAATACCACCTGCGGCACCTGAGTCTCGGCGCGGGTCAACAGCAGGGTGCAGCCATCGCGGATGCCTTGTTGGGACAGCGTTTTTCCGCCGTCGAGTACCGCCCGGCCCGGCTCGGCCAGGCGGTACGGGCGTAGCGGCTCCGGGCCGCTCCGGCACGGCATCAGATCGAGCACTGCCGGGATCAGGGTCGCCACCGGAACCTCGGATGGCAACGTCAGATCAGCATGCGCTGAATCGACGTGTACGGCGATCCGGTACAGGCCGGCTTCGTCAATCGGCACGTCGCTGCCCCTTTCGATGTCGGTCGGTCGCACGCTACTGCCCCAGCGGGCGAGGGGATTTCGGCTATCCACAGCTGACTTGCCGGGCGAGTCCGCGCTGCCTACGGTGTGCCGATGACCGGCCCTGCGCCGACAGAGGCTTCCCCTGCACCGCCCGCATGCGGTGACATTGCCGTCGCTGCACCGCCATCGGTGCCGGATGCCGAGACGCGGATGATCCTCACCCGGCTGCTGCCGGCAGCCATGGCGCTGGGCATGCTCGCCGTGACTGTCGTCGCCTATCGCTCTGGCGCGCCGGCCGCGCGCAGCCCGCTCTTCGCGCTGTTTCCGCTGACCATCCTCGCCTCGGCGTTGGCGACGGTGTTCGCCGGGCGAAATCGTTCCTCCGGCAACGGTATCGACGATGACCGCGAGAGCTACCTGGCCCACTTGGCTGCGTTGCGGGAAGTGCTGGCCGACAGCGCGATCGCCCAGCGCGCCTGGGCGCGGTGGACACATCCGGATCCCGGTGCGCTCTGGCTGCTGGCCGACGGGTCCCGAAGGTGGGAACGCGGGCTCGGCGACGCCGAGTTCGGGTCGGTTCGGGTAGGAATCGGTTCGGTCACGCCGATCCGTCGGTTGGTGGCGCCTGCGCTGGATTCGGTACGCCGCGTCGATCCCATCACCGACGGCGCACTGCGCCGCTTCCTAGCCGCCCACGCCGCGGTGCCGGATGTCCCGATCGCGCTGACGGTGCTGGGTCCTACGCCGCTCTTGCTGGAAGGCGACACCGAGCGGGCGCGGGGACTGCTGCGCGCGCTCGTCTGTCAGCTCGCCGTGCTGCATGGCCCCGACGCATTACTGATCACGGCCTCAGAAGGCCACCATCCTGGCGACTGGGATTGGTTGAAGTGGCTTCCGCACCATCAGCATCTATTCACATCCGAAACGAGACCGGCGGGCCGACGGGCGGTGGTCATCAGCGACGACGCGTCCGGGCTGCGGATCGGCGAGACCGGCGCCCAAGGCGACGCGCGCCGCCTGCAGGTGAGCGCCGCGGCGCTGCGTGACGCCGAGCGCCACCTTGGCTGCCCGGACTATCTGACCCTGGCGGACGCGGTGGTCTGCGCGCGGCGCCTGGCCGCGCACCGACCGGTCGACCTGGGTGGGACTGCCCGCGGGTGGGCAGACCTCCTGGCGCTCGGTGACCTTGACGAATTCGACCCAACGGCCGGATGGGCGGCTGCGTCCGGGCAACGGCTGTGTGTGCCGATCGGCATGGATGCGCAGGGAGACCCGGTGCAGCTGAACATCAATGAGGCCGCAGAGCAGGGCAGCGGTCCGCACGGGCTGTGTGTCGGTGCCACCGGTTCGGGAAAGTCGGAGTTTCTGCGGACCCTGGTGCTGGGCATGACGGTCCGGCACTCCCCGGAGGAGCTGAACCTGGTGCTGATCGACTTCAAGGGGGGCGCGACCTTTCTCGGATTCGAGCAGGCCAGCCACGTCTGTGCGGTGATCACCAACCTCGGCCAGGAGGCGCCCCTGGTGCAGCGGATGCGCGACGCGCTGGCCGGCGAGGTGCACCGGCGCCAGCAGCAGCTGCGCGACGCCGGGGCGCCCAGCATCGCCGCGTATCGGCAGACGCGTACCGCCCAGCCGCAGCTGCCGGCCCTGCCGGCATTACTGGTGATCGTCGACGAGTTCTCCGAATTGCTGCAGCAGCACCCCGATCTGCTCGACACCTTCGTGGCCATCGGCCGGCTGGGCCGATCCTTGGGAGTGCATCTGTTGCTGGCCAGCCAGCGACTCGAGGAGGGCAGGCTTCGCGGCTTGGAATCGCACCTGTCCTACCGGGTGTGTCTCAAGACGATGTCGGCCGCCGAGTCACGGATCGTGCTGGGCACCAACGAGGCCCACGAGCTGCCCAACACCCCAGGGGTGGGACTCCTGCGTACCGCGGACGGCACCGTGCGGCGATTCCAGACGGCCTACGTCTCCCGGATCTGCGCTCCGGCCCGCAAGGGGCCCGTCGCAGTAAGACCGTTCACCGCCGCGCCGCGGGGTCCCGTCTGGGACGCGACCGGTCCGGGCGGGCGCACCGTCCTGCAGGCCGTGCTGCGGCGATTGGCCGGGCACGGCCCGGCGGCGCGCCAGATATGGCTGCCTCCCCTGGGCGAATCCCCGGCACTGGGAGCACTCATCGATGCCGACCAGCCCGATCTGACGGCTCGGGTGGGAGTCGTCGATCGGCCCTTTGAGCAGCGCCGGAGCGTCTTGGCGCTGCGGTTGGACGGCGCCGCCGGACATGTGGCCGTCGTGGGCGCTCCGCAATCGGGCAAGTCGACCGCGCTGCACACCCTGATCGCCGCGCTGTGTGCCACCCACGACGCGACCCGGGTTGCGTTCTACTGCTTGGACTTCGGTGGTGGGGAGCTGTCGGCGACCCAAACCCTGCCGCATGTCGGGGCGGTCGCCGGTGTGGGGCAACCGGACCTGGTCCGGCGGGTGATCGCCGAGATGGAGGGCATCGTGGTGCGGCGCGAAGCGCAGCGCGCCGGCCGCATTGCGGGCGAGCAGGGTCCGTCACCGGACGTCTTCCTGGTGATCGACGGATGGGCCGCGCTGTGCCGGGAATTCGAGGTGGAGGCCAGGATTGTCGCGCTGGCCGCCCGTGGCCTGTCTTTTCGGGTGCACGTGATGGTGGCCGCGTCGCGGTGGGCCGAGGTGCGGCCGGCCCTGCGGGATCTGATCGGAACGCGCATCGAGCTGCGCCTCGGCGATCCTGCAGAATCTGAACTGGACCACCGCCAGGCCCAGCGGGTGCCGCAGGGACGGCCCGGACGGGGGCTGACGCGCGACGGCATGCACATGCTGTTGGCCCGCCCGCACGGGTGGCAGCCGATGCGGCACCCGGAGGGCGCCGCGGCACCACCGATCCGATTGCTGCCCAACGTCGTGGAGCGGGCCGACTTAGGTGGCGACGCCACGGGCCTGCCGGTTCTGGGCATCGAAGAGCGCGAACTCGGTGTAGTCGCGGTCGATTTCGCCCGCCAGCCCCATCTGCTGATCCTGGGCGATAACGAGTGCGGCAAGACCTCCGTGCTGCGAACACTGTGCCGGGAGCTGGTGCGGACACACCCCGCGGGGCAGGCTCGGCTGCTCGTGGTCGACTACCGGCGCGGCCTGCTGGACGTCGTAGCGCCTGGGCACCTGGCTGGCTATGCGATGTCTCGGGCCGCGCTGTCCACGCTTTTGCCAGGCCTGATCGATCAGCTGGCCGCGCGAACGCCCGGTGCCGACGTCGGCCCTGACCAGTTGCGCGCCGGTTCATGGTGGTCCGGGCCGCAGCTGTATGTAGTGGTCGATGATCACCACCTGGTGGCCGCCGGCGCCGGAAATCCCTTGGCGTCCTTGCTCGAATACCTGCCGCACGCCGGAGAGCTCGGGCTGCACCTCATCGTCGCCTGCCGTGGCGGGGGAGCGGCCCGGTCCATCTATGAGCCGCTGCTGACCGCACTGACTGATGTGGGCGCTATGACGCTGATGATGGGTAGCGCCATGGAGAGTGCCTGGGGTTCGGCGCGGCCCGCCGCCCTGCCGCCCGGGCGTGGCACTCTGGTCACCCGTGCCGACGGGGAGCGGCTCGTCCAAGTGGCGTGGGAACCATGAGCACCGGGCACCGCGCGGTGATCGAGGCCGGGCCCGCAACCATTCGCCGGCGATGCTGCGAGGATGCCGAGTCAGCTTATGCCGCAGCGGCGCTGGAGTGGATCGATGACCCGATCGGATTGGCCGACGGCCAACCGTTTTCCGTGCCAGAGATGCTCGGAGATCTGCTGGACTGCGCGTTGTGGGTCGAGTCAGTCGAACTCATCCACCCGTCATGGTGGCCGGACCGAAGGGTTCAGCTGTTGGCTGCCGCGGCGGGCGGGCAGGATCGCGAGGTGGTCACCCGATCGCGGGCAGCGGTGCTGGCCAGCGCCTCGCGCGCCACGGTGGTCGTGGAGATCGCCGCCGGCCTGGTGGCCGTGACCGCATCCGCCGGCGCCGACGTCGTCGCCGAACCGCGCACCGGTGCTCCCGGCGAGGTCGCCGACGCGGTGGCGGAGCAGACACGAGCGGCGGTACGGCGCCATCCCGGCGCCGTCGTGATCGACGCGCCGGCCGGGATCGACGGGGCCGGGGTCCTGTCGGCGCTGATCGAGCAGCGGCTGCCCCCGGAGCTACCGGTGACCGTCGTCGATCAGTTACCGCCTATCCGGGGCAGTTTCGAGGCGCCCATCGCCGAACCAGCCGTCGCCGAACCGGCCGTCGCCGGTCGCCGGAGACGAGGTGCGTCGGCATCCGTGGTTGGCGCCGCCCTTGCCCTGGCACTGGCGCTTGTGCCGCGACACGACGCGCGGACGGACACCGCTGCCCCGGTGACCTACCTGGTGGAAAGTCGCGTAGCGGTGCAAGTTCCGGAAGGCTGGGTGACGAGACGAGTGAGTGACGGGCCAGGTTCGCCCCGAGTCGAGGTGGTCTCACCCACCGCCCCGCAGCTGGTGCTCCATATCACCCAAGCGCCAGCCGTCGGCGACACGCTGACGGCGATCGCGGAACCACTGCAGCGGGCCCTGCGACGTGCGGACGCCGAGATGCCCGGAGTATTCGTCGGTTTCGATGCGGCAGGGATCAGCGCTGGGCGGCCCGCGGTGACCTACCAGGAGGTTCGCGACGGACGTCACGTCGACTGGGCGATTGTGGTCGATCGTGGCGTGCGCATCGGTATCGGGTGCCAGAGCGAACCGGCAGGCCAGGCGACCTTACGGGAGGCCTGCGAGGCGGCGGTGCGGTCCGCACACGCCGTCAGCTGAGGCCGGTGTGTAGGTCGCATCCGATACCCGATCAGTGATCGACGACCGTGTCCCCTGTTGGCTCGGTCGCCTTCGGCAACGGGAGGGAACCGGACGCGGCCTGATGCCGTCGAACCTCATATCAGTCATAGACCGATTTGGGGGAGATGTGACCACACCGGCAGGTACCACCACGCTGCACGCCGACTTCGACGCCATGCACGCCATTGCAGCGGCCATCGATGCCGGGAACAGCGAGATCCGGGGCATGCTGCAGGGGTTCATCGGACGAATTCGGGCCGTACCGCCGTCGGTGTGGTCGGGCCTGGCGGCCGCCCGGTTCCACGATGTCTTGGACCGCTGGAACACCGAGGCGCTCAACCTGCATCACGCCCTGGCGCATATCGCCGACACCATCCGCGCTAACGAACGGGTGCTGCGCGAAGTGGCCGAGGCCCACTCGCACCACATCGCCGCCGCCGGCGACGGAATCTGAGCGGCCCGCGATATGGACGCCGCGCTGTCCTACAACTTCGACGAGATCGACTGCGCCATCCGCCAGGAGATCCATGCCACCGCCACCCGGCTCAGCACCGCGCTGGCAGAACTGCGGTCCCAGATCGCACCGTTGCAGCAGGTCTGGACCCGTGAGGCGGCCGAGGCCTACCACGCTGAACAGCTCCGATGGCATCAGGCTGTCAGCGCGCTGAACCAGATCCTGGTGCAGCTGGGCAACGCGGTTCGTGACGGCGCGGCGGACGTCGCCGACGCCGACCGGCGTGCCGCGGGAGCTTGGGGGAGGTAGGAGAGGCCACCCCCACACGGTGTGGCCCCGACGGAAGGAGAGCCGACGGGGCCACACCGGCTCGCTGCTGGGGTGACGCCGTTTTGACCTGCCCGGATCGCCGCCGGTAGGCTGCTCCGTTGGCGTGCGGTGCCTGCGGGCACAGCGGGTCCTCGGGTCACTGTCGGTCGCCGAGAACCACCCGCCGTACACGCCAGACCGACACCCGGCTTGCACCGGGATCCGCAAGAACCGGGAACACCCGGCTCGAGTAAAAGAAGAGGTAAGCGCTGTGCCCACCTATGCGCCGAAGGCGGGTGACACCACGCGTTCGTGGTATGTCATCGACGCCACCGACGTGGTGCTCGGCCGGCTCGCCGTTGCGGCAGCAACCCTGCTGCGCGGCAAGCACAAGCCGACATTCGCACCGAACGTTGACGGCGGTGACTTCGTCATCATCATCAACGCCGACAAGGTCGCCATCAGTGGCGACAAACTGCAGAAGAAGATGGCTTACCGCCACTCGGGCTACCCGGGCGGACTGCGCAAGCGCAGCATCGGTGAGCTGATGGAGACCCGTCCCGACCGTGTCGTGGAGAAGGCCATCCTCGGGATGATCCCCCACACCAAGCTGGGCCGTCAGATCCAGCGCAAGCTGCACGTCTACGCCGGGCCGGTGCACCCGCACACCGCCCAGCAGCCGATCCCGTTCGAAATCAAGCAGGTGGCGCAATGACCGAGACCGCATTCGAAGGTGCTGAGGCGCCCGAGGTCGACGAAACCGTCGAGGTCGTCGAGACCGCAGAGTTCCACGAGGATGTCGCCCCGGCCTACGAGCCGCACGACCTTGGTCGTCCCATCCAGACCGTCGGCCGCCGCAAGGAGGCCGTGGTGCGGGTGCGCCTGGTGCCCGGCACCGGCAAGTTCGACCTGGACGGGCGCACCCTGGAGGCCTATTTCCCGAACAAGGTGCACCAGCAGCTGATCAAGGCGCCGCTGGTGACCGTGGACCGGGTGGACGCCTTCGACGTGTACGCCCACCTCGACGGTGGCGGCCCGTCCGGCCAGGCCGGCGCGTTGCGGCTGGCCCTGGCTCGCGCACTGATCCTGGTCCAGCCCGAAGACCGTCCGGCGCTGAAGAAGGCCGGCTTCCTGACTCGTGACCCGCGGGCCACCGAGCGCAAGAAGTACGGTCTCAAGAAGGCCCGCAAGGCCCCGCAGTACAGCAAGCGCTGATCTGCGATTGCACTCTGGCAGCGAGTTGGGGGCGCCTTCCGCACGCGGAAGGTGCCCCCGGCTTGCGTTTGAGGGTGCGCGTTCCCGGCCCGACACCGGCGTGTCGGGCCGCCCGCGTGCACGCTCGCGGCGATAAAGGATAGTTATGGGTCGACTTTTCGGCACCGACGGCGTCCGCGGGGTCGCCAACCGCGAATTGACCGTCGAGCTGGCGGTTGCGTTGGGCGGCGCGGCGGCACAGCGGCTGTCCTCCGGCGCCGGGCGCCGCATTGCCGTTGTGGGCCGTGACCCGCGGGCCAGCGGCGAAATGCTGGAGGCCGCGGTGATCGCCGGCCTGACCAGCCAGGGCGTTGACGCGCTGCGCACCGGCGTGCTGCCGACACCGGCGGTGGCGTACCTGACCGCCGCCTATGAAGCCGACTTCGGCGTGATGATCTCCGCCTCGCACAATCCGATGCCCGACAACGGCATCAAATTCTTCGGCCCCGGTGGCCACAAGCTCGACGACGCCACCGAAGACCAGATCGAAGACCTGGTGGCCGCCGGCCCCGGTCTGCGACCGATCGGGGCCGACCTGGGCCGGGTGGTCGACGCCGCCGATGCCCTGGACCGCTACTTGAGGCACCTCAGCGATACCCACCCCACCCGGCTGGACGGGTTGACCGTGGTGGTAGACTGCGCTCACGGCGCGGCCTTCGAGGCGGCGCCACGGGCCTACCAGGCAGCCGGTGCCACGGTGATTGCGATCAACGCCGACCCCGATGGGCTCAACATCAACGACGGCTGTGGCTCGACACACCTGGAACCGTTGCGTGACGCGGTGCGCCACCATGGCGCTGATCTGGGCCTGGCCCACGACGGGGACGCCGACCGATGCCTGGCCGTCGATGCCGAAGGCAACGTGATCGACGGCGACGCCATCATGGTCGTGTTGGCGCTGGCCATGCGTGACTCCGGCGAGCTGGCCGCCGACACCCTGGTGGCCACCGTCATGAGCAATCTCGGACTGCACCTGGCGATGCGCGAGGCCGGGGTTGCGGTGCACACCACCGACGTCGGCGACCGCTACGTCCTGGAGCAACTGCGGGCCGGGGGCTTCACCCTCGGTGGTGAGCAATCCGGTCACATCGTGCTGCCCCAGGTGGCGACCACCGGCGACGGCATCATCACCGGCCTGCGCCTGATGGCGCGGATGGCGCAGACCGGCACGGGGCTGGCGGCACTGGCCGCGGCTATGCGCACGCTGCCCCAAGTTCTGATCAATGTCGAGGTCACCGACAAGGCAGAAGCAGTGGGCCATTCGGCGGTCCGAGATGCGGTGCTCAGAGCCACCGAAGAGCTCGGCGACACCGGGCGAATTCTGTTGCGCCCATCGGGAACCGAGCAGCTTGTCCGGGTCATGGTTGAGGCCTCCGACGAGCAGACGGCGCGCCGGATCGCGGGCGACGTAGCCGATGCGGTGCGCGCCCGGCGCTGAACCTCGGTCGCATCGAGGGAACCTCGCTGGTCTGGGCGGCGTCTTACCCGTATGGGAAGACAACAGCTCCACCTCGACGAATCCGCGTTGCTCGCGGTCGCGGACAGTTACGACGCGACCGCGGCGGAGATCGCGGACGCATGCCGGATCCGTTTGGGCGCCTTGGTATTCGACGGCACAGTCGCCGGACGTGACCATGTGAGATCGGGGGAGGCGCTGCGCCGTGCGCTGCAGGCGTGGGGGCCGGAGCTGCTGCGCTGGTCGCGGGCCGGCACCGAGGTCGCCACGGCGTTGCGCATCGGGCTGGCGCGCTACGGGCAGGCAGTGTCCGCCGCGGCCGAGCGACTGGGCTGACGTGGCCCGCAGCCTCGACGTCTCCGCGCGGCTGACCGAGGGGCGTGAGGCGATCGCCCATACTCAGGCCTACGTATCGGCGTGCCATCGGCTGGGATACCGGCAACCCGGACTGACTGACTATGACGGCCAGCTCGCCGAGCAGTTTGACAGTGAGGCCGGCCTGGACCTGGAACTGCTCGACGCTGACTGCGCCGCGCTGGCCGCGTTGGCCGACGTCGCCGAGGAGAACCTGCGCATCCAGTGTCGGCAGTTGGTGGAGCTCGCCGCGGCCTGGCGCGGTCCGGGCGCCGAGGCGGCGGCGGAGTTCCTGCGTCGTCACTGCGCGGCCGCCGAGCGACTGACGGTGCGGTTGCGCGCCGCGGCCACCGTCTGCGGGGCGCTGCGCGATGACCTGTGGCGCTGGGTTGACGCCAAGGTCACCGCGGTGGTGCGCCTCGATGACCGAGTGGGTGCCCAGCGCCCGGCGTGGTTGGCGGCGGCGCGTGCGATCAGCTCCGGCGCCGATGACACAGAAGCCGCCACGGTCATCGAACACCAGGTGATGCCCTACGTGGACAACGACGTTCGCGATGTGTGGCCGGCCGCGATGCGGTCGGCGAGCGAGGGAATCAGCGCTGCCTATGACGCCGCGATCGCGGCGGCCGGACCAGGAGCGGGCGTGGTTTTCGCGACACCGGCCGACCTCGACCCGGTGATCCGGCCTGACCTGACGGGCGCCGTTGCACCGTTTCCGGTTGTGCCCATCACCGGCCCCGTAGACGGTCCGCCGGCACCCCTGCCGCAGGTGGTGCCCGCCGCGCCGGCGAAGGCGGTGGTGGGCGCTGCGCCGGCCGGGCTGCTCGACGGTGAGCCCAGTCCCGGGCTCCCGGGGGCCTCCGGCCTGGCCGACGGCCTCGGTCTGCCCGACGGCCTGGGTCTGCCCTCGGCAGCAGTGCCGTCCGGCGGTGGGCTCGGTGGGCTGGCTGGACTGGCCGGGCTGGTCCCACGGCTCATCGACGCGCTCGGCGAATCCGGTGCCGGGCAGCAGTTCGCCGAGCCGTTCGAGGAGGGTGGCCGGGGCGAGGACGATCCCGCCGACTCCGACGAGCCTGACGAGCCTGACGAGCCCGCGCCGGACTCCGAACCCGACGCGGGCGGTGCCGAGCAGGAGCCTGACGCCGTGGCGCCGGCAACACGTGACCCTGTCGGCGACGCTGCGCCGGAGTCAGCAGCGGTGGCCGAGGAGCCCGGACCGGGATTCGGCGCCGGAGAAACCGAGGCCGAAGCGACTGCGGAGTCGACGCAGGCCATGCCGAGCAGAACGCCGTGCGAGATCGCCGCCGAGCAACTGCCTCAGGTGGGATCCTGACGCCTACATCACCCCTGCCGGGCCCCCCAGGACTGCAGCTGCGCGACGATCTTGGCAGCGGACTCCAGTTCCTCCTGGGTCAGCTCGCGAGTCGGCATGCGCCAATGGGTGATGGTCGAGAGTCTCCCCTCGTAGAAGTGTTGCTTGGTCAGGCCACGCTGGATCTTGCCGCTGGAGGTGGTGGGCAGCGACACGTGGTACACCAGCACGATGGCGTCGGGGGCGATCCCGTGGTGGGTTGCCACCGCCAGTCGGATCGCCTCGATGACCGCGTCCAGGTCCGTCTCGGCTGTGCGTGCGCTGTCCACTTCGTGGACCACGACCAGCTCCTCCACGCCGCCCGGGGGCGCGTCGGTCGCGAAGACCGCGCCGCGGCCCGAAACCAATATCGGGTCACATTCCTGCACGGTGAATTCGATGTCGTTCGGGTAGTAGCGGTGCCCGTCGATCTCCACCAGGTCTTTGCAGCGTCCGGTGGTGAAAATTTCACCGGCGCAGAGGAACCCGAGGTCTCCGGTCCGCAGAAATGGTCCGCGATTCGGGTCTCCCGGCTCGGCAAGGATCGCCCCGAAGGCCTGTGCCGTCTCTTCGGGTCGCTGCCAATAGCCCTGGGCGACATTGGGCCCCGCGACCCAGATCTCGCCGATCTGGTCGGAGTCGCAGGGTTTGCGGGTCACCGGGTCCACGATCACCAGGTCCGCCTGGCGGGGTTGGCCGCACCCCACGAACGTCGCGGCGGCGGGGTCATCCGGCGACACATCGACGATGCGGTCCTGCTCCAGAGCGACGCGGTCGAGGTAGCGAACCCCCGGCATCCCGGTGGGGCATCCGGCCGAAACCTGCAAAGTGGCCTCGGCAAGTCCATACACCGGATAGCACGACGACAGTTGGAAACCGGCCGGCGCGAAGGCGTCGGCGAAGGCTGCCAGCGAGGTGGCGCGCACCGACTCGGCGCCATTCATCGCCACGGTAAGGCACGAAAGGTCCAGTGCGGCGCGCTCTTCGGGAGTGCTGGTCTCTACACATCGGTCGTAGGCGAAGTTCGGCGCCGCGGTGATCACGCCGCGGTGGGCCGACACCAACTCCAGCCAGCGCATCGGGCGTTTGATGAACGCCGTGGGTGACATCAACGCCGTGCTGGCCCCGATGTAAACCATGGACAAGATCCCGCCGATGAGGCCCAGGTCGTGGTGCGGCGGCAACCAGAAGACTCCCCGGGCCTCTTCGTTGCCGTTCCACGCCTGCCGGATCGCGTCGACGTTGTGCAGGATGTTGCCGTGGGTCAGCAACACGCCCTTGGGTGAGCGGGTCGATCCCGACGTGTATTGGATCGCGGCCGGCGAGTCGGTGGCGATGTCGGGGGCGACCCAGGCGTCGGGGTCAGCACCGGCATCGGTGAAGAACCACTGCTCGGGCTCGCCGGGAATCCCGGCGACCGCGGCCCGGGTCGCCTCGCGCGTCTCGGCCGCGGTGAGCGCGAACCGGGCCTGGGCATCAGGTACCACCACCGCTAAACGCGGAGCGAGCTTCTGGTGCACCGGCACGGCCACGGCGCCCGCGTACAGGCAGCCGAAAAACCCGGCGATGAAGTCCAGGCCCGGACGGACCAGTACCAGTACCCGCTCGCCGGCCACCTCATACCGCTGCAGGTTCGCCGCGATCGCGCGGGCGCGCCGATCCAGTTCTCGAAAGCTCAGCTCACTGCGGCCTTCGTCGTCCCCGTTGTAGGAGAAGCTGAATGCGACTTTGTCGCCGAGGCGCGCGGCCTGCCGCCCGAGCAGCTCTACCAAAGTTTGAGCGGTGGGGTGGGTCACGGTGGGCGTGAAGTCCATAGGCCCATCTTGACGTGCGACGTGTTCTGGGCCACATCCGGCCCACGCTCGTCCCTGCGGCGCAGGTCAGGTCGGCAGCAGGGTGCGTAGCTCCTCGACGTAGCGCAGCGCCTCGTCGGGCTCGGCGGTCAGTGGGCCGACCAGCAGCGTCGTCACGCCGGCCTCGGCATAGGCGGCCAGTCTTTCGGCCACCAGGCCGCGTGGACCGACCAACGAGGTGTTGCGCACCAGCTCGTCGGGCACGGCGTCGATCGCCTCGGTCTTGCGTCCGGCCAGATACAACTCCTGAATGCGATCGGCGACCTCGCCGAAGCCGTAGCGCGTGGCGAGATTGTGATAGAAGTTGCGCCCCCGGGCGCCCATGCCGCCGATGTACAGCGCCAGTTGCGGCTTGGCCCACGCCAAGCGATCTTCGACGTCATCGCCGATTGCCAGCGACGCGCCAACGATGACGTCCAGCTTGCCCAACGCCGGGTCGCGTTTTGCTGCACCCGCTTTCAGGGAATCGCCCCATACCTCCCGGGCGCGCTCCGGGTAGAAGAACACCGGCTGCCAGCCGTCGGCGATCTCTGCGGTCAGTTCGACGTTCTTGGGCCCCAGTGCGGCGATCGAGATCGGAATCCTGCTCCGCACGGGATGATTGATCAGCTGCAGGGACTTGCCCAGTCCGGTTCCGCGTTCGGCGGGAAGTGGCAGCTGGTAGTGCTTTCCGTCGTAGTTGAGTCGTTCCCGGCGCCACACCGACCGGCAGATCTCCACCACCTCGCGGGTGCGTCCCAGCGGGGCGTCGAACGGTACGCCGTGGAAGCCCTCCACCACCTGGGGCCCGGAGGTGCCCAGCCCCAGCGTGAACCGGCCATCGGACACATAGTCCAGGCCGGCGGCCGTCATCGCGAGCAGGGCCGGTGTGCGGGTGTAGATGGGCAACACCCCGGTGAGCAGCTCGACGCGTGAGGTCTTGGCCGCCAGGTAACCCAACTGGCTGATGGCGTCGAACGAGTAGGCCTCGGCGACCGCGACCACGTCGATCCCGATTCGCTCCATCTCGACGACCAGGCCCACGGCGTCCTTGAATCCACCGGCGTAGGCCAGCTGTGTACCGATTCGCATCCCTCACACTTACCAGGCCCGTTCCGGGTGGCGCGCCGTGTCCGAAAAAGAACTCCTGTCCACTCTCAGGTGAAGATTATGGATGACCAGGACGCTCTCAGAGTTAACGGGCGTTAGCACTAAACTCCCAGGAAAAATATTTGACCGAGTTGCTTGTAACTTATGTTATTCACGGTTAGTGTTCCGTTCGCATCAGTGCGTTAAGCGAGATTTCAGGAGCAACACGGCGGCGCCACCCCCTCAGCGCGCCACCGAGGGCGGCACCTCACCAAAGGAGATGGCTGTGCAGCAAACCCTTCGCCCCTACGTCACCGCCGGTATCGCGATCGTCGGCTGTGGCCTGATCGCCGCGACCCCGGTAGCGGCCCAGCAGGTCGGCGTTCCCACCATCCGCGATGTCGCGCTGACCGCCGGCGGGCTGCCCGACATGCTCGCGCCGTGGACGGCGGTGTACAACCAGGCGGCAGAGAATGCGACCATCCTTGCCCAGAACTACTTCCTGGCCCCCGGGGTGGCATTCCAGCAGATCATGGCCAACCAGTCGCAGTACTGGCAGTCGGTGTTGGACGACCCGTCTACCATCCCGACGGTCATGCAGCAGATCCAGAGCAACCTGGACGCGGTGATGACGGGCTACACGCTGCAGGACGCGTCCGCCGAGACCATCGAGACGGTGAACTTCCACACCCTCAGCGGGTCTGACCTGAACGACTTCGCGCTCGGACACGACCTGCTGTACCAGCTGCTGCCGCAGTTCCTGCCGGCCGACATGGCCGAGTCGGTGACGCCGATCGTGAACTACCTGGCCTCGCCGGCCAGCGCCATCCTCATGGGCTCGATCGGACCGTGGCTGAGCCCGTGGGTCGCGCTGATGAACAGCATCCAAGAGGGCGACAGCTTTGGCCAGATCATGGCCAGCCCGCTCGACGGCTTCCTGAACGGAGCGAAGCTTGACCTGGGCTTCCTGCTGCCGCTGCTCGCCAACTCGGGCCTGCTGCCCGAGGGCACCAACATCACCCACCTGGACTTTGCGTTGGGTGGACTGCTCAGCACCGGATCGGTCGCGGTGGGCCCGTACCAGGTGACCGATCAGGGCGGAGACGTGGTCGACGTTCACGCGGTCGGCGGATCGATCTTCAACAGCCTGGGCATCTCGCTGGAGACCGGGATCCTTCCCGGGGTTCCCCTGGCCATCGAGAGCTACGGGGTGGGCCCGATCGCGGCGATGCAGGCCTGGGGCCAGACGGTCGGTGCGCTGCTCGGCTCCGGCTGGGAGGGCAAGGGACCCATCGAGGTCAGCCCGCCGTGGCCGGGCATCGGCTTCCCGATCGTGCCTGACGACTTCTTCGACGACGGTGGCGCAGGAATGGCAGCGTCCACCGACTTCTTCGGGGACCTGGCAGGGCTGATCGGCTTCGACGCCTGAGCCGGGCCGCCCGTTTGTTCCGAGATTCCGTCACAACTTTCATCACTGCTTTCAAGAACTGCTTCATAGGAGAGGTGTTCGCACATGACTCGTCGTCACAGCAGTAGCCAGACAGGTACCACCGGAGCGCGGTATCGCGGCCGGGTGGTCGGCGCCGCCAGCGCGGTAGGCGCGTTCCTGGCCTTCGGGATGGCCCCGATGGCCGCGGCACCGGCCGCGCACGCCGATTTCGACTTCGACGATTTCTTCGGTGACCTGTTCACGTCGTGGTCGGTACCCGACACCGGCGACAGCGCGTCCACGTGGGACCTCAGTGCGCTGTTCGGTGCGACCGATCCGGGCAGCTCGGCCGCCGACTGGTTCTCCTGGCCCGGGATCATGGACCAGCTGTTCTACGAGCCGCTGAACGGACTCGCCCAGCTCTGGATCACCAACCCGCTGGGCGAAGCGGTCAACGGCATGATCAACCAGTGGTCGGGCCTGTACCTGATCGGTAACGGAGTCGACGGCACCGAGGCCAACCCCGATGGTGGTGACGGCGGCCTGTGGTTCGGCGACGGCGGTGCCGGCTGGAACAGCGACCTCGACGGCGTGGCCGGCGGCGACGGCGGCGCGGCACTGGGCTGGCTGGGTAACGGCGGCGACGGCGGCGACGGCGGTGCCGGTGCTGCCGGTGGCGACGGCGGCGCCGGCGGCTGGTGGATGGGCCACGGTGGTGACGGTGGCGACGGCGGTGACGCGGTGGTTGCGGGTGGCATCGGTGGCGCCGGTGGCGACGGTGGCGCATCGGCCGCCTGGTTCTTCGGCAACGGTGGCGCCGGTGGAGCGGGCGGCGCTGGCATGGAGGGCCTGCTCGGCACTCTGCTCAACGGTGGCACCGGCATCGGTGGCAATGGTGGCGCCGGCGGCGCCGGCGGTGACGGCGGACGCAGCGGCTTCCTGTACGGCGACGGAGGCAGGGGCGGTGCCGGCGGCACTGCGGGCGAGGGTGGCAACGGCACCACGGCGGCCAACAACAACGGCGCAGGTGGCGGCCGCGGTGGCGCCGGTGGTGCAGGTGGCGTCGGTGGCGCCCGCGGCTCGAACTTCTACTCCAGCTCGTTCTTCGGCAGTGCCGGCGTGGGTGGTGACGGAGCCGACGGCGCCAATGGTGGTGCCGGTGGCGATGCGGCCCAGGACGGCAACGGCAACTTCCTCGGCCTTGGGGCGGGAGGTGGTGCCGGTGGCGCCGGCGGCGCCGGTGAGCACGGCGGCAACGGCGGTTCCGGCGGCGTGGCCGGCGATGGCAACAACGGTGGCACGGGCGGCGCCGGCGGTCAGGGCGGTGCGTCGCTGGGAGCCTACGTCGGCGGTGCCGGCGGCAACGGCGGCCTGGGTGGTTTCGGCGCCACAGGCAATGGCGGCGCGGGTGGCAGCGGCGGCACGGGTGGCGACAGTAACTTCGGCGGCGGCATTGGCGGCAACGGCGGGCAAGGTGGCTCCGGTGCGACCAGCGATGCGGAGGTCGCGACCACCGGCGGTGCAGGTGGCTCCGGTGGCGCCGGCGGCAGCAGCAACGCTGGCAATGGGGCAGGCGGTGCCGGCGGTAGCGGCGGCGCGGCCGGTGACGGGACCCTGCGCGGCGGGAACGGCGGCAGTGGCGGCAGTGGCGGCTACAGCAGCGCCGGTAGTGGCGGCAACGGCGGCGACGGCGGCGCCGCCGGCAAGGGGCTGGGCTGGGACGACGGCACCACCATCTGGAGTATCGGCGGCAACGGCGGTGGCGGCGGTTACGGCGGTAGCGCCGGTGGTCCCGCGATCGGCGGCAACGGCGGCACCGGTGCGGCCGGTGCCAGCGGTGCGACCGGTGCGGGTGTGGTCAGCGTCGGCGGCAATGGTGGTAGCGGCGGTGGCGGCGGCAGCACCAGCGGCGGACCCGCCGCAGGCGTGGGCGGCAACGGCGGCGCCGGGGGTAACGGAACCGCTTCCGGTGGTGACGGTGGCGCCGGTGGTAGCGGCGGTGAAGGCTACGCGGGCTTGTCCACCAAGGCCGACGGAGGTGTCGGCGGCAATGGTGGTGCCGGCGGCAACAGCGGCGGCGTCGCCACCCCGGGCGGTGGCCCCAGCGGATTTGGGCCCAGCCACGCCGGAACCGGTGGCGCCGGTGGTGCCGGTGGCAACTCCAACGGCAGCGCCGCCGGCGGTAACGGTGGCAACGGTGGCACCGGTGGTGCCGGGGCAGGCACGGTCGACGGCGGAACCGGCGGCGTGGGCGGCAACGGTGGCGGCGGGGTCACCGCGGGGACCGGTGGCACCGGCGGCGCCGGCGGGACCGCGGCCGCCGGTAACGGTGGCACCGGTGGCGCCGGTGG
>NZ_MVHH01000060.1 GCF_002086515.1 Mycolicibacter arupensis
GTTCCGGCGGGGGCGGCGGCAGTTCCGGTCCGGGCGGCGGCGCGGCCGGGTCGACCGGCCCGGCGTTCGCCGCGGCCGGGTCACCGGGCTGCTGCGGCGGGTCGGCCAGCGCCGATCCACACCCGAAGGTGAGCCCTGCGGCCAATGCAGCGGTGCTGAGCCACGCCCCGCTCCGCACGAGCTTCCATCCCGACATCTACATACCTCCCCGATCACACACGTCATTCCAGTGTCGCACAGGACAGCTTCCAGCTAACTTCGACCGCCAGCCGATGCCACCGACGAGGGCCTTAGCGAACTGCCCTGAACAGTGATTTCTCTGCCCGGAGCAGTGGCGAACGTTACCGGCCCGCAGCGATCAGGGAACGACAAAAAGGCGCTTACTCGCCGTGATCCCCAGTGCGGCCAGGCCCACCAGCACGGCCGAAGCCGTCAACATCGCCGACGTTCCGGCCCGCTCGAACAGCAGCCCGCCGGCCAACGAGCCCCCGGTGATGCCGACCTGGAACGCCGTCACATACAGACCCGAGGCACCATCGGGGTCGTCGGGCGCGGTGCGCATGGCCGCCGACTGCAGCATCGGCGACACCGCCATTGCCATCGCGCCCCACAACACGAGCGCGACCCCGCCGAGGACAGCCGTCCCGGTGCTGTGACGCCCACCGATCGAGAGCGCCGCAAGCACCACGAATGCTGTCGACATCGCGGCCATGCAGCCACCGGTCACCATCTTCGGGCGATGGTCCACTGTCCGCGCCAACAGCGGCATCGCGATCAGGCCCGCCGCACCGAAAGCGGCCAGCAGCCAGGCCAGGCGGGCATCCGAGACGCCGACGACGTCGCCGATGATCACCACGATGAACGTGTAGGAGATGAAGTGCCCGGTGACCGCGATCAGCATCAGCGCGCTCACCGCCACCAGCCGTCCGTTGCGGTGGTGGTGGTTTCCCACCAGCGCCAGCTGATCGGTGGTCAGTATGAGGGCCGGGAGTGCGATCCGGGCGGCCAGCGTGACGGCTGCCGCTGCCACCGTGATCACCACCACGGCCAGTCGCCAACCCCAGAGCAGGCTCATAGCCGACGTCAGCGGGATGCCGACCACCAGCGCAAGGCTGGTGCCGACGTAGATCGCCGTGGTCGCCCGGCCGGAATGACTGGGCGGCACCAGCCGGGTGGCGATGGGCGCCAGCACCGACCACATCAGGCCATGGGTGACGGCGCACAGCGCACGGCCGGCCGCCAGCACCGCGAAGTTGGGCGCCATCGCCGAGATCACCTGCGAGGCGGTGAGGCACACCAGCGTGAGCAGCAGCACCCGGCGGCGCGGCCAGAACGCGGTCCAGCGCACCAGCGGAAGCGTCGTCGCAGCCGCCACCACTGCGTACCAGGCCAGCAGGGTCCCGACCAGCGCCTCACTGACGCCCAGCCCCACCGAGATGGCGGGCAGCGCGCCGACCGGCAGGATCTCGGCGGTGGCATAGATGAAGGCGGCCGCGGACAGGATCGCCAACCGAGCCGTGGTCTGCGGCGTCCACGGCCTTGATCGGGTACTTCCGGTTTCCACAGTCATGTATGGGGGGCAGTGTCCAGTGGTCCGTGGCGCATTGCGCTCCCGGTAACTGCTGGATCACATGGTAACGGCGCGAGGTTCAGGAACGAACCAGCCGCGCGATTGCGGCGGAAGCTTCGGTGAGTTTGGCGTCCGCCTCTTCGCCACCGGCGGCGACGGCCCCGCTGACGCAGTGCACCAAGTGCTCGTCGAGCAGGTTCAGCGCCACCGACCGCAGCGCGCTGTTGACCGCGCTGATCTGGGTGAGTACGTCGATGCAGTACTTGTCCTCATCGATCATCTTCGCGATGCCGCGCACCTGGCCCTCGATCCGGCGCAGCCGCTTGGCGTAGTTGTCCTTGCGCGGGGAGTATCCCGGAGCTTCGGTGGTCATGACGCCCCCAAAAGTCGGTTCATCTGGCTGATCTCGGATTGCTGAAACGGCACAAGCGACTGCGCGATGCTGATGGCCTCGGGGCTCTCACCGTGTTCGATTTCGTTCTGCGCCATGGCGATCGCGCCACGGTGATGAGCGATCATGGTCTGCAGCCACAGCGTGTCGAAGGCCGCGCCGCGCAGGCTGCGCAGCCGATCCAGGGTGGCCTTGTCCACCATGCCGGGAATGTCAGCGGGGTCCTGGCCGGCGTGGTTGAGGGGTAACTCCCACTGCAGCAGTTGCGCCTGACACCCCTGCAGCTCGGTGCGCTGCTGGGTGGCACTCTGGGCGGCGAACGCGACCAGCTCCGGGTCGGAACTCTGGGTGGGCACCAGGGCGGCCAGCTCCAGGGCCTGCTGGTGGTGGCTGACCATGTCTTCCAGAAACGTCACGTCCGCGGGGCTGCCGGTAGCCATTGCGGCCGAGCTGGTCGAGGCCTCCGGCGCGCGCGTGGGCTCGTGGTGGCATCCCGCCACGGCAACGCTGGCGACCACCGCGACGACGACGGTCAGGATGGTTCTCATGCGCACACTGTAGCGCATACCCCCGCGGGGTATTTTATTCGTTTTGTCGGGTACGCCCCTACCGGCATACTGAGCTGGTGAATTCTCCGAACACCGACGCCGCTGGGGCCCCCGTCGACATCAAACCGCGCAGTCGCGACGTGACCGACGGCCTGGAGAAGACCGCCGCCCGCGGAATGCTGCGCGCCGTAGGCATGGGCGACGACGACTTCGCCAAGCCCCAGATCGGTGTGGCCTCATCGTGGAACGAGATCACTCCGTGCAACCTGTCGCTGGACCGGTTGGCCAAGGCTGCCAAAGAAGGCGTCCTGGAGGCGAGCGGTTACCCGCTGGAATTCGGCACCATCTCGGTTTCCGACGGCATCTCCATGGGCCATGAGGGCATGCACTTCTCCCTGGTGTCGCGGGAAGTGATCGCCGACAGCGTCGAGACCGTGATGTGCGCCGAACGACTCGACGGCTCGGTGCTGCTCGCCGGTTGCGACAAGTCGCTGCCCGGAATGCTGATGGCGGCGGCGCGCCTCGATCTGGCCTCGGTCTTCCTCTACGCCGGTTCCACCATGCCGGGCTACGCGAAACTGTCCGACGGCACCGAGCGCGAGGTGACGATCATCGACGCGTTCGAGGCGGTCGGCGCCTGTTCGCGGGGCCTGATGTCCCAAGAGGATGTCGACATCATCGAGCGCTCGATCTGCCCCGGTGAAGGCGCCTGCGGCGGGATGTACACCGCCAACACCATGGCCAGCGCGGCAGAGGCGCTGGGCATGTCCCTGCCGGGCAGCGCGTCGCCCCCCGCGATCGACCGGCGCCGCGACGGTTACGCCCGCGCCAGCGGGGCAGCGGTGGTGGAGTTGCTGCGCCGCGGGATCACCGCGCGCGACATCTTGACCAAGGAGGCCTTCGAGAACGCGATCGCCGTGGTGATGGCCTTCGGCGGGTCAACCAATGCCGTGCTGCACCTGCTCGCGATCGCGCGCGAGGCTCAAGTGGATCTGACGCTGGCCGACTTCTCGCGGGTGGGCGCCAAGGTGCCGCACCTGGCCGACGTCAAGCCGTTCGGCGCGCACGTCATGTACGACATCGACAAGATCGGCGGCGTGCCGGTCATGCTGAAGACCTTGCTGGAAGCCGGTTTGCTGCATGGCGATTGCCTCACCGTCACCGGAAAGACGATGGCGGAGAATATCGCTGAACTCAATCCCCCCGTGGTCGACGGCAAGGTGTTGCACGCGCTGACCAACCCGATCCACCCGACCGGCGGCATCACCATCCTGCGTGGTTCGCTCGCACCGGAGGGCGCGGTGGTCAAGTCCGCGGGCTTCGACACCGACGTGTTCGAGGGCACTGCACGGGTTTTCGACGGTGAGCGCGCCGCCCTCGATGCCTTGGAAGACGGCACCATCAGCGCCGGTGACGCTGTGGTGATCCGCTACGAGGGCCCCAAGGGCGGGCCTGGAATGCGCGAGATGCTGGCGATCACCGGAGCCATCAAGGGCGCCGGCCTGGGCAAGGACGTCCTGCTGCTGACCGACGGCCGGTTCTCCGGCGGCACCACCGGGCTGTGCGTCGGCCATATCGCACCGGAGGCAGTGGACGGCGGGCCGGTCGCCTTCCTCCGTGACGGCGACAAGATCCGCCTGGACGTGGCCAACGCGACTTTGGACGTGGTGGCCGACCCGGCTGAATTCGCCACCCGCGCCGAGGGTTTCACTCCGCCAGCGCCGCGCTACACCACCGGCGTACTGGCCAAGTACCGCAAACTGGTGGGCTCGGCTGCCACCGGCGCCGTCTGCGGCTAGTCCACCACGGCTAGGGCGAACCCGTCCCAGCCCTTGGCCCCGATGGTCTGTAGCGCGGCGGTGCGCAATCTGGGATGTGCGCCCATCAGCTCCAGCACATCCCGGCTGCCGCGCGCCGTCGCATCGCCGTCCCGGGGTTTGAGGATCGCGCCGGCACGGATCACGTTGTCCACCACGATCAACGCACCCGGGCGGCACAGTTGCACGGCCCAATTCAGATAGCCGACGTTGTTCTCCTTGTCGGCGTCGATGAACACCAGATCGAAGGGCTCTCCAGTCAGCGTCGGCAGGGTCTGAAGCGCCTCCCCGACCAGGACCTGCACTCGGTCACCGACGCCGGCCCGGTCCAGATTGCCGCGGGCGACTTCGGCGTGTTTGGGCTCGTACTCCAACGTCACCACCGAGCCCGCGGGTCCGACGGCGCGCGCCAGCCAGATCGTGCTGTAGCCACCCAGTGTGCCGATCTCGAGGATGCGGGTGGCACGGGCTGCGGTCGCCAACAGATTCAGGAACTTGCCTTGTTGTGCCGAGACCGCGATGGGCGGCAAACCGGCCTCGTCACTGGCGGCCAGCGCCGCCGTCAACGCCGGGTCGTCTCCGGCAAGCAGGCTGTCCAGGAGGGCGTCGACGTCGCGGGGCACGGGCTCGTGGGTCACTTCACCCAGGCTAGCCCGCGAACACCGATCCGGCTTCGCGCAACTCTTTACCCCATACCCCTATGGGGTATATAGTCGGTGGACCCGGCGCTCGCCGGGATCACAGAGGAAGGTGTGACCGATGGCCAACTACGAGGACGGAACATTGCTGACGTGCGGCCACGACGGCTGTGGATGCCGGGTGCGCGTCGAGACTGCGTGCCACTGCCCCGGCGCGGAAGTGAGCTACCGCTGCACCTGCGGCGACGAACTGGTAGCCGTCAACAGCTGACGACAAGACGGCGCCGGTGACGCACAACCTCGACCGTTGTGCGTCACCGGCGCCTTCTCTTGGTCTACACCACGGCTTCGGCAGAACCTACGACAGAACCGTCACAAGGGTTCACCGATGTCCGGAAGGAGCGCAATGTCCTGCGGTTGTCCATTGCGAAACATGGCCGCAAGTTCACGGACACGCCTTTTCGCCCAGACGACGTTAAAGTCACTGAGCACTTCGTACTCGTATTGAAAGCGCTCCTTGCGGTCGCCCACTAGCTTGGCGGCTTGGCTCCTGACTATGCCCTTGCAGTACCAATAGAGAAGATCATCGAGACTGCCCACCCGGTCAAAGACGAGTTCTCCACGCTCGTAGGAAGCGAAATGGTACGAACCATCGTCAGCGAGATAAACGTTGAGCCCGTCATTGGTCCATAGTCCGACCGGCATGGTGCGGACTCCCAGATCTGCCGACAATCGATCGATCTCTACTTGAAGTTCCCTGGACTTAGCGTCCCAGGGGCGGTCCGTACTCATTAAGCACACCTCGATCGACTAGATCTTCTACAGTCAGCGTGGAGCCGTCCGAGTCTACGATCATGTATTGAATCGCCCCCGGTGATGGCGTCTGCCCGAAAAACGGCTCCACTGGTCCTTCTACGATTTTCCAGCCGGGAGGAAGCGGCTCCCCGGTCACGATGTATCGATAGTATTGCGCTCCAGCCGATTCCGGCGCCAAAGACCGGTCTGCAAAAGATGCACCATCCGGCGCAAAGTAGCTACCAGTTTCAGATCCAAACCGGTCGATGATGGTTCCTTCGGGCAGCTGCGCGGGATGCGGAATATAGCCCGACGGGAAACCGCCGTTTTCAGGCCAGACCCGAGTTTCAGGCCTGCCGAAGCTGGCCTCGAACTCGTGCCATGACAGACCACCAGTCGGATTCCATCCCCGCAGAACAGCCGCGGGTGCTCCGCCCTCGGTCAGAACTTCGGCAGGCAGCCCCGCGCGGACTATTGCCCCCTCCGTGCCGAACGGCAAGGTCACTGCGGCGGCGCCGACGTCGAAAGCCTTCTCCCCCAGAAAATAGGCGGGGCTGGGCGCGTTCACGGCGTCCTTGACCTGGCCGACACCCGCGCCGACCGGGTTGATGAAGGTGTCGCCGAGCCCCTTGGCCAGGCCACCCCACGATTCCAGGACGCCGGGAGCGCCCGGGCCGCCCTGACCGAGCAGGTTCTTGACGGCACCTTCGGTGGCTCGCCAACGGTCCCCGAACGCATCGCCGAACCCCAGCGGGGCCCGCCGCTGCGATTGGGGTGCGACGTAACGCGGCAACGACTGCTGGGCCTGCACCACCGCCGCGTTGATCCGCGCTTCGATCTGATCTGCCGGGAGACCGTCATTGGCCATGACCTGCCGCGCCAAGACCTTGAAGCTCTCCACATCCTCGACGTTCAACGGCGAGGGCGCGTCGGTGACATCGGAGCTGCGCGCCACGACATCGGGCTCATAGCCGTCCTTGACCCGCAGGTTGGTCAGTGCCGACTGCAGTGACTTGGTATAGCCACTGCGGATACTCGTGACGTTGGCCAGCGCCGTCCGCGTGTCGGCTATTGCGCCGTCCCAACACTGATCAATCAGGGCATCGACGTCGTCGCCGTGCAGCTGGTACGCCAGATGGTGAGTGTTGTAGTCCGCCAGATATTCGTCGTAGCCCCGCAGATTGGCATTGAGCGCCTCGATCTGCTCACCGCAGCGCTGCCGCGCCTGGGCTAGTGCGGCGGCGATGGTCTCCAAGTCGGCCGCGATCTGGCCGAGTTGTTGGTTGGTGGCGTGCAGACCGTCCTTGACCCGTTGCACCTCAGCGGCGTCGTTGATCGGCAACTCGCCGTTCTCCCGGTGGTACTGCTCGAAGTGCTGTTGGGCGGCGCGGAAGGTCTCCTCGGCCGCGGTTGCCGAGCCGGCCGCCGAATGAAACGCCCGCGCCAAGTGGTCGATCTGGGCGGGGCTACCGGCCTGAACGCTGTCATCAACGGCCCAGGGATCGCCGCCCGCGGCGGCAACCAGCTCACCGAGCCCCAGATACTGCAGACTCGGGCCACTCACGGCGCACCCGCGCTACCGGCCATGGTCAGATCATGACCGACACCACACCGAAGCGCACCTCACCGCACGCCCTCCTTGGCGAACACCACCCGCAGCACATATCCCAGCTCCGGGCCCATCACCAGTTCGGCCAACTCGCAGAAGGTCGCGACGAACTCCGGGCCGTGTGGCGGCCGAGCCTCACACAGGTGGTGCGCGATCTCATGCAACACCACCAGTTCTCGCAATGCCCAATCGACGCCGCGTTGATCCGGCACGGCGATAACACCTGCCGCACCAAGCTTTTCGTAGTGTGCGGCGGTAGTACCGCGGCGCACCCGCACCTCCAGCGCCAGGGCCTCCGGCCAGCGAGCGCGCACGCTCGACAGCGCCATGACCTCGTCGACGTAGCGTCGCACCGCCACCACCGAACCGAAGCGGGCCTCGGGCGGCAAGGTCAGCTCGGTGCCGAAGAACTCCACACTGCGTCGGCCGGTTTCAGCGGCGCGGTCGAACACTGTGCGGATAAAGCCCTCCGCCGCATAGACCTTGGCGCGTTGGGTATCACGCGCTGAAGCGTTGTCGCTCACCGCTCCAGCGCGGACCGCGCCACAGACAGCTCAGCGCTGTCACCCAACCGAGCCCTGCGTCCGGCCCGGTCCCCGGCCCGTCGCGCCTCAGACGAATACCCTGCTGAGGCCCGAGTGGCCCGCCAGGTACCACGCGCCTTCGACGTGCCGCGGTAGAAGTCGCGTAGCTCTAACTCTTTGTTGCGCAACGCAAGCGCGGTTCCCGGCGGCCTGCTCTTGTCCTTCTCGGCCTCACGTCGGGTCTCCTCGCGAGCTTCGGCGAGCCGCTGGCCCACTCGAGCGCCGAATGCCAGGTGAAAATTCAGCCGCGCGGTGATCGTCGGGGTGGGCCGGTGCGCACCGGTGGCGATATAGGCGTCCGAAGCCCGGACCATCTGTACGACCAGGCTGGCGTAGAGGGCATGGGTGGCGTCGATGTCCTCGGCGAACCCGTAGGCATAGACATAGGTCGAATTGGTCGCCACGTCACAACGCACGTCATTGGCCGTGGCGATTCCCACAAACAACTGCACATAGGTGCGCAGCCCCCGCGCCCCGGGCGATCCGATGGTGATGGTGCGCTGCACCGGCGCTGTCGCGGCCGTCCGCGTGGCGGAGTGTGCTCGCGCCACTGCCAGGTCGATGGAGGTGGCGGTGGCCAGCCGTTGCGCCGCCGCCATGAAAGCTTCCGCCTCGTGGGCGTTGTCCGTGCCCTCGGCCTGGCGCAACAGAGCGGCGATCCGCGCCAACATCTTGTCGTCGGTGCTCATGGCCGCCACGCTAACCGACCACGACGACACCGCGCCGACGGCGACTCACAGGTGCGCGTCGATCCAGCCGACCACGTCGTCGAGCACCTGCGCGCGCTCGGGCTCATTGAATACCTCGTGGTACAGCCCCGGGTAGACGATCAGGCGCACGTCGTCGGAACCGACGAGTTCGACCAGCCGGGTACTGCCCTCGGCGGGCACCAGTCCGTCGTCGGCGCCGTGCACCACCAACAGCGGCGCCGTGAGTGCCTGCGCCCGCGTCGGCATGGTTTCGCTGACCTTGATCAGCGCGCGGGCCACACCGGCCGGTACCCGTCCGTGGTACACCAGTGGATCCTCGTTGTAGGCGGCCACCACCGCTGGGTCACGTGAGACCAGCGCGCTGTCGAGCTTCTCCACCGGCAGACCCGGCGCGACGGCCCCGACGGCCTTGGCGATGAACGCCAGCCCCGGCGACACCACATCGGTCATAGCCACTGCCGGCCCGGACAACACCATCAACTGGTAGTCGTCGGGGCGGTCTACGCCGTAGCTGAACACGATCGCGCCGCCCATGCTGTGGCCGAGTACCACCCGCGGCAGGCCGGGGTGCTCTCGTGCGGCGATATCGGCCAGCGCGTGGAAGTCATCGGTGTACTCCGCCATGCTCCGGCACAGCACGCGCTTGCCGCCCGAGCGCCCATGCCCGCGGTGGTCCAGGGCGTAGGTCACCAGGCCTGCCGCCCCGAACCGCGCCGCGACGTGGTCATAGCGGCGAGCGTGTTCGCCGAACCCGTGCGAGAGCACCACGACCGCGCGCGGCGGCATTTCCGGTGTCCAGGTGTCGTAGACGATCGGCACCCCGCGCACACCCTCGAAGGTTCGCTCCGTTCGGGTCCCAAAGCCAGGGGATGCCATCAGGGCAGCCTAACGGGCAACCGGCCCGCCGAGGTAACGTCGCCAACCATGGGACGAGTCGAAGGCAAAGTTGCGCTGATCAGCGGGGGCGCTCGAGGCATGGGCGCCGCACACACGCGGGCGCTGGCCGCCGAAGGCGCCAAGATCGTGATCGGTGACGTCCTGGAGGACGAAGGCACCAAACTCGCCGACGAGCTGGGGCCCGACACGGCCCGCTTCGTGGCGCTCGACGTCACCCAGCCCGACCAATGGCAGACAGCCGCCCAGACCGCGGTCGACGCCTTCGGCAGCCTCGACGTCCTGGTGAACAACGCCGGGATCGCGAAGTACAACGCCCTGGAGAACTTCGACCTCGCCGCCTGGCAGCAGGTTCTCGACGTCAATCTGACCGGAACGATGCTGGGTATGCACGCCGCCGTCGCCCCGATGAAGGCCGCCGGCGGCGGCTCGATCATCAACATCTCCTCGGTGGAGGGGATGCGCGGCTCGGCCGGCCTGTACGGCTACGTCGCATCGAAGTGGGGGGTGCGCGGGCTGGCTAAAGCCGCCGCCCTGGAACTGGCGCCGCACAACATCCGGATCAACAGCGTGCTGCCCGGGCTGATCCGCACTCGGATGACGATCGCTATCCCCGACGACTCCCTGCAGATCCCGCTGGGCCGGGGCGCCAAGTCCGCGGAGGTGTCGACCGCGGTGGTCTTCCTGGCCTCCGACGAGTCGTCGTATATGACCGGATCGGATCTGGTGATCGACGGGGGCCTGTCGGTGGGTATCCCACACAAGACCAGCTAGCTCAGCATTCTCCCAGCTAGAAGCACCCGTCGGGATCACTTCTGAAACGTGTTCTATGATGCCCGTCATGAAGACCAAGGGCGCATTGTTGTGGGAAGTTAACTCTCCGTGGCGAGTCGACGAGATCGAGTTGGGCGACCCCGTTGAAGGCGAAGTCCAGGTCCGGATGCATGCCGCGGGCATGTGCCACTCCGATTACCACCTGACCACCGGGGCCACCCCGATGGGACTGCCCGCACTGGGCGGGCACGAGGGCGCCGGCGTCATCACCAAGGTCGGCAAGGGCGTGACCGGCCTGGAAGAGGGCGACCACGTCGTGATGGCCTTCATCCCGGCCTGTGGTTCCTGTCCGCCGTGCATGAAGGGCTTCCGCTCACTGTGTGATCGCGGGGCGGTGTTGCTGGGCGGCAAGGCGATCGCCGACGGCACCAACCGGATCCACGCCGGTTCGCATGAGGTCTCGGCGATGAACCTGCTCGGCACGTTCTCGCCCTACATGACCGTCCATCAGGACTCGGTGGTCAAGATCGACAAGGACGTGCCGTTCGAGGTTGCGGCCATCATGGGTTGCGCGGTGCCCACCGGGTTCGGTTCGGCCACCAATGTCGCCGAGGTCAAGGCCGGCGAGACCGTGATCATCGTCGGTGTCGGCGGCATCGGTATGAGCGCGCTGCAGGGCGCGGTGCTCTCCGGGGCCCGCCGGGTCATCGCGATCGACCCGGTGCCGTTCAAGCGCGAGGCGGCCGTCAAGTTCGGCGCCACCCACGTCTACCCGTCGATGGCCGAGGCGATCATGCCGGTCATGGAGGAGACCTGGGGCCTGATGGCCGACAAGGTGATCATCGCCGTCGGTGACATGAAGGGCGAGTACATCGAAGAGGCGATGATCCTGACCGCCAAGACCGGTACCTGCGTGGTCACCGGCATGGGCGCGATGGTGGACGCCGACGTGAAGCTGAACCTGTTCTTGTTCACCATGTTGCAGAAGACCTTGAAGGGCAACATCTTCGGCGGCGGAAGCTCGCACATCGAGACCCCCAAGCTGGTGGGCCTGTACAAGTCGGGCCTGCTCAAGCTCGAAGAGATGATCACCACGACTTACAAGCTCGAGGACATCAACACCGGCTACCAGGACATGATCGACGGTAAGAACATCCGCGGCGTCATCACTTACGACGAGTCGGACTGGTAGCCCGTCACTTCTTGTCCTGCGGCAGTCGGCAGCCCGTGTAACCGGAGACCACGAGGTTGCCGCGGTAGCCGACTTTGATGAAAAGGCCGGTGGGGCCGTAGAAACCGACGTCATGGTTTCCGGGCTGATCCTGCATGACCTGTATCTCGGTGGCCTCCAGTTTTGCGGCCGCCGTCTTGGCGGCCTGCTCGAGCCGGGACCAGGACTGTTCTGAGACGTCGACGTTCTGCGCGATGACGTCCGGGAGGAAGTACCTCTTGCCTTCGGTCTGTTCGTACGGCCGTTCGCAGCGGCCGCCCGAACCCTCGTGGAGCGTCTCCCAGTTGGCCGTTGGGATGAACTGACTGGCGGCGGTGGTGATCTCGTCCATCACGGCCTGCACCTGGATCTGGGTCTCCTCCAGCGAGGGCAGGGATCTGAGCACGTTGAGGGCTTCTGCGGCGACGCTGGGCGGAGTGGGTTCATACGGTTGGGACACGTGACATCCTGCGGTTAGTGCGACGATGACCAGGACAGCGGACAAGCATCGACGCGGCTGGTGTGGGGACATGTTGTGAGACATCAATTTCCTCGAACCGCCTTGTCGCCGAGGCCTGCCAGCACCGCGGCGATGTTGTAGTTGGTCGTTCGGATGCCTCCCCCATCGGGGAAGCGTGGGTAATCGCTGTGGCCGTGCGCTTCCTGCAGCACAATGGTGCCGCCATGTCCGTCGGGCACTGTCGCGGCACCGGTGGCCAGGCGGGTGACTTCGGGATTGGTCGCCGGGTTCGATCCGAAGTCGCCGAATTCGTTGTTGAGGTAGCTGCCCAGAATCGGAATTCCCTGGCCCACCGCCCTGGCGTCGTAGACCCACTGAATGGGATCGTCGGGGGCTTCCATCGCGTAGACCTGGCCGGATTGCAACTGCAACTGTTCCGGCGTGGACGCTGCGATTCCAGGGGAGCCGTAGAACAGCGCCCGCGATACCCCGTGGTCGCCGGGTTCCTGCAACGCCAGCCCGGTGGTCAGCGAGCCGTACGAGTGCCCGATGGCAGTCAGGTCAGCGGGGCCACCGAGGTGCGAGGCCTGTATCCCGTCATAGAAGCGGGCAAGGTCGTGGGCCCCAGCCCTGGCCAAGTCGTCATGAGTGACTCCCCAGAGCCCGGACAACGACGCGGTTTTGTCGTCAAAACCGGGCACCTGTGGCGGGTCATAACCGATCCAGGCGATCGTCGACACCGAGTCCGTCGCGTGGCCGGGCGTAAGGCCCAACTGCCGCAGGGCTTCTTGCCGGACGTTGGTCGCCTCTTCGGTCATCGTCCCGATGCCGCCGTGCACCGTGGTGTTCAGTCCCGGCGTGGTGACCGAAACGTGGGTGGCCTTGTCCGGATCTCCGATCGCGATTGCGGCCCGGGCCTGGGTGCCGCTGTCAAGGTCCAGCAGCATCAACTTGCGGTCCGGACTGGCACGGACCGCGGAGTCGACGGCCAGCAGATCAGGCAGATATTTGGCGCCGTCGCGGGCCGCGTCGAATTGGCGTTGCCAGTTCTCGTAGGCCACGCGCTCGTCGAAGATCGCCCCGGGCTCGTTGGGGCGGGGAATGTTGGTCCCGGCAGCCCAGTCCGGGTGCTGGTGGCGCAGCTCCTCGGCGTGAGCGGCGGCGCCCTGAGCCCGGCCGAGTTCATCAGCCAGGTGCAGCTTGTTGTAGTGGTCGTAGCCCAAGTGATCCGGTGGATCGCACGGCATCCCCGGATGATTGCCGATGTTGTTGTCCTGACCGTAGAGCCAATCCTTCTGTCCCGGGGTCAGGCTGTTCCAGAAGTCGTTGAACTGTTTCGGGTCGTCGGGCACGGGCCCGGGCGGCGGCGCCGGTGCGTCAGCGTCGAATTTGTCGAGCGCAGCGTCGGGGTCATAGCCGTCCCTGATCCGCAGGTTGGTCAACCCCTGCTGCAGGGACTTGGCGTAGCTGCCGCGGATCACGGTGGCGTTGTGCAGGGCGGTCGCGGTGTCGTCCTTGGCCAGCTGACGGCACTGGGCGATGTCCGCGTCGTGGTCGTAGCCCTGGTTCTGCAGGTCCAGGTACATCCCGATGCGGGCGTCCAGGCCGATCAGGTTCGCGTTGAGCGCGGTGATGTTGGCCTGCGAGGCGGCGCGGGCCTGGGCCAGGGCGGCGGCGATGGTCCCCAGGTCCGCGGCGATCTGGCCGAGCTGCTCGGTGGTGGCGTGCAGGCTCTCTTTGACCCGGGTGACCTCGGCGCCGTTGTTGATGGGTTGTTCGCCGTTTTCCCGGTTGTACTGCGCGAAGTGCTCCTGGGCGGTGCGGAAGGTCTCCTCGGCGGCGGTGGCCGAGCCGGCGGCGGAGTGAAACGCCTGAGCCAAGAAGTTGATCTGCGTGGGGCTACCGGCTTGCAGACTGTCATCAACCGCCCACGGATCACCCCCGGCATGGGCCATGAGCTCGTCGATCTGCAGGTACTGCAGGCTGGGACGGCTCACCCGACCGAGGCTAACCCGTTGTGACCAGCGGAACCAGCCGCTGTGGCGCGCTAGCCTTGGCAGCTATGACGGGCCTGCCCGATGTGCGCCGAGCAGCGGACCGCGCGGCCACCAGCACGCCGTGGCTCTCCTCACGGCATTCGTTCTCATTCAACGACTACTACGACCCGGACAACACCCATCATGGACTGCTGCTGGTCAACAACGATGACGTGGTGCAACCCGGTGCCGGCTTCGACACTCATCCGCACCGCGACGCAGAGATCATCACCTGGGTGCTGTCCGGCTCCCTGAGCCACCGCGACTCGATGGGCAACTCAGGCGTGATCGTCCCGGGCCTGGCGCAGCGGATGTCAGCCGGTTCGGGGGTCCTGCACTCGGAGAAGAACGAATCCGATTCGGCACCGGTGCATTTCATCCAGATGTGGATCATGCCGGACACGCCGGGCGCAGACCCGGGTTACCAGCATCACGACATCGGTGATGCCCTGACCGCCGGCGCCTTGGTCACCGTCGCGTCGGGACGGAACCCGGATGCCGCGATCACCGTGGGCAACGCCGGCGCCACCCTCTTCGCCGCGCGACTGGAGCCCGGCAACAGCATTGAGGTGCCCGATGCGCCGTACAGCCATCTGTTCGTCGCGGTCGGCCATCTCGATCTGGAGGGCGTCGGCTCGCTGCACACCGGCGACGCGGTCCGCTACACCGGCGACGGCGGTCACCGCCTCACCGCGTCCGCCCCGGCGGAGATCCTGATCTGGGAGATGCACCGCCGACTCGGCGGCTGATCACTGCCAATAACCGATCTGCCACTGACACAGCACAATTCGGTCACGCGGGTTGTCCGCGTGGTTTCTGTGGCTACCGTGGGAACTTGCTGCTACCCCCGTCCGGAGCCGAAGGGACAAACGGTGTCGACCCCAGTCGCTTTTGCGCGCCGGCTGGCGGCCGGCTGCGCCACAGTGCTGCTCTGCGCAGCCCTGGCGATCGGCCCGGGCCAGCCCATCGCGCGTGCCGCCGCCCAAGACCAGTTGGCCGCCGCGATCGCGCGGACCCCGGGCTCCTACCTGGTCTACAACTTCGGCGGGGGGCATCCCACGCCGATGCTCAACGCCGCCGGCGACTGGTACGAGATGTCCAGCGGCGGGCATCTGGTGGTTCTCAAGTCGACCTCACAGCGGATCGAGCCGCACCTGCTGGTCGACAGCCATCGCGGCGCTCAGAGCCGCTGCGAACGCGATCCGCGGGCCCGCACCAGCGAGGGACTGGTGCAGGCCTCCGAGCTCTATACCCCGCTGCAGGCCTGGCAGGCACTGGGTCGGCCGACGGTGGCGATCAACGCCAACTTCTTCGACATCCGCGGCCAGCGAGGCGGATCCTGGCGAACCACCAACTGCAGTTCCCCGCTGGGCACCTACGTGGACAACACCCGGGGCAATGGCCGGGCCAACGTCGCGGTCACCGGCACCATCCCCTACGCCGGCAAACAGGGACTGTCCGGCGGCAACGAGCACTGGTCGACGCTGACCACGATGATCCTGCCGACGCGCGGCGCGCCCTATGTCGTGTGGCCGCGCGGCGGCCGCGACGGCGGGGACTACGACTCGGCCGGGCCGACGGTGACCGGACTGGTGGAACGCGGGGATCGCTTCGTCGCGGTCAGCGGACTGGGATTGCTGGCCCCGGGCATCACCGGTCAACTCAACGACGGCGGGCCGAGCGCGGCACGCACCGCCGTGGGCTATTCGCGGGCCAAAGACGAGCTGTACATCTTTCAGGGCGGCCACTACACACCCGACAACATGCAGGATCTGTTCCGCGGGCTCGGCAGCGACCACGCCGTACTGCTCGACGGCGGCTCGTCGTCGGCGGTCGTGCTGCGCCGCGACGCCGGCGGCATGTGGACCGGCGCCGGGGTGCCACGCGGAACGTGCGACACCGCGCAGGTCCTGTGCGACGCTCACGAACGCGCGCTGCCCAGCTGGCTCGGATTCAACTAGCGGCCGGTGATCGCCTAAGGCATCTCGACCTGGGAGGCCAGCCAGCGGCCGTTCACCTTCTCCATGGTCATCACGATTCGGCTGCGGTCGATCTGGATTTGGGGGGCGGCCTTGTTGCTCACTCCCTGGTCGACGAAGAGCAGCACCTCGACCCTGTTCTTACTGGCGGACTTGACCGCCGAGTCGATGACGGTGCCATGCGCCGTCGCCTTGTTGTCGATCAACAGTTGGCGCAGCTGTTCACTGGACGCGCTGTAGACGTCTTTGAACTCGCCGGTGGCTCCGTCGAGGATCTCGGCGAAGTTCTGGTCGATCGCGGCGGGGTCCACGCTGGTGAGCACCAGGGTGTAACTGGTGGCCGCCTCCAGCGCCTGCTGAGCGGCGACAGTGCGCTGGTGATGGGCGAACAACAGCCAGCCCTCGTAAGCCGCTGCGATCAGTCCCAGCGCCAGGACCGCGGCGGCAATCCATCGCCGATCCAGCCGCAGGCCTCGACTCGACGATGTGGGCTCCCGGCTTCGTCGGCGGGCTGGCTTTCAGCGGACTCAGCCTCAGCAGCCTCGGATTCGGCAGCCTCGGATTCGGCGGCCTCGGTCTCAGCGGGCTCAACCGCCGGCGGGGCGGCCTCGGCTTCGGTGGCCGCTTTCTCGGCCTCACGGTCCGACACTGAACTACCTCTCATGGTCCGCTGCACGGGCCGATCGGCCGCAACGCACCCGAACCTACCCCACCAGGCGGCGGCGGGCTTTTCAGGCGCAGGCCCTGGACTTCCGCAGTGCGTCGGCCCATCCCGCCGCGGCGTCGAGGTGGGGACGGGCGAAGCCCGACGGCTGCTTCTGACGCAGGCTGTCGGCGATGCGCGACAGCTGGAACAGCACCGCGGTCAGCTGTTCGCCGCCGTAGATCGGCGAGTACGGGCCGAAGTTGTCCGGGGTGTTGCGGATGGTGAGTGGCTGCAATCGCGGTCCCAGGAAGCCGGTCGCCCGGTCGATGTTGGCCACCACGGAATCGACCTGCGACTGCACGCTCGGGTAGACGTCGTGGTGTTCGCCGAGACTGCGGTTGACGGCATTGATCTGCCCCATCAGCGGATCGAACTGCGCGTTGAACCACTGACACGAGTCCGACATGCCGGCGATCATCTCGGGCGTCACCTGGTAGGTGAAGGTGCTGTACGGCCAGATGTCCATCCTGGGGGACCAATCGGTGGGTCCGGGACTGAACGCCGGAAGCGCCGGGGCCGGGTCCGGGTCGGCACCGACGGGAGCCGGCGCGAGCACCCCCACGGCCGCCAGCGTGCACGCGACTAGGCCGGCAATCTGGGTCCAGCGTCCCCGCATCCGCACCGTCGAGCCTTCCTTTCACCGAACACGTTTGGCCAGGTCGAGTATCGCCATCAAGGCCTGCCTGGCGGCGTGAAAATACGAAAAGGCGTGCTACTGACTAGTAACCCGCCCATAACCGAGGTCATGTTGCCTGAAGCGGCCTTGGCCGGGCATTGTGTCCGACATCATGTCCGGATGAAAGGTTGCGGCGAGACCCCATGATCTCTTCCTCAACCGTGGCCATGCGTATCCTTTCTATCTACCCACCAGTTGGTCAAAGAAGTTCCGAACCCTACCGCGGAGTAAGAACTGTGACTATGGTGACCGCCATGGATCATCGGCCGCCATCCCGATCGGCCACCCCCGGTGATCTCACGACCACGATCGGCGACCGATGACCACCCAGGACGAGCGCGACCTCACCGATGAGGCTCCCCTCGACGGTGTGGCAGCCATCGGAGACTGGACCGTCGGGTACGCCCATCGTCACCCACTGGCTTCGCTGACCACCGTCGGCGAGCAGTGCGTGCTGGCGGTCCGCACCGTGCAGTACTTCTTCTCCGACCTGTTCGGCGGCCGCTTCCAGTGGGGCGAGTTCGTGCGGCAGAGCGCGTTCATGGCCAACACCGCCGTGTTGCCCACGATCCTGGTGGCATTGCCGATCGGGGTCACGCTCTCCATCCAGTTCGCCCTGCTGGCCAACCAGGTCGGTGCCACGTCGCTGGCCGGCGCGGCTGCCGGACTGGCCGTCATTCGGCAGGCCGCCTCCCTGGTCGCGGCCATGCTGATGGCGGCCGCGGTCGGTTCGGCCATCACCGCCGACCTCGGGTCGCGGACCATGCGCGAGGAAACCGACGCCATGGAGGTGATGGGAGTCTCGGTGATCCGCCGCCTGGTGGTTCCCCGGTTCGGCGCCGCCATCATGGTCGGCGTAGCACTGACCGGGATCACCTGCTTCGTCGGCTTTTTGGCGAGCTACCTGTTCAACGTGTACTTCCAAAAAGGTGCGCCGGGCAGTTTCGTCGCCACGTTCTCCTCGTTCGCCACCACCGGCGACATGATCGTCGCGCTGATCAAGGCCGTGGTCTACGGCGCGATCGTCGCGGTGGTGTCCTGCCAGAAGGGACTGTCCACGCGCGGCGGGCCGGCCGGCGTGGCCAACTCCGTGAACGCATCGGTGGTCGAATCGATCCTGGTGCTGATGATCGTCAACGTCGGCATCAGCGAGCTCTACAACGTTCTCTACCCGCGGACGGGGCTGTGAAATGACAGCTTCCTCGTACATCCCCGCCTTCGCGCGCCCCTTGGTGAGCGCCTACCGCGCGGCCGCGGTGCCCACCACCCGGCTGGGACACATGCTGGTCTTCTTCGGCCGCGCCGTAGCCGGTGTCCCCACGGTGCTGCGCCACTACCGCAAAGAATTCTTTCGGCTGCTCTCCGACATCGCCTGGGGCAACGGCTCCATCGTGGTGGGTGGCGGTACCGCCGGAGTGGCCATAGTGCTGGGCTTCACCGCCGGTGCACTCGTGGCGATCGAGGGCTACAACTTCCTGAACCTGCTGGGCCTGGGACCGGCGACGGGAATCATCTCGTCCCTGGTGAACACCCGCGAGCTCGCGCCGATCATGGCCTCGATGGCGTTCGCCATGCAGGCCGGTTGCCGGTTCACCGCGCAGCTCGGCGCCATGCGGATCGCCGAAGAGATCGACGCCCTGGACGCGATCGCGATCCGGCCCATCCCCTTCCTGGTCACCACCCGGCTGATGGCCGCCACCATCGCGGTGATCCCGCTCTATGTGGCCTGCCTGGCGATCACCTATCTGACCTGCCAGTTCGTCACCGGGATCATCGGCGGCGGCTCGATCGGCCCGTACATGCACTACTTCACGATGATGTTGAGCGGCAAGGACATCATCTATTCCGTCCTCAAGTGCGTGGTGTTCGTGTGGCTGGCCTCCACTGTGCAGTGCTACTACGGCTTCTACGCTTCCGGCGGCCCCGAGGGCGTCGGTGTGGCCGCCGGCCGAGCGATGCGCGCCAGCATCACGATCGTGATCATGGTCAACATGCTCATGACGATGGCCCTGTGGAGCATCGACGCCGGCGCAAGGTTCGGTGGTTGACGTGAGCAATTCCTTGGACACCGACGGCCGCGGCCCCTCCGAACAGCAACTGCTGGGCGCGGGGATCGCGGTCCTGCTGGTGATCGCGCTGGCCACCGCGGGTCTCCTGGCCAAGTCCACCGGCATGCTCAACGCCTACGTGCGTGTCGTGGCCGACTTGATCAACGTCGGCGACGGTCTGCCGGCCCAGTCCGACGTCAAGTATCACGGTCTGCTGGTCGGCAACGTCACCGACGTGATCCCGGCCGCCTACGGCAAGCCGAATTACGTCCACATCAATCTCAAGCCCGACTACGCCAAGGACATCCCCAGCTCGGTCACCGCCCGGGTGGTCCCGTCCAACGTCTTCGCGGTCTCCTCGATTCAGCTGGTCGACTCCGGTACCGGCGGCCCCACCATCCGCGACGGCAGCCACATCGCCGAGAACGGCGAGCTGTCTACGGTCATCTTCCAGACCACCGTGTCCAAACTGCGCGACATCCTGGCCGCAACCGGCCGGGGCCGCGAAGACCACAGCCTGGGGATCCTGGCCGCCGTCGGCGCGGCCACCGACAACCGGCGGGTCAAGCTGCTCAACACCGGGGCGCAGATGTCCCGGCTCCTCGATCAGTTGAATGGAATCGTCGCCACCGAGCCCGGGCCCTCGACCGTCTCTGCCCTGCTCGACGCCACCCACGGCCTGCAGTCGACGGCTCCCGAACTGGTCGACGCGCTACACCAGGCCGTCGAACCGATGCGCGCATTCGCCCAGAAGCGCGCCGAGCTGGCCTCGCTGGTCGCCAACGCGCAGCACACCGTGGGCGTCACCCGGGAAGCCCTCGACAACCACATCGATCAGCTGATCCAGATCACCCATGACCTCACTCCCGTCGTCGGGGTCCTGGCCAATAACGCCGATAAGTTCGTACCGATCTTCACCCGAGTGAACCGGCTCTCCGACAAGTTCTTCGAGGAGCTCTACGACCCCAAACTTGTCACCCGGAACATGCGCGCCAACTTGTCCTTCACCCCGATGTTCACCTACACCCGGGGCGGATTGCCCACAGTACGGCGAGGTCAAGGGGCCGAGCTGCTTCACCGCGCCGATGATCTCGGTACGGTCCGAGCTGCCCGAGACGCTGTTGCCGCAGAACTACCACTTCCCCGCCGGCCTCGAGCCGCCGCCGGGCACCGAGATCGGCCCGGACGGCAACCTGCGGGCGGTCGGCCCACCACTGGTCAACCCGAACCGCAGCCTGGAAGACACCAACCCCCCGCTGCCGTGGTGGACCGGGCCGTTCCCGCGCGTTCCCAGCACCGCCGACCCGCTCGACCCGGGTCCGCCGCCCCCGCCGAGCC
>NZ_MVHH01000061.1 GCF_002086515.1 Mycolicibacter arupensis
CCCACCGAAGCCAGAACCTGCGCCCGCCGATTTACACCGAAATCTGGACGCCACCGGCGGAGCCCGCCGGTGAGAGAATGGAGGTCGGCGCGCGATGGCGACCCTGGCGGCGTCCACCCACGCATCGGGGCTCACCGATAATCTGCAGGTGTGCGGATGAGTTCAGCGGACTGCGACCGTGTCTTTGAGGCGGTTGCCGCCGAGCGCCGCGAGATCGCCGCATTGGTTGAGAGTCTGGACGCCGGGCAGCTGGCCATACCTAGCCTTTGCGCGGGCTGGGATGTCAAAACTGTTGCAGCACACCTGGTCAGTGACTTTGCTGACGGATTTTGGGGCTTCCTGGCCAGCGGTGTACGACATCGCAGCGGAGATCGCGGGATTGATGCCCTCGCCCGACGCCGCGCAATGGCATCTGCGGCCGACATCGCGGACGCTCTTCGCTGTGGTGCCGATTATCGGCTTAGCCCACCGATCACCGGTCCGGTAGCTGGCTTGACCGATGTGTTGGTCCACGGTTGCGATATGCGGATCCCGCTGGCCGTTGTGCACCGCCCAAACCCAGAACTTGTCGCGCTAGTGCTCGATTTCCTCACTGGCCGAACCCAACTCGGGTTCTTCCCGCGCGGAAGACTACGCGGTATCGCACTCTTTGATGAAGACACGGGGCGAGAGTGGGGGACCGGTGACGCGCTTGTCGGGTCCGCAGAGGCATTGATGCTGGCTGCCTGCGGACGTACCGTCGCGCTCGATCACCTCGCTGGCCCCGCAGTACCCGTATTGCGCGCCAGGCTTCGGTAAACGCCCTCGTCAGGCCCGGCGATGAGATGGGCACCGTACTAATGGCGACCACCGGAAGTGACGTGGGAGTCTATGCGTATGGCTGGCGGGAACCTCATGCACTGGGTACAGCAGCTCGACGAGCTCGAACAGGTCGTCAAGAACTTGGCCGACGCGATGCGGCTTCACCCGCGGCAGGATGAGTGGATCGCCGGTGACCCGTCACAGGCGTTGCGGGAAACCACGCCGGGGGACTATCTGCGTGACCTCCCCCGTCTGAACACCGCCGACGACCCGGAGCTGCAACGAGCATCGTTGGCACTCGCACTCGCCATCCGTGCCGTCACCGGTCGTCGGCAGCGCTGGACGGCACGAGAACTCGTGCCGGCCCTCGATGCGATCTGCGCCGGGATCGCGCCGATGCGTGCGGCCCTCACCGCACCGGCGGCCACGCCGGCGACGTTGGAATCCATTGTTGCGGAACTGCGCAGTGAGTTCACGCTGTCCTTGGCGGTGATGCTCAGCGGGCAGTACGCCGTGGTCACCAAGCTCTACGAGTGGTACTCCGCGGCGTCTGGTGTTCCTGGAGACGCCTACCTCGATGTCCGACGATTCGAGATCGTCGACCAGGCCGGGCCAGGCTGCATCCCCATGCGCGATCTCGAAATTGCCACGCACGGCGGGGTCACGATGCTGACACCGCAGACCGGGTTCGTGAGCTTCGACCGGTTCTCGCCAGTCCAGCAGCTGCTCTACGGCCAGTGGTTCGCCTACATGCACTCGCTGTGGGATGAGCAATACCGTGGGCGCGTGGCCGCCGCGCACGGCACCGCACCGGATGGCAGTCCCTGGGACTCGCGAGACATCCGCGTGCCGATCTTCGGAGACATCCGCCGAATCCGCAACGACTACATCCACAACAAGGGAATCGTCGACGAAGCGAGCGAGACAGAAGTCCTTACATGGTTCACCGAGGGCAAGGCCGCGGCGATCACGCCCGAACAGATGATGTCGTTGCTCACCATGTTCCCTGAATCAGACCTACTCGAGAAACCCACGCCAGCAGCGAAGCACAGTCGCAAACCCTTACCTTGGAGCGCCGAACCGAACGTCATCGAACACGTGCAGCAACGAGCACGCCAACTCGGGCTCAATCGGAAGGCCCGCAAGGACATCGGCGCCGCGGCACTGGATCTGTGGCTGGCGGCCAACCCAGTTCCCACAGCTGACGACTGAGACCACGACCCGTATCTCGACTTTTCAGAGCCAAACGAACCCGCATGCCGCGCCATCACGGCCGGGGGCCGGCCTGCGGCGGTGCTTGAGAACCCGCCGCACACGCGGCCAGGGGAGGACGCGATGCATGGTCCTGCATCACCGTACCGTTCCAACTTCTGCCACTTGGATGAGAAAAATGACTGTGCCATCGCAATGAGAAACCTGTGTAGGCGCAGCTAGAGTCAGTGGCATGTGCCGTCCAGTCTGAGAATCGACACCTGCCCGCAGATGTGTCGATTGTCAAAGTGGATTTCATTTCGTCATTTGACATGACGCAAGTGTCACTTAGATGACGAAACCTTAGCCGCCCTCCGTATCGCCCCAGGGTAGCTGTGGAGGCGTCACTTCGTGATTGGCGTTGATTTGGCCGCCACTTGTCTCCGTCGTCTATTGATGGATCAGGCGCGTAAGCGGGGCTGTCGGCGGCGGCTGTAGGTTCTCATGCCTGATGTCATCTTCGCATCCGCAAAGTCATGTGGATGCCATTTCTCGAACCAGCTCGCATCGACCCCCGCGCCGGCTACCGGTTCTCGCCAAAGAGGGCGTATCGACAAAGTGTACTATGTAGTACAGTATGCAACTGCCGAACTCGGGCTGACTTTGACCAATCGGCGACACGAAGTCGCCGAAACGATGTACTGAGCAGCCGGCCACCACTGATTTGGATACGTACCTGTCCGCCCATTTCGCCTGGGGCACAGCAAGGAAGGTTCCCCACATCGTCTCGTTGACTGCGGTAGCGATCGTCTCAGTCGTCGCCTTGCTTGCGCCGCTCAGCGTGAGGGTGTTCCGGCTCGCCGTGCCGGCGATCGTGCTCGAAATTCTTCTCGGCGTCATCCTGGGGCCACAGGTACTCGGCTGGTTGCACATGGACGCTGCGCTGCAGGTGATGTCGACGATTGGCCTGAGTTTCCTGCTGTTGCTCGCTGGGCTGGAAATCGACGTACGTCTTTTGCGAGGGGCGCTGCTGCGCCGCGCTGCCGGGGCGTTCGCGGTGTCGTTCGCTCTTGCGGTGGGAGTGGGTGTCAGCCTCGGGATGTTGGGCCTCGCTCGATCACCGGTGCTGATGGCCCTGATCCTCTCGGCAACCGGGCTCGGCATCATACTTCCGGTCCTCAAGGACGCGGGGATCGTGGAAACCCGAGCGGGGCAAGTCATCGTGGCTGGTGCATCGATTGCCGAGGTCGTACCCATAGTGCTTCTTTCCCTGTTGTTTTCCGAAGACACATCAGTCGGGCTCGGGACCAGGTTGACGCTGCTGGCGGCGTTTCTCGGCTTCACGGGTGTCGTCATCACGGTCGTTCTCGGCCTGGAGCGTGCCCGTACCTTGTGCAAGACGATGCTCGACCTGCAGGACACCACCGCCGAGATTCGAGTCCGCGGAACGATGGCCCTACTCTTGGTATTTGCTTCTCTCGCGACAGCGTTCGGACTCGAGTCGATCCTGGGAGCGTTCCTCGCCGGGACGGCTCTGACGCTCCTCGACCGCGATGACGACATGACCCACACCCAGTTCTATACCAAGCTGCATGCGGTCGGATTCGGTGTATTCATCCCGTTCTTCTTCGTCGCAACCGGGGTGTCACTCGACATTCGCGCACTTGTCGACCACGCCTCCTCCTTGGCCAAGATCCCTGTCTTCCTTGCTGCCCTCCTGATCGTGCGAGCGTTGCCGGCCATCGTCTACCGTCCGTTACTCGCCGGTGGCCGCGACGTTCTGGCCGCGGGCCTACTGCAGGCCACGTCGCTGAGCATTCCGGTGGTGGCCGGGGGCATCGGCGTGGAGCTGGGCCTGCTGGAACCGGCCAATTACGCCGCGCTGGTCGCCGCCGGCTTGTTGTCAGTCATCGTGTTTCCCCGACTGGCTGTCTTCCTACTGGCGCGGGGCGCTGAAGCATCCGCTCCGGGCGTGCGCGCAGACGGCAGCCTCAGTGGCGATGACCGACCGCGTCCTGGCCCGTGAAGACTGTCCGGACGACTTCGAACTTGGGTCGGCCGAGCGCGGAATGACCACACTCACGGCGGCGTCGCAGGTCGCGACCACGGCAGCGATTCTCGCCTATCTCATGTGGAGCAACGTCGGTCCGCAGCGAGCCAGAGGGCGTTCCGGAAGACCGGTCCGGGCCGCGGTCGCCTTCGCCGTCTTCGTGGGCTGCAATGCGTCGATTCAAAACGGGAACACCCGCATCTTGCTGGTGCTGGTGCTGTGCGCTCCCATCGCAGTGGTGGTGAGGCACCTCCGCAGGGAAACCCTATGCGGTCATGGATCGGGTTGCGGCCGGTCGTGATCCTGGTCGGGCGTGGTCGTCCATCCGCGGAAGGTGTCGAGGAGGCGCTCGCGGAAGCCCTCGTCGAGTTGATCGGACGGAACCCGCCCCAAGGTGCTGATCGTCGACCGGAACTGATCGAGGTAGTTGACGCAGCCATCACATTCCAGCAGGTGTGCGTCGAACCTGGCTCGGACGTCGGGATCGAGCGCACCGTCGAGGTAGTCGGTCACCAGTTCCACGAGTTGCTCGCAGATGATCTCGTCGGCGTTCATGCGGTCGTCCCAAGGTAGTTTTCCAGCTCTTGGCGAACCACGGCTCTGCCGCGATGTAGTAGCACCCGCTGGTTGGCCGCGCTGATGTCCAACAATTGGCATACCTCCTGGGAACTGAACCCCTGTACGTCACGCAGAGTGACCACCTCACGTTGGCGCGCCGGCAAGCGCTGCAGTCCCGCGGTGGCGACCTGTGTGAGTTCCCCGCTGAGCAGCGACCCCTCGGGCGTGTCCGGGAACGGGGCGGGTGGTTCCTTCCAATGACCGGGCAGGGGATCGCCCGCGTCGCGGAACCGGTCCGGATCGACGGTGCCGCCGGTCATGACGCGCACGGCGGTGTCGGTGTATCGGCGTTCAGCGAGGCCGTGTTTCTTGGCGACGTTGATCAAGATGGTGAAGATCCACGTCCGTAGTGAGGCCCGACCCTCGAACTTGTCGATGCCCTTGAAGATCGCGATCCACGTCTCCTGCACAACGTCCTCGGCGAGCTCGTTGCTGGACACGTATCCGCGCGCCACTCGTTGCATCGAGGGCCCGTAAAGGTCGAGGAGCTTGCTGAACGCCTCCGGATCACCATTGCGCAGTCGGTCGGCCAGCGCCGCGGTGCCCACCGGTTCCAGCATGTCGGAATCCCCTCGTCGGCCGTGCGTGAGCGATCGCTACCCGGCCGCCGCGCCATAAGCGCCGAAGTCACCAGTGAATAGCACAGTAGATGGCTCGTGCGGATTGTGTCCGGTATCTGCTCCTGGCTGGGCAACGGAGGGTGACGAGGGGACGTGCCGGGTAGATCGGTCTCGACGCCGTGGTGGTGCGAGGTCCGATGCGAACTGTACCGGGAGGTACACCTGACTGCGTAGAGGTCGCAGTCTTGGCGACTGACCGAGAAGCTATCGTGGACTGATGGCAGCAACGCGGGCGCCCGAGAAGGCGGCAACGGGCGAGAGCCCAAGGCCGTCTTTGTCCCCGCGGGGGCTGCGCAGCCGTGCAGCGATTGTCGACGCGGCTGCGACCATGATGCGTCAAAGTGGCGTGGCGTCGACCAGCCTCGATGACGTGCTGGCGGCCGCGGGCTGCGGCAAGTCGCAGCTGTACCACTACTTCGACGACAGGGCCGACCTCATTCGGGCGGTCATCGACCGTCAGGTCGAACTCATCTTGGCGGCGCAACCAGCGATACACCACGCCGACTCCTGGGCGGGCCTGAAGCGGTGGTCTGAGCAGGTGATGGAGAGCCATCGTGTCCTGGATGGGCCGTTCGCGTGCCCGCTCGGATCGATGGCCGCCGAACTGAAGAACGATCCCGCTTATCTTCCACATTTGGACGCCGCCTTCCGGCGCTGGGAGGAGCCGCTGGCACGCGGCTTGGAAGTCATGCGCGAGCGAGGTCAGCTCACACGGCAGTCAGATCCCGATAGATTGGCCCAATCGATCGTCGCGGCCGTGCAGGGTGGGTTGATGATGGCCCAAATCCACGACGATGGCACGGTTTTCGAGGATGCGGTGGAGAACGCGCTGCTGTCTCTGCGTCGCAGGGCAACACCGCGGCGACGGACGGTCGCGGCGAAGAGCTGACCGAGTCGGGTCGTGGGCACGTTGACCAGATCCTGGCTCAGACCTGGTAACGCCGCAGCGCCGCCACCGCGTCTTCGAGCACGTCGCGCATGATCTCGATCCGGCCGTGGACAGAGGCGAGGAGGTATCCGCCTTGCAGAGCCGCGAGAAGGCTGGCGGCAAGGCGGTCTGGATTGGCGTCGGAATCCATCTCGCCGCAAGTCTGAATCCGGCGTAAGCCTGCGGCCAGATGTCCCTCCCAAGTGCGGAAAGCAGCATCCAACGCAGGTTGGTACTCCGGAGAGTTTCTCAGTTCCGCAGCCAAGGTCCCGAGGGGACAGGCGAACGGGCCATCCTCGGCCGGTTGGGCGTCCACCACGCGCGTCACCCACGTATCGAGTCCGTCCCATGAATTGATCTCCGCGGCGGCAACTTGGCCGTCGAGTAAGGCCGCCAGTTCCCGGTCTATGACCGCTCGGACCAGTTCAGTTTTATCGCGAAAATGGCGATCAAGCTCTCGGACCTCTGCGCCAGATGCGTGGGAGACATCACCGATCGACGTAGCGGCGACGCCGCGGTGGTACATCATCGAGGCGGCAGCATTGACGATCGCCGCACGTGCATGCCGGTGATGTTGTGTGCCCGAAGTGTTGCAGACAGTCCCCGGGGTCGAGCATTCGTTCATCAGAACTCTCCAATCGTCTTTCGTTTGGAACCTCGCCACCCCACGGCACTGTGACTGGTTGGCGTTCGGTCGTAATGCCACAGGCGCCTTCTCGGCGGCTGTATGACTGCTATCCCACAGCCCGGGGCAGTGATGTCCGCGTGACATCTGTTGTACTCACCGGTACAGTTTCATCGCACTGGTGGCGGTTGAGTCTTGCTCCTTCGAGTGGGTCGCCCGATCAGTCCGGCTCGGCTGCATGGGCGCCGCGCGATGATCAGACGTAGGGGAGTGTCGGTGTGGGTAGCTTCCGTTACACGTCGGGTCGGAATGCATCCCCAGCTCCCAAAAGTCGATCGGTCGACGCCGTCGTGTAACGCCACGCCCGACCGGAAGCACTCATGATCTGGAGACGGCCTACTCAACGATAGAAGGAAGGCCAATGTCATTGGAAAATGCCATATCTCGCCTGTATTGTTCACCCATCGCCTCTCGGGTGGCCCCGGCCGGGGAAGTTGCGGTGCGGTACGCACTCGTGTTCGTCATCGCGTGGATCGGCGCACTGAAGTTCACCACCTATGAGGCCAATGCCATCCAACCGCTGGTCGCGAGCAGCCCCCTGATGAGCTGGGTGTACGACATCTTCTCGGTGACGACCTTCTCGGCAGTGCTGGGTGTCGTCGAACTGGCGACTGCCGCGCTTATTGCCGTTAAGCCATGGGCGCCCAGGGCATCCATTGTGGGCAGTGTGATGGCAATCGGGATGTTCGTCGTAACGCTCAGCTTCATGTTCACCACTCCCGGAGTGATGGCGCTCGAAGCCGGCGGGTTCCCGGTGCTGTCCATGGTGGGCAACTTCTTGGTGAAGGACGTCGTCCTCCTCGCAGTGGCGCTGTGGACTCTCGGTGACGCCGTGCGGACGCTGCGCGCGGAACCGCTGGGTCAATGACAGTCCGCCGCGTTCTGACCCAAGGCCTTCTGTCTGGTCGCCATCCCGGGGACAAACTGTTCTGTGTAGTACATTTCACTCGCAATCGTCCTCAGCCGAGGGAGGCACATGAGCACCTCAGCCCGAACGGTCTTCCGCGGCAGTAGCGGCGAATTGACCGGCAAGTTGGAGATGCCGATCGGCGATCCGAAAGCCTGGGCGCTGTTCGCGCACTGCTTCACCTGCGGCAAGGATAACGCTGCAGCAGGCCGGATCTCGCGTGCCTTGGCGGCGCAGGGGATCGCGGTACTGCGGTTCGACTTCACCGGCCTGGGGGAGTCCGAGGGTGAGTTCGCCGCGACCGGCTTCAGTTCCAACGTCGAAGATTTGGTGCATGCCGCAGACCATCTCCGCGACCAATTCAGTGCCCCAGCCGTGCTGATCGGGCATTCGCTGGGCGGGGCGGCAGTCTTGGCAGCCGCATCTCGAATTCCCGAGGTTCGCGCGGTCGTCACCATCGGTGCACCGGCTGACCCCTTCCACGTCGTCGGATTGCTGGGCGACGCGCTACCCGGCGTCGAAGCGGGCGAGGCCACGGTATCGATCGGGGGTCGACCGTTTCGGGTGCGTCGCGAATTTCTCGACGACATCGCGATGCAACCGCAGTGCGAGCGCATCGCCGCCCTCGACACTGCGCTACTCGTCATGCATTCCCCGCTCGACGAGGTGGTGTCGGTGAACAACGCGCGGATCATCTTCGACACCGCGCGGCACCCGAAATCGTTCATCACTCTCGACGGCGCCGACCACCTTCTCAGCAATCGGGCCGACGCGGGGTACACGGCGAGCGTCCTTGCCGCTTGGCTGAGTAGGTACGTGGCGGCACCTACGGCGACCCGCGACCTGAACACCGATGACTTGGCCGACGGTGCCGTGCGGGTCGCCGAAAGCGGACCCGGCAGACTCACCCAGCAGATCGGTACGCGCCGGCATCGACTGACCGCGGACGAACCCCGACCCATCGGCGATGACGCCGGCCCAACACCGTACGACCTTCTCCTGGCCGCGCTCGGCGCCTGCACGTCGATGACGGTGCGGATGTACGCCGATCGGAAGCAGTGGCCGCTCGAACGCATCGTCGTCGATTCGCGCCACTCCCGCGTCCACGCCAAGGATTGCGCCGAATGTGAGACCGCCACGGGGATGGTCGACCGGATCGAACGCGACATCACCCTCATCGGCCCGCTCGACGGCGACCAACGTGCCAAGCTGCTCGACATCGCCGACCGGTGCCCGGTGCATCGCACCCTTCGCTCCGAAGTGTCCATTCATACCGCTGACGCACGAGCCGACCGAGACAGAGGCTGACATGACTGAAGATTCAGAATTCGACGTAGTCGTGATCGGTGGCGGGCCTGGCGGCGCGTCAGCGGCGCAATACCTCATCGCCGAAGGGCTCGAGGTGGCCCTGGTGGAGGAGCGCCTCATCGGCGGTGAATGCCACTACTGGGCATGTAATCCGACCAAGACGCTACTGCGCCCGATCGAAGTACTGGCCCTGGCGAAGGCCGTCCCCGGCGTCCGGGAAGCTGTGGGGTCGGGGCAGCTCGACGTCGCTGCCGTCTTCGCCAAACGCGACGCCATCGTCGATCATCTCAACGATGAGGGTGTCACCGCCGCTCTGCAGCAAAGCGGCCTCACGGTGTTGCACGCCCACGGCCGGCTCGCAGGCCCCCGCGTGGTCACCGTCACCCACCCCGGCGGCCGCGAGGAGACTGTCCGCGCGCGGCAGGCGGTCGTGCTCGCCACCGGTACCCGCCCCGCCATCCCCGACGTACCAGGGCTGGCCGACGCGCGCCCCTGGACCAACCGCGACCTGGCGGCCATGACGCACGTACCGCCACGGACCCTGATCATCGGCGGCGGCGTCGTCGCCGTCGAGTTCGCCACCATCCTGGCCGGTCTGGGCTCCAAGGTGACGCTGCTCGCGCGGGGCCGGACCCTGCTGCGCAACTCCGAGACCGTCGCCAGCGAGATGGTCACCGAGTCGTTGCGACGCAACGGAGTTGACCTTCGCTTTGAAGCTCACCCATCCGGAGTGGTCCGATCCGTCGCGGGCGGCACGGTCTCCGCCACCGTCGGGGACGAGACCATCGAGATCGACGAGGTCGTCGTCGCCGCAGGACGGGTGGTCAACACCGATTCCCTCGGCTTGGAATCCGTGGGGCTGCGTAGCGGAGAGTTCGTGCCCGTCGACGACCATCTGCAGGCACTCGGAGTCGACGGCACCTGGCTGTACGCGATGGGTGACACCACCGGACGCGCGCTCTTATCGCACCTGTCGCAATACCACGCAGTCGTCGTCGCCGATATCATCGCCGCCCGCGCACAAGGCCGTCGGCTCGGCGCCGATGAACTCATCGCCCGCGACCCACACAACCTGCCCCAGGTCATCTACACCGACCCCCAGGTCGTCGAGGTGGGACGAACCGAAAGTCAGGCGCGCGCCGACGGATTCACGGTCACGACGACCACCGCGCGGTACCCGGAGTCCGTGCCCGACCTCGCCATCTTCCGCGACGGCTTCGACGCCTGGGCGAAACTGGTCATCGACGCCGACACGGACACCCTGCTCGGCGCGACGTTCGTCGGACCCGAGTTCGCCGAACTCGCCCAAGCGGCCACCCTCGCCATCGTCGCCAAGGTACCAGTCGAGACACTCCGCCACGTCGTGGCACCGCACCCGTCGATCAACCAGATCTGGAACCCGCTCCTCGCCCGACGAAGGGGTCATTCAGGTGGCCCGACCAGCTGACCCTGAAAGGGAGAGCCGCTGTCGAGACTGGATTTTGGAATACACCGTACTCAGTGTCAGCGCACACAGAGACGCGCGTGACACGCGAAGGAGCTTGCTATGGCAGTGATCAACAGCGGATTCGGTAACCGTCGCGGCGCCGGCGACTCACGGTTGCCACCGGGCCAGACGCTCGTCGACGACTGGCCGGTCCTGACGGCCGGCCTGACACCCGATATCGGGGCGCACGAGTGGACGTTCACCATCACGACCGAGACGGGCACCGAGCACGGATGGGATTGGAACGCGCTCCAGAACGTGGGCGTGGAGGACATCGTCACCAACATTCACTGCGTCACCCACTGGTCCAAGCTTGACATGGCCTGGCGCGGGGTCTCTTTGGATCGGCTGTTCGAGGACGTCGAGACCTCCTGCGACTACGTCCTGGTCCGAAGCCACGGCGGTTACACCACCAATCTGCCCCTCGACGATCTGCTCGAAGGCCAGGCGTGGATCGCCACCGAGGCAGAGGGTGAGCCCTTGACTCCTGAGCACGGGGGGCCGGCGCGTCTTCTCGTGCCCCATCTGTACTTCTGGAAGAGCGCCAAGTGGGTCCGCGAGATACGGATGATGCCGAGCGACGAGCCCGGGTTCTGGGAACAGAACGGATACCATCTCCGTGGTGATCCGTGGCGGGAGGAACGCTACTGGTGACGTCTCCGATCCGCGCGAGCTGGCATGTCGGACGCGTCGTCAGCCGCCGTCGAGAGACCGCATCGGCGGTCCGAATCGAGCTGGACGTGCCGACCTGGCCGGGAAACCATGCCGGTTCCCACCTCGACGTCCGCCTCACCGCCCCGGACGGCTATCAGGCGGTCCGGTCCTACTCGGTCGCGTCGCCGGGCGAGACGACACGAGTCATCCTGGCGATCGACGAACTCCCCGCGGGTGAAGTCTCGCCCTACCTCGTGCACCAGCTCGCAGAGGGCGACGAGCTCGAGGTGCACGGCCCACTGGGACGATACTTCGTCTGGATCCCATCAGAACCCGACCGTTCCCCGGTTCAGCTCATCGCCGGTGGATCCGGCGTGGTCCCGCTGTTCGCGATGGCCATGGCACGTGAGCACGAGGCGAACCACGCCGAGTTCCGACTGCTGTACTCGGTCCGGGCGCCCGAGGACGTGCTCTTCGCCGAGGAGCTCTCGGCGCTCTCACAGACCACCATCGACATCGTGCACACACGAAGATGCCCTCCGGGATCACTGCGTCCCCCCGGGCGACTGACTCGAGAGTCGTTGGCCGGTTTTGTCTTTCCCGCCACGGCGGCACCGCGCATCTTCCTCTGCGGCCCTACACCGTTCGTCGAGACGATCGCCGGTTGGCTTCTCCAACTAGGCCATGACCCCGGACGAATACGCACGGAACGCTTCGGAGGCAGTGGATGACCCACCTCGACGGAAACGCGCTTGCCGGACTCTTCGCCGACACTCTCGGCATCGAGATCACCGCCGCCATTGGACGATGCAGAAGCTGTCATCTCGTATTCGAACTGGCGCGCGCCCACGCCTTCGTGACCGCCATCGGGTCGGTCCTGCGATGCGAGCATTGCCAGGGCGTGCTCGCCGTCATAGTCCAAAAGCCGCATGAAGTACTCGTCAACCTCTCGGGGCTGGCACACGTCTCAATCCCAGGGCCATGACCCGAAGTCGCGTCGCTGTCCAGTGCCTATTGGGCAAGAGGGCGGCGATTTGACCAGGCTTCCGAACCGTCGGTGAAGTCTGCCAGCTGTGCGCGGAGTCGAACGCGGCTCCGCGACAGGCGGGACATGACCGTGCCAACTGGAATCCCCAAGAGGATCGCAGTGTCGGCACAGGTGAGATCCTCGACGCCAACGTAGTACAGCACCTTCTGGAAGCCCTCCGGCAGCGATCGGAATGCTTCTTCTATTCGATGGTCGGACAGACCGTCCATGGCTTCGTCTTCTGCCGAACGCTCGAACCGATTCGAACGAGAAGCAAAGCCAGCGATACCGTCATCGGTAATCGCGTCGACGCAAAAGGTTTCTGGACGACGTTGTTTCATCCGGTGGACGCTGATCCATCGGTTGTGCATTATCCGATACAGCCACGCTCTCAGATTGGTGCCAGGCTGGAAACGGTCGAATCCGAGAAATGCGTTCATCATGGTGTCCTGGATCAGATCCTCGGCATCAGCCTCCCGGCGTGTAAGTCGCCGGGCGGTGCAGAGGAGGGCGGCGCGGTACGGCATCGCTTCACGTTCGAACCGCTCGGCCAGTGCCGAGAGTGACTCGGCGGGACACTCGGCTTTGGGCGCAGTTCGAACTGTCGGCGCCGGTTTCGACCGTGCCGCGTCGATGCTCACGTACGACGTCATTTTCGCCTCAGTCCTCTCGTCAGCGGATGTGTGTAGTGCTCGCCCAGTAGGACGAATCGTCGCCGGCAACTCATGGTCAGGCTGTTACGTCGCTGCCAGTGCGCGAACAGCGAATACCGCTGCCTCTAAGGCCATTCCGTTGCTCTTATAGGCGCTGTGCGCTGCACGATCCAGGCCGCCGGGGGAGCAGACTGGGTCGCCGACTGCGCATAGCTGAATCGTCCTGGCCGCGTAGGGATTGCCGATGGTGATGGGCGGTGCGCTGCGTTGGACGAGAGCCAGGAAACCGGCATCTGGTGTGCCGAACAGCGCCACCGCCGCGATGTGGTTGGCCATCGCCGCGGGCATGGGACCGGTGATGCCGGTCGGTAATTCGTAGTCGGCCGGGATCGTGTCGGCGAGGGTGTAGCCGGCCACCGCTGCGCCTTGTGAGTAACCGCCGAGGACGATCTTGGTACTGGGGCAGGTCGCTGCGATGGACTCGACTTTGTTGCGGACGTCGGCGATGCCGTCGGCAGCGTGCTTGAAGTCGAGCGACGCAGGGTAATCCGCCGCATATACGTGGACGGACTTGCCGCTCAGGCGGTCGCTCAAAGCGTCGACGAAGGCTTGCCCGGTCGCACCCACGCCTGGCTGTTCAAACGTCCCGCGAGCGAAAACTATCTGGGCATACGGGCAGGCGAGTTCCGCCTTGGCGAGACCGGTAGCCGAGGTTTGCGGAATGAGCATCGCGACAGCGGAAAGAACAGCGGCGGAGAACCTTCCGCCGGTCCACGGTCGAGTGGCACCGTGCGCAGCGGGACTGATTTTCATGATCGTTCCTTTGCGTAGCAGTCGTGAGGTTCGGGGCGTACCGGCTTGTTGCTGAGAGCATCGATGACGGTTGCAGGCTAGCCATGTCGTGAACTTGAGAGGGCGTGTCTGCTTTCGTCGTGAATCCCCCGTGTTACCAAGCGATGTCGGCATGAACCACCGTGGCGCCTATTTCGGCTCGACCGCCATGCGGAGATCGGACGCTTCCCAATGCGTGTTCACGTCAGCCTTGCATGGATCAGCCGCCTACAGCAATACTGTACTACACAGTACAACTACTGAGTGGCGCGGTTCAGGCCGGCTGACCTCGGCAAAAGGACCCGCCACGACACTTCCGTTCCTGACTCGCTTCGGCGACCCGGGCCATAGACAGGACACTCAACGTGAACGAGATCCCGACGCCCCACAACAACGCCGCACCCTCCTTTGATGGTCTGCGAGCAGTGTTCGTCAACTGCACTTTGAAGAAGTCGCCTGAGCGCAGCCACAGCCAAGGTCTGGCCGATATCAGTAGCGCACTGATGGAAAAGCATGGCGTCGAGGTAGATCAGATTCGCGCCATTGATCATGACATCGCCGCCGGGGTCTACCCGGACATGACAGAGCATGGTTGGGAAACCGATGATTGGCCCGCACTCTACGAACGCATCATCGCCGCCGATATCCTCGTCCTCGTCGGACCGATATGGCTTGGCGACAACAGTTCAGTGATGAAGGCGGTCATCGAACGGCTCTATGGATGCTCGGGATTGCTCAATGACGCTGGGCAATACGCCTATTACGGACGCGTCGCCGGGTGTCTCATCACCGGTAACGAGGACGGTATCAAGCACTGCGCGATGAACCTTCTCTACAGTCTGCAGCACTTGGGCTACGTGATTCCGCCTCAAGCGGATGCGGGGTGGGTGGGCCCTGCAGGGCCGGGTCCCTCCTACCTCGACGAGGGGTCCGGCGGGCCGGACAACGACTTCACCAACCGCAACACCACTTTTATGACCTACAACCTGATGCACATCGCATCGCTACTGCGCACAGCCGGCGGAGTGCCCGCATACGGCAATCAACGCGCCGAGTGGGATGCCGGTTCACGATTCGGATTTGCCAACCCCGAGTACCGGTGACTGCGGGCCCCATATAGGGCATCGAAACCTACTTGCAGACGCCTCGCATGCGGTGAATCGAAGGGAAGGCCCCTCGCTAGCGGCGGCGCTTGCGTATCTATCCCGCTTGTTGGTGAGTATCCGAGGCTGGCCCCGACGGAAGGCCAGGAGTTCAAGAATCCGACCGAGAACCTCAAGGGCTCACAGGTGGGAAAGACGAGCCCTGCAGCGTGCCGCTTGCCACCATCGCCGGCCTGACCGGACTCGGCTTTGACACCCTGGCTCCCGGTGGCCGATCGCTGACGAGCGCGCCCGAGACGGCTATGTCAACTCGAATTGGCGCCGATCGAGGGACTCTCCGATCTTGGTTGCGCCACGGCCTAATCCCTCAGCCCCGCATCGGGAATCCGGATCCAATCGGCGCTGCCGCGTTCATATCTGGAGAAACCTCGTAGCCGGACACATCTAGGCCTCCGATGTGGTGATGGAATCGCGGGAATGTGGCGGTGGGCGCCGTCAGGGAGGGAGATCGAGCACATTGGATGTGTGGTGCGCCCAGCGGCGGCGGGACGATTCCTCCCGAATTCGCGGCGCTCGCTGCAGCAGACCCCCAGACTGTCGGGCTCATCATTGCCGACATCGAACCGCACTCGCGACCGTTCGATCTGCGCGGCTGGGATGCACGCATGAAAGCGGTGGTGAGTGGGGAATACGCCTCGTTGTTCGGGCTGGGCGAGCCATTAGCGCCGGGCACGAAGTGGCGCGTTGTCCACGGTGGCTCCCTGGTTTAGGGCACCGCGCCGATGACTGGCACCACCGTACCGTTTCCAACTTCTGCCACTTGGATGACCACAATCGCTGCGCCATCTCCGTGACTGAATGACAACGACGCAGGTAGGAGTGGCGACAATCGCCATCCACTTTGACGATCGACATCTATTGTCGCCGGGCCTGGCCCCGGCGGTTGCGGTTCTGTTGACCCCGTTGTTGTTCCGGGTATTCAAACGCGCGGGCAGGACCAGCCGACTGGCGGCGAGGCCCCGAAAGTCACCAACGCCAACGAGGCACGCCGGCAATGCGTGTGTTGAGCCGACGTGCTCGTTGCGGACCGTCAGCCAAGGCAGGAGAAGCCCGAAGAAATGAAAAGAGTGGTTCGGCTCGGGTCTTCTAGACATGACGTGCTCTGCTGGTAGCGACGGTTGTGGCTGTGGCGACCAGGGCGCCGATCATTGCGAAGATGATCTGGCTGGTCTGGGTGGTCGCGACGACGGCGAATACGAATGGCTGGATGAATCCGATGTAGGTGAAGGAGAAATAGGCGGCGTTCAGACGTGCACGGTCTTTTGAATGGCCGAGCGTTTCGATCTGACGTAGCCCTGCAACGAGGATGACGCCGTATGCCGATCCCAAGATCACCGCCACTGGAAGCAGCAGGGCGCTGATCTGAACGGCGAATGCGGTGGCGGCGAGAAGCATTCCAAACACTGCGAGGCTGAGCCCAGCCGGCATAGCGGCGCCTTGTTTCCATCGCTCGATTCGCTGCGCAAGCGGCTGCACCAGTGCACCGGAGCCCATGGTGATGCCGGTGATGACTCCAGCACTCGCGGTGCTGAAACCTGGCACGTGAATGACGGAGGGCGCGATGGCGAAGCTCATGGTTGCTGCGCCGAACACCCATGGCGCCGTGAATGGGATGGTCCGTATGAACGCTGCAGACCTGACCGTCTCCCAGAACGTTTCTTTCGGGGCGGTGTCTGGTCTGTCAGAAGGCCGCTCTGTCGTGCCCAGATGCTCCGCCACCTTCGTAGGCGCTCCGTGGTCGAAAGAAGGATCGGGCGTTCGCCACAGCAGTGCGGCCGCAACTATCGAGACAAGAAAATGAACCGAGTAAGGCGAGGCCTCAGGCCATGGAGCCCACTGTGCGACGACACCTGCAACGAGCGGCCCCCCTCCGAATCCGACGGAAAGCGCCACCGTGACGCGCTTCGGAGCGGCGGCCCTGTCATCGTCTGAAAGCTCAGTTACCCATGCAGATCCCGGCCCGAGGGCAGCGCCAGCGGCAGCACCAGACATGAGTCGACCGAGCAGCAGCAGCCAGTGTTCCTGCGGACTGAAGCAGAGCACTACCGACGCTGCAGCGGACAACACAACGGCGATTCGGACGAGCCAGCGTCGACCGATGCGGTCCGCGACCTCAGCAGCAATGAAGAGTGCGGGGATGAGACCCACGATGTAGATAGCGAACGCTAACGAGATCTGCGAGGCGGAGAGACCAGTCGTCTCCCGGTAAACCGGAAGTAGTGCAGCGAATTGATTTGCGCCCCAACCCACAACCGCAAGGCCCGCAGCAGCGCGAGACCATCCTGGCAGTCGAGCCGACATCGCACCCGTCCTAAATAACCGGATATGAGGTTACTATTGAAGCATGAACTCGGTGAACCGCACCAGCACCGCCCTGCGGGAACTCCGCTACGACGCCGGTTCCCTCGTGTTGAATCTCGCCGCGACGGTCGGACGGCGTGGTGCAGGCAAGACCCATCGGGTGGAGCGTCTAGCCGATATCGAGGCGCTCGTGCGGTGGTGTGCCGGCGTCGGCATCGACATTGCTGCCGATGTGGATTGGGATAGCTTGCTCACTGAGTTGCGCGATCTTCGCGAGGCCTCGTGGGAGGTGCTGACTGCGTACCTTCATCACAAACCTGTCGGCCTTTCGACAGTTCAGCGGATCGAGGCGTGGGCGCGTGCAGACGTTCCCTTGCCGCGTCTTGTCAGCGGCCGTCATGGGCCGCAAGCGCACATGGCGGCGCTCGACCAGGCTGCCGTTTGTGCCAGCGTTACCCGCGACCTTCTCGCCCTCCTCTCAGACTCTGAGAGAAGGAATCACCTTCGCGAATGCGCGAGTGACGACTGCCGGATGATCTACCTTCTCGCACCCGGCGCACGCCAGCGGCGTTGGTGTTCCATGAGTCGGTGCGGCAATCGCGCGAAGGCGGCAGCGCATCGCGCTCGCCGGTCCGAGACGACAGCGTCACCATAAGCCGATCGCCGAGGGTGCGTATACGTCGTCACACTCACATCGTGTCACGCGCATTTCTGACGGCAGTGAGGGCTCTCAGCCAGTCGTGGCCGGCAGGCAGCGGCGCACGTGTGTGGCAGTAGCGCTGCTGTAGTGCGGTGGCGGCTGCGTGGTCGTCGGGTATGAACCCGTGGTCGGTGAGGGCAGCGTTGATGTCGGTGGTGGTGTACCCGGTGCGGTACGGCTCGCCGTTGGAAGCGACTGTCTTGGCTACTCGCTGTGCGCTTGGTGAGGTGGTGCTGCCGGAGATGACGTCGGGATCGATGTAGTCGAGCACGATGGTGCTGCCCGGTGCGCACACGGTGGCCATGTCGGTCAGTGTGGCGGTGATCGCGTCTTTGCTGAGGAACATCGTGACTCCGATCCAGGCGACCACGCAGCGGCGGGCGGGATCGAACCTACCGGCTTTGAGGCGCTCGGGCAGTCGGTCCTTCTCGAAATCACATGGCACCCAGTTGATCGCGGACTGCTTTTCGCCGACTAGGAGTGTGTCTGTGGTGCAGCGTTTGTCGTGTTGGGTGGAGGGCACGTCAACTTCGAAGAAGGTCGCGCCGGCACGTTGGTGACGCAGACTCGTGGTGTCGAAACCGGCACCGAGCAGGACGATCTGGTCGATTCCGTCAGCGAAGGCCCGGTCGAGCACGTCATCGAGGTAGCGGACTCGGAGCACGACGAAGTCGTTGGGCAGTCCAGCTGGCGCGGTGATCCACACGCCGTCGACCATCAGTGGTCCGGGCGCTCGGCTGGCCGAGTAACCGCAGCGAGCGGGGCAACCTCATATCGCGAGGGTAACCGGACAGGAAATCAAAAGCCGGGATCGGTATACGGAACAGCTCCACAGGGCACCGGTCGACCCGACCCGAAGCGTTCAAACGCGTTGAAAGCAAACGATAGAGCGCGAGCGTGCGACTATCGCCCATCCATGATAGCGATCGCACCGGCCGCGGATGAGGGACGTCCCTCTACACCGATGCTGGGAAGCTCTCGGATGCGTTCTCTATACGGCGGTGCGCCCGCCGTCGACAGGTATGACCGCGCCGTGGACGAAGCTGGCTTGATCGCTGGCCAAATAAGCGACAGCTTCGGCGATCTCGGTTGGAGCTGCCACGCGGCGTGCCGGGGTGTGGCGCATCATCGCCGCCAGCCCGTCCTCCCCGAACTGCATAAGCGCGTTGTCCGTCGCGGTCGGGCCGGGGGCGACCGCATTCACGCGCACACCGCGCGGACCGTACTCGGCCGCCCAGGACTTCGTCAGCAGGTTCAGCGCGGCCTTGCTCGCCGCATACACCGCTGAACCGGCCGTTCCGAAGGAAGGTGGCGTCCAGATTTCGGTGTAAATCGGCGGGCGCAGGTTCTGGCTTCGGTGGG
>NZ_MVHH01000062.1 GCF_002086515.1 Mycolicibacter arupensis
CGGCGTCGCAGCTTCTCGCAGCGCCGCAGCAGGGCCACACATTCCCGCGGCGTCAACGCATCGAAGTCCAACTCCAACGCCCGATCCAGGTCAGCCGAGAGCGCGTCGAAGGCTTCGACGACTTCCTCACGACCACTCGAACGCATGTTCGAATAGTAGCGCCGCCCACCGACAGGAAAACTCCTGTGGCGCAAGTGGTTCGAGTGAAACATTGGCCATGGAATGCGGGTCGCCCGCGCCGCAATCCTTGACACAAAGATTGTAGGCGCTCACTATCTAACTTAACTTCGATGTGGGGAGACGCTGTGGCCTACGACCTGATCATCCGCAACGGACTGTGGTTCGACGGCCTGGGCAACGCCCCGCAGGTCCGCACCCTCGGCGTCCGCGACGGTGTCGTCGCCGACATCGTGTCGGGTGAGCTGGATGGGACCGCCTGCCCCGAGGTGATCGACGCGGCCGGCAAGTGGGTGGTCCCCGGTTTCATCGACGTGCACACCCACTACGACGCCGAGGTGCTGCTGGACCCCGGCCTGCGGGAGTCGGTGCGGCACGGCGTCACCACGGTGCTGCTGGGCAACTGCTCGTTGTCGACGGTGTATGCCGGGGCCGAGGACGCTGCGGACCTGTTCAGCCGGGTGGAGGCGGTGCCGCGCAAGTTCGTGCTGGACGCGCTGGAGTCCAAGAAGACCTGGTCCACACCCGCGGAGTACGTGCGCACGCTCGATGAATTGCCACTCGGGCCCAACGTCAGTTCCATGCTCGGACATTCGGACCTGCGGACGGCGGTGCTCGGCCTGGACCGTGCCACCACCGACGGTGTCGTCCCCACCGAGGCCGAACTGGAGAAGATGGCGGCGATGCTCGACGAGGGCCTGGAGGCCGGGCTGTTGGGCATGTCCGGCATGGATGCGCCGATCGACAAGCTCGACGGCGACCGCTTCCGGTCGCGGGCGCTGCCGTCGACCTTCGCCACCTGGCGTGAGCGGCGCCGGCTGATCAAGGTGCTGCGCAAGCGCGGTCGGATGCTGCAGAGTGCCCCCGACGTGCGTAACCCGTTGACCGCATTGAACTTCTTCCTGACCAGTAGCGGGCTCTTCGGCCGGCGGCGTGGGGTGCGGATGAGCCTGTTGGTCTCCGCCGACGCCAAGTCTGCGCCCGGTGCGGTGCGGGTCTTCGGTCCCGGAGCCCGGCTGCTCAACGCGGTGCTGGGTTCCAGTGTGCGGTTCCAGCACCTGCCGGTGCCGTTCGAATTGTATTCCGACGGTATCGATCTTCCGGTCTTTGAGGAGTTCGGCGCGGGGACGGCGGCGCTTCACCTGCGTGATCAGTTGGAGCGCAACGCATTGCTGGCCGATACCGAGTATCGCCGAAAATTCCGCAAGGCGTTCGACCGCAAGAAGTTGGGGCCGAGCCTGTGGCACCGCGACTTTCACGACGCGGTGATCGTCGAGTGCCCCGACGCAAGTTTGATCGGCAAGAGTTTCGGTCAGATCGCTGACGAGCGTGGGCTGCATCCGCTGGACGCATTCCTCGACGTTCTGGTGGACAACGGCGAGCGCAATGTCCGCTGGACCACCATTGTGGCCAACCACCGGCCTAAGCAGCTGGACAAACTGGCCAACGAACCGGTGATCCACATGGGGTTCTCCGACGCCGGAGCGCACCTGCGCAACATGGCCTTTTACAACTACGCGCTGCGGCTACTCAAACGGGTTCGTGACGCCGAGGCCGCCGGCCGGCCGTTCATGAGCGTCCAGCGGGCGGTGTACCGGCTGACCTCCGAAGTCGCCGACTGGTTCGGATTCGATGCGGGCACCCTGCGCCGCGGCGACCGCGCGGACCTCGTGGTGATCGACCCGGCCGGCCTGACCGATGCCGTCGACGGATATCACGAGGAGAAGGTGCCGTTCTACGGCGATCTGAGCCGGATGGTCAACCGCAACGACGAGGCCGTGGTGGTCACCGCGGTGGGGGGCACCGTGGTGTTCCGCAACGGACAGTTCTGCGACGGCTACGGCACGACGATGAGGTCTGGCCGATTCCTGCGCGCCGGATCCCCTGAGCTGCAGTCGGTCTAGCGCATGGCACGAACCCAGCAGGAGCGCCGCGAGGCCACCATGGCCGGATTACTCGACGCCAGCATCGCGACCATCGCCGAGGTGGGCTACGCGCGGGCCTCGGCCAAGGTGATCGCCGCGCGGGCCGGTGTCTCCGACGGGGCGCTGTTCCGGCACTTCGGCACCATGGGTGATTTCATGGCCGCCACCGCGCAGGAAGTGTTGCGGCGTCAGCTCGAGCTGTTCGGCAAGCAGATCGCGGAGATCCCGTCCGACGTTCCAGCGCTCGAAGCGGTGCTGACGGTGCTTCGTGATGTGACCGCCAACTCCACCAACGCCGTGGTTTATGAATTGTTGGTCGCCGCCCGCACCGACGACAAACTGCGGACGGTCTTGCGCGAGGTGCTCGCTGAGTACAGCGACAAGATCTGTGATGCCGCCAGGGCGTTTCCGACCGCCGACGCATTTCCCCAGGAGCTGTTTCCCAACGTCGTTGCGCTGCTGACCAATACCTTCGACGGCGCGGCGATCGTTCGCGCCGTTCTGCCGCAGCCCGAGATCGAGGCCAACCGTATTCCGCTGCTGCTGACTCTGTTGCAGGGTCAGGCTTAGGCGCCGCGGCTCGTCTGGCTGTTCGGCTGTGCGTCGGCCACGGCGTAATCGATGAACTCGGCGATCTCGGCGATGGCTCGGCGCGCGTCGGGGTTGATGTCGAAGGTGAGCTGGAACATGTGCAACGCGCGGTCCCAGATCTGAACCCAGTTCGGCACTCCGGCGGCGCTGAGCTTGTCGGCCAGCGTAAAGGTATCGTTGCGCAGCATCTCGTTGTCGCCGACCTGCAGCAGGAATGGCCCCAGGCCGCGCAACTCCGCCTCCGGCGGCATCACCGGCAGGGCGCGGGTGCCGTTCACTGTGGCAAACACTCGGTAGATGAACATGAACGCCATGAACGGGAAGAACGGGTCGCGGCGGGTGTGCGCGGCCTGCCGCTTGATCTCCATGTCCGACGACGTCAGCGGCGACATCAGAACCTGACCCGCGGGCACGGCCAGTCCCGCGTCGCGGGCGGCCAGGGCGGTGTTCACCGCCATCAGGCCGCCTGCTGAGTCCCCGGCCATGACAATGCGCTCCGCGCTGAATCCGGCGTCCAGAACGTGACGGTAGGCGCACAGGCCGTCGGAGACGGCCTCGTCGATGCCGGCGAGCGGCGCCAGGCGATAGCCGACATTGAAAACCCGGGCGCCGGTGGCCTCGGACAGCTTGCTGGCAAAGCGGCGGTGCGAATTGAGCCCCAGCGTCACCAGCGCCGAGCCGTGGAAGTAGACGATCACCCGGTCGGAGTCGCGAGCACTCGGCGCCACCACCCACTCGGCGGGGCAGTCGGTCAGCCGCTCGCGCGACACCTGCGTGCCGGGCAGGGCCCGGATGTAGCGCATCGGCTGGTCGATGAGGTCCAGGCGTGCGCGCTGCAGAGCGGCGGGCCACAGCCGGTTGATCACCATGCCGATCAATGTCAGCGCTGCGATCGAGCTGCGCAGAAAGACGGCCGCGGCCACACCCAGCATGCGGGCCTGCCAGGAGGCCGGGCCGAAGTGCGTCTGAGCCGGGCGTTCACGCCATTCCGGAAAGTTCACGATACCCAGGGTATCGGGTATTGGGCGGCCGGATGAACCGGCGCATCGTGACGGACTTCGCAACCCGTCGTAGCGTGGAGTGGTGACCGCGCCGAACGCCCCGCACGATCTGCCCAAGACTCTCGGTGAGCTGCGTGCCGCCGGGCACCGTGAGAGGGGAGTCAAACAGGAGATCGCCGAGAACCTCCTGGCTCGCCTGGCCGACGGTGACGACGCGGCGACCATCTGGCCCGGCATCTTCGGTTTCGACGACACCGTGCTGCCGCAGCTGGAACGCGCCCTGATCGCGGGGCATGACATCGTGCTGCTGGGCGAGCGTGGTCAGGGAAAGACGCGGCTGCTGCGGGCACTCGTCGGATTGCTCGACGAGTGGACCCCGGTGATCGCCGGTGCGGAACTGGGCGAGCACCCGTACTCGCCGATCACGCCCGAGTCGACACGGCGGGCGGCCGAGCTCGGTGACGACCTGCCGGTGGCGTGGCGGCACCGCAGCGAGCGCTACACCGAGAAGCTGGCCACCCCCGACACCAGCGTCGCCGACCTGGTCGGCGACATCGACCCGATCAAGGTCGCCGAAGGCCGCAGTCTGGGTGACCCCGAGACCATCGCCTACGGCCTGATTCCGCGGGCGCACCGCGGCATCGTCGCGGTCAATGAGCTGCCCGACCTGGCCGAGCGCATCCAGGTGTCGATGCTCAATGTGATGGAAGAGCGTGACATTCAGGTGCGCGGCTACATCCTGCGCCTGCCGCTGGACGTGCTGGTGGTCGCCAGCGCCAACCCGGAGGACTACACCAACCGCGGCCGCATCATCACCCCCCTCAAGGACCGCTTCGGCGCCGAGATCCGTACCCACTACCCGCTGGAACTGGACGCCGAAGTCGAGGTGATCGCACAGGAGGCCCACCTGAGCGCTCAGGTGCCCGACTACCTGCTGGCGGTGCTGGCCCGGTTCGCCCGCTATCTGCGCGAGTCCCGTTCGGTGGACCAGCGTTCCGGAGTCTCGGCGCGGTTCGCGATCGCTGCCGCGGAGACGGTGGCGGCCTCGGCGCGGCACCGGGGCGCCGTGCTGGGTGAAAGCGATCCCGTGGCCCGGGTGGTGGACCTGAGCACCATCGTTGATGTGCTGCGCGGCAAGCTGGAGTTCGAATCCGGTGAGGAGGGCCGCGAACAGGCCGTCTTGGAGCATCTGTTGCGCCGCGCCACCGCCGACACCGCAGCGCGAGAGCTGGGCGGTATCGACGTGGGCCCGTTGGTGGCTGCGGTCGAGGAGGCTGCCGTGACGACGGGGGAGCGGATCTCGGCCAAATCGGTGCTGGCGGCGCTGCCGGACCTGCCGGTGATCGACGCGGTGGCCCAGCGGCTGGGCGCGGAATCTGAAGGGCAACGCGCCGCGGCGCTCGAACTGGCTTTGGAGGCGCTGTATCTGGCCAAGCGCATCGACAAGACCTCCGACGAGGGCGAAACCGTCTATGGCTAAAGGCCATCCCTTTCGCGCCTCACGGTATTCGGCCTACTCCGGAGGGCCGGATCCGTTGGCGCCGCCGGTCGACCTGGCCGAGGCGCTGGAGGAGATCGGGCGCGACGTCATGGAGGGGACGTCGCCGCGGCGGGCGCTGCAGGAGTTGTTGCGCCGCGGCACCAAGAACCTGACCGGCGCCGACCAGCTGGCCGCCGAGGCGCAGCGACGACGTCGGGAACTACTGCGCCGCAACAACTTGGACGGCACCTTGGCCGAGGTCAAGAAGCTGCTCGACGAGGCGGTGCTGGCCGAGCGCAAGGAACTGGCCCGCGCCCTCGACGACGACGCGCGTTTCGGCGAGATGCAACTGGAGGCGCTCTCGCCGTCTCCGGCCAAGGCCGTGCAGGAACTGGCCGACTACGACTGGCGCAGCGGCGAGGCCCGCGAGTCCTACGAGAAGATCAAGGATCTGCTCGGCCGGGAAATGCTCGATCAGCGTTTCGCCGGAATGAAGCAGGCGCTGGAAGGTGCCACCGACGCTGACCGGCAACGGGTCAGCGAGATGCTCGATGATCTCAACGATCTGTTGGACAAGCACTCTCAGGGAACGGACAGTGCCGAGGATTTCCAGCAATTCATGGACAAGCACGGCGAGTTCTTCCCGGAGAACCCGAGCAATGTCGAGGAGTTGCTGGATTCGCTGGCGCAGCGGGCGGCGGCCGCCCAACGCTTCCGCAACTCGCTGAGCGCCGAGCAGCGCGCGGAGCTGGATGCGTTGGCCGAGCAGGCATTCGGCTCGCCCTCCTTGCAGCAGGCGCTGGGACGCCTCGATGCCCATCTGCAGGCGGCCCGGCCCGGTGAGGACTGGACCGGTTCGTCTGAGTTCTCCGGGGAGAACCCGCTGGGCATGGGGGAGGGCGCCCAGGCCCTGGCCGATATCGCCGAGCTCGAGCAGCTGGCCGAGCAGCTGTCGCAGGCGTATCCGGGCGCCAGTATGGACGACGTCGACCTCGACGCCCTGGCTCGCCAGCTGGGCGATCAGGCTGCTGTCGATGCGCGGACCCTGGCCGAATTGGAACGCGCACTGCTCAATCAGGGATTCCTGGACCGCAGCTCGGATGGCCAGTGGAGGCTGTCGCCCAAGGCGATGCGCCGTCTCGGCGAGACCGCACTCCGTGATGTGGCACGGCAACTTTCGGGACGCCGCGGCGAGCGTGACCACCGGCGGGCGGGGGCGGCCGGTGAGCTGACCGGGGCGACTCGGCCGTGGCAGTTCGGGGACACCGAACCGTGGAACGTCACCCGGACCCTGACCAATTCGGTGCTGCGGCAGGTCGCCGGCGGTTCAGCGAGGCTCGACGAAGGAGAGGCGAAGCTGGGACCGCCGGGCAGACGCAGCGGTTCAGCGAGGCTCGACGAAGGAGAGGCGAAGCTCGCCGGCGCCCGCGGCCGGCTGTCGATCAGTGTTGACGACGTCGAGGTCTCGGAGACCGAGACCCGCACCCAATCCGCCGTCGCGCTGCTGGTGGACACGTCGTTCTCCATGGTGATGGACAACCGCTGGCTGCCGATGAAACGGACCGCGCTGGCATTGAACCACTTGGTCAGCACCCGTTTTCGGTCAGATGCGTTGGAGATCATCGCCTTCGGCCGTTACGCGCGCACGGTGACCGCCGCGGAGCTGACCGGCCTGGAGGGCGTCTACGAGCAGGGCACCAATCTGCACCACGCATTGGCGCTGGCCGCCCGGCATCTGCGCCGCCATCCCAACGCCCAGCCGGTGGTGCTGGTGGTCACCGACGGCGAGCCGACGGCGCACCTGGAGGATTACCGCGGCGACGGCAGCGCGGGGCCGGCGGTGTTCTTCGACTACCCGCCGCACCCGCGGACCATCGCCCACACGGTCCGGGGCTTCGACGAGGTCGCCCGGCTCGGTGCGCAGGTGACGATCTTCCGGCTCGGGGATGATCCGGGGCTGGCCCGATTCATCGATCAGGTGGCGCGCCGGGTCCAGGGCCGGGTGGTGGTGCCCGAACTCGACGGCCTGGGAGCGGCGGTGGTCGGCGACTACCTACGGGCGCGGCGCCGCTAGGGCCGGCGCGCGCAGCGGTACGACGCGGTGATCACCGCGCCAGCAGCCGGCGTTTCTGTTCGGCGAACTCCTCGACCGTCAGATATCCGGCGTCATGCAGTTCACCGAGCTCGCGAATTCCCGCGGCCAGCTCGGCCACCGACGTCAACGGGGCCAGTGCCGCTGTGGGAGCGGACTGCTCGGAGGTCTGCGAGCTGGCCGCCCCCGTCACGGCTGCCGCGGCGGGCGCCTTGGGCGAATCCGACCGGCGCTGGTTCACCGCACCGGCCAGCGCGCTGCCGCCCATGCCCGCCAGGGCCATCTGGCCGAAGGCCGTTCCCAGGGCTCCCGCGGTCGGCGGGGCGGCGGCCAGCGGTGTCGAGAGGCTCATGTGACGGATCTCTGGGGCCGCTTCGGCCCAACTGATCGGGGTTGAGAGCGCTCCGAGCGGGAGGGCCTCGCCGATGGCGGACACGACGGGGACGTGGGGTATTCGAAGCTTGTCGAGCGAGGGCAGCTCGGCGTGCGCGCCGAGTTGGTCCAGGGCACCCAGGATGTTGCGCTGCCCGGCGCGGAGCACGTCTTGGGTGTCGAAGATCTCCTGCGAATCCTGCTCGGAGAAGTACATCGCCGCGCCCGAGAGCCACACCCCCAAGACCGACATCGGAAGGGCGATCCCGATGGCGGTCTCGTCGGCGATGACGCCCAGCCATTGGAACAGTGCTGGGGGACTGTCCCCCAGCAGGCCGATCGTTCCGGACAGGGCCGGCATCGGCGTTTGGGCTTCCGCCGGACCGGCCAAGGGCGCCGCCGAAGCCAGCCGCCCTGCCACGGTCTGTGCCAGGTTGGCCGCGGAACTGCCGTCGTGGCTCAGCGGCCCCGCCGGGTTGCTGGTCTGGGGCGGGGGAGCGAACGGTTCGAGTTCCCGGGCGGCCGTGGCCAGCGCTGAGTAGCCGTACATCGCGGTGGCGTCTTGGGCCCACATCTCGCCGTAGTGCGCTTCGGTGGCTGCGATCGCGGCGGCATTCTGACCGAGCACGTTGGTGGCCATCAACGTCAACAACTGGGCCCGATTGGCCGCCACCGCGGACGGGGGGACCGTCATGGCGAACGCCGCCTCGTAGGCTGCGACGGCCCCTTGGGCTTGTTGAGCCGTCTTCTCGGCCTGGCCGGCGGCGGTATTCAGCCACGCCACGAACGGCGTGGCAGCGGCGATCATCGCGGCCGATGACGGGCCATGCCAGCCGGTGCTGGTCAACTCAGCAAGCACCGACTCGTAGCCCGCGGCAGCGGCATGCAGTTCTGCGGCCAGCCCGCTCCAGGCGGAGGCGGCCGCGAGCAGGGGGCCCGAACCTGCACCGGTGTACATCAGGCCGGAGTTGACTTCCGGCGGCAACGCCGCGAAGTTCATCGGCCGCCGTCCATCGCAGTTGCATCCTCCGGTCATGGTTCGTGATGGTGCGGCCCGTCGAGCTGAGCTGCCCGGCGCTGCACCAGGGCGACTCGACGCTGCGGAGCGGCGGCTGTCTCGGCCATGGCGCCAGGCCGACGTCAGCGGTGTGTACCCCCTATTGTCCGAGCCTGAGGCGGGGGCTCGCCATGGTGTTTGACACCCATTCGCGGGGTAGGCAGCCCGTATGGACAAATATGTGCCGTGCAGACCAGTGTGGTGCTATGAGCCATAGGACCGGGCTCGTCGCGCGTTTTCGGCGGCGAGCCACCGCGCCCGCCCGAGGGTTGTTTCGCCGGGTGGTGCTGATCAATGGCCTGGTGTTCACCTTCGGCACGCTGGTGCTGGCCATGTCGCCGGCGACCGTTTCCGGTCCGGTCCAGTTGGCCGAGATCCCCGTCCTGCTGACCGGGCTGGCGGTCGTGGTGGGGGCCAATGCCCTGCTCTTGCGGTCCAGCCTGGCTCCGCTGGACCGGTTGGCCGCGTCCATGCGGCGCGTCGACCTGCTCCGGCGTACCGACCGGGTGCATGACCCGGGGGCCGGCGACCTGCACAATCTCATCGCGTCGTTCAACACCATGCTCGATCGACTGGAAACCGAACGCGCATCCTCGAGCGCACTGGTGCTGCTGGCTCAGGAGGCCGAGCGCGAGCGGATTGCCAGGGAGCTCCACGACGAGATCGGTCAGACCCTGACCGTCGCCCTGCTGACTCTCAAACGCGCGGTGGACGCAGCGCCGGCGGCAATACGGGGCGACCTCGCCGATGCGCAGGAAACCGTGCGCGCCAGCCTTGACGAGGTACGGGGTATCGCGCGGCGGTTGCGGCCGGACGCCTTGGAGGATCTGGGGCTCCAGAGCGCCCTGCAGGCGCTGTGCAATCAGTTCACCCAGGCGACAGGTATTGACGTCGTCAAAGACATCGGTCCGCAGGCAGAACGGCTGACTCCGAATCTGGACCTGGTCTGCTATCGCATCGTTCAGGAGAGCCTGACCAACATCGCCCGGCACTCCGGTGCCCAGAAGGCCTGGGTGGACCTCCACGTCGGCCCGGCTGGTGAGCTGACTCTGCGGATCGCCGACGACGGCTGCGGTGGAGTTCGTGAGGAGGGCGCCGGAATCACCGGAATGCGCGAGCGGGCCCTGCTGGTGCACGGTGTTCTGGCCATCACGTCGCCGCCCGACCACGGCACCGAGATTCTGCTGGTGGTTCCGGCCCGAACGGGGACGGCGCCGTCATGATGCCTACGCAGCCGGCGCGCATCCTGCTCGCCGACGATCACGCCCTGGTGCGCAGCGGGTTGCGGATGATTCTGGATGCCGAGCCGGACCTGTCCGTGGTCGCGGAGGCCGCCGACGGGTCCGAGGCGCTCGCGGCGTTGCAGGAAACGCCGGTAGACCTGGCGATTCTGGACATCGCGATGCCGCGGATGACGGGTCTGCAGGCCGCCCGGGAGATCAGCCGCAACCATCCCCATGTGCGGATGCTGATGTTGTCGATGCACGACAACGAGCAGTACTTCTTCGAAGCGCTCAAGGCCGGCGCCTCGGGCTATGTGCTCAAGTCGGTGGCCGACCGCGACCTGCTCGAGGCGTGCCGGTCGACCATCCGGGGCGAGCCTTTTCTGTACGCCGGGGCGGTGACCGCGCTGATCCGGGATTACCTGCATCGGGCCCGCCACGGCAGCACGTTGCCGGAGACCATCCTCACACCGCGTGAAGAGGAAGTGCTCAAGTTGATCGCCGAGGGTTTCTCGGCCCGGGAGATCGCCAAGACCCTCGGGATCAGCGCCAAGACCGTCGACCGCCACCGGACCAACACCCTGCAGAAATTGGGGTTGCGCGACAGGCTGGCACTCACCCGCTATGCGATCAGGACTGGGTTAATCGAGCCGTAACGCAACGTCTAAATGTTCACGGAGCCGTAACGCGCAGCGTCATCGGCGGTAATGGGTGTCTGACCCCCCTCCGAATGGGGGCTGCATTCCATGGCGCGCGGGCGCCGCACCACAGAGACTGGAGTTAGTGGTGTGGGAGATGCGCGGACGGGTTTGTCGCGCGTCCGATCCGAGTGGTCTTCTCACAACTGGTGCCACAAACTGAACGCATCGACTTAAACGAAACGGCCCGTGGAGCATGATGCTGGCGATACTGCTTGCCCATATTGTTGGCACCGCTGCAGCACCAGCGCTGGTGCGCAGATTCGGCAGGCTGGCCTTCTATCCGCTGGGCGCCATTCCGCTGGTGTCGCTGGGCTGGGTCCTGGCGAACTGGCCGTCCGGTCCGGCCGACGAACTTCGCACGACGGTGCCCTGGGTGCCGGGGCTGTCGATGGACATCGCGCTGCGCTTCGATTCGCTGAGCGCGATCATGTGTGTGCTGGCGCTGGGCATCGGCGCGCTGGTGCTGTTCTACTGTTCGGCTTACTTCCGGCCGGTCGGCGTGCACACCGACACCGATCCGCGGCTGCCGAGCTTCGCCGCGAAGATGGTCGGTTTCGCCGGGGCCATGTTCGGATTGATGGTCGCCGACAACATGCTGGTGCTCTACGTGTTCTGGGAAATGACCACGGTGTTGTCGTTCCTGCTCATCGGGCACTACGCCGAGCGCGCCGCCAACCGTCGCGCCGCCACGCAGGCATTGCTGGTGACCACGGCCGGCGGCCTGGCCATGCTGGTGGGCATCATCGCGCTGGGCACTGCGTCGGGCACCTACCTGCTTTCGGAAATCGTCGTCCATCCGCCGTCGGGCACCACCGTCACGGTCGGTGTCCTGCTGATCCTGGTCGGCGCGCTCAGCAAGTCGGCGATTGTGCCGCTGCACTTCTGGCTGCCCGGCGCCATGGCGGCGCCGACACCGGTCAGCGCCTACCTGCATGCCGCGGCCATGGTCAAGGCCGGCATCTATCTGGTGGCGCGGCTGGCACCGGGTTTCGCCGACTCCCCGGGATGGCGGCCGACGCTGGTCATTCTGGGCCTGTCCACCGCACTGCTGGCGGGATGGCGGGCCATTCACGAGTACGACCTGAAGCTGCTGCTGGCCTACAGCACGGTCAGCCAGCTGGGCCTGATGATCGTGCTGGTGGGCGCCGGCACCGGAGATCTCATGCTGGCCGGCTTGACCGCGATGTGCGCCCATGCCGCCGCCAAGGCGACGCTGTTCATGGTGGTGGGGATCATCGACCATGCCACCGGCACCCGCGACCTGCGCGAACTGGCGGGCTTGGGGCGCCGGTGCCCGGGACTGTTCGTGATCGCCGCTGCGGCGGCCGCCAGCATGGCCGGGGTGCCGCCGTTCGTGGGGTTCATCGCCAAGGAGACCATTTTCGGGGCCGAAGCCCGGACTCCGGTCTTGGGCAGCGGCGGCCCGTATGTGCTGGCTGCGGGGGTGGTGGCCTCGTTGTTCACCGTGATCTACAGCGTGCGCTTCGTCTGGGGCGGCTTCGCGTCGAAGGGGCGGTCCGCCCCGAGTCCCCGCGTCGCCGGCCTGCATCGACCGGAGCTGACGTTTCTGGCGCCACCGGCGGTCCTCGCCAGCGCCAGCCTGCTGCTGGGCCTGAGTGCGCTCACCCTCGACACCGCATTGCGCAGCTACGCCGACACCATGCCGGGCGGAACGACGTACCACCTGGCGCTGTGGCACGGAGTCGGGTTGCCGGTGCTGCTGTCTGCGCTGGTTCTGGTGGTCGGGTCGATCGTTTTCGCGGCCCGCGGACCGCTGGGCCTGACCCGGCTGCGGCGGCTGCCGCTGGGCGGCGCCGACCGGATCTATGACGACGTGCTGCGGTTGCTCGACGTCGCCGCGGTGCGGCTGACCGGCATCACCCAGCGCGGCTCCCTGCCGCTCAACCAGGGAATGATCTTCGCGACGCTGGTGGTCCTTCCGCTGACGGCGTTGGCGCTGGGCGCCCGCAACCACGTCGAGCTGGCGCTGTGGGACACGCCGCTGCAACTGACCGTCGCGGTTCTGGTGCTCGCCGGCGGGATCGGCGCCACCATGGCCCGCAACCGGCTGTCCACGGTGTTGATGGTCGGGGTGACCGGCTACGGGTGTGCGGCGGCATTCGCCTTCCACGGCGCTCCCGACCTCGCCCTGACCCAGCTGCTGGTCGAAACCGTGACTCTGGTGATCTTCGTGCTCGTGCTGCGCACCCTGCCGGCCGAGGCGGAGCGGCCCACGATGGCGCTGAACCGGCTGCCCCGGATCCTGCTGTCGCTGGCGGCCGGCGCCACCGTCGCGATCCTGGCGGCCTTTGCGATGGCGGCGCGCACCCACGACGGGGTGTCCGAGGCGCTGCCCGAGGCTGCCTATGTTCGTGGCCACGGAGCCAACACCGTGAATGTCCTGCTGGTCGACATCCGGGCCTGGGACACCCTCGGTGAGATCTCGGTACTGCTGGTCGCCGCGACCGGGGTGGCGTCGATGGTGTTCCGCAACCGCCGCTTCGGGCGGGCGCCGCGCGTCGCCGACGCCGGTGCCGCTCCCGGCGGCCCGGGTCTAGACATGCGCGCCACCCCTTACAGCCCGGCAGTCGGATCCACCACCTGGCTGCGTGGCAGCGCCTACCACGATCCCAATCAGCGGTCACTGGTGCTGGAGGTCGCAACCCGAATCATCTTCCCGCTGATCATGGTGGTCTCGGTTTACTTCCTGTTCGCCGGACACAACTATCCCGGCGGCGGCTTCGCCGGCGGGCTGGCCGCCGGGCTGGGCTTGGCATTGCGGTACTTGGCCGGTGGGCGCTACGAGCTGGGCGAGACGCTGCCGGTGGACTCCAGCAAGATCCTGGGCGTCGGGCTGGCCTTGGCCGGTGGCACGGCGTTGGGATCGCTGTTCCTCGGCGCGCCCGTGCTGTCGTCGGGGGTGCTCTCGTTCACTCTCCCGGTGCTGGGTCACGTCAAGGTGATGACCTCGCTGTTCTTCGATCTGGGCGTGTACCTGGTGGTCGTGGGCATGGTGCTCGATGTGCTGCGCAGCCTCGGGGTACGGCTGGACCAGGAGCTGGAATCGCAGCCCCCGGCCCGCCCGCTGGCAGGAGTGTCATGACCGCACATTTTGTTCCGTTGTTGATGGCCGCCGGCTTGACCGCGTGCGGGGTATACATGCTCCTGGAGCGCAGCCTCACCCGAATGTTGTTGGGGCTGATGATGATCGGCAATGCCGTCAACCTCCTGCTCATCGACGTCGGAGGGCCCGACGGCAACCCGCCCATCTATTGGGCCAGCTCCGGCAAAGCCACCGACGCCGACGCGCTGGCGCAGGCGATGGTGCTGACCTCGATCGTCATCACGATGGGGGTCGGTGCCTTCGTGCTGGCGCTGACCTATCGCTCGTTCAACCTCACGACCACCGACGATGTCGGCGACGACCAGGAAGCGACCAGGGTCTCGCAGTTGTCCGACGAAGAGGTGATCGCCGCCGAACCCGACCAGGGCGTGCCGGTGTCGGCCGGTGAACTCGACGCCGTCCCCGAAAGTGAGGTGTCACGGTGAGTCTGGCCGCCGTCTTGATGCCGCTGCCGGTATTGCTGCCCACCCTGGGTGCGGCGCTGACCCTCATCGTGGGCCGCCGGCCGCGGCTGCAGCGGCCCATCACCATCGGCGTGCTGTGCGCGGTGGCGGGTGTGAGCGCCACCCTGCTGTACCTGACCGACCGCAACGGCACACTGGTACTGCACGTCGGGGGGTGGGGGCCGACCGAGCGGGGCCTGGGACCGTTGGGAATCAGCCTGGTCGTCGACCGCTTGTCGGCGCTGATGCTGGTGGTGTCGGCGGTGGTTCTGCTGGCCGTCATGGTCTACGCCATCGGCCAGGGCGTCCGCGACGGTGACGATCGTCAGCCGGTGTCGATCTTCCTGCCCACCTACCTGACCCTGGCCACCGGAGTCTCCCTGGCGTTCTTGGCCGGCGACCTGTTCAACCTGTTCGTCGGTTTCGAGATGCTGCTGTCGGCAAGTTTCGTGCTGCTGACCATCGGCGCCAGCGCAGAACGGATCCGCGCCGGCATCGGCTACGTGATGGTCTCGATGGCCTCCTCCTTGGTCTTCCTGTTCGGCATCGCGCTGATCTACGCCGCCACCGGCACCCTGAACCTCGCCGAGCTCGCGATCCGAACCGGCGGGCTGCCCGGTGGCACCCGCAGTGCGTTGTTCGCGGTGTTGCTGGTGGCGTTCGGGATCAAGGCCGCGGTGTTCCCGCTGTCGGCCTGGCTGCCCGACGCCTACCCCACCGCCCCTGCCCCCATCACCGCGGTGTTCGCCGGGATCCTGACCAAAGTCGGTGTCTACGCGATCATCCGGGCTCACTCACTGTTGTTCCCCGACGGTGGATTGGACGCGGTGTTGTTGGTGGCGGCGCTGCTGACCATGCTGGTGGGAATCTTCGGTGCTATCGCGCAGAGCGACATCAAGCGAATCTTGTCGTTCACCCTGGTGAGCCACATCGGCTTCATGATGTTCGGGGTCGCGTTGTCCAGTCAGCTGGGCATGTCCGGTGCGATCTTCTACGTGATGCACCACATCATCGTGATGACGACGCTGTTCTTGGCGGCCGGACTGATCGAGCGGCAGGGCGGAGCCTCCTCGCTGCACCGGCTGGGTGGCCTGATCGGGAATCCATTGCTGGCCTTCGTGTTTCTGATCCCGGCGTTCAACCTCGGCGGCATTCCGCCCTTTTCCGGATTCATCGGCAAGACCGCCGTACTGCAGGCCGGTGTCGGGAACGGCTCGGTGCTCGCCTGGTTGCTGGTGGGCGGTGCGGTGGTCACCAGTCTGCTGACGCTGTATGTGCTGGCGCGAGTGTGGACCATGGCGTTCTGGCGGCGCCGGGTCGACGCGCCCGAGGGCGAGCTGGTGCTGGCCGCCCCGCCGGTGTTGCTCGACGACGTCGGTGACATCGCCTACGACGATCGCGATGACGTCGGCAAGATGCCAACGTGGATGGTGGTTCCGACACTTGCGCTGATTGCGCTGGGTCTATCACTGAGCGTGCTGGCCGGCCCGATCTTCGCCTACACCCAGCGGGCCGCGGCCGAGGTCCTCGACCGGGGCGAATACATCTCGACCGTGCTGTCGGTGGGTGCACCGTGAGGCCGCTTGCGCTGCGACTCTTCTCGGTGTCCGCCCTGGCCACCGTGTGGGTGTTGTTGTGGGGCCGTGTCACCGTTCCCAACATCATCATGGGCGTGGTGGTCGCGGTGGTGATCACGGTACTGCTGCCGGTGCCGCCGGTCCCGGTGCAGGGCCGGGTGCATCCGGTGGCACTGGTGAAGCTGATCGGGCTGTTCTCCTGGTATCTGGTCGAGTCCAGCATTCAGTTGATGTGGCTGGCGATCAGGCCCGGACCGCCGCCGCTGACCGGGGTGCTGCGGGTGCCGATGAGCATCAAGTCGGACCTGGTCCTGGTGCTGGCCTCCAGCATCACCACCCTGATTCCCGGGTCGATGGTGTTGGAGATCGACCAGGTGCGCCGGATCCTGTACTGCCATGTCATCGATGTCGGGTCCGCCAAGGCCGTCGAGCGCTTTTATCACCAGGCCGCGCAGGTGGAGCGACTGCTGATCGCCGCCTTCGAACGCGACGAGGAATGGCTGCCGGTGGGGGGAACCGCATGAACGTGATCTGGGCGACCGCCGGTGTGCTGTTGGGCATCGCCGCGGTCATCACCATGTACCGGCTGCTGGCCGGACCCTCCACCCTGGATCGGCTGGTGGCACTGGACACGCTGGCCGCGATGAACATGTGCGGCATCGGAATCTGGGCCGCCGCCAGCCGCGACACCACCGTGACCTACAGCCTCGCGGCGCTGGCCCTGGTGGGCTTCATCGGATCGGTGAGTGTCGCCCGGTTCCGGGTGCCCGACGACCGGCCCGGCGTGGGGAGGGTGCGGTGATCGTGCTTGACCTGCTCGCCGGGGTACTGGTGCTCGCCGGTTCGGTGCTGGCGCTGACGGCCGCCATTGGGGTGGTGCGCTTCCCCGACACGTTGGCCCGTATGCACTCGGCGACCAAGCCGCAGGTGTTGGGCCTGCTGTTGGTGCTGTTGGGGGTGTTGATCCGGCTGCGGGGCAGCCACGACGCCGGGATGGTGACCGTGAGCATCCTGTTCACGCTGATCACCGCGCCGGTGGTGGCGCATCGGGTGGGCCGGCTTGCCTACCAGGAACAGGACATGACCGAGGTGCTCACTGTCGACGAGCTCGGCGAACTCAACGAGGACGATCAGCTGCCGCTGTGATCGGGGCGCAGTACTGCGACCAGAAAGTCGGAGTCCGCGGCGAAGGGCCGAAGATCCCAGCTGGCCAGCAGCAGGTCTTCGGCGAATCCGGCCGTTGACGCGTCGGCCAGGAACGAAGCGAAATCGTAGTCGCGATCGGCGCCGAAGCCGATCACGGTCCGGCCGTCGTCGGCGCAGTGGGCGCGCAGCCGGCGCAAGACCTCGACGCGTGTGCTCGGGGCCACGAACGTCATGACGTTGCCGGCCGACACGATGATGTCGAAGCGGTCGGCGATGCCGCGGGCGGGCAGGTCCAGTTCGGCGAGGTCGGCGACGAGGTAGCGCGGCCCGGGATAGTCCTGGGCGGCCGCCGCGATGAGCTCCGGGTCGACGTCGACGCCGACCACATCGTGACCGGCCCCGGCCAGGAATCCGGCGACTCGGCCCGGACCGCAGCCCGCGTCGAGGATGCGGGCGCCGCGAGCGGCCATGGCGTCGATGAAGCGCGCCTCCCCGGCCAGATCCTTACCGGCGCGGGCCATCGCACGAAAGCGCTCGATGTACCACTGGGAATGGCCCGGATCGGCGGCGACTTTCTGCATCCAGAGGCTCTGCTCGACCATGAATGCATTGTCGCAGGGCCGTCACGGGGTGGGCAGCCGGACTTCCAGCGAGTCCAGCAGCTGCCGGGTGGCGTCGATGTAGTGCGGGTTGTCGGCGTCGGTGGTCTGCACGGTGACCGTGATCGCCCAGATCCGGTCCTTGGCGTTCTGCACGGCGATGAGCAGGCCGGTCGCCGGTCGGCCCTGCAGGTTGTAGGTGATCGTCCGGCTCGGAAAACCCGACACCGTCCCGGCAGTGTCGGTGTCGAGGTCACCGACGAGGTCGATGACTGCGGCGCGCTCCTTGGCCAGGGCCTGCGATGGGAGTCCCACCTGGCCGGTGAGCTCTTCGCACGTCACTACCGCGTTGGGCGTGAAGCCGTGCCGACGCAGCTCCTGGTTGAACAGAATGCCGCGGATCGACGTCTCGTCCTTGCCCGGCATGAACCCCCAACCCGGCGGCTGGGGGAGGGTGATCGTCGGTTCGTCGGGCGTGCGGGGAGCCAGCTGGATGGGTCCCTCGCTGGCTGGCTGACTAGCGGGTTCCATGTCAAGTCCTTTCGGTGCGTCAAGAACGAGAACCAGGCCAGCGCCCGATCGGCCAGCGCTTGCGGACGTAGACGGCGCCGAAGCATAGGTAGGCGAAAAATGCTCCACCAAGGACTGCGCCGACCAGATCCGATGCCCCCGGATTTTTCACCACGCCGTAGAGCGCGACGGCGAACAACGCGGCACCCACCATCGGACCGATGACCCAAAACAGCCACTTCGACTTCGCGTCCTTGCGGGGGTCCACGGGGATGGCGATGGCAAGCATGACCATCGCGGCGAGAATGGCGATGCGCTCTGCGTTACTGATGGTGATCGTTCTCCTTTGTCTGCCGCGTCTCAGCCGAACAGGCTACGCCAAACACTGTGTGACACATCCGAAATCTCTTCGCCCATCTTCTTTCCGATGTCGCTGCCGATCACGCCGCCGACCACCGCTCCGACGCCGGCGCCGATCACAGTTCCGGCGCCCGGGGCGATCATGGTCCCGATCCAGGCGCCCGCTTCGGCCCCAGTGGTGGCGCCGACCAAGCCACCGCCGATATCACCCGCGGTTTTGGCGCCGACATCGACCAGAGTGGTGCTCAGGGCGGCACCGTTGCTCACGTCGTTGGCGCCCTCGATGATCCCGTTCACGCCGGTGACGACATTTCCGACGAATCCCAGCCGTTTGCCGAACTTCTCGACGTTCTCCAACGCGGTGGTCGTCGGGATACCGCCGGGAACAGCGGCACTCGGAGAGCCGCCCGGAACGAACCCCGGCAACTTCGCTGGATTGGCGGGTACGTTCGCACGTTCACCTGCCGCGGCGAGGCCGTCGCCGACGTTGCCCCATTTTCCGTTGATCTGGGTGGGTGGGGTG
>NZ_MVHH01000063.1 GCF_002086515.1 Mycolicibacter arupensis
CTGCAGTTCAACGCCCTGCAGCTTCCGAAAACTGTCCGAAGTGACCCAACTCAGGTCAAACGGCAGTTCCAGCTTCGGCTCTCCTGCGTCGAGCCTCGCTGAACCGCCGGTCAGCTGGCGGCGTGAAAGGCGTCGATGATGTCGGCCGGGATGCGGCCGCGAGTCGAGACATTGTGGCCGTTGCGACGCGCCCAGTCGCGGATCGCGGCGCTCTGCTCGCGGTCGATGGTTCCACGGCGACCGCCGCCCCCGGACCGTCCACGCCGGCGTCCCCCGACCCGACGACCCGCGTCGGCCCACTTCTTGATTTCTGCACGCAACTTCGCGGCATTCTTGCCCGAAAGGTCGATCTCGTAGGTTACCCCGTCCAGGCCGAATTCGACCGTTTCGTCGGCGGCACCCTCACCATCGAAATCATCGATCAAGGTGACGGTCACTTTTTTCGCCATTGGTACCCCTTGGTTAGCTTTCCTGCGCGCAATCGGTGTGCAAAGCCGTAATCGACCTTGGCGCTCAATCTGCCATAAAAATGCGCCCGCTTCAACACAACAGGGCTTGACGCAGTTCAGTTGCCCTGACGACGAACAATCGGAAACAAAACGGTGTCCCTAATTGATAGGCCCGTCAACACCATCAAGAGGCGGTCGATACCCATTCCGGTTCCTGTACAAGGCGGCATAGCATGTTCCATTGCCGCGAGGAAGTCCTCGTCGAGCGCCATGGCTTCATCATCGCCGGCAGCCGCCGCACGGGCCTGGGCGGCGAATCGATCGCGCTGCACCACCGGGTCGATGAGCTCGGAATAACCGGTGGCCAGTTCAACCCCCCGCATATACAGATCCCACTTCTCCGTGACGCCGGCGATACTGCGGTGCTGGCGAGTCAACGGCGTGGTCTCCACGGGGAAGTCACGGACGAAAGTCGGTGCGCTCAGAGCATGCCCGACCGCATGTTCCCACAGTTCCTCGACCAGTTTGCCGTGTCCGTAGCCTCGGTCTTTGGGAATCTCGACGCCGAGACGATCCGCGATCGCCCACAGGTCGCCGACCGTGGTCTCGGGGGTGATCTCCTGGCCGAGCGCGGCTGACAACGATGGATACATCTCCACCGTCGCCCATTCACCGTCGATGTCGTAGATGCTGCCGTCCGGCAGCGGAAGTTGACGGGTACCGATCACCTCATCGGCGACCTCTTGAATAATTTCCCGGGTAGCCACCGCCGAGTCGTCATAGGTGCCGTAGGCCTGATAGGTCTCTAGCATCGAAAACTCGGGCGAATGAGTGGAATCGGCGCCTTCATTGCGGAACACGCGATTGAGCTCGAAGACCCTGTCGAACCCGCCGACAACACACCGCTTCAGAAACAACTCTGGTGCAATTCTCAGGAAAAGGTCAGCGTCGAGGGCGTTCGAATGGGTGACGAAAGGCCGAGCCGCGGCACCTCCGGCCAACGTCTGCAGCATCGGTGTTTCCACCTCGAGGAATCCGCGGCGCTCGAGCGCGTTGCGCACCGCACGAATGACGGCTATTCGCTGACGCGCCACGGTGCGCGCCTCCGGCCTGACAATCAGGTCCACGTAGCGCTGCCGGACCCGCGATTCCTCGCTCATCTCCTTATGCGCGACCGGCAGCGGACGTAGGGACTTCGACGCCATCTGCCAGGAGTCGGCCAGCACCGACAATTCGCCACGGCGGGAGCTGATCACCTCTCCGTGGACGAAGACGATGTCGCCGAGGTCGACGTCGGCCTTCCACGCCTCGAGCTCCTGCTCCCCGACGCTGGCCAGGCTGATCATCACCTGGAGCTGGGTGCCGTCACCCTCCTGCAGTGTCGCGAAGCACAATTTGCCCGAATTGCGGGCGAAGACCACTCGGCCCGCGATGCCGACGACATCGCCGGTGGCGGTGTCGGCGACCAGGTCGGGATAGTTGGCACGGACCTGGGCAAGGGTGTGGGTACGCTCCACTGCCACGGGGTAGGGATCACGGCCTTCGGCCAGCAATCGAGCCCGCTTGTCGCGGCGAATCCGGAACTGCTCGGGGAGGTCGGATTCGTCCTGCATTTCAGGGGATATATCGGCGGAGCTCACGACCCGCCAGCTTAGAGGAACACCCTCGACAGAACGAAAAGCGTCAGCGCGCCGGACGCAGCCTGCCTCGTTGGCCATCACGATTGCGTTCGAACACCAGCCGCAGTCCATCCAAGGTGAGGTTGGCGTCGTGGCGGTCGACGGTCTCCAAATCGGCCAGCAACAGCGGTGCAGCGTGTCCGGTGGCCACCACGGTCACCTCTCCGCCGGCTCCCGCGATCTCCTCCCGCACACGGCGCACCAGGCCGTCGACCAGACCGGCGAATCCATAGATCGATCCGGCCTGCATGCATTCGACGGTGTTCTTACCGATCACCGAACGAGGCCGGGTCAGCTCGACCCGGCGCAGGCCGGCGGAGCGGGCCGCGGCCGCGTCGGAGGAGATCTGTAGGCCAGGCGCGATCGCGCCGCCCAGGAATTCCCCTTTGGCCGAAACCACGTCCACGCAGATCGATGATCCGAAGTCGACGACTATCGCCGCCGTCTTGAACTTGTGAAAAGCAGCCAACCCGTTGACGATTCGGTCAGCACCGACTTCCTTGGGATTGTCCACCAGCAGCGGGATCCCGGTCCGAACTCCCGGCTCGATCAGCACGGCGGGTATCGACGGCCAGTACTGGTCGAGCATCAGCCGCACCTCGTGCAGCACCGAAGGCACGGTGGACAGCGCCGCAGCCCCGGTGAGCTGTTCGCCGTCATCGCCGATCAGCCCGTCCAGGGTCAGCGCCAGCTCGTCGGCGGTGATCTCCGCCTCGGTGCGAATGCGCCATTGCTGCACGACGTTCGCATTGTCACCGGAACCGGCGACCAGGCCGATGACGGTGTGGGTGTTGCGGACGTCGATGGCCAGCAGCACGGCTACCGCACGCTCCTGGGCGACAGCAGATCCGAGACGTCATCGGGAACGAATGCCGGGTCATCACCGAGGTCCACCTGCTTGTTCGCGGCGTCGACGAACACGATTCGCGGGCGGTAGTCGCGGGCCTCGGCGTCTTCCATGGTGCCGTAGGCGATCAGGATCACCAGATCACCGGGATGTACCAGATGCGCAGCCGCACCGTTGATTCCGATCACACCACTGCCGCGTTCACCGGTGATCGCATAGGTCACCAGCCGGGCGCCGTTGTCGATGTCGACGATCGTCACCTGCTCGCCCTCAAGCAGGTCGGCAGCGTCCATCAGATCGGCATCGATGGTCACAGAACCGACATAGTGCAGGTCCGCGTGAGTGACCGTGGCACGGTGAATCTTCGACTTGAGCATCGTCCGAAACATCAATTCCTCCGGTTTTATCCGTGATATCCGTCTGAGCCGGCCAACGCCACCTCGGCGTCGATCGGAAGTCCGAGTGTGACCGCCGCGTTGTCGAGCAGTCGCGTGCTGCCGACCCGCGCGGCGATCAGCAGCCGCGCAGGCCCATCGCTGGGTGCTGGACCGAGGTCGACACCCCGCACCTGTATGTAGTCGACGTCGACGGCAGGCACTGCGGACAGCACCGCTGTCGCCGCTTCCAGAGCCGCTTGGGCCCCTGCTGCAGCCGCGCGCTCACCGGCGGCCAGGGCCGCGGACAATGCGGTCGCGGCTTCGCGCTGCGCGGGGTCGAGGTAGCGGTTGCGGGACGACAACGCCAGACCGTCGGATTCGCGTACGGTGGGCACACCTACCACGGTCACATCGAGATTGAGGTCGGCGACCATCTGCCGCACCAGCACCAGCTGCTGATAGTCCTTCTCGCCGAAGAACACTCGGTCGGGACTCACGATCGACAGCAGTTTGCACACCACGGTGAGCATGCCGGCGAAGTGCGTCGGTCGAGCGGCGCCTTCGAGTTCGGCGCCCAGCGGACCCGGATGCACGGCGGTGCGGGGGCCCTCCGGGTACATCGCCGCGGCGGTCGGGGTGAAGACCAGGTCCACCCCCGCGGCGCGCAGCGCAGCGAGGTCCTCGTCCAGGGTGCGTGGGTAGGCGTCGAGGTCCTCGCCAGCACCGAACTGCAGTGGGTTGACGAAGATCGATACCGCGACCACCGAACCGGGCACCCGCTGCGCCGCTCGGACCAGGGCGAGGTGGCCATCGTGCAGGGCACCCATGGTCGGCACCAGCATCACCCGGCGTCCGGTCGAACGCAGTGCGCGACTGACGCGGGCGACGTCGGCCGGGCGTTCGTAGACATTGAAGTCACCGGCGGTGAAGGTGGGCTGCGGCCCCTGGAACGTGTTCGAGCTCATCGCGCCAAGACCTCCAGCACGTCGTCGTTGGCACCGGCGCGGTGCGCGGTGCGCAGCGCGTTGGTGCGGTATGCCTCGGCTAGACCGGGATCCACCTCAGCCAGCGCGGCCAGATGCCGAGCCAGGGTGGCCGAGTCGCCGCGGGCCACCGGCCCGGTCAGTGCCGCCCGGCCGTCGCGCAGGGTGTTGGCGATCGCGGCGCGCACCAACGGTCCAAGCACCCGCTCGGCGATGCCGTCGGGGTCGTCGGCTACCGCCGAGCCCAGCCGGCCGGGCAACGCCGCCCGCAACGCCGCCAACGCGTCGTCGATCACCGTGACCACATGATTTCCGCCGTGGCACAGCGCAGCGTGATAGAGGGTGCGGGCGGTTTCGTCGACCCGGAACGGCTCGGCACCGATTTCGAGCGTCAGCGCCTCGGCGATGGCGAAGCCGATCTCGTCGGCCGCGGTGATCCCAAAGCAACTCTCCGCCAACCGATCGATGTCCTCATCCGAACCGGTGAACGTCATCGCCGGATGGATGGCCAGCGGAAGGCAGCCCTGCTCTGCCAACGGCGCGAGCACGCTGATTCCGATGGCACCGGAGGTGTGCACGACGATCGTTCCGGCGCGGACCGCGCCCGTGGCGGCCAGGCCGGACACGATGCCCGCCAGTTCGGTGTCGGGGACCGCCAACACCAGCAGTTCCGCGTCGGCGGCCACATCGGGGGCCGGCAGCACCAGGCTGTCGGGCAGCCGGCGCGCGGCGCGCTGGCGCGACTCCTCCGAGATGGCGCTGCATGCCACCACCACATGCTCGGCTCGCTCCAGCGCAACACCGAACGCGGTGCCGACACGGCCGGCCGAGATGACGCCGACTTTGAGCCGGGCGGGCCGGAGTCCGTCGAACTGCGCCATGCAGACGACCTCACAGGTTCTCTTGGTGTTCGTTCCAGTCCCGCGCTGCGGGTACCGGACGGTCGCCGGTGAGTCTATCCCGATGAGCCCCGGCCCTGCGAGTGACGTTGGTCGCAGTTCCGCGGGTCAGTCTTCGCGTCGACGGTGCCGGCGGCCTTCGCCGGCGCCGGGCTGCAACCGGGCCAGCAGGTCTGCCACCGACTGACCGCCCACCTCTGAGGCCTCGGTGCTCCCGTCGGTGGTGGCGGCCGAGTGTCGGGACGTCGGCGCCGCGGCGTGTGCGGAGATCGCCGGCTCAGCCGGCTGTGGCTCGGCTGCCACCGGCGGGACAGCGGGGGCCGGCTCCGCGGAGTGCCGGGAGCGTGCCCGTCGCCGCCCTCCACCGTCGCCATGTGCCGACTCGGCGCCGTCCAATGCAGTGGAGTTGGGTTCGGCGGCGCCGGAGTGGCGACCGTGCCGACTCGGCGGCTCGGCATTGCGCTCGGGCGCACCATGGCGGCCGGTCTCCATCGGGGCGTCCGCCGACCAGTTGCTACCCGGTGCGCCAGGCGGCAGCCACTCCCCTTCGGCACTGACCGGCGTCCAGGATGTGGCCGGCGTGGCCGTCCACTGCGGCTGCGGCTGCGACTGCGGCTGCGGCTCTGGGGGTGGTGGGGGTTCCGGCTCGCGTCGGGTTTCGGGACGCGGTTCGGGGGCGATGAACGGCTGCGGCGGCTGCGCCCAACGGCCGGCGGACGCCTGTGGCGAGACAGGTTCGTCGGCGGCCCGGTTGGGCGGCTCTTCGGCGCGGCGGCGATGCGAACCTCGGCGGCTCTCGGGCTGCGGCGGGTGCGCAGGCGGGGCGGGCGCGAGGTTTCCGAGCGCCGGAATCCGCACCTCGGGGACATCGATGATCGGGTTCTCGGCGGTCTGGGTGACCGAGTCCGGGGGGAAGTTCGGGGTGGCCGGCGTGGTCACCCGGGCCGCGCCACTGGCGGGTTCGCCGCCAGAACGCGCCCAGTCGCTGTAGGCACGGACCGTGGTGCGCTCGGTCTCCAATGCCGGTCGGTGGCTCAGGTCGGCGTCGAAGAGGATCTCCAGGTTGGTGCGCAGCGCGGCCAGCTCGGTTCGCAACGCCGCGACCTCGTCGGCGGCCTGTGCCCGCAGTTCTGAGGCCAGTTCGCGGCGAAGCTGGGACTCCACCGTCAGCTCGTACTCGCGCCGCGCGGAAATCTCCCGATCCAATTGCAGGTCGTAAACCAGTTTCAGGTCCCGGGCACGGGCCTGGTCTACATCGCTTTGCCGGCGGTAGATCACCGAGACGAACGCGGCGGCAACGGCGGCCCACAACGCGATGATGACCGCCAGCTTGAGCAGCTCCACCCGACTGGTGAACACCAGTGCCGAACTCGCGGCAATCGCGAGGATCAGCAACGTGGTCATCAACGTCCAGCCCGGCCTGCGAACTCCACGCCGACCCGGGGCGCGGGACAGGACCGAATTCATCTGCGCCGCTCCACCTCAGCGCTCTGTCCCGAACGGTTGCTGGCGAACATTGCCCGACTGTACCTGTACGAGGTCAATCAGCGTGTCGCCCCGCTCCGGCGATTCTTACCCGGGTTGATTTCCAGTCGGGTCTGGGGGCGGGCCGGGATCGTGGGGTGACTTGCAGCAGTGCTGCAGCCACAGCGCTGCGAGGAGCAGCGCCAGCGCGCTTGCTGCCGCCACGACAGCACCGCCGGTGTCCTGCACCGCGACCTGCAGCGTGGCTCGGCGTGGCAGCAGAAAACCCAGGACGCCCAACCAGAAGCCCAACACCAGCGCGCCCATCCATGCTGACGCCTTGGCGACGACCACGGTGTGTGCCACCGCGAGCGGATGCAGCCGACCGGCACCGACCCCGATCTGGCCGTCGCCGATCTTGGCGGCGACATAGCGGCCCCAGACCGCCTCGACAATCGCTACCGCCAGCAGTGATATCCCCGTCCACAGGGTGATCGGCGGGAACCATCGGTACAGCAGGGGCATCGCCAGAAAATTGATGATCGCGACAATTGCGGCGCCCACGGCCACATCGCGTTTGCGGGTCGGGCCCATCAGAACTGCAGCACCAGGTCGGTCAGCGCGACTCCAGCACGCTCTTGTGGTGCCAGCTCGTCGAGCAGATCTGCCACCGCGCATGATCGCTCACCCACCGTCAGCCGCGCCTGCGGGTCGACGGCCAGCCAGGGCGTCAGGACGAATCCGCGCAGATGTGCCCGGGGATGGGGCAGGGTCAGCTCCGGATCGCCGGAGCGCACCTCCCTACCGCCGGGGTGGTGGCAGCTGATCACGTCGACGTCGAGGGTTCTCGGTCCCCACCGTTGCGCGCGCACCCGCTCGGCCGCCTGCTCCAACTCGTGCGCTCGGCGCAGCCAGCCGCGCCCGTCGGTGCCAGGGTCCTCGACGATCAGCACCGCGTTGAGGAACGGGCCCTGTTCGACTCCCCCCCACGCCTCGGTCTCGTAGACGCCCGAAACCGCGGTCACCGCCGCGCCCAGGCCGTCGACCGCCGACTGCAGCAGCGCCAACCGGTCACCCAGGTTGGAGCCGATCGACAGCACCGCTGTAGTCATCGGGACCTCATGCCGGTACCACCCTGCCGCGCCGGTCATTGCGCGAGCGCCGGGCCACCACTGCGACGTCGGCGAAGGTCAGCGGGATCGGGGCGTGCGGCTTGTGCAGGGTCACCTCAACGGCCTGTACCCGCGCGTCGCCCATCACCTCGTCGGCGATCTCGGCGGCCACCGTTTCGATGAGGTCGCGGGCCGGACCGGCGACGATTTTCGCCGCGCGCTGCGCGAGCAGTCCGTAGTCGTAGGTGTCGGCCAAGTCGTCGCTGACCGCTGCGGCGGTGAGATCGATCCAGAGCGTGATGTCGACGAGGAAGTCCTGGCCGTCGGCACGCTCGTGAGCGAACACGCCGTGATTGCCGCGCACCCGCAAGCCGCGCAGCTCGATTCGATCAGTCATCGCTCGCGCCTCCCTGATTCCAGGCCTCTAACACCCGCAACGCATCGACCGAGGCGCGCACGTCGTGCACCCGCACGCCCCACGCGCCGTGCAGACCAGACAGCGCCGAGATGACTGCGGTGGCAGTTTCGCGCTCATCGGGGGGCCGCGGCGCGTCGTCCGCACTGGACAGCAGCGTACCGAGAAAACGCTTGCGCGACGCCCCGACCAGTACGGGCAAGCCGCCGTTCACCAGTTGCGGCAAAGCGTGCAGCAGCGCCCAATTGTGTTGTGCCGTTTTGGCGAAGCCCAGACCGGGGTCGATGATCAGATGCGCCGGATCGACACCGCCGTCCACCGCGGCACCGACCGCGGCCAGCAGGTCTTCGCGGACTTCGGCGACGACGTCACGGTAGGACGGCACCCGATGCGGGTTGGCGGGATCGATCGGTCGCCAGTGCATCAGCACCCATCGGGCCTCCGATGCGGCCACCAGTGACGCCATGGCCGGGTCCGTACCGCCGGAGACGTCATTGACGATCGTGGCGCCGGCATTGAGCGCGGCTTCGGCGACGGCCGCGTTCATGGTGTCGATGCTGACGGTAATGCCTTGAGCGGCAAGTTCTTTGACGACCGGAGTGACTCGCTGCGCCTCCGCGCGGGGATCGACGCGCACCGCGCCGGGCCGGGTGGACTCACCGCCCACATCAATGATCGCCGCGCCTTGGCCTGCCATTTCCAGGCCGTGCGCGACGGCGCGATCGACGTTGAGGTAACGCCCGCCGTCGGAGAACGAATCGGCGGTGACGTTGAGCACCCCGACGACCTGCACGTGTGTGGAGCTCACCTGCGCCGAATGAGTTCCAGGGCCTCAGCGCGCAGCGTGCTGTCGGATTTGAACTGGCCGCGTACCGCCGATGTGGTGGTGACCGCACCGGGTTTGCGCACTCCCCGCATCGCCATGCAGAGGTGCTCCGCCTCGACCACCACGATCACACCGCGAGGATCGAGCTTGCGCATCAGGGCGTCCGCGACCTGTGCCGTCAATCGCTCCTGCACCTGAGGCCGCTTGGCGTAGAGATCAACCACCCGGGCCAGCTTGGACAGACCGGTGATCCGGCCGTCGTAGCCCGGGATGTAGCCGACGTGGGCGACGCCGTGGAACGACACCAGGTGGTGTTCGCACGTCGAGTACATCGGGATCTCCCGGACGATCACCAACTCTTCATGCTGCTCGTCAAAGGTGGTCTCCAGCACCGTGTCCGGGTCGGTGTAGAGGCCCGCGAAAATCTCCTTATAAGCCCGGGCAACCCGCGCCGGAGTGTCGACCAGGCCCGGCCTGTCGGGGTCTTCGCCGACCGCGAGCAGCAACTCACGGACGGCGGCCTCAGCGCGCGCCTGATCGAAGATTGCCGACGTCATCGTCGACCCCGCTTTCTCAGTCACCGGACGGTTGCTCAGACCGGTTGTTCTCCGTGCTGCGACCGCCACCTGTCTCACCGGGAGGTGCCGACGGTGGCGGCTGACCTGCACCGGGATACTGCTGGGGCTGATACGGCGGGTAGTGCTGGGCTGGAGGGTAGCCCTGCTGCGGCCATTGCCGCGGCGGATACCAGTAGCCGGAGTGCTGCGACGGGGGTCCCGGCTGCTGCGCAGGCGGCCAGCCCGGCGCGTGCCAGCCCGCCGGGGCTCCGTAGTCGGGCTGGGTGCCCGGCGCGGCGCCTTCGCCTCCGGCCGGAGTGCCGTTGCTGCCGTTGGGCCCGGCTTCGGCGGCCCTGGCCGCCGCTTCGCGCGAGGCCTCCGCGATGGCGGCCTTGAACGCCGGTTCGGGCTTCGGCTGCGGCCACGGCTCGCCACGCTCGATGGCCAGCTCACCCGGGGTCTTGATCGGCGGCTTGTCGGAGGGAACGCGCCCGCCGAAGTCGTCGAACGCGGTCAGCCGGGGACGTTTGACGACGCCGTCGAAGATCTTCTCCAAGTCGGAGCGGTGCAACGTCTCCTTCTCCAGCAGCTCACCGGCCAGCACGTCGAGGACATCGCGGTACTCGGTCAAGATCTCCCACGCCTCGGTGTGGGCCGCCTCGATCAACTTGCGGACCTCGTCGTCGATTCCGCGGGCCACCTCGTGGGAGTAGTCGGGCTGAGTGCCCATAGCCCGGCCCACGAACGGGTCGCCGTGGTTGCTGCCGTAGCGCACCGCGCCGAGTTTGGCGCTCATGCCGTACTCGGTCACCATGGCGCGCGCGACCGCGGTGGCCTTCTCGATGTCGGAGACCGCGCCGGTGGTCGGCTCGCGGAACACCAGCTCCTCCGCGGCGCGCCCGCCCATGGCGAAGACCAGCTGGGCGATCATCTCCGATCGGGTGCGCAGACCCTTGTCTTCCTCGGGAACCGCCACCGCATGCCCACCGGTACGGCCACGGGCCAAGATGGTGACCTTGTAGACGGGGTCGATGTCGGGCATCGCCCAAGCCGCCAGCGTGTGGCCGCCCTCGTGGTAGGCGGTGATCTTCTTCTCGTGCTCACTGATGATCCGGCTCTTACGCCGCGGGCCACCGATCACCCGGTCGACAGCCTCTTCCAGCGCCGCGCTGGTGATCACGGTGCCGTTCTCACGCGCCGTCAGCAGCGCCGCCTCGTTGATCACGTTGGCCAGATCGGCGCCGGACATCCCTACGGTGCGCTTGGCCAGGCCATCCAAGTCGGCGTCGGGCCCGATCGGCTTTCCCTTGGCGTGCACGCGCAGCACCGCACGCCGCCCCGCGATATCGGGGTTGGTCACCGGAATCTGTCGGTCGAAACGGCCGGGCCGCAGCAGTGCGGGGTCGAGGATGTCGGGCCGGTTGGTGGCCGCGATCAGGATCACCCCACCTCGATCGCCGAAGCCGTCCATTTCGACCAGCAACTGGTTGAGGGTCTGTTCGCGCTCGTCGTGACCCCCGCCCATGCCGGCGCCACGCTGGCGGCCCACCGCGTCGATCTCGTCGACGAAGACGATGCACGGGCTGTTCTGTTTGGCCTGCTCGAACAGGTCCCGGACCCGGGAGGCACCGACACCGACGAACATCTCCACGAAGTCTGAGCCGGAGATGGTGAAGAAGGGCACGCCCGCCTCACCGGCGACTGCGCGGGCCAGCAGAGTCTTGCCGGTGCCCGGCGGCCCGTAGAGCAGCACGCCCTTGGGGATCTTGGCGCCCAGGGCCTGGTAGCGCGCCGGGTTCTGCAGGAAGTCTTTGATCTCGTAGAGCTCCTCGACCGCCTCGTCGGCGCCGGCGACATCGGCGAACGTGGTCTTGGGCATGTCCTTGCCTAGCTGCTTGGCACGGGATTTGCCCATGCCGAAGCCCATCCGGGCGCCGCCCTGCATGCGAGAGAACATCAGGAAAAGGCCGATCAGCAGCAGCATCGGCAGCATGTAGATCAGCAGTGATCCGAGCAGGCTGCCCTGGTTCACCGTGGTGTTGATCTCGGCCTTCTTAGCGTTCAACGCGGTGAAGAGCGGAACGGCATAGCCGGTCGGATACTTGGTGATCAGCTTGTCGACCTGTTCGGCCCGGCCGGACTTGTCGGCCTTGCCTTTGCCCGCCTTCTCGGCGACCTCGACGCTGGTGAGCGGGGTCTTGAGAACCAGGCGAAGCTGTTGCTCGCGATCATCGAGTTGGGCGCTCTTGACGTTGCCGCTGTGGATCTGGGCCACCGCGACCGACGTGTCGACCGGCTTGTATCCGCGGGTGTCGTCACTGAAATAGAAGAACGACCACCCGAGCAGCAACACCACTGCGATCGCGGTGACAGTGCGGATCACGTTTTTGCGATTCATCAGACATCGGCCGAAAGTGGCCAAATCCTTCCAATACATGCAGCTGGGCAAGTTCAGGCTACCGTCCCCCGCGCCGAACGAGCCCAGCATGGGCCTGGCCGGACCCGGCGAACCCCCCTCCACCTCAGCCAGGTTGTGCTTTGGTGTGACGGTGGCCCCCGAAATCCGATGCGCAACCCAGCGATTTATCGACACCAACGGAGTGACCCTGCGAGTCACCGAGGCGGGCGAGCGCGGCGCCCCGGTGGTGTTGCTGGCGCATGGATTCCCGGAGCTGGCGTTCTCGTGGCGACACCAGATACCGGCGCTGGCCGACGCCGGATTTCACGTGCTGGCAGCAGATCAGCGCGGCTATGGCGGTTCGTCACGGCCCGAGGAGATCGCGGCGTATAACATCGCGGCGCTCACCGGCGATCTGGTGGGCCTGTTGGATGACGTCGGCGCGCAGCGGGCCACCTGGATCGGCCACGACTGGGGCGGGCCGGTGGTGTGGAGCGCCGCGCAGTTGCACCCCGACCGGGTGGCCGGCGTGGTGGGGCTCAGTGTCCCCCCGGTGCCGCGGCCGCAGTCCCCGCCGACAGCGGCGTTTCGCAAGATCTTCGGTGAGAACTTCTTCTACATGCTCCATTTCCAGGAGCCGGGAGTCGCCGACGCGGAGTTGGACGCCGACCCGGCACGCACCCTGCGCAGGATGATGGGCAGCCTCAGTCCGGCTGACCGCGAGGCGGCATTGCTGATGACGGCGCCTGGCCCCATGGGATTCCTCGATCGACTCGCCGAGCCGGCGGGGTTACCGGACTGGATCAGCGCCGACGAACTCGACCACTACATCGCCGAGTTCACCCGCACCGGATTCACCGGCGGCCTCAACTGGTATCGCAACCTCGACCGCAATTGGGAGATCATGGCCAAGCCACCCGCCGCCACCATCGACGTTCCCACGCTGTTCATGGGCGGCTCCGCCGATCCGGTGCTGGCCTTCACCCGCCGAGACCGCGCGACCGAACTGGTAACCGGGCCCTATCGCGAGGTCATTCTGGAGGGCGCCGGCCACTGGCTGCAGCAGGAACGGCCCGCGGAGGTCAATTCGGTGCTGCTGGAGTTCCTGGCGGGCCTGCCGGCCGGAGCGGCATCGTGAGCGCCCGGCCGCTGCGGTTCGGAGTCTTCATCACTCCGTTCCATGCGCTGGGCCAATCCCCTACGGTCGCACTGGAATATGACCTGGAGCGCGTTGTCGCGCTGGACCGGCTGGGCTTCGACGAGGCCTGGTTCGGCGAACACCATTCAGGTGGTTACGAGCTGATCGCGTGCCCCGAAGTGTTCATTGCTGCGGCCGCGGAGCGCACCAAGCACATCCGGCTGGGTACCGGCGTGGTGTCGTTGCCCTATCACCACCCGCTGATGGTGGCCGACCGCTGGGTGATGTTGGACCACCTGACGCGCGGGCGGGTGATGTTCGGCGCAGGCCCGGGAGCGCTGCCCACCGATGCGTACATGATGGGCATCGATCCCGTCGAACAGCGCCGGATGATGCAGGAGTCGTTGGAGGCCATCCTGGCGTTGTTCCGCGCTGAGCCCGGCGAATTGGTGAGCCGGCAATCGGACTGGTTCACCCTGCGCGATGCCGCACTCCACATTCGCCCCTACACCTGGCCGTACCCGGAGGTTTCCGCAGCGGCGATGGTGTCGCCCTCCGGTCCACGATTGGCCGGAGCGCTGGGCACGTCGCTGCTGTCGTTGTCCATGTCGGTACCCGGTGGGTTCGCGGCACTGGAGAACACCTGGGGCGTGGTGTGCGATCAGGCCGCCAAGGCCGGCCGCGCCGAACCGGATCGCAATGACTGGCGGGTGCTGAGCATCATGCACATCGCCGACACCCGCGAGCAGGCGGTGGCGGACTGTACCTACGGCCTGCAGGATTTCGCGAACTACTTCGGCGCCGCGGGCTTTGTGCCGCTGGCCAGCGAAGTCGAAGGCTCACCGCAGACGCCGACCGAGTTTGTGGAGGCCTACGCCGCGGCCGGCAGCAGTTGTATCGGCACCCCCGATGACGCGATCGAACACATCACCGGCCTGCTGGAGACCTCCGGCGGCTTCGGCACCCTGCTTTTCCTGGGCCATGACTGGGCCTCACCCGAAGCCACCTATCACAGTTACGAACTGTTGGCCCGCAAGGTTATTCCGCATTTCAAGGGCCAACTTGCCGCACCCCGGGCGTCACATGAATGGGCCCGCGGCATGCGCGACACGTTGTTCGGCCGGGCAGGTGAGGCGATCAAGAACGCCGTCGTGGAACACGTCACCGAGTCGGCGCCTCCCAATACGGACAGTTCACGCTGATGCGCGCGGCGGTGCTGCGTGACGGGCGGCTGGTCTACCGCGACGACGTGCCCGAGCCGACCCCGGGACCGGGCCAGGTGCTCGTCGAGGTGACTGCATGTGGCATCTGTGGTTCTGACCTGCACTTCGCCTCGCACGGGGAGCAGGTACTGGCCGCGACACAGGCCATGTCCGGTAGCCCCTCGTCGCGGGCGTCGGTCGACCTGGGCGCCGACATCTTCATGGGCCACGAGTTCAGCGCGCAGGTGCTCGAGGCCGGCCCCGGAACCGACACCTTTGCTCCCGGTACTCCGGTTACCTCCATACCGATCCTGTTGGCCGCCAAGGGCATCGAACCGATCGTCTACTCCAACACCACCCTCGGCGGCTATGCCGAGAAGATGCTGTTGTCGGCGCCACTGCTGCTGCCGATTCCCAACGGTCTGGACCCCCGCCACGCCGCGCTGACCGAACCGATGGCAGTGGGACTGCACGCGGTCAACAAGTCCGGCGCCACACCGGGCGAGACAGCACTGGTCCTGGGCTGCGGCCCGATCGGCATGGCGATCATCGCCGCACTGCGGATGACGGGCGTGGAAGACATCGTGGCGGCGGACTATTCGCCGACGCGGCGAGATCTGGCGGCAAGGATGGGGGCTCATCGCACCCTCGATCCGGCCCAGGGCTCGCCGTTCGACACCGTCGCCCCGAAAGTGATCTTCGAGGCGGTGGGAGTACCGGGGATCATCGATGATGTGCTGCGGCGAGCCCCGGTGGGCAGCCGCTTGGTGGTGGCCGGCGTCTGCATGGAGGCCGACACCGTGCACCCGTTCTACGGGATAGCCAAGGAAATCAGCGTGCAGTTCGTGTTGGCTTACCAACCGGCGGAATTCGCTGCATCATTGCAGGCCATCGCAGAGGGCCGGGTGGATGTGGCGCCGCTGATCACCGGCGAAGTCGGACTGGAGGGCGTAGGCAGTGCGTTCGCCGAGCTGGCCGATCCCGACCGGCACTGCAAGATCCTGGTTATGCCGTAGTCACGACGGGAAGCCGCCCGCCTCTACCAGTTGCTTGGACCAGCCACCCACCAGGTCGACCAGCTCACCCAGGCCATCGCCCAGGCCGGCGACTATGGGCGCACATGCCGCATCGGTGGCCGTCTCGACCGCCTCGCGAGCGGCACGTCCGGCGTCAGTGAGCACACCGTCTTCGGCCAGGCCCCGCTCGGCCAGCCGCTGCTCGCCGGCGGTCAGCTGCTCGTCACTCCACGCCCTGCTGCGGACGTAGGTACGCGGCGGGAATCCGCGGTAGAGCTCGGTGATCAGCCCTATCTCCACGGCATCGAATCCGGCTGCGACCCAGGCATTCACGTGCGCATCCCCACGGAACTCACGCAGCTGGTCAGCCAGCAGCCAGGCATCGGTCAGCGGCTCCCCGGCAAGCCCGTCGGCCACCAACCCGGCGAACAGCGGCTTGCCCGCCGTCGAAAGGCCGTCAACGGCGCGGCGCAGCAGCTCGACCGCACGATCGAGACCGGCGGGAGCAGCACCCAGAACCCGGCGCAGCTGGCCCACCGAACCGTCGGTGCGTGCGGCACGCAGGGTCGGCGCGTCACTCAGCGTCCAGCCGTAACGCACCGCAGGCACCACCACTGCCGGGTTGAACACGGCGAACGTCGCGGCGATCACCTCACCGGGAGCCTGCCCCAGCGCGGAACCTCGGCTGCAGAAATACGCCGGACCGTCCGGCATCTCCACGCCCCCCGATGTTGCGGGGCTGGCACCGAAACCGAGTGCCGCGTAGCCGCGGTGACACTCCGGAGAGAAGTACACCTGGCCCGCGAAGGGCTCGATGGCGCTGGACAGTGCTCGCGACGGCGCGGAGGTCATCGCCTCAGTGTGCCGCATGGACCTTTCCCACCAGGGGCGGCATTTGCTCGGCTAGTGTGCCCATCATGCCGACACAACGCGCCCGGATGGTTCTCCGCCAGTCGATGACGCTGGCGCTGGCCGGCATGAGCGCCCTGGCAATGGCCGGCTGCGACTCCGCGCCGCACGTACCGGATCTCCCACGCCAGGTGACGGTGGTCGGCACCGGCGAGGTTCAGGGCGTCCCGGACACGCTGACCACCGAGGCGGGCATCGAATTTCTCGCCGGCGACGTCACCAGCGCGATGAATCAGACCAGCGAACGCCAACAGGCCGTGATCGACGCTCTCGTGGACGCCGGGGTGGACCGCAAAGACATCAGCACCACCCAGGTCAGCCTCCAGCCGCAATACGGCAATTCCGAACCCAACGGGTCGTCGGCCATCACCGGCTACCGGGCCGGCAACACCATCCGGGTCAAGGTCGAGCGCGACTCCGCCTCGCAGGTACTGGCCGTGATCGTGCGGGCCGGCGGGGATGCCACCCGGATCAACGGGGTGAGTTATTCCATCGAGGACGACTCAGCCCTGGTGCGCGGTGCCCGCGAGCGGGCCTTCAACGACGCCAAGGACCGCGCCGAGCAGTATGCGCAGCTGTCCGGCCTGCACCTGGGCCAGGTCATCTCGATCTCGGAGGTGGCGGGCGAGACGCCGCCGATGCCGGTCGGGATGCCGATGCCCCGGGCCATGGCCGCTGCCCCGCCGGTGGAACCCGGCCAGCAGACCGTGAGCTTCACCGTGACCGCGGTGTGGGAACTGAGCTAGGCGTTCGGTCAAGGCCGAATATCGGGCATCACCGGGCAGTGCTGGGACACCCTGGGGCGGCCACCGGATTCAGGTAGCATCCAGCGAATGCACAGGCTGGTGTTGCGATGAAAAATCCCGTACCCCTTGCGATTATCGGACTCGGGTCGCTCACCATGTTGGTCGCGGCCTTCTTACCGTATGTCGAGCCGGGGCGACTCGGCACCGTAGACGGCAACACGGTGATCCAGTCCGCCGATGGCTGGCGTCTGATCCTCGCCGCCGTCGCCACCTTCATCTGCGCCTACCGCGCCGACAGCGGCGGCAAGCGCGACCGCGTCATTGCGCTTTTCATGCCGTGGCTAGGCATCCTTCACTTAGTGCAGCTGTGGTTGAACGCGCGGACCGTCTACCCGACCGGGACCCACGGAATGGACGCTCCCGGCACGGCGGCCAGCTTGGGAATCGGCTTCTACCTCGCCGCGGTCGGCGTCACCCTTGCGGTAGGGGGAACGACTCTCATGTGGGAGGCGACCAAGCCACAGGCCGCCAACGTCGTTGACGATGAGCTGTGGGACGACGACGACAAACCCTCCCCGCAACCCACGCACTGAGCCCAAGGTTCGACGATCCGCTTCTGCACCCCGTCTCGTGTCATCCCTCAGGACACTGGCGTGTCGGTGGGTCCCGCTAGCATCGAATGTATGTTCCCTAGGGTCGCTACGGGTGTGTAGTCGATGTAGCTGACGACCTGGATT
>NZ_MVHH01000064.1 GCF_002086515.1 Mycolicibacter arupensis
GTGTGCCGCTGCCACCGGCCGACGTGCCGGCGGACCCGGCACGTCGGCCGGTGGCAGCGGCACACCGAAACTCGGTGGCGGTCCGGCCGGCGGGGGAAAGGCGGGCACCTCCGGCATCGGCCGCGGCATGGGCAGCACGCCCAGCGGGGCCGCGGCGATGATCGATGCGGCGATGGTGCCGTGCGCATCGCAGTCCTGCAACCCGTCCAGTCCCTCTGGCCCGCCCATGATGTAGTCGCCGCCCGCCACGGCCGGCAGCCGGGGGTTCGGGGTGACTCCGGTGTCGATCACGGCCACCGGGACCCCATTACCGGTGGAGTACTGCCACGCCGTGGAGATGCCCAGCATGTCGAATCCGGGCGCCAGCTGGGCCACGTCGGGGTTGGCGACCGTGATCGGCACACTGCAGGAGTTCGAGCGCCGCATCGGCTGGTCCGGCCCGGGAGGCCCGTCTGCGGGAACCAGCGCCGGATCGACCGAAGGCGGCTCGATGGCCTGTGCGGCCGGCGCTCCGCCGGACAGACTCACCACCAGGAGCGCCGCCGTGATCGACGCACCGCAGGCCCGCAGGCGACTCAGTTGCGGACCCACACGAACAGCCCTCCCAGCCACGCGCCAAGCACCCCCACCACGATGAACGCCAGCACCTCGAGCCATTCGACCGCCAGCCGGATCCACGGCACGAACTTGGTTTCGGGGACCAGCAGACCGGCCGCCACGCCCAGACCCGCGAAGACCGCTATGGCGGCCGCCGGCCAGAGAAATCCGGCAGGCGTGTCACCGGGGCTGGCCAGCGCATATTTGACGATTCCGGTGAGCACCGCCGCGCAGGCCCCACCCACCAGGGCTATCGCCTGAACGCGACCCGCGAAACCCCGACCCTGGGTGATGAATAGGCCCGCCACCAGCCCGCATAGCGCCACCGCGCCACGCTGTCGCGGTGCTCCGGGGGTCAAGACCATCCAGACCGCGATCGGCAGCGTCGCGGCGATCGCGACGCACATGCCGACCTGCACCGCGTTGATCAGCCGTGCCGAGGCCGCGATCGCCGCGCCGCGCGCCGAGATGTCGACCAGGTCGTCCTCGTCGTCCTCGCCATCTTCGGGCGTCACGGGGGAGACGGTGTCGATGGGCATATTGGCGCGGCGGGCGAACAGGTCTCGTCCGGTGATCGAACCGAAGTACGGCGGCCTGACTCGCGCGACCCACAAGGCGATCGTGGGAGACATCCGCAGCAGGATCAGCAGCCCCAGCAGGGTGCAGATACCGATCACCGGGGGAGATACCGGATGCCACATCCGGGCTAGGGCCACCGCGCCGCCGATTCCCGCGCCCGTCACGATTGCGGTGGCGACCGCGGTCTGTGCGCGAAGCAGCACGCTGAGGCCGATCGCGCCCAGCGCCAGGACGGTCAACCCGATCATGAGATGGGGGGAGCCCAGCGCTCCGGGTGCCGCGCATAAGGCCGCGCAGGACAACGCGAGAACCGCGAGCCAGCCGAACCCGCTGAACAGGTCATCACGGGCGGGCCAGTTCCGTCGGATCATGGCCGCCCCGAGAGTCAGCAGTGCGCCCAATCCGGTCATGGCAGCTGCGGGCAGCCAACTGTCGCTGAACATCCGCGCGCGCACCGCCAGCGCGGACAGCACCACCACGGCCAACGCCATCAACCCGACCGCGGTATGGGCGGCGGTCAACGCGGTGACCGGAGCGAACATCCGATCGACCTTCACCTTGAGCAACCGCGCCACGGTCTGCTCGTCGGCCTTGTGTCCGCATTCCTGGCAACGGATCTCGGGTTGGGCGCCGAGCCGCCGGGCCGTCGCCGCCAGGGCGCTCGACAGTGATTCGTACTGCGGTTCGAAGGAATCTCCGCCCACCACCGGCACCAGCACCAGGGTGTCGCCGTCCTGGACGCCTAGGTCGTCGAGGCTGCGCGTGATGTCCAGCCGGACGCCGTTGACTTTGTGCAGTTCGTAACTTCCCGGGGGGAGCGCCACCCCGTCGAAACCGTGATGCCGTAGATCTTCGTCGAGTAGTTCGACCATTCCCTCGAAAAACTCTTCTACGGGAATTCCTGCGGGGAAGACTTGCGACACAAGATGCTTGTCGTAGGCCAGGCTCACTGCGCAGCGTGCCGGAAAAGCGACTTTGGCTGGTGTCGGGGAAGTCACCGTGCTTACCTTTCGGTGTCGGGCACGAATTTGTCAGCCAGGCCCGCGGCTATCTCAAACAACCGCAGCCGGGCTTTCTTCTTCACCTCGTTGGGGACATCGATGATTCCGCCTTTGGACAGATGGGCGTCATACGGCATGACCTCCACCGTCGCGCCCGTCTTGCTGAACCGTTCGGTCAGATAGGCGACCGCGGCGCTGTCCTCGCCCGGCGCGGAGTGGTTGAGGATCACCGTGGATCGTGATACCAGCTCGTGGTAGCCCTGCGACGCCAGGTAATCGACCGCGCGCAGCACCGGGCGGGACTGGTCCGCGGTGATCCCGGAGACGAAGACCAGCGTGTCGGTGTTCTCCAACACCGGTTTCATGACCGGATGCTCCAGGTCTGCGGCGGTGTCCACGACGATCACATTGTGGGTGCGCCGCAAACGGGACAGCACCCCGCTGAACATGGCCGGGACGAGGGGACGGAGTTGATCCGAAGTGCGGTTGCCGGCCAGCACGTCCAGGCCGACGGCATTTTGCCCGAGATGTTCGCGGATATCGGAATAGCCCTGGACATCGGTGTCGCTGAGTACCGCCGAGTAGTCACCGGGTGGGTGTTCATCGATACGGTCGGAGAGCGTCCCGAAACCGGGAACAGCGTCAATCGCGATCACATTCTCTGGGCGGCACTCCCGGAATACGCTGCCGATAGCAGCGGTCATGGTTGTTGTACCGGTGCCACCTTTTCCGGATACCAGGGTGATCACGTATTGGCGCCGGATATGCCGACGAATTCTATTGCGCAGATCGCGGTAATGACGTTCGCGCGGAGATTCTCCCGGATTAATGACTTTCGCCGAGGCGAGATAGACCAGTTTGCGCCAACCCGAACCGGGGGGAATCTTGCGGGGCGTGGCTAGGTCGGAAATGCGCATGGAGTCCGATACGGAATCCCGGTAGCGGTGCCCGGATGCCGGATCCCACCGCCCGGATGCGCCTTCGTCAGGCATATTCTGACTATTCCATGGGCTGGTCACGTGCGTGATGTTAACACGGCTGCGGATATCGTGTTTGCAACGATTCTTCCGGTGGACAGTAATGCAAGGTAATGGTAAACGGCTCAATTCCCCGTCATACAACGCGCCGATGTGAATGCCAGTCGGCCCCGGCGGGCAGTCGAGCGATGAGTCGCAGGATCGCCTGGGCGACATCGGCCCGCGTCCCCGGGGAAACGATCTGGAAGCGGCGGCCGCCGGTGTCGATATTCTCCACGCAGACTCGGCCCGCCGGAGTGTCCGAGATCAGCACCGCGGTATCCCCGATCGCCATGCGGGCCAGCTCCTCGGGACCTGCGCCCGGCTGAATAGCGACGATGTTGGCCAGCCCGGAGACCGCGGGATCGGCCGCCATAGCCACGGTCTGCTGCTGGTCGAGGTCGAGCTGTTGGGACGCCAGGTAGCGGCGCAGGCTGTCCTGATCGCGAACGCGGTCCAGCAGCTCTTTGGTCTCCAGGGTGACCGGCCGCAGTGGGGCGGCCTCGGTGACGCCGCACAGCCGCTCGACCTGGCCTACCAGGAGCTCCCCGGCGGCGGCCTGGTCGGTGGCACTGCCGGCGGGATACAACCGCACCTCCTGGTCGCAGCGTTCGAGCACCACCCACCACGAGGCGAACCGGCTGATCGAAACGCGGGTCATGCGCGGGGGATCACCGGGGAAGCTCAGATTCAGCATGAGCGCGATGTCGCGGCGCATGATCACGGTCAGCCACTCCCGGACCATGGGATCGGCCTCGCCGCTGCCGTCGAGCACGCCGATCTCGGCCAGATCGTCGGCGATCGGATGGCGCAGGGCTCGCTCGGCGGTGTCCAGGCGGGGCAGCAGCGGGCGAAGTCCCAGTTCCGGGCAGAGAGTTTCGATCCCGGTGACGGCCTGGAGAACCCAGAGGCCGTCCAGTGTCGTCGTCAGCACGTCATCCTCGCCTTACCGGTGGTCTGTGGTGGCCGGTCCTGACACACGACGTGGGGCGCCCGCTCGTCAGCAGACACCCCACCTCGATGACGATCGGGGTCGATCAGAACAGCGACTTGATCGTCTCGTCGGTCGAGATGGCACCGTCCAACACGGAGCCGATCGTGGAACCGTGGTGGCCGATGGTCTCGATCAGGCCCTGCAGGCCGGACAGCATCTGGGCCTGCGCGTCGAAGAAGCCGGTGGCGCCGTGTCCGGCGAAGTACTCGGTCAGCATTTGGGTGAGCTGGTGAGCGTCCGCGTGGATCTGGTCGAGGGTGCCGGCGTTGCTGATCACTCCGTGAGCGTGATCGCCGACGGCGCCGGGATGGTAGGTAATGCCGTCACTTGAAGCCATGGGAATCGTTGTCCTTTCGATCAAGGAGGTCGGGGGTTAGGCGGACTGTCCGCCGAACAGGGAGTGGAAGGCGTGCGCGGACTGAGACTCGTGGGACTCCATCAGGGCGGCGGCCTGGTTGAGGCCCTCGGTAAGACGGGTGCCACCGATGAGGACTTTCTGCATGTCTTCATGGATCTGCGCGGCCGTGGCATAGGAGGCCTTCGCGCCGCCGCCGTCCCAGGTCGCTGCACCCAGGATGTTCTCGTGGTCGGCCAGGTACTGGTTCGCGATGGCCTGCGCGTGTTCGATGTGCTGCGACAACTTCGATGCGGTATTCCGCATCAGTTCGGGCGTGACGACAATGGCTGCCATCGTTTCCTCCTCGGTTGTAGAACAACCCCCCGGGTTCGGCGGGATGTAGCTGGCGGTAGTGTATTTGCTCCTTTCAGATGTGTCGATTCACCCCGGTTTCAGTAAAAGCACAGGTCAAACCCGGTCATCGACGACTCGTACCGTGTGGGCGCGCTCTGAGGACCGGTCGCCCGGACCCTTTCCTCCCGCCGCGGCGCCGTGGGCCATGGGCATGCCCCCCATCCCTCCGGCGCTGGTTGTGGTCACTCGCTGAGACTCGACGGAACCCAGCGCTCCGCTGGGGCGCAATCCCACCGGGCGGCCGCCGCCGGACTCGAAAGCGCTGACGGGACGGGTGAACGCCGACATGGGTGCGCCCGCACCCCCGCCACCGAAGCCCGCCGCGCCCGGTGTGGCCGTGGCGTTGGCCAACATCGCCGTGGCCGGAACGCCGCCTGCCCCCGCGGGATTGAGCGCTCCGCCAAGCATGCTCGGGTTCATGAACATGCCCATCAACGACTGCATCGGGCTCATCATCGATTGGGGCATCTGCATCAACGACTGAGGTGCCTGCATCAGTGACGAGCCGATCTGCTGGACCGGTCCCAGCATCGAACTCATCTGACTGCCCATGCCTTGAGCGGCGTTGGCGCCCTGTCCGGCGGCGTTGGTTGCGCCGGAGGTACCGGTGTAGGCGGCGCGCATGGCTCCCCCCGCCGCAGCTTGGGAAGTGGCTTGGCCCACGGCGCTGGCCGCTGCGGCCGGGGCCGCGGGCGACGCGCCCATACCGGCTACCGGCGCCGGGACGGTGAGGCTCGAGGTGAGCGCGGTCAGCACGGCCCCGTAGGACGCCCCCACCGCGGCGTTGTTGGGCCAGAACAGGCCGAAGTACTCAAATTCAAGTGAGGTGATGCGCGGTGTCAACGCCCCAAGAACTGAGGGGTTGATCCCGTAGTCAGTGGCGGTCTCGATCCGGTTCGCCTCGCACTCCTGGGTGGTGCGCATGCTTCCGTAGGCCAGCTGGTAGGCCTCGACCGCCGCCGCCACAATGGGCGCCTTCACGTCCACCCAGCCCGCCAGCCCGTGCAGGGCGACGTTCAGCAGGGTCGCGTTGAGAACCGAACCCTCCGAACCGGCGCCGACCCAGCCGATCGAGGTCAGCGCGGTGTTGATCGCCGAGGCGATTCCCGATGCGTGGTGGGCAACACCGAGTGCCGTCCATGCCGCCCCGTTGGTCAGCATGGTCGGAATGCCCGCGCCGGATTTGATCAACATGTCGTTGGTCTCCGGTGTGCGGGCGGCCCACCCCGGGTCGGCCACGGATTAGCCGCCGAGCGCGACGGTGGCGGCTCGCAGTGCCTCGGTGGCTCCGTAAACACCCGATGCGGTGGCTTGCGCGCCGGAGAACAATCCGCGCTGGGCGGAATGCTCGGCGACGATGCCCAGGTATTCGCTGCCGGAGGCCAGCAGCGCGGCGTGGAACGCCACAGAGTCCGGGTCGTTGCCCATGGGCAGGACGCCCAGCAGTGCCGGGCTGGCCGATGCGGCAGCCGCCTCTGTTTCGGCGGTGATTCCCGCTTCGACGCCCGAGGACGCCAGGACTGCTTCCGGTTCTACAGAGAACACATTCCCTCCCGATGCCTCATCGCGGATGTGCCGACGTTGGCAGGTCGGAGTCGATCGTAAACCGGATCTAACGCGCCGTCACTTCATGATGTAAATACCGGTTCGTAGTTATGTAAATGCCGGCTATTGCTGCTCGAAATTGTGGATCATCGATGAGGGGACGCCGACCAGGACACCTTCCACCTCGGAGTCGTTGACCAACAGGCCACGGCCGGGGGGCAGCGCCTGCGCCCGCACCATCCGATTGACCTTGTTCTGCGGGTCGTTGTCCATGAACAGTGTCGGCACCTTGGCCGCGCGTTGCGTCTTGACCCAGGGATCCATCTCCAGCTGCCCGAAGTTGGACGAATTCCTGGTGGTGAACACGTGCAGCCCGATCTGGCGTCCCCGCTCCATCAGCTTCCACAGGGCTGCGCCCACCGGTGGCTTGGCCGGATGAATCTGGGCCGGCCGCAGGTCCTGCACGTCGTCGATCAGCACGAAATGGCGCGGGCCCTCCCAGGGCTTGAGCGCACGCAGCTCCTCCTGGCTCAACCCTTTGGCCGGCAGCCGGGGGAGCAGGACTTGTTGGGCCAGCGCGGTGAGCGCCTCGTCGATCTCGTCCTGGTCGTAGGCATAGGCGTTGACGTAACCGGCGCCCTGCAGGTCACGCAGCGGACCGGTCTTGGGGTCGACGATGGTGATCTGGGCTTCGTCCGGGCTGAACCTCGCCATCACCGCCTCGCCGATTGCGGCCAGGGTGGCGCTCTTGCCGCAGAGGGCCCGCCCCAAAATCATCATCCCGGGATATTCGGACAGCATCAGCGGCACCGGCAGCAGATCGTGTTGCTCGCCGATCATGAACGCGATGGACGGGGCGGTGTGGACGGGCGGACGCTGGGCCACGTCGTAGGCCAGCACCTCCGACAGGGCCACCGCGGGCGGCAGCCGCTTGAGGGTGGCGTGCTTGGTCACGCCGGCGACGTCGGCGACACGGGTCCCCAATTCGCGGGTCCCGATCCGCAGGCCGTCCTCGGCAGCCAGTTCCGGCACGCCGATGAGCATCTCGTGCAGGGACTCCGTGAGCCCAAAACCGGGCCGGTTCACGGTGCGCTTGGCCGCGTCGCGGGCGTCCAGCGATGCCGTACCCATCTCGTTCTCGCCCGGATTCTGCAGCCGTAGCTGGATACGCACGTCGGAGTTCTGCAGCAACGTCTGGCGCTGGCCGTGAATCCAGCCGGACGCGCTGGTCATCAGGTGCACGCCGTATTCCGGTCCGGCACCGCTGAGCGCGATGATCCGGTCGCCGAGCATGGTGTCGGCGGCATACAGGTCGGAGAAGTCGTCGATGACCAGGAACACGTCGCCGTAGGGGTCGCCGGGGTCGGTGCCGGCGAGACTGTCGCCTCCGGCGCCGAAACGGCGCTCCCGGAATTCGTTGATGTCGATCTTGTCGCGGCGGAAGGTGTCCTGCCGGGTGCTGATCAGCGCGGCCATGGTCGCCACCGTGCGCTCCACACCCTCGCGGTCGGCCGGAGAGACGATGTCGGCCACATGCGGCAGGGTCTCGGCATAACCCAGCGTGGCGCCGCCGACGCAGAAGAACGTCACCCGCGCCGGGGAATACATCAGCGCCGCCGAACACATCAGCGTCATCAACGTCGTCGTCTTGCCTCGGCTCTTGGCCCCGACCACCATGATGTTGCTGCGCAACACGTCGACGCAGTGAATCAGCTGTTGGGCGTCCTCGGGGATGTCCTTGACGGCCAGCGGCCACACCAGTCCCGGGTTGCGGCCGTAGTCGACGTGCCACGGCTTGCCCCGATACCGCGCCACCAGTTCATCGACCGGCTCGGAGATCTCCAACGGGGGCAACCACGGCAGGTGGGGTGCCGTGCGGTCTGCGGCCATCAGGGACTCGCGCAGCACGTCGACGATCTTCTTCTTCTTGAAGCCGTCAGCGTGCAGCAGGAACTCGTCGGGCTCGGCGTCGGTGGCCGACATATCCTGTAGCGCTTGGGCGTCCGCTTCGTCCAGGGGCTGGTACTGCCAGGTATAGAGCCGCGGCTTGGTCAGGGTCATGTCGAGGGTCTTGCCCGTCGAGCTCTTGCGTTTGGGGACTACGAAGGGCGCCGAGAGGTAGAAGCATCGGAACGGCTCCAGGTCCCGAGGTCCGACCTTGAGCAGACCGAAGCCGTTCTCCTTCGACGGCAGGTGGTAGGCGGCGTCGGAGCCGATGACTTCGCGGCTGTCGTCTCCCGACTCGGCGCGCAGCGCCACCCGGAAGGCGATGTTGGACTTCACCTTCTGCAGCGACGACAGATCCAGGCGCTGACCGCCGAGCATGAAGAAGACGTTGGCGCCGCGGCCCTCTTGCCCGATGTGGATGATCAGGTCGATCCACTTCGGGTGGTTCTGGAACAGCTCCAAGTACTCGTCGATCACCACCAGCAGGATCGGTACCGGCTCCAGGTCGCGGCCGGCCAGTCGGATCTCCTCGTAGTCGTTGGCGTCGCGCGCACCGACGGAGTTGAAGAGGCGGTAACGCCTCGCGATCTCACCGTCTATGGCACGCCGCATCCGCTCGGCGAGGTGCCGCTCGTCCTTGCCGAGGTTGGACAGTGCGGCCGACACGTGCGGGATGCCGAGGATGTCTTGGGCCGCAGACTCGAACTTCATGTCCACGAAGATCACGTTGAAGGTCTCCGGCGAGTGGGTCAGCGCGATGCCGTACACCAGAGACAGGAAGAACTCGGACTTGCCCGACCCACTGGTCCCGATCACCACCGAGTGAAAGCCGAAGCCACCGAAGTCTTTTGCGCGCAGTACAACGTTCTGCAACTCGCCGTTGGGTTTGGCCCCGACCGGGATCTCAGCCCACCGTTCGTCACCGCGGCTGCGCCGTTCGGCCCACAGCCGGTCCACGTTCAGCTCGCGGGCGTCGTCGATTCCCAGCGCGCGGAGAAGTTCGAGGGCGCCGCTGCCCGCGTCGGTGACATCGACGCTGGCCGTCGGCGACCAGCGCGCCATGGCACGGGCGTAGCGGTAGGCGCGGGGCACCGACAGCTGGTCAGCGTGGGCGAAGAACCGGCCGCCGGCACGCAGCATCGCCCGTGGCGCCTCGCGGAGTTCGCGACCGTCTCGCCGAGGGTCGGTGAGCACCTCGAAGATCTCATCGCGGGCGAACCCGACGCCGGTGCCCAGCCGCGACGCCACCCGAAGCACCGTGATGCCTTCCTTGCCGACCCGACCGACAACGCTTTCCCACGCCTCCGGACTGCCGGTGTTGTCGTCGACGATCACCCAGTGCGGGCCGAGATCGTGGCCGTCACCTCCGGTCTCCAACGCCGATCCCATGGTGGTGGGGCTCGGCGACGACGGAGGCCGCCACGCGCCGCGCTTGCCCTTCATGTGCAGGTCGGCTCCGAGCGTCATCTCAAGGTCGGTGGGGCTGGTGAAGACCAGGCGCCGCCAGCCACAGGCGTCGAAAAGCTCGTCGTGCTGGTTGTGTGGGAGCCAGACCATCCAGGACCACAGCTCGGGATGGCGGGTCACCACCATCAACTTGACGTCGAGCGGATTGTGGAAGACCGCCAGTCCGCTGAGCATCGACCGCAGCAGCGATCGCACCCCGTCGAGATCCTCACCGACGAAGCTGAATCCCGGCCGGGACCGCAGATTGACCACCTTCGCGATGTCGCGGATCTTGCGCTGTTCGAGGATGAAGTCGCGCAGCGCCTGGCCGGTGACCGGCTCCAACTCCTCGTCGATCGGGATCTCCGGCCACTGCACCGACAACACCGAGTCCGGGGCGTGTTGCACACCGACTCCCACGCGCACGTCGAGGAAGTCCACGTCGGAGCGGCGGCGTTCCCACATCTGCGGTCCGCCGATGACCGCGCCCAACCCCTGGGGGTGAGAGTGCACCGACTCCTGGGCAGTGCGCTGGGCGCACACGGCCTTCTGAATCTCGTCACGCTCGGCGTCGAGGGCGCGTAGGTAGCTGCGCCGGTTCTTCTCCTGCTCGCCCCAGCTGATCTTGCGGGCTCGGCCGAATCGCCCCGAGAACATCAGCATGGCCAAGCCGGCCATGCCGACCATCGGGAACATGCCCGAGCCCAAGCTGCGCACACCGGAGACGTAGAGCATGACGATGGTGCCGATCAGCGCGACGACCAGCGCAGGCATGCCGATCATCACCCACAGGTTGCGGGGCTCGCGTTCCGGCAGGGCATCGGGTGCCCGGGGAGCGACCCGGACCGGCTTGGGCTCGGGAACTCGAAGACGGACCGGAACGAAAGCGCGCTTGGACATCGGTCAGTGCCCTCCCGGGACGCCCTGCTGGTTGTTGGGGACCACCGGCTGCACCGCGCCCGCCGACGGCAGCGTGTCTCGGGCCAGCAGTGCCGCATGCCGAGACAGTTCTGGGCCGGCGGCGAAGGTGCGCAGCAGCGGCCACGGTGCCTGTTGCGCCGAGCCGGGGTCCAAGCCCAGAGCCCGCAGGGTCTCGCTCTCTGCCGCGATACCGAAGCGGACGCCGCTGGGCGACACCCAGAACAGGGTCTCGCGGGAATCTGATTCGAGCAGTTCGCTGGTCGAGGTGACGAAGTTGGTGGCACCCGGCATTACCAAGACCTGGTTGGCCACCACGGAGTTAGGACTGCGGTCATCGCGCACCAGCCGGACGATCCGGTTGTCCATCGCCGGAGATACCGGCAGGCCCCGTCCGTTGTAGACAGTGACCCGGGCCTGCCGGTCGCCGGGGGCTTTCTCCCATCCCACGCACGTCGTCGGGTCGGCGGCGGTGTCGACGAATCTGAGCCTGCTGTTGGGGTAATACTCGACGGGCAGCGTGCTCACGTCCGGGATGTTGACCAGCTTGTCCGGGCTGACCACCAGGGGCGCGACCGAACCGAACGAGTTGGCGCTGCGAATCAGATCGGCCACGAAGCTGGTGATCTTCTGGACCCCGTCGGGCACCAACACGTAGAACTGTGAACCGCTGCCGACCGTCCGGGTCTCCAATACCGCGCCCACCTGAGATCCGGGCACCCACTGGGAGGGCGTGCCCGCCAGCGGGATCACCGGCACCCGCAGCGGTTCGGTGCTGGGCAGGGCGTCGAACAATGCCCGCGACATCTCCACCGGGGCGGTGGCGCCCGGGTCGATGCCGAGGCTCAACGTGATCGCCCGGTCCGCGGGGTCCACCTGGGATCGTCGGCCACCCCAGATGACGTAGGTGGCGCCCTGGAACCGGGTGAGCACGGCCGCGCCCGCGGGCAGGGGGGCGGAGCGGCCGGGGGTCAGTGCGCCCGCGATCGCGGTGACCACGGGCGGTTCGGCGCGGCGCGCGGAGCCCGCGGTGTCGCAGACCGCCCAGGACGACGGGGCGCCGGTGTTGGCGACCAACGACGTGGGGGCCCCGGGTATGCCGATCATGGGGCCGGTGGGGTACTTGGCGATCTCGGCGGGTTTGACCCAGGTGGGTACTTCCGCGTGGCCCACCGCAAGCCGTGCCGAGGTGATGTTCAGCGCCGGGTACAGCCGTCCGTCGATGCGCGCGTAGATCGCCCCCGAGTCGCGATCGCCGACGATCGATGACGTTCGCACGATTCCGGCCGGCCGCAGCACGTTGAGCAGCAGCATCCAGCCCATGCCGATGAAGATCAACACGATGGAGAGCACGATCGCGGCGGTCTGCTTGCGGTCGTCGTGCTTCATCCGCACCGAGAACTTGGTGGTGGCGGCGCGCAGTCGTCGGTTGTAGAACAGGTGACCGGAGTTCTGGTCCCGGTTCGACAGGCTCAGCGGCATGCTCTGCTACCCCTAACGACGCACGCCCGGTGATGCAGCGCCGCCCCCTGCGGCGACAAAGCGCACGGCGACGACATTACTGGCGTTGGCCAGCGGTAACCAGTCACTTGTGAACACGCGATCGCGTCTGGCGGGCGTACCTTGTGGACTATGCCGGACCAGGTGGGGACGTTCGCTGAGGCTGCCCGGGTGCGCGAGGAGCAGTTAAGGCAGCGGTTGGCGACGACGGTCGAGCTCGATCGGTCTGTCGAGGGGATGCTGCGCGGCGCCCACCAGCACAACCTGCAGTCGCGGGCGCGGCTGGACGCGCTGGAAAGCGAGATCCGTGCGGCCGCTGCCTCCTGGCCGGCCCGGAATACCCCAGCCGGCGCGCGTCAGTTCCAGGTATATCTGGCCGGCAAGACCCGGGAGATCCACAAGATTGTGACCGATGCGGCGGCCGACAGCCGGCAGCGGGCGGCGCAGGTGCAGGCGCTGACGGGGCGGTACTCGGCGGGTGGCATGAAGCAAAAGGTTGGCCCCGATGATCAACCATCGGCGACTGAATCACTTGACGATTTGTATCAGGATTTGGCGGAACTGAGCATAAAAATTTCCGCGCACAATGCCAGCCCTCCTAATCCCCAAAATTATGCGGCCGTGGCGGAATATAATCTGGAAGCGCAAGAATTGTATGACGAGACTCTGGTCTTGTCTGCCAAATTTCTGACCTACGGCGTGACGATGGATGTGCCGCCGCCCCCGGCCTCCGCGACTCGATGACCATGCCCGGCCCAATTGTTTCGGAAAGAGAATTAGCGTGGTTCACCAGAATTGTTTCACCTGGTTTCGGACGTTCGCGGTCGCGTGCTGCCTGGCCGCGGGGCTTGTCGGCTGCCAGTCCGGTGGTGTCAACGCGGTGCCCGGCATCGACCCCGACGCGGTCATCGTGGGCCTGGACGATGTCCGGCGCATCACTGACCGCGACGACCTGACAGCGCAACCTGTGATGGACGCACCCCCGTCGTTTCAGGAGCATTCGCGTAGCCCGGACCAGTGCCGCCCGGTTTTCGGCCTCGAGGATGCTTTCGGGAATAACTGGTCACAGTTTCGTGCCGTGACTTACACGGCCGTTGGTGGAGAAATCAGCACCATAGCTACTGTTGCGCAGGGGATCGGAATTTACCCCAGCGAGGGCATGGCCAGAAGTGAATTTGAAAGGCTTATCTCTTCCGTCGACGCCTGTGCAGCGCTGCACGCAAGGCTCTACGGTTTCACTCTGAACAGACTGGACCCGTCCACGGTTTCCCTGGTTTTCCCCGAAAATTCGCAGAGTGTGGTGTATCGCCTAGCATCGTCGACATTGATTGATGTCGTGGTTCAAGGGATTCCACGATCCGATCAGATCGCAGAGACTGTGACGCACATGATTTCCGAGCGGTTGAACTGACGCAGACTGCACCGTCACTTCGACGGATCTTCTTTGTCCACAATGCGTTTCAGCGGAGTGATGCCAGGAAGTCCGACATCCTTTGCGATGGACCTTGTCACCGGCACGTTGGGCGGAACCGTCGTCCGGCCCTTGACCGGCTGACCGTTGGGCACGCCGGGCGCGGCGATCCGCTTCGCGTCGGCCTTGTCGTCTTTGCCGCCCTTGCCTCCGGCGCCCGCCCCGCCGGGCATCATCGGCATCATCCCGCCACCCCCTCCACCTGCGCTGGGCGCACCGCCGGCGGTACCGGCAGCGCCGCTGCTGGTCATAGAACTGGCGGGGGTGGTTGGCGTTGATGTCCCCGGCACTGGCGGTGGGCCGAGATTGCTGGCCGGAGTGGTGCCCAGACCCAGCCCGCCGCCGCTGCCGCCGGAGCCGAAGTCGCCGGCACCCAAGCCGGGTTCGGGATCGAGTTCTGAAGCCAGGGTGGCGCCGCCCAGGCCGCCTTTGCCCAGGGAGGACGCCGCGCTCATCAGCGGCGACAACGCACCCTGGCCGGCCTGCATCAGTCCCTGAGGAAGTTTGGTCACCGCGCCCAGAGCTCCGCTGAGCGCGCTGGTGATGCCCTGCATCGCACTGTTGACGCCTTGCATCGCCCCACCCATGGCGTCCTGGGGAAGCTGCTGCTGCGGCGCCATGGAGGGGGTGGCCTCCCCGGCGACGCTCTGAAACTTCGACGCCGCGTCGGCCTCGTGTTCGCCGAATTTGCGTACGGCGTCGGCGGCATGTCCGGTGCGGTCCCGGTGATCGTTGGCAAGCTCGGTGTTGGTCTCGACCAGGTTCAGATTCGTCGCGGCCCCGAAGGCCGCCATCGTGGCGTCGACGGGAGAAGTGCCGCCCGCATGGACCGGGCCCGGTGGGATCGGGGTCGGTGGTTGAGAAAGTGCGATGTGCAAGAAGTCCGCGCCGTAGTGCCGGACGAAGTCGTCTGTCATGGCGAAACACCTCCATGCTGCACTGCCAGATACCACGCCAGGTGGTAGCGGGCGAGCTCTTCGCTTCCGTCGATCAGGGCGTCGATGGCCGCCAACAGCATCCAATCGGCCACATCCCGAGGAGCATGCTGGGGATAGGCCGACAGTACCCGCGCCTGTGTATCGGCGACTACCTGCCGAAACAGCTCGACTTCGTTGTCGGCGACACCTGACCTGCGTGCCACGGCGCGTGCCACGGTCTGCACGATCCGCGGCAAACGGTCGTTGGTGCCGGTGACGTCGATGAGTGTGGGTCCCAGTTCGTCCACGTGCTGGCCATAGCGCGCGCGCTCCCCACTGCCAGGGATCGGATCGTTGGGGCCGGCCTCAGTGACGTAGGTGTTCGGCTGGTGGGCCGCGGCAGCGATCACCGCGCCCAACAGATCGACCGCGCTCATCTCACGGCGACGGTGAGCAGGTTTCAGGAGCGTCAGTCCGGGCGGGAGCTTGACCGCGGGCGGAATCCAGCCGCCGGCAAGGTCCGTGGCCAGCACGGTGGTGGTCTCGTCGTCGCGGAGGCCGACCGCCCAGGCCAGGTTCGGCGCCTGGCGGGCCACCGCCGCCACCTTGCGCTGCAGATCCTGATGCTCGGCCAGGCGCCGCGCAGCCGTACCGGCGCCCGCACCGGCCGTGCTCCCGGCCCCCATGCTGCCGGCCAGCGACGCACCAGACTGCCCGCCGACCCCCGGGGTGGGTTTGCCCGGTGCCGAACGATCGGCGGGGGAGGCCACCGTCGGCCCCCCGGATGCCGGGGTGGTGGGACCGCCAGGCGGTGCCGGGGGAGTCGGGCTTGCGGGCCCGGCGGGCGGGGT
>NZ_MVHH01000065.1 GCF_002086515.1 Mycolicibacter arupensis
CGGGCGGGACGACAGCCTTCGGCGGTGGGGCCTGATGGGTGACGACGTTGGCCCGCACATCGGGACGGGGCGTGTTGGCCGCGCGCATACCCACGGCCAACGCGATCGCCAGCCCCAGCACCCCCACGACGAACAGCGCCGCCACCCCACCGGTGACCAGCATTGGCTTGCGCTCGCGCGGCTGGATTCCGGTGCTGAAGTCGAGCATCCGCGAGTCGACGAGCTCGGGATCATCGGCGATCTCGGGGACCGCGCTGTACGCCAGCGGCTCGTTGCCGGCGGTGAGGTTGTAGTCCACCTCGCCCGACGCGAGGTAGGCGTGGCCGCCGCCGACCAGCGCCGGGTCCCACGCGCCGGTGCCCGGATCCTGCGCCCAGGCCTGCGCCTGGGTGGACGACGAGAACAGCGGCGCGTGGGCACTGGCCAATGCCGCGCCGCGGGCCAGCGCCATATCCGGCTCCTCGGGCACGCTGACCGGCAGCGGCGTGGCCTTCTCCAACTCCGGTTTGATCATGGCCACGTTGACGCCCGAGCCCACCACGAACAGGCCGTCGGGCTGGGACTCGAGCCGTTGGGCACCGGAGGCCAGGTCGGTGATCTCCGCGACCGCACTCTCGTCATCGGGTGAGAGCGCCTGGCGATGGATCTCGGTGATCGAACCGTCGTCGGAGCTGACGACGGCCAACGTGGCGGCCTCGGGCTCGACGAACAGCAAGGCGGTGCGGGTGTAGCGCGTCGTACTGCCCACCGACTGGGCCAGGGCGGCGGCGGCCAGGAACGCCGAGACCAGCATCACGTTCTCCACCTTGCGGCCGGCCAGCGCCTCACGCAGCGCGGTTGCCTCGGCGGGATGGCTCCAGGTCACACCGGTGGAACTGAGCTGATAGCCGCCTTCTCGGGCGCCCTCGCGGGTGCCCAGGATCGCCGACACCACCCGCTCCGGGGCCGTCTGGGTATCGGCGCCCAGGTCGAAATCGTCGTGCTCGACGGTGACTCCGTCGGCGCTTTGGCCCTCCACCAACACCATGCGGACCGCCGAGGGCGCCACCGACACTCCCAAAACGATGTCCACGCAACCTCCCCTGCTGCTTGTCGGCCGGCGTCACCGGCCCATTCCCCCACCAGGGCTGGCCGAAACCGGCTTCATCGCAGCCGCGGGGCGGCCGTCACATCCGAGGGCTAATCAGACTTGATGAAGTTCTGGTACGAGCGCGACGGTGTCGGCCCGCGCTGGCCCTGATATTTCGACCCTACGCGCGTGCTGCCGTACGGGTGCTCGGCCGGCGACGTCAGCCGCAGTAGGCAGAGCTGGCCGATCTTCATGCCCGGCCACAGCGTGATCGGCAGGTTGGCGACGTTGGACAGCTCCAAAGTGATGTGGCCCGAAAAGCCGGGGTCGATGAATCCCGCCGTGGAATGCGTGAGCAGACCCAGCCGGCCCAGACTCGACTTGCCCTCCAGCCGGCCGGCCAGATCGTCGGGCAGGGTGCAGCACTCCAGGGTGGAGCCCAGCACGAACTCGCCGGGGTGCAGCACAAACGGCTCGCCGGGTTTGGGCTCGACCAGGGTGGTCAGCTCGTCCTGCTGTTTGGCGGGGTCGATGTGGGTATAGCGGGTGTTGTTGAACACCCGAAACAGGCTGTCGAGGCGAACGTCCACGCTGGAGGGCTGGACCAGGGCGTCGTCGAAGGGGTTGATACCCAGCCTGCCGGCGGCGATTTCGGCCCGCAGATCGCGATCGGAGAGCAGCACGGCACGAGCGTATCCGCTGACCGGCGGGAATCGCGATCAGACGGTCGTGGTGGACCCGACGTAGGACAGCACCACGTCCGATTCCTCGGTCTCGCGGGTGAGCACCGCGTAGGAGCGAATGAATGACTGCCCCACACACCCGTCGATCTTGACGTGGAACTCGCTGATCATGACCCAGGGATGGGCGCCCTTGAACACCTTCTGATGCACCGGCACGATGAATACCAGGCCGGGCTTGAGTCCGACGGTGACCACACCGGTGATCGGGGTGGCGAGGGCCGGCAGCACCTGGAAGGGGGCAGCAGGCCCGGGCGGGATCGGCACCATCGCCCCCAGCCCCGGGGCCATGCCGGCGGAACCGGACATGGTGACGCCGTTGGCGGTGCTCATGTCGATTCCACAGCCGATCTGATACCCCGCTTCGAGCGTTCCCTCTGGTGTCTCCCCCTCGGGAGCGATCAGCTCGGCAAAGTAGGTTCCGCTGGAGACGTACTCGCGCGAGGAGATCGCGGTGGTCAACGGCGCCACCGGAACCTGCGCCTCATCCCTGGTGCCGACGGTCAGGGTCCACCCGTCCGGGGTGCGGACGGTGGCGGGTTCTTTCGGAGGCACCTGCGGGGACACCGGGACCGCGTCGGGGGCGGGATCGGCACCGGCCGGCGGCACCATCAGACAACCCACGCACGCGAGAATCACCACCCGAGAAAGAACCGACGTGGCCGACACCATGGTCGCTACGCTAGGGACGGGCGCGAACAGATCCCGATTACGCGAGGCACCTCGGCGAATACCGTTTTGCGTTCGTAACCGCTCCGCGATCTTGCGCCGCCCTCCCGAGCGTGGCCGAAGGTAACCTGGGACTTCACGCGGCAGTGTGCCTGCGACAACTCCGGGGAGGCGATCATGCGGCAACGCTTCGCCCAGGCCCTGGCGATCGGCGCTCTCGGCGCCCTCGCCGTGTTGCTAGGCGCCACGGCCGCGCATGCGGATCCGTCCGACCCAAATCCCCTTCCGGGGCCGCCCTCGCCGATCATCGACGACTTCATCTCCGCGCAGATTCCCGCGTTGTACTCCCCCGGCAACGAAATATCGCAGTCGAACGTGCAGGGCGGCGCTGTGATCCACGGCGGCGTGGGGATGTACTGCCAGAACCCCGGCGTCGAATGCCGGCCACCCGGGCGAGGATGACGTGAGGCCGGGGGCGCTCACCCCCGCACCGCTGCCCGCAGCCGAGTGTTAGCCTTCCAAGGCAGCAACGCCGATGTAGTTCAATGGCAGAACATCAGCTTCCCAAGCTGAATACGCGGGTTCGATTCCCGTCATCGGCTCCATACATGCAGGTCAGAGACTTTCCGAAGTTTGCTAGCAAACCCGAGACCGCGAAATCCCGTACTTTCCCCGCAAATTGGGTCAGCCGGTCGGTTTGCTGGCCCATTCTTCCAGCACAGCGCGGGTATCCGGCCCCGCCGTCACCCGCTGCACATAGTGGCCCTCGGTAGTCGCAAGCTGGGCGTGCGAGAGCTGTTGCTGTGCGGCCTCGACACCGAGCCCATCCCTGACGACGGTGGCCACCGACCGGCGGAAGCTGTGCGGCGTCACCCACCGCAGATCCTCGTGCGGCCCGAGGGCTTCCCGCAGCGATGAACGGATGTTCGACAGGCTCACCAGGCCGCCGTCCCGGTTCTTCAGCACAGTGCCATCAGGCCCCGTGATCGCATACAGGTCAGCGAGCACCTGGGCACCGAACGCGGGCAGCACCACCGTATGCGGCGGGGCGTGACCCTTGCGGGCATCCTGCCGGTGCAGCGGCCTGCCGGCCACCCTCCCCGCATCCTGCACCGTCCCGGAGACGGTAACGGTGGGCGGCACGGCGAGAAGGTCGACCTCATCCCACTGGACCGCCAGCACCTCCCCCGGCCGCACACCGGTCGCCGCCAGCAGCTCCACGAACGCCGGCAACATCAGCCCCCGCCGCGGCCCCGGACCCCGCCGACCGCACCACACCTGCACGGCCTGCCGCACCTGCTCCAACTCCATGCCCGTCAGCGCCCGCGCCGGCTTCCGCTCCGGCTTCGCGGTCTTCGTCTCACGGATCACGTTGTGCTTCACAACATCGAACCGGGCAGCCAGGCTGTACATGCCCGACAAGATGATCCGCAGATAGATCCCCGACGACGACGGCAACGCCTTCAAGTGCCCATCGGCGCGGCTCGTCGTCAGCTCCCCGATCCGCAGCTCCCCGAGCTGCTGCTCCCCATGCAGCCGCCACGTATCCCGGTACAAGGTGGTGGTGCGCTCCCCGATCCGGTCCTCGGCGATCTTGGCCGGCAACCACGCCTCGAACAGCTCCGACAGCGTCGTGGTCCGGTCGATCACACCTGTTGGCTCCCCAGCTTCCAGCTCGGCCGCGATGCGACGTTTCAGCTCCCGACGCGCATCCTCCGGTGACTTCCGAGACGACGCCTCACGCTCCCGCAGCTTCCCACTATGGAGCCGCAAATACGTTGTGGCATAGAAGATCTGCTGAGTCTTACCGCCGGGAAGTTCCGTGACGACACGCTCGGTGATCTTCCCATGCTCACCGGGCGCCATCCGCTGCCTAGGCACCGTCTGCCCGACCAAGCGATTCGTTCATCTTCTGCCTGATCTCTATCGTTTCCTGCAGCTTTTCGGCCGCCTGATGAAACGCCTCGGTCGCCCGCCGATTCGCCTCTAGCGCCTCCTTCATGTTGCTGTTGGCCTGCCGTTGATTCTCAATGGCCTGCTGACGCTCCTCTATCGCCTGCCGCAGAGTGTCGTGCGCTTCCTTCGCCTGGGCTTCGATACTTTCCAGATCAAGGCCCGTGAAGATGGATTGCGCCGCCTTGGGTGTGACGCTGACGCCGGGGAGTACGAGAACTTGCTCGTCATGGTCCGAAAAGAGTAGATCGAGCGCTGGAATCTCCAGGGCTGCGGCGATAACGAGTAGTTCAGGGATGCTTAGCACGTCGCCTCGGTGCCCGGAATCGAGCTTGGAGATCACCGTGGGAGATATGCGGTAGCCGAGTTCTTCGGTGCGTTTGCTCAACCATGTGGCTGATTTGCCGCCGGAACGCGCTCTCTTCATGGCGGCACCGACACGTTCAACCAGTTCGGCGGACCATTTGTTGCCATCGTTGGGGTGCTCACGCGCCTTCGCCATGCGAAGAAATTATGCCACATGCGCTTGCGTCCAAGCAGGTCCATGTTAGGCTGCTTTGTGCGAAGAAAATATTCGTCTCACGAATACAGGAGGAGCGGTGCCACCGGAAATACAGGATCAGATTGACCGGCTGAACAGTCGGTTGTGGCCGGTTGAGGCAGTCATGGAACGACTGTCGATCGGGCGGTCGATGGTGTTCGAGCTGATGGCCAGCGGCCAGTTGCGAAGCTGCAAGGTTGGTCGCCGCCGACTGGTATCCGAGTCCGCCATCAACGAGTACATCGCCCGCGTCGACCAGACCGGCGGTGATGCGGCTTGATGCGCCACTACCCGCAGGAAGGGCACCCCGATCTGGGGATCGCGCCCGAGATGGACAGGACCGAAGACCGTCGGCCTGTCAAAGGAAATGCCCCCGGTCGGTGCGCCAACACCGCCGAGGGCTCGCAGAACAACCCACCCATCCAAGAACAGGAGTCCTAACGATCATGATGGCACAAAACGAACCGATCCCCTACGAGCTGACCGATGACGGGGCCGACCCCGACAGTCACCTGTACCCGGTCGACTCGACGTACCACCGGTGCTGCAACGCCATCGGCCAGCACGCGCAGGCCTGCAACGCCCAGGGAGATGTCCGCCTGCTGGCCTACCTCCGTGGTGGCGCAGTCACGTTGCAGGTCGATGACGGCAGCCGGCCCTTCACGCTGTCCAGCGCCGAGGCCCAGGCTCTCGCTGAGCACCTGATGGTCCTCGCCGGACAGGCGGTGCGGTGATGAGCAACAAGATCCGGCAGGCGATCTGCTGCACCTGCGGCGAGATCCGCACCTGCCACCGGCCGCGGAACCACCAGCACGAGAACTACTGGCTCAGTGGCCCGGTCGACCGGAACTGGCACCGGGAGCTGGGAGACCTGAAGTGCTCAAATTGCGGCCAGGTCACCCGCCACGCCATCCTCCACCCTGAGGGCGACGCATTCCGGGACCATGCTGAGCGGATTACGCGGATGGCACTCGGCGGTGATGATCCCTGCAACGTCTACTACCGCGACGAGATCCGCCAGGCGTACCGCCAAGGGCGGCAGGCAAACCCGCTCATGAACCACTTGTGGCCCAGCAGTGAGACGACGGCGGCTCGCAAGGCCGGAAAGGCCACCGTCGTCGCGTACTGCGGGGAGACGGTCCCTCTGCCGGAGAAGGTGGGGAGTCCTTCCCCGCAGTGCGGCGAAGTCCTGCTGAAACCCGACCCGGTGCGTTTCGATCAGGAATACGAGCACCCGGAGACCGGCACCTGGTGGGTCGAAATGGACTGCCCGGACTGCTACCGGGTGAGCAACGCACGGCGGGTGGCTCAGCGCCGGAAGTTGCTCACGGAGTGGCTTGCGTGGGCTCTGCGGTACCACTCCGAGCGGGTTCCTGACGAGCGCGTAGAAGATCTGATCGCGGCATTCAAGACTGCGGCGGGCGAGGCCTGATGGCCAACAAGGTGGGGGGAGCCGGCCCTTCGGGGCCGGCCTCCCGGCAGGTGTCGTGGCCGGAGGTGAACCGCTTCCTCACCGAGGTGGTTAAGGCCGCCAACTGTGCCCCGTTGCCTGTGGCCGGCACCCCGGCGTGGTGCGAGCTGGCCGACGACGACATGCGCAAGCTCATCTCCCTCGCCGTCGCTGGTGAACACCATGTCCTGAGGTGCGACCTCGAACAGGCCGCAGCCGCCGACGCGGCGAAAACCATTGCCACCGCCGAGGACTGGCCAGCTATTGCCCGCCAAATCCGCGCCGGACGCGGCCCTGCTTACGTCCCTCGCCACAAGGAGACCACCGCGTGATCGACCCCGACCTCACGAAGAAGTTCTTCCTCGAATCCGAGTCCGACCAACTCACCCGGATCTACCAGTGGGCACGCGCCCGCTACGCCGCGCCCTGGGCAGTATTCGGCGCCGTCCTGCTGAGGGTGTCGGCCAGCACCGGCCCGGATGTCCAGCTTCCTGGTGTCATCGGCGGTCGCGCCAGCCTCAACATGATGGCCGTGTTCGTCGCGGCATCCGGTGGCGGCAAGGGCATCTCAGACGCGACAGCCCGCTTAGCATGGCCGGCTGATATCCACGAGGAAGGACTCGGATCGGGTCAGGGCATCTCCGAGTTGTTCAAGGAGACGAAGAACCCCGAGGACCGGATCAGCAGGGCGATCTTCATGGTGCCCGAGATCGACCACCTGGCCGCACTGGACGCAGGGCAAGGGAACAACACCCGCGCCACCCTCAAGGCCGCGATCATGGGTGAACGGCTCGGCAGCAAGGGGGCTTCGTCGGCCACGTCTCGGATGGTCGCACCGCACACCTATCGCATGTGCCTCTCGGTCGCCGGCCAGTTCGGACACTGCGGGGTGATCCTGGATGACGCGACGGGCGGAACCCCTCAGCGCACCTTGTGGTTCCCCTCGACAGACCCGCAGATGCCCGGCGAACGTTCCGCTGACCCCGGCCCGCTCGACACCGGCATCCCCCTGTGGGCGCCCGGCGCCGACGAAGTAGTGGAGATCGCCTACGGGCCGGCGGAGATCACCGAGACGATCATCGCCGCGCACCTAGCCCGCCAGCGCGGCGACGGTGACGCCCTCGATGGTCACGCGATGTTGGTCCGCTGCAAGGTCGCCGCCATCCTGGCGATCATGCACCACCGGTCAGTCGTCTCCGAGCAGGACTGGGAACTGTCGGCAATCGTCATGGAGGTGTCGGACGCCACCCGGCAGACCGTTATCGAGCACGCCCGCCAAGCCGCGAAAGCGAAGGTGCGCGAACGGGCAATCGCCAGGGCGGTCGGAGACGAGGTCTATGACAGCCGCCTGCTCGACGGTGTCCGCACCAGCATCCTCCGAACCCTTGAGCGCGATGGCGAACAGGCCGGCAACGAACTGCGCAGCAAGATGGGCAAGCGAGACCGCCGCGACATGTTCGACCAAGCCATCGCTTTGCTGCAACACGAGGGCCTGGTGACCTCAATGGAGGTTGCACGCGGCACCCGATACCGATTGGCACTGGTTCAGGGTGAACCGGCGGTTCAGGGTGCATATCAGCAGTTCAAAGAGGGTGAACCGAAAGTTCAGGGTGAACCACCCGCGACCGTAACCGATCTCGATTCCCGCAGGTCACACGAATCCGAGCGGCCCAAGCTGTCGTGCCAGCGATGGTTCAATCACCACGTTGAACAGCTCATCGCGGCCGGCGAAACTCTCGCCGAATCGTTTGCTGTGATCACCGCCGGCCAAGCCGCCGGCTACACCAAACACCAGATCCACACCGCCGCCAGCGCCCACCCCACCCTCAAAGCCCTCGGCCGCGGACAGTGGTCCATCACCGGCGAACACAACCCGTACCCCAGCGCCGACGACTTCATAACCACCTACCTCAACCAGCTCCCAGCAAATACCACGGAGGTCGACCGTGATCACTTCCGGGCCGCCGGGGAAGCCGCCGGCTACGCCTGGGAAGCCCTACGCAAGGCGATCCGCAACCAGCCCCGGATTACCTCAACGATGGGACCGAACGCGGCATGGCGTATCACTCCCGCGACCACCGACACCGCCGAGGAGGGCACCGCGTGACCGTGCTCGATTCCCTGCTGTCCGCTATCGGCGGCGCACCCGCCCTTCCCGGCGCCCGCTGCCGCCACCGCAGTCACCTGTTCGACGAGCGTGGCGGCGACGAACCTGAAGACGTGGCCGAGCAGCGTCACCAGCAGGCCCTCGGCCTCTGCCGCCTCTGCCCGGCCTTGGCTGGCTGCCAACGCTGGTACGCCGACCTGCCCGCCCGCCACCGCCCGACCGGTGTCATCGCCGGAATCGTCAACAGCCCCAAGAAGAAAGGAAGGTCAGCATGATCCATCCCGAGATCGATGGCGCGCGTGACGCGCTGGCACTGATCGACGCCGCCCTACGTGGCGACAACGAGGCCGCACAGTTGATCGTCAGCAACTACACCGACACTGCCGGCACGCTGCTACGGCAACTGCTCAGCGTCACCGAGGTATTCGCCCGCCGGATCGGCGAACTGACCGACACCGACCCCCACCAGGTCGTCCAAACGCTGCGCGACGGCGTAGCCGACATCGAAGGAGAAATTCAGTGAGTAACGAAACCGCCAACGAAGCAACCCCGGTCGACACCGAGGAAGTCACCGACACCACGGCCACGACTGAGGTTCCCGCCGAACCCCAGTCCGACACGGACACGCAGGAAGAAACGGTCGAACAGTTCGGCCGTGACTACGTGGAAAAGCTGCGCCGGGAATCCGCCGGATACCGCGAACGCGCCACCACCGCCGAAACCACCGTCGCAGCACTGCAACAGCAGCACGCCGAACGCCTCATCGACGCCGCCGGGGTGAAGCCAGCAGCCGTATTCGCGCTGACCACCATCACCGATCTACTCGCCGACGACGGCACCGTAGACCCCGAGAAAGTCGCCGCTGCGGTCACCCGCGCCCGCCAGGAACTCGGCGTCACCGGCCGACCCCAACCCCTTCGGCCGCAGGGCGGCCTTACCAGCGGCACCGGTGCACCCAAGGTGGCGAACACCTGGCAATCCGCATTCGCCCCGCCGGAAAGGTAGACTCACCACCAACAACCGCCTGATGCGGGAAGGTCGCGGCCCGGAGCCACGCCATCGAATACACCAATTTGATGTGCGCGCTTCCGGGCCGCACCCCGTTTGAAAGGCAGGACCACCCGTGTCCGGTATCGAACTCACCACCCCGCTCACCACAGTCGCCTGGGCGCAAGACAAGTTCTCGTTCACACCCGGTGATGTCGTCCCCGAAGCCCTCATCCTCAAGACCTCCACCGTCTCCGGGCACATCGAGGGAGACCGGCCATCTCTGCGAGTCGCCTACGTCAAGGACGACGAGTCAGCGGCCTACGTGGCTGAAGGCGCCGAGATCACCGACTCCGCCCCGGAACTGTCCGAGGTCGTCATCCACACGAAGAAACTCGCCCGCCTGGTCTCAATCTCCAACGAACAGCACCGCCAGCCCGAAACTCCCGGCCAGACCGCGCAATCGGTGGCCCGTGACCTCATCCGCAAGGCCGACCTGTCCTATCTCAGTGAGGTTGCACCCACACCGCCGGCCACCGGCTCCACCGGCCTGTTGCACACCACTGGCGTGGTCGACGGCGGTGAAGTCGCTGCCAACCTCGACGGCCTCGTTGACCTCGTTGCCGAACTCGAAGCCAACCTTGCGCACCCCGGATACATCGTCGTAGACCCCCGCACCTGGGCCAGCCTGCGCAAGCTCAAGGTTGGTGGTGACCAGATCAACGCCTCGTTGCTCGGTGCCGGAACCACCGACGCCGTGCCCATGCTGCTGAGTCTGCCGGTGCTGCGCTCCCCGTTCATCCCCGCCAACAGCGGCCTGGTCATCGACCCCAGCGCCATCGTCTCGGCAGTCGGGCAGGTCAACATCGCCCAATCCGATCACGCCCTGTTCGCCAACGACGCGGTCCTGCTGCGGGCAACGTGGTCCATCGGCTGGGCAGTTATGCGCCCCGAACGCATCGGCAAGTTCACCGTCGACCCCGGCGACAGCGACGGCAGCTAACCCAAGCCCGCTATCCCCCGCGCGGTCCTGAACTCCCCGCGCGGGGATGGCGAAACGAGGTCCGGGTGGTGTTGATGTGGGTCGCCCCGCCCGGACCTCCGCCACGGCGGGGTCGGTTGCCGTTCAGCCGGCCCCGCCACCAAGGCCAACAACCAGACGATAGATAGAGCTTCTAGTTAGCTACGGATATCGTGGTCACCAGGCAATCGTGCGATCAGATCGAACAACCGTGCGACAACGCGTCATTAAGGCCGACTATGCAACGCCCTGACCTGGGGGGATACCCCATTGGGGGTCGGAGAACGCCACTCTGAAGGCGTAATCTCTCCCCCCGTCAAGAAAAAAAGAACACACGTTCGAACCGATTGCCGTTTGATTGTTTGCTGGGATGGCGCTCAGTGTGTTGGAAAAAAATGAATAGGGGGTATGTGCCTAAGCCACGAGCGGCGGCTGACTGCCTTTGGGGGTTGCCCCCCCTCCGTTAGACTTGCTGTTGCGGGTGCGCCCCTACATTTCATGTAGGCATTGCGGCCCGCTTTTTCGTGGCCGGTCAGCTCAGGGCGGTTATCGTCGCTAGGTCTTCTCGGATCGCGGCGATGTCGTCCGGGTCGAGTGTTGGATCGTCGGCGAACTCAGCGACCGCGTCCGCGAGGTTCTGGGGCAGGGGTATAGACCGCAGGGCGGCTTGCTCAACGAGGTCGATGATGGCTGCAACGTACTCGCCGGCAGACACCGCGCTCTTGATGCCGAACCCCTCAGGCTTGACGGCAGCAAACAGCTGCTCAGCAAGCTCATGGTCAGTCATCACGAGCGCCAGGCTACGGCTGACGTTGCCTGGCGCGGATGCGTGCGGCGATATCTGGGTCGATCGTTGGCGACTTCAGCAGCACAGTGAATGCCAGGTCGAAGTCGTAGGTCGACAGCAGATCGATCACATCCTGGCGGCGGTCGATGCCCAGCCCATCCCACGCTGACGAGATGGCGTCATACGCGAGCACCTGATCATCAAGGTCTGACCTGGACATGCGTCAAGGTTACGGCCGGGCACCGACAGGCACGAACCCGTGACCAGTCACGGGTTGCTGCTGCTCCGTATTTTCCCCGCATAAACGTCCGCGACACGCCGTGTATCTACCCGTACCCGCCCGTACTAGGTACATCGGTAATCAGTTGCGCCACAACATATTAACGGACTAACCCATACGGCAGCAGACGCTGTTTTCGCTTGCTGAATACGCGGGTTCGATTCCCGTCATCGGCTCCAACCCCAAATAGCGCGAACCCCCGCGACAGGGGTGTCGCGGGGGCCGCCGAGTGCGAATACCGGGAAAGCCCGTTACTTAACCCACGGGACGATCGGCACGAACGGCCGGTTGGCGTTGTGCCAGAAGTGGTCCAGCGCGGTCACCGCGGTGTCATGGGTGATCAGCCACCGCCCGCCCTGCTCGGACAGCACGATGGACTCGGGAGCGCTCTGCTCGTGAAAGCCCCCCTCGGAGGTGACCGTCGCGCCGGCGGAGTTGCCCGGCGCGGGCTGGATGTCGCTCACCACGAAGTGGTAGGGCAGCAGGCCGGCCTGCTGGGTCTCCCGCAGACGCTGGTCGATGGTCTGCGCCTCCTCGGGGGAGAACCCCGGGGTGACGATGTTGCCCTTGGCCACTGCGGGGATATCCGGGTTGGTGAGCTCAGCCATGAGGCCGAGCACCTCGTCCGGGCTGGGTACGGCCCCGTCCGCGGAGGCTGTAGCAGGGGTGACCACGCCCGTGAGCGCAGCAGCGAGCATGACTGAAGCGGCGACGATTCTCATGGCCAAAGGTTAACCACGGTATGTGTCCACCATGTTTTTTCTTTGCAACAGCACATGAAATCTCACAGGAAACAAACCCTGCCCTTAGCGCCGGGGACCGCCGACGCGTTTGGCCGCAGACGTCCGGCAGCGGTTTGTCGCGTCGGCGATCCGTGGCAAAGGCACAATCACCGGTATGGGCCTCTTCCCCAAGCCGCACGCCACCCTCACCGACGCCGAGGTCGCCGACGCGCTGAGCCGCGCGGTCGCGGTCATCGACCCGCTGCTCGATCTGCTCTCCCAGGCCGATCCGATCGGTCTGCGCCGCCGCAGCCGCCGGCTGCTCACCCCGCCGCGGGGCCTACGCCATCGGATCCGTCGGTTTCGGCTCCGGCGACGGCGCCAGGAGGCCGGTCGCGGCCCCAGCATCACCAACCGCGCGCTGGACGCCGGGGCTCAGCTGATCAATGCCGCGGACCTGCCCGGCACAGCAGCGTGGGACCGGATGAGCCGCGAGCAGCGGGTGCACTGGTGGGTGCATCGGGTTGGCGCACTGAACACCCTGGTGGTGGCTTCCCCCGGAGCGTTCGGCTTCCTGTCGCGGGTGCTGCCGGTGGGTGATTTGGCGGGGTTCGTCAACCACGCGATCGTGCTGTGCGCGATAGCACGCGAGTACGGCGTCACCGACCGGCGCGAGCAGGTCCGGTTGCTGGCCGAGGTGTTGTGCGGGCGGCATCTTCCCGAGAGCGTGGACATTCCCGCGCAGCCCGATCCCGCGCCGTTGCCCGAAACACCACCGCCGGGCTGGAAGCCGCTGAAGGCCATCACCGAATCGACGCCGGTGGTGATCACGCGCACCGTCTGGCAGCTCGCGGGGATCTTGCGTGCGACGTTCGACGAGGTGACCAAACGTCCGCATCCCAAGAAGGCCTACCAGTACCTGGGCTCACTGCCCGGGTTCGGCTTGCTCGCTTCCTATTTCGGTGAGCGGGGCGCGCTGATCCGGGCCGCCGAGGCGGGCGTGGCCTGGCTGGATGCTCAGGAGGGCAGTGCGGAGACCGGAGAGGTGAGCCCCCTCTAGAACACCCGCACCCAGTCGATGAGCATGTCGGCGGGGTAGCTGCCCACCCGGGCGTCACCGCCACCGGATCCGCCGATGGCCAGGTTCAGGATCGGGAACACGGTGTAGCCCGGGTCGTTGAACGGCCACTCCCGGCCCGGCTCTTCGATGTTCTCGATGCCGACCGCGGGGACGCTGAAGTAGGGCTCCATGCCCTCGACGTAGTCCTGCCAGAAGTACATGCCGCTCTGGTTCCAGGTGACTCGCCAGTTGTGCCAGTTGCCGTCGACGGGGATCGCATGCGTCTCGAACGCCGTGCCGTACGGGTTGGCGTGCACGGTGGTGCCCGAGGGCCATTCCCCGTTGCCGTACCACTCCATCAGGTCGATTTCGCCCTCGCGGCCCGGGTCGTCGTTGGACAGCCACCACCCGGGCCAGCAGCCCGCGGTCTGGCAGTTGAGCTTGATGCGGGCTTCCCAGGTGGTGCCGATTCCGCCGCGCCAGTTGCCGTGCACCAGGCCGCCGAAGAAGGTGTTGCCTTCCTGGGTGCCGCGGATCACCAGATTGGAGTTGCCGTCCAGGAAGACGTTCTTGCGGCTGTCGCGGTACTGGTAGAAGTACTCGGGCCGGTCCCAGCCCACCGGGCGACGGATCGGGGTGCGGTGGTTGGAGATCGTCCACTTGGATCGATCGGGCGCCGACCCGGCCGGACCGTCGAACTCGTCATGCCAGATGAAGCCGCCGGGCTTGGCCGCAGCCGCAGGGGGCGCGGCCGGGGCGGCGGGGTCCGCCGGAGCGGCCGGCGGCTGCGCCGGGTCGCCGGGCGCACCGGGAGCCGCGGGAACAGCTCTGGCCTGCGGTTTGGGCGCGGCGGCGGCCAAGGCGCCAGCACCCAGCATCAGCATTACTTGGCGACGGTTCATCTCAGGCACGGTGGCAATCTAACCCACGGCGCACCGGTGTCAAACAGGACAAGCCCAGGGGCGTGGCCTAGGTCACCTCGTCACCGTCAGCATTATCGTCGAGCACGCCGACCGCGATCCCGTACGGAAGGAAGCGCACCCGACGTTTGGGGTCGGGATTGCGCTGGCTGGCGCGCAGGGCCTCGATCTCGGTGGCGTAGACCTGTTCCACCCGGGCCGCCCCGTCTTCTCCGACGGTGTAGATGGCCCACACGCCGTCACCGGTCTCCCCGGTGGTCGTCGGCTCCGCACGGGCCGCGCGGGCCAGATCGGCGAAGATCGCGCCCCACCCCGCCCGCTCGTTGGGAGCGGCGAAGGTTCCGGCGAAGCGGTCGAATGCCGCACGCAGGCCCTCCCCCGCCTCACGCATCATCCGGTCCATGTCCTCGGAATCGAATCCGAATGCACCGCTGTCGCCCATTGCGAGCCCCTTTCGCCCCGGTGGCCACTCCCCAGTGTGCCCGCGCCGCCGGAGTCCGGCCACCGACGTGACGTCGGGACCGGGGCACCGTCAGTTCTGCGGAACCGTGATCGGGATCGAGACCGGGACGAACGGGATCGTCAGGTACTCGGTCGTCATCGGCACCGTCGTGGTCGGCGGCTCGGCGCTGCTCGACGGCGCAGTGGTGGTCGGCGGGGCCGTCGTGGTCGTCGTGGTGGGCGGAGCCGTGGTCGTGGTCGTGGTGGGCGGAGCCGTTGTAGTCGTCGTGGTTGTGGTGGGCGGGGCCGTCGTGGTGGTCGGCGGAGGCTCCGTGGTGGTGACCGGCGGCGGTACCGCCGAGGTCGTGGCGACCGGCGG
>NZ_MVHH01000066.1 GCF_002086515.1 Mycolicibacter arupensis
CCCACCGAAGCCAGAACCTGCGCCCGCCGATTTACACCGAAATCTGGACGCCACCTCAATATTGTGATACTTACTTAGCCTGACACCGTAGCGTTGCGGGTCAGCCCTCACCGGAAAGCAACGTAATCTTTCACCTGTTCTTAGGTGATGAATTGGTGTTGTTTGTCCTGCTTCTGGAGGTTTTGTGTCGGTGCTTGAGATGGCGGACCCGCCTGCGGCGGCCCGACGTCGACGGCACCCGCACCCCGGCGAGGGCGTTCCGTCCTTCTCCTGGCCCACCTTCGGGCTCGCTGTGGCCGGAATCACAGTGTTCGCCGTGGTGGCCGCCGGTGCGGCCCGCGGGACCCTTCCGGCCTGGGTCGTGATCTCACTGAGCACGCTGGTCACCTATGTGATGTTCTCGGTCGCCCACGAGGCCCTGCACCGCTCGTTCTGCTCGGTGCGCTGGGTCAACGCGGTGGTGGGCAGGCTGGCATGGCTGCTGGTGGTGCTGCCGTTCTCCTTGCCGGCGTTCGGCTACGTCCATGGCGAGCATCACCGCCACACCAACGACCCAGAACGCGATCCGGACATGTTCGCCACCCATGCACCCTCGTGGCAACTGCCGTTCCGTTGGGCCTTGATGGACGTCTTCAACGCGACCTGGTACGTACGCAAGCTCTGGCCGCGAATCCGTCATTCCTGGCGGCGCCCCGTTGCCGAGCTCGCCGAGACCTCGGTGCTGTTCTCCTTCACGGTCGCCTTGACCGTGGCGGCGATCCTCACCGACCACTTCTGGTTGCTTGCCGAAGTCGTGCTCATCCCGCAGCGCCTCGGACTGTTCATCATCGGCTGGGCCTTCGACTGGCTCCCGCACCACGGAATCACGGTGACGCAGCGCGAGGATCGGTATCGCGCCAGCCGGCTTCGGGTCGGCATGGAGTGGCTGATGGCCCCGTTGATGCTGTCGCAGAACTACCACCTGATACATCACCTGCACCCGTGGCTGCCGTTCTACCGCTACCTGCCGGCGTGGCGGCGCAACGAAGAACTCTATTTGGAGCACGACGCCGCCGTCACCACGCTGCTCGGGCGGGAACTGACCCCCCAGGAGTATCGAAACTGGAAGCAGTGGGCGCCGGCCGATCCCGAGTCACAGATCGCCTGATCGGTGCCCGGGCGGAGCCGCCCGGATCAGGTGTGACGCGCGGCCTCCTGAGCCAGTTGCAGGCGAGACGAGATGTCGAGCTTGGTGTAGATCCGGTTCAGATGCGAATGCACTGTTCGCGGCGAGACACTCAGCTGTGCGGCGATGTCTTTGTCGCGCATGCCGGAACTGATGAGCCGGACGACATTCAGTTCGGCCGGAGTCAGCGAGGCCCAGCCGCTTGAGGGGCGTCGGCCCCGTCCATCGAGGCGACAGGCATACGCGATCGCCTCATCCGTGGGCAGCGCACTGCCCTGTGCCCAGCGTCGGTCAAAATCCACCGGTGACATCGCCGCGCGCAGGATGGTTACGGCCTCGTCGAAGGCGGCGTCGTACACCTTGGGGCGGGTGGCGCCGGTCCGCTCACGGGCGCCCGCAGCCGCGCCGAACAACAGTGCTGCGTCGTTGTGTCGCCCCGCGTTGGTGTTTAACGCGGCCGACAGGTCGAGCAGGTCTGGGACGGCCAGGTAGGCCTCGGTCTCGGCGGCGATCGTCAGGGCGTCGTTAGCGTCTTGTTCAGCCTGTGCCAGTTCACCTTCGGCCATCGCTATGCGGCCACGAACCTCCAACAGCAGCACGCGGTGAAAGCCCGATCCCACCGGCATTGCCTCGTCCACCCAACGACGAGCGGTAGCCAGGTCGCCGTAGTGCAGCGCAACCCGGGCGAGTGGATTTCCGTTGATCGCCAGCAGCTGAGGCAACGCGCACGCGTCGCGTGCCGCGTCAGCGGCAGCCTGGGCCCCCGCCGCGTCACCGGCTGCCAGATATGCATCGGCCATCGCACCGAAGCTGAAGGCGCGATGGAAGTCGATGAGTTCAGCTGCGGCGGCAACGCATGCTTGGGCGGCCGCGAGTGCCCCCCGGATATCACCCTGACAGGAAAGGGCTTCGGTCAACACCGTCAGACTCTGGGCGCTGAACAGGGGGTCGTGGTCCGATTCGGCCTCCATGGCTACCTGTCGGGCCAGCTCGACGGCCGAAGCGAGCTCGCCGCGGTGCAGGTGAGCAAGACCCAGGCAGAGCCGGGAGAGCCGCGCCACCGACCAGTCGCCGACCGCATCGCCGAGTGCGGCGCCCTGCTCGGCAGCTAGGCGCAGTGTGTGGAGGTCGCCTGCGACGAAAGCCGAATATGCCTGCACGCCGTAAAGCTGGCTCAGCCGCCAGTCGTCGTCCATGGCAGGAGACAACGCGATGGCCTGCTCGAAGTAGCCCAGGGCCAGCTCGGGGCTGTAGCTACAGGTGAAACCGCAGGCAGCCAGCGCCCAGGCAAGCAGGCCCGGGTCATCGAGGTTCCGCGCGATCGCGACGGCCTGCTCGGCGTGATCGACCTGCCCATAGTTTCCGGTCAGAGCATCGAAGATCGCTTTGTCCGCGAGCGCGAGGGCGCGGGTGCCAGGCGCCATGGCTGCGGCGTCGGCGAGCACGGAGTTGAACCATGCCAGCCCCTCCAGAGTCCGGCTGTGGATCCACAGCGGGAGCAATGACGAGGCGAGACCGGCGGCCAGGTCGATGTCGCCACGGTCGCGGCTCCATGTGAAAGCCGCACGCAGGTTGTCGATCTCGAGTTCTGCCTGCTCGATTCCCCACTCGTATCCTGCGGTGACTCCGGCGTCGAAGAGGGCTGCGTAGTGATCACGGTGGCGCGCCAGGATCGTCTCACGTTCCCCGGACTCCGCAAGCTTCTCCATGGCGTACTGCTGGACGGTCTGCAGTAACCGGAATCGGGTCGCGTCTCCGGTGCTGTCGGCGACCACCAGCGACTTGTCGACCAGTTGGGTGAGCTTGTCGATCACGTGGGCGCGCGACAGATCGCTATCTCCGGCGACGGCGACGGCGGCATCCAGGTCGAACCCGCCCCGAAACGTCGCCAGCCGTCGAAAGACCACGCGTTCGGATTCGCTCAACAGGTCATGTGACCAGTCTTCGGAGGCGCGCAGTGTCTGATGCCGCGGCACCACCGTGCGCGCACCTCCGGTCAGCAGCTGCAGGCGTTGACCCAAGCCCGCCGCGATCTCGTTGAGCGACAAGGCCCGAACCCGGGTCGCGGCGAGCTCGATCGCCAGCGGCACCTCGTCCAGCCGACGGCAGATCTCAGCAACCAACGCCGCGTCATCGGTGGAGGTGAAGCCCGGCCGAACGAGTTGAGCACGCTGCCGGAACAACTCGACGGCCTCGTCGGCAAGGGACAGCGACGGGGTCTTCCAGGTCACCTCGCCGGCCACCCCGATGGGCTCTCGACTCGTTGCCACGATGGTCAGCTCTGAGCTGGCGGCCAACAGCGTTGCGGTCATGTGCGCACACGCGTCCAGCAGATGCTCGCAGTTGTCCAGCACCAGTAACAACTGCCGGTCCACGGCGAAGCGAACGAGGGTGTCGACCGGGGAGTGATCTGGCCGGTCCGGCAGTCCCAATGTGTGTGCCACCCGCTCGGCGAGCAGCTCCGGCTCGCTGATGGGCGTCAGGTCTACGCACCACGCCCCGTCGCGGAAGTGGTCGACGAACTCTTCGGCCAGTTGTAGCGCCAGTCGTGTCTTGCCGACGCCGCCGGAGCCGGTCAGGGTGACCAGGCGATTGCCGTCGACCAGCTGTCGCAATTCGGCAAGTTCCTTGGCGCGTCCGACGAAACTCGTCAGCGGCGTGGGGAAGTGCGGTTCATGCGTGGCTTTCCCGGTCCGCAGAGGTGGAAAGTCGGTCGCCAGGTCGCGGTGGCAGAGCTGGGACAGGCGTTCCGGGTAGGGAATGCCACGCAGCCGGACCGCACCCAGATCGATCAACCACGCCTCGGGCGGGAGCTGTTGGGCCATCAGCTGCTGGGCCGTCTCCGACAACAGGGTCTGACCACCGTGCGCCAGATCGCACAGCCGCGCCGCACGGTTCACCAACGAACGGGGGTGTGCGCTGGGCTCTGCCAGCGGCGCCTCGTCGGCGTGCAGGGCGATGCGGGGGCGAAGAGGAGCTGTCGGGGAACTCTGCAGGGCGATGGCGCAGGCCGCTGCGTCGCCGGCGTCGGCGAATCCGGCGGCGAACTTGTCTTCGTGGTCCTCATTCACCAGACGCTCACCGCGGTGGGCGGCCACGGTGTCGTCGAGTGTGCTCTTGAGCCAGGTGAGTCCGGTGGTCAAGGACTCGGTGGGGGGCTGCCATTGCGGTCGGGCGTCTCCGGGACTGACCACAAGGACCGTCCGTGCGGGGGAAGACGGCGAAACCGCCGCGTTCGCGTTCGACATCATCTACCGTCTCTCAGCGGCAAGGCTGCCCGCCCTGACGGGCAGGCGTCCATTCCCCCGGATGGACCGCCCCCGCAACCTTGCCGTCGTAGCTTTGTTTCCACATCTACGCACTTTTACTGCTGTCTCGGCGACACGATACCAGCGCCATTTCGGCAATTTTGCCGATGCATGGTGCCTGTGCGCTGACGCACAGTGAACGTGGCAGAGCTGCGCTTGCCCAGTCCGCCGCCCAGCAGCGGACCTATATCGCCGATTTCCTTCTGATCGCGATCTCCCGAACCGGGGCAGTGCCAGCACGGACGACCAGGTTGAGGTCCCCAGCGGTCACGGCCACGGCGACTCGGTGAGTCGCCGCCCGTAAGCGGCATTCCACATCTGCTGAATTTGCCGTGCCAGCAAACTGCAATTAAAGAACTCCCACGTTTCATATGCGGCTTTCTTCTGTCCAATCTGAGGGCGCTGTGTGAAGCGTGTATTTCGCTGCGCATATATCTGATGTTAACCAAAATTTCCGCAAAGTAGTTGACCTTTCAGTCATGTGAGCAACGTCACATAAAATACGCGAAATATTCAAAAACGGCGCTGACCTGCATCTCTGATCGCCGGTTGTCCGTCACACTGACCCCGGTAATGTGCTTTCACCCACACCGCCGCGGTCCGAGTTGGCGATAAGTGAACAGAAGACCATAATTCGAACCTGCGTTGATGCTTAGCAAAAATTATGAGAAGGGTGCTCCATGAGCCGGCGGATGCCTAGCAAAGTTGTTGGTTCGTCCGATGGGCGCATGGTGCGGCGGCGCGTGGTGGGCGCGTCGAGTGCGGTGGCGGCGTTCTTGGCGTTCGGGGCCGGCCCAGTGCCGACGGCATCTGCCGACATCGAGGACCTGTTCGACCCGGTGTTCTGGTCGGGACTGTCGGATGGCACTACGTCTGCCGACGTGTGGTCGGGATGGTTCGCCGACCCGGGCGCCGCGGATGCCGGGTTCATCTACGACCTGTTCGAGCAGTTCGACCTGGCGGTGGCGACCTTCTACCACGAGCAGTTGTACTTGCCGCTGTACAACCTGACGCAGGACTTCATCGACGACAACCAGCAGTTCCTGGACTTGATCAACCAACCGTGGGTGGACCTGTTCGGTAGGGAATTGATCGGCAACGGTGTCGACGGGTTCACCGGGACGAACGAGACCCTGTTCGGTTCGCTGGGCTGGTTCGGAAACCTGGGCGATGGCGGCTTCCTGTTCGGCGACGGTGGCGCCGGTGCCGAGGGCGTCGCCGGCATTGCTGATGGTGCCGGTGGTGTTGGTGGCAACGCGGGCATGTTCGGCAATGGTGGTGTCGGCGGTATCGGTTTCGAGGGTGGCGATGGTGGCGCCGGCGGTGTCGGCGGCTGGCTGTTCGGTGACGGTGGTGCCGGCGGCGCGGGTGGCGCGTCGATCGATGCGCTGGTGGCCGGTGGTAACGGCGGTGCCGGCGGTGACGTGATGAGCCTGCTCGGCTTCGGTGGCGCCGGTGGCGTCGGCGGTGCCGGTGCGGTCGGTGCGGCGGGCGATGCCGGTCTCGACGGCGTGCTGGGGGCGCTGAACGGCACGGCTGGCGGTGACGGGCTCATCGGTGGTCTGGGTGGCAATGGTGGCGCTGGTGGAGCTGCCGGATTCGTGCTCGGCATCGGTGGTTTGGGTGGCGCCGGTGGCGTCGGTGGCACCGGAGGTGTCGGCGGCGAAGGCGGCGCAGGCGGGGTGAGCCTGGATGACCTGGGCGGCAATGGTGGCGCCGGTGGTCTCGGTGGCGATGGCGGCGGCGGCGGTCGTGGTGGCGTCGGTGGTGTGGGTGGACACTTCGGAGCTGCGGGTAACGGCGGCGTCGGCGGCAATGCCGGTCTGGCCGGCGATGGTGGCGCCGGTGGTCTCGGTGGCGACGGTGAGCTCGGTGGCGGTAACGGCGGCGATGGTGGCGCAGGCGGACAGATCGGGACCGTTGTCGGTCTCGGCGGTGCCGCAGGCGAGAAGTTCATGTCCTGGCTGTGGGGCAACGCAGGTCGCCCCGGTGCCGACGGTCAGTTGCCGGTCGGCATCAGTGGCAACGGCGGTGTTGGCGGTGCGGGCGGCAATGGCACCGGCCTCTTGGCCAATGGTGACGGCGCCTCCGGCGGCAACGGTGGCATCGGCGGCGATGGTGGCGCGCACGGTAACGGCGCCTCAGGTGGCGTCGGCGGAAACGGCATTGCGGGCGCAGTCGGTGCGGATGCCACCCTGGCCGGCGGCTCCGGAGTCTCTGGCGGCGCCGGTGGCAATGGTGGTGCCGGCGGTGCCGGTGGCTCGGGCGGTTCGGTTATCGGCAACGCCGGCAATGGTGGTGGCGGCGGCAAGGGCGCTGCCGGTGGCGGCGGCGGTCGCGGTGCCGACGGCGCCGCGGGGACGTTCGATGACGATGGCGACGGCAACGGTGGTGCGGGCGGCAACGCCGGCTCTGGTGGTGCGGGCGGCAATGGTGGTGCCGGTGGTGTGGCAGGCAGTGCCACCAACGGTGCCGCCGGCATCACCGGTTCCGGCGGTGCCGCCGGTGACGGCGGCAATGCCGGAATCGCAGGCGCGGGTGGCCAGGGCGCTGCCGGAACCGCGGAGCACCCCGACGCCGGCAATGGCGGCGCTGGTGGTGCCGGTGGCGACTTCGGTGCCGGCGGGACCGGTGGCACCGACGGCGATGGCAATGGCCAGGGCGCCGCGGGGCTGGATGGGGCGGCCTCGGTCGGTGGCAACGGTGGTCTCGGTGGTGATGGCTTCCTGGGCACCAATGGTGTCCTGGGCAGCATTGATGGCACCGGCGGTGGCCAGGGCGGCAATGGTGGCGACGGCGGTGCCGGTGGGTTGGCTGCTGACGGTTCCAACGCGGCTCAGGGCGTGGGTGGCGCTGGTGGCGATGGTGGTGCCGGCGGCAACGGCTTCAACGGCTTCAACGGTGACGAGCCGGGCGCGGATGGCACCAACGCCGGCAACGGCGGCGCAGGTGGCAACGGCGGCCAGGGCGGCCAGGGCTCCACTGTCGGTGCCCACGGCATCGGTGGGCTCGGCGGTAACGGCGGCAATGGTGGCAATGGTGCCGATGGTGGCGACGGATCCGGCGGGGACAGCGAGCACACGGGCGGCTACGCCGGCCAGGACGGTGGCGCCGGCGGCAACGCAGGTAAGGGCGGCGCCGGTGGTGCCAGCGGTGGCGGCACCTACTCGGCCAGTGGTGCTGACGGCGTCGCCGGTATCGGCGGCAACGGTGGCGCCGGTGGCACCGGCCTCGACGGAGTCAACGGCACCGCCGAAAACCCCGATGGCACGGCCGGCTCCGCTGGTGGCGCGGGCGGCAACGGCGGCCAGGGCGGCCTAGAAGCTGACGGCACCACGCAGGCGACCAACGGCAACGGTGGCGCCGGCGGTCTGGGTGGTCGTGGCGGCAACGGTTTCAACGGCGCCAACGGTGACGAGCCCGGTGCCGATGGCACCCGTGGCGGCAACGGCGGCGCCGGTGGTGCCGGCGGTGTCGGTGGTACCGGCACCGTTGAGGGCGCTCATGGTGTCGGTGGTGTCGGCGGTAACGCCGGCAATGGCGGTAACGGTGCTATGGGCGCCAACGGTGCCAACGGCAACGCCCAGCACACCGCGGGGTTCGCCGGCCAAGACGGTGGCGCTGGCGGTAACGCCGGTGTGGGTGGCGCCGGTGGCGACAGCGGTAACGGCACCACCGCTGCCAACGGCAGCGACGGCGCTGCCGGTAAGGGTGGAGCCGGTGGTCTCGGTGGCACCGGTCTTGATGGCGTCAACGGCACCGCGGAGAACCCCAATGGCACCGCAGGTGGTGCAGGTGGTGCCGGCGGTAACGGCGGTGCCGGTGGTGTCGAGGCTGACGGTACGACCCAGGCTGCCGACGGCAATGGTGGTGCCGGTGGTGCCGGTGGCCGCGGTGGTAGTGGTTTCAACGGCGCCAACGGAGCCACTCCGGGTGCTGCGGGCACCAGCGGTGGTGATGGCGGTGCCGGTGGTGCTGGTGGTGTCGGTGGTACCGGTACCCAGGCCGGCGCGCACGGTGCTGGCGGTGTGGGTGGCAACGCCGGCAATGGTGGTGCGGGTGCTGATGGCGCTGTTGGCGCCAATGGGGATGCCCAGCACACCGGTGGCTATGCCGGTCAAGACGGCGGCGCGGGCGGCAACGCCGGCAAGGGTGGTGCCGGTGGCGACAGCGGTGGCGGTCAGACCGCTGCCAACGGCAGTGACGGCACGGCCGGCCAGGGCGGCAACGGCGGTGCCGGTGGCATCGGACTCGACGGTGTCAACGGCACCGCACTCAACCCCGATGGCACCGCTGGTGGCGTCGGTGGTGCCGGCGGAAACGGCGGTGCCGGCGGTCAGAACACCGATGGCTCCCACGCCACCACCGGCAATGGTGGTGCCGGTGGGCAAGGTGGCCGTGGTGGTAGCGGCATCAACGGCACTAACGGGGACGAGCCCGGTGCCGATGGCACTCGTGGTGGAAACGGTGGCGCGGGCGGCGCGGGTGGCGTCGGCGGTACCGGCACCCAGGCTGGCGCGCACGGTACTGGCGGCGTGGGCGGTAATGCCGGCAACGGTGGTGCCGGTGCTGATGGCGCCAACGGCGCCAACGGTGACTCCACGCACCAAGCCGGCTACGCCGGCCAGGACGGCGGCGCCGGCGGTAACGCCGGTAAGGGCGGCGCCGGTGGAGACAGCGGTGGTGGAAACCACGCCGCAGGCGGAAGCAACGGCATTGCCGGCCAGGGCGGCAACGGTGGCGTCGGCGGTGCTGGCCTGGACGGTGTCAACGGCACCGCAGACAACGTCAACGGCACCGCGGGTGCGGCCGGCGGCGCCGGCGGCAACGGCGGCGAGGGCGGCCTGCAGGCCGACGGCACCACTCAGGCGACCGACGGCAACGGCGGCGCGGGTGGCGCCGGCGGCCGTGGCGGCAGCGGCTTCAACGGTGCCAACGGCACCAACCCCGGCGGCAGCGGGTCGGCCGGTGGTACCGGTGGCGACGGTGGCGCGGGTGGCGTCGGCGGTACGGGTGCTGCCGCCGGTGGCCACGGCGTGGGTGGTGCCGGTGGCAACGGCGGTAACGGTGGTAACGGCGCCGATGGTTCCAACGGTGCCAACGGCGACGCCGAGCACATCAACGGCTATGACGGTGGTGCCGGTGGCAATGGCGGCAACGCCGGTGCCGGCGGCAAGGGCGGCGACTCGGGCGGCGGCCAGCAAGGTGCCAGCGGTGGCAATGGTGCCGCCGGCACCGGCGGCAACGGCGGGATCGGCGGCGCCGGCATGGACGGCGCCAACGGCGACCGGGACAACGTCGACGGCACTGCCGGTGGTAACGGCGGTAACGGTGGAGCGGGCGGCGCCGGCGGACAGGAAGTCGGGGGCGGCCACGCAACCGACGGCACCGGCGGCCTCGGCGGTAACGGCGGCAAGGGTGGAGCCGGCTTCGACGGCAACAACGGCGACGCCGAGCACGCGGACGGCTTCGCCGGTGGTAACGGCGGCGGCGGTGGTACCGGCGGTAATGGTGGTACCGGCGGTGGCACCACGGGAGCCGGTGGTAACGCGGGCAACGGTGGCAATGGCGGCGCTCCCGGCGACGGCGGCGACGGCATCAACGGCACCGCAGCCAACCCCGACGGCGGCGCCGGCGGAAACGGCGGCAACGTCGGCGTCGGTGGGGCCGGTGGTACCGGTGGCACCGGTGCGACCTCAGGGAACAACGGTGCGGCGGGCAACACTCCCGGAAGCGGTGGTAACGGCGGTAACGGTGGCTCCGGCTACGACGCTGCCTCCGACCCCACTGCCGCCCCGGGGACGTCTGGCGGCAACGGCGGTGCTGGTGGAGCCGGTGGCGACCATGGCAACGGCGGTAATGGCGGCAACGCCGGCAACGGTGCGACCGGTGGCGTCGGCGCCAACGGCGAAGACCCGGGCGAGGCCGGTCAGGCCGGCGGCTCCGGCGGTAAGGGCGGCTCCGGCGGTGCCGGTGGCGCCGGTGGATCGATCGCCGGTGACGGCGGTAACGGTGGTGCCGGTGGTACCGGCGCAGACGGTGGTGTCGGCGGTAACGGTGCCAACGGTGCGGACGGGACGTTCGGCAACGGCGGGACCGGAAACGGCGGTACCGGCGGTGGTGCCGGTGCCGGTGGTGCCGGTGGAGACGGTGGTGCCGGTGGTGCCGCTGGTAGCTCGGCACATGGCAAGGCGGGCACCGAAGGTAACGGTGGCAACGCGGGTAACGGCGCCGACTCCGGTAAGGCCGGTAACGGCGGTACGGGTGCCGACGGCACCGCGGAGAACCCCAACGGTGGCAACGGTGGCGCGGGCGGCAACGCCGCCTCCGGCGGTGCTGGGGGCACGGGCGGCAGCGGCCTGACCGACGGCACCGACGGTCAGGACGGCGGCATCCCGTCGGGCACGCAGGGCAACGGCGGCAATGGCGGTAACGGCTACGACGCCTCCACCGACCCGGGTGCAGCACCGGGAACCTCCGGTGGCAACGGTGGCGCCGGTGGCGACGCCGGAGACCACGGCAACGGTGGCCTGGGCGGCAACGGTGGCAGCGGCACTGACGGCAGCACCGGCACGAACGGCACCGGTACCGACGTCGATGGCAACGGCAACGCCGGAAACGACGGCAGCGCAGGCGGCGCCGGCGGCAACGGTGGTGCCGGCGGTAAGGGCGGATCGGTCATCGGTGACGGTGGCGCCGGCGGCTTGGCCGGCAACGGTGGCAACGGTGGCTCCGGTGGGAACGGCGCCAACGGCGCCGACGGCACGGACCCCGGCCAGAACGGTGGCAACGGTGGTGTCGGCGGCGACGCGGGCGCGGGCGGTAAGGCCGGCAACGGCGGCAGCGGCGGCTCGGCGACCAACGGCTCGGCGGGCACTAACGGCAACGGCGGCAACGGCGGCAACGGCGGCGACGCCGGCATCGGCGGCAACGGTGGCACAGGTGCGGACGGCGACGCCGAAAGCCCCGACGGCGGCAAGGGCGGCAACGGCGGCAACGACGGTGCGATCGGCCTGGGCGCGACCGGTGGTTCTGCGGGAACCGGTGGCACCGGAGGCACGAACGGCACCGGGGGAACCGACGGTACGGCCGGAGCCGGTGGCGATGGTGGCGCGGGCGGCAACGGCTACGACGCCTCCACCGACCCCGACGCTGAGCCCGGAACCGCCGGTGGAAACGGTGGTGCCGGGGGTAACGCCGGTGACCACGGCAACGGTGGACAGGGCGGCAACGGCGGTTCCGGTGCCAACGGCACCGATGGCACCAACAGCGATGACCCGACGCAGGCCGGTGGTGACGGCACCAACGGTGGCGCCGGCGGCAACGGCGGTGCCGGCGGTGCCGGCGGTTCGGTCGTCGGTAACGGTGGCGCCGGTGGCAACGCCGGCAGCGGTGGCGACGCAGGCAACGGTGGCTCCGGTGCCGACGGCGATGACGCCACCACCCCCGGCGGTGACGGCGGAACCGGCAGCAACGGCGGATCCGGTGGCACCGGTGGTGCCGGTGGAACCGGCGGAAGCGGCGGTGGTGCCAGCAACGGCAACGCCGGCAACAACGGCAACGGCGGCGACGGTGGCGCGGGCGGTAACGCCGGCTCGGCTGGCAGCGGTGGCAACGGTGCAGACGGTGACGCCACCAACCCGGACGGCGGCAACGGCGGCCAGGGTGGCGACACCGGCAACGCCGGCTCTGGTGGTTCCGGCGGCGGCGCTGGAACCGGCGGCGCCGGAGGCAGCGGTAAGGCCGGCGGCGACGGCGGCGACGGCGCCGAAGGCCAGCCTTCGGGTGATGGTGGCAACGGTGGTAACGGCTACACGAACCCCGATGGTGATGGCGGCAACGGCGGCAACGGCGGCGACGCCGGCAGCCACGGCAACGGCGGCAACGCCGGCAACGGTGGCGACGGCCACGGCGACGACTCCAACGGCGGCAACGGCGGTACCGGCGGTGCCGGTGGCTCCACCAGCGGCAACGGTGGCAACGGCGGCAACGGTGGCAACGGCGACGCCAACGGTGGCGACGGCGGCGCCGGCGGCAATGCAGGTGAGAACGGCAATGGTGGCAACGCCGGCAACGGCGGCACCGGCCAGACCGGTGACGGTGGCGCAGGTGGCGACGGTGGCGCAGGCGGCAGCCAGACCGGCGACGGCGGCAATGCCGGAAACGGCGGCGACGGCGGCCAGCATGGTGGTGACGGTGGCCAGGGCGGTAGCGCCACGGGCGGCGGCAACGGTGGTGCGGGCGGTAACGGCGGTAGCGGCCTGCCCGGCCAGGGTGGCCCGAACGGTGGCAACGGTGGCGACGGCACCCTGCCGGGTGAAGCGGGCGGCGACGGCCTGGCCGGCGGCGTCGGTGGCGCTGGCGGTGCCGGCGGTATCGGTGTCGGTGCCGGCTTCCACGGCGGCGACGGCGGTGTCGGTGGCAACGGCGGCAACGGTGGCAACGGCGGCAGTGGTGCGACCGGTGCGGTAGGCGACTACACCAGCGGCGACGGCAACGGCGGCACCGGCGGTGCGGCCGGCAACGGTGGTGCCGGTGGCAAGGGTGGCGCCGGTGGTGCGGCCGGTGCGGGTACCGGTGGAGCTACGGACGGCACCCTTGGAGGTGGCGGCAACGGTGGTAACGGAGGCAACTCCGGCCACGCCGCCGACGGCGGCCGGGGCGCCGATGGCACCGCGGCCAACCCTGACGGTGGCCGCGGCGGTGATGGCGGTGCGCTGGGCAGCGGCGGCGCCGCAGGTGCCGGCGGTGCCGGATCTACCACGGGCGCCAGCGGCAACGCCGGCTCCGCCTGGACCGGTTCGCAGGGCAACGGCGGTGACGGTGGTAACGGCTACGACGCTGCTTCCGACCCGTCCGCCGCAACCGGCACCGACGGCGGTGCCGGTGGAGCCGGCGGTAATGGTTCGGCCTACGGCAACGGCGGTAACGGCGGCACTGGCGGCAACGGCAAGGCCGGCCAGGATGGCGGTAACGGCACCAACGCCGGTGACTCCGGTCAATCCGGCCAGGCCGGCGGCAAGGGCGGCAACGGTGGTGCCGGCGGTGACGCCGGAACCCTGGGCGGCAACGCCGGAAACGGCGGCTCCGCCGGTAACGGCGCCGCAGGCGGCGACGGTGGCGATGGCGTGCGCGGCGCGGCCGGCACCTTCACCGGTGGCGGTGACGGCAACGGCGGTGCCGGTGGCAACGCCGGTTCCGGCGGCGCGGGCGGTAACGGCGGCACCGGTGGTGCGGCCGGTAACACCACGGTCGGCAACGCGGGCACCGCGGGCGCCGGCGGTAACGCCGGTAGTGGCGGTGACGCGGGTCAGGCTGCCGCCGGCGGCAAGGGCGCCAACGGCACCAGTGCCAACCCCGACGGCGGCGCCGGTGGTGTCGGCGGCGTCGGTGGCGACTTCGGCGCGGGCGGCACGGGCGGTACCGGATCGACAACTGGCGCCAACGGTGCCGACGGTGACGGCAGCGTCGGTGGTGACGGTGGTGACGGTGGCCGGGGCTACATCGGTAGCAATGGCACGTCCGGCAGCATCAATGGAACTGGTGGTGGCGCTGGTGGTGCCGGTGGTAACGGCGGTGCCGGCGGCCTCAACTCCAACGGCTCTCAGGCTGCGCAGGGCGACGGTGGCGACGGTGGCGACGGCGGTGCCGGTGGCAACGGGTTCAACGGCCTCAATGGTCAGACTCCCGGTGCGGACGGCGGCAACGGTGGCAACGGTGGCACCGGCGGCGCCGGTGGTGTCGGCGGTACCGGCACGGTCTCCGGCGACCACGGCGTTGGCGGCCTCGGCGGTAACGGCGGTAACGGCGGCAACGGTGCCGACGGCGCCAACGGAACTGGGAACGGCGGCGACGGCCAGAACGGTGGCGCCGGTGGCAACGCCGGTGTCGGCGGTGCCGGTGGCGACAGCGGCGGCGGCAACCACGCCGCCAACGGCACCGACGGCGCGGCCGGTGTCGGCGGCAACGGCGGCGATGGAGCCCGGGGCGCCAACGGCGCCGACGGCACGGTCGGCAATGTCAACGGCGTGGCCGGTGGTAACGGCGGTAAGGGCGGCAACGGTGGCCTGGGTGGCCTGCAGGCCAACGGTGTTGACCGGGCGGTCACGGGCACCGGCGGTGACGGTGGCGCCGGTGGTACGGGCGGTAACGGCATCGATGGTGCGGCCGGGTCGTTTGTGACCGGTGACGGCAACGGTGGTGCCGGTGGTAACGGTGGTGTCGGTGGCAACGGTGGTGCTGCGGGTACGGGTTCCTCGGCGGGTGCCGTGGGTGCTGCGGGCTCGGGCGGTAACGCCGGTAACGGTGGTGCCGGTGCGGCGGGTGCCGCGGGTTCGGCCGGTGTGGCCGGGGTGAACAGCGGTGCCGGTGGTGCGGGTCAGAACGGCGGCACCGGTGGTAACGCCGGAATCGGCGGTAAGGCCGGTACCGGTACCGGGGCGGCGACCAGCGGTAGCAACGGTGTGGCCGGTGTCGGTGGTGCTGGTGGCAAGGGCGGTGCCGGTGCTGCCGGTGCTGACGGCACGGTCGGCAACGTCAATGGCGTGGCCGGTGGCAACGGTGGTGCGGGCGGCAACGGTGGCCTGGGCGGACTGAACGCAGATGGTGTGACCCGTGCGACC